>WRIR01000030.1 GCA_009782605.1 Eggerthellaceae bacterium | reverse complement strand
GGCCCGCCCCCCCCCCCCCGGCGGCTTCCTGCGGGGGGGGGAGGCCGCCCAAGATAGCCGGCCGCGCCCGGGGGGCGACCCACGACTGGTGTGCAAGCGAGGACGAGCAGGGCAAGGCCGACTACCTGGCGTCGCTGCCGAAGGCCGACAGGGTCGACTTCTATGCCGACTTCATACTGCGCGGCGAGGCGGTGGAGCGAGTCAAGGAGGATATCCTCCGGCCCGGGACGCGGGTGATAGGCGACGCCTTCGTGAGGGCCCTGCGCCTCGTCAAGCGCAAGGCCCTCGCGAAGTATCGCCTCTCACGGGCCTGAGTGTGTGTCGAGGCGACGTTTCTGTTGACACATTTCAACACTGAGGAAAGGAAGTGTCTTGACATGGCCACACGCACACAGCTGCCCAAGATAACGGTTGTCGTCCCGCTGTACAACTGCGAGCCCTATATCGGAGAATGCCTTGAGTCGCTTGTGCGCCAGAGCCTTCCCGACTTCGAGGTCATCTGTGTGGACGACGCCTCGACCGACGGCAGCCTGGGGAAGGCACGGGCCTGTGCAGGGGCAGACCCGCGATTCTCCTTTGTTGCGCTGGAGGAAAACCGCGGCCAGAGCGCTGCGCGAAACGCCGCGCTCGGCCTCGCGCAGGGCGACTACATCGTCTTCCTCGACTCCGACGACTACCTTGTGGACGACGCCCTTGAGAAGCTTGTGGCCCGCGCGACGGCACAGAATCTGGACGACCTGTACTTTTCCGCCCGCTCCTTCTTCGACTCGAAGGACTCGCAGGACCTTTTCTGGGAAGACCTTGGTCGGCGCGCGCCCTTCGACGGGGTGGCGACCGGCAAGGAGCTCTTCACCGTCTTCGCACAGCGCCGCGAGTTCTTCCCGCACGGGCCGCTGCGCATGGTCAGGCGCTCGCTTATCGAGGACCACCACATCCGCTTCTATGAGGGGATAATCCACGAGGACGACCTGTTCACCTTCCAGACCCTGGTCGCCTCCGAGAGGTCGTCCTTCCTCTCCGACGTGCTCTACATGCGCCGCGTACGCCTCGGGTCGACCATGGCCACCCGGACACAGGGCCTTGCCACGGTCAAGGGCTATGCCGTGTGCGTGCGCGAGATGAAGCGGTGGATGAGGGACAACGCAGCCGATCTCGACGATACCTTCATCGAGGCGATGATGCGCCAGATAGACTGGCTCGTCCAGCAGGCGACCCAGAGCTGGTATGAGAGCGACGACGAACAGGCCAAGGCTGACTACCTGGCGTCGCTGCCGAAGGCCGACCGGGTCGACTTCTATGCCGACTTCATACTGCGAGGCGAGGCGGTGGAGCAGATCAAGGAGGATATCCTCCGGCCCGGGACGCGGGTGATAGGCGATGCCTTCGTGAGGGCTCTGCGCCTCGTCAAGCGCAAAGCCCTGCAAAAGTACCGCCTCTCACGGACGTGAGTGTGCCCCTTCCCCTCCCCGTTTACGCGGCCTGCCCCACGTGTCAACAGAAACGTCTCCTTGGCACATGGTCGACCTGGTTGTCCTTAGAGCAGCCAGGCTGGAACGAACCAGTTCTTCTTGTCTGCCGGCAACAGGTCGCTTGCCATGCAGATCACTGCGCCGTTTCCTATCTCAACTCTGTATTGCCCCAGTCCGTCGAACCGCTCCGGCTCGGCTACGGGGTTGAGTGCCCTGAAATGCCTCACTGCCTCCGTTCCGGGGGATGCGGCTTTCTTGACTTCGACGGGGCACAGGGTGCCGTTCTCGAAGATGAGGATGTCGATCTCGCGCTTCTCCCTGTCGCCGGAGCCTGGCTATCTCGATGGCCGAGGCGAACTCGCGTATGAAGAGCAATACTATCTATCGAAGAATTTGGGATGGTCGAAGATATTCAGGATTGTCAGTTCCCTGCCAATAATCTGGCCGTCTGTCAGGTCTTCTGTAAGGAGGGTTTTACAGCCGGCCTCAAGCGCCGACGAGATTATCAAGCTGTCATAATACCCGAGCTGATACCTTTGGGCTATCCCATGGGCTCTGCGGATCGTCCCGTAATCGACGGTCGTTACCTCACATGTCTGCACGATGCCATCGACGACCTCGCCGATCTGGACATAGGAGAACCCGGCCTTTCTCGCTAACACGTTGGAGACCTCGTTCAACACCTGGGTGCTCACACAGCAGTCAAGCTCGTCGATGACGCGTTGGGCAATGCCCCTTTTCCCGCCGTCCGAAGTCGACTGCAGATAGACGAACACATTGGTATCCACAAAGACCCTATCGCGCATTCGCTTCGTCTCTGTCAAACCGGTGGCCTGCGGTGTCGAAGCCGAAGAAGGGTATCCGGTCGCTCTTCCTGTCGGGTACTGCCTTCACGGGAAGGACGACGACCCTGACGCTCGGGCCTATCTGCTTGGCGTATTCTTCGGGTATCCTGATGGTGCCGTTTTCCGCAACCGCTTCAAAGCTGATAGAAGTCATCTCAAAACCTCCTTTCGGCCTATTGTAGTACCTTGCAGCCTGTTTTTCAATCGAGATAGCGACCCGGTCAGTTTTGAGCACTTCCTATTAGGTGCAAGCATCCCATACTAGCATACAGTAGTCTTGTGCCAATTGCTATTATTGTTCCTGGGGGAGATTTGACGGATGTGCGGGTCGGGCTTTGGGGGCGTGGGGGTGCGGCCTATTCGGTGCCTTCGGAGTTGCTCCGACTTCCACTCGTGCCTCCATCTCCGCCCCTGCCCCTGCGCTCACGTTTGTGCTCGTGCTCGGCCAGGGCTATCTCCTGGACGAGGGTGTCTATCTTCCCGCGGAGCCTGGCTATCTCGATGGCCGAGGCGAACTCGCGGATGAAGAGCACGGCGATCACGAAGAGGAAGACGAAGTTCGCGGGCGATGTCACTCCCAAAAGGTCGGAGAAGAAAAAGGCTATCCGGGGGAAGGCCGCGAGCAGGACGAAGGACGCCGCGAGCAGGAACCAGAAGACCGTGTCCGCCGCACGCATCTCTGCCTTCCTGACCCGCCGTATCACGAAGGCCAGGACCAAAAGTGCGCTGACTATCAAGAACACCCTCAAGAAGCCGCTCATGCAAATCACCTGAACCACTGCAGTACCAGGATGGATATGCAGGTCCGCAGCATGTAGGAGGCGGCCTTCGACGCGCTCAGGTAGCTCTTCCCCGCGGTGCGCTCCCGCATCTCGACGGGCACCTCGACCACCTTGGCCCCCTTGCGCAGGCAGTAGGCCAGGGTCTCGGGCTCCGGCGCCATGTCGTGCCCGGCTGCGAAGAGCTCTATCATGGACCTGTTGTAGAGGCGCATCCCCGAGGTGGGGTCCTTTACCGACTTGCCTGTGGTCAGCCTGATGAGCCCCGAGATCAGGGCCGACCCCGCCATGCGGCCCGAGAGCTGCTTCCTTCGGGCGAGGAAGCGCGACCCGACCACGATGTCGGCGCCCGTCTCGCCCATCGCGTCGAGCATGGCCTGGATGTAGTCCGGCCTGTGCTGCCCGTCGGCGTCGAACTGGAGCGCCGCGTCGTAGCCCTTGCGCCACGCGTACTTCATGCCTGTCTGGAAGCCCCCGGCAAGCCCGATGTTCGCAAAGAGGCTGATGGCGTCGAGGTGGTTCTCGGCGCAGAGCTCCCCGGTGCGGTCGGACGAGCCGTCGTCAATGACTACATAGTCAACGCCGGGCATGGCCTCCCTCAGCGAGCCCACCGTTTCGACAATACTGCCTTCTTCGTTGAACGCCGGTATGATCACAAGGGTCTTCATGTGAGCTATTATAGGGGAACACGCCCCCGTGTGCTTCGATAATTTTGCCTACCCTTCCAGTTGACGCAAAGCATCAGGGAACAGGGCGGTGGATTTTTCTTGCCTGCCGACAGCAAACCGCCTGCCATGCAGATTATCGTGTCGTTGTTTATTTCAATTCATACTGTTTCTCAGAATAGATCGCTGTGGCTTCCTGTGCGGGTAAGGGAAAGGATGAGGATATTGTCCTCGATGCGATAGACAAGCAGCCAGTCCGGGGCGACATGGCACTCGCGATGCCCCGCATAATTCCCAGTCAGCGCATGGTCGCGGTTGCCTTCGGGGAGCGGGACACCTTGTGCCAGCTTTACGATGATCTCGTCAAGTAAGGACATATCCAGGTTGCGCCTCCCCATCAGTTTGTAGTCCTTGAGGAACCGCCTGGTTGGCTTGACTGTGTACTTGACGCTCATGACTTCAGATCTCGGAACAGCTCATCGAGGTCGATGTAGCCCTTCACGTTCGGGTCGCGGGCAGCGAGCTCTGCCTCTCGCATGGCCAGGATGGTCTCCGCGTTGGGGACGCGGGAGACCTCGAAGGGGATTCCCTGGCTGCGGACGGCCTGGCGGAGGAAGATGGTCATGGCTGCGGTCATGTTCAAGCCCAGGTCGGCGAAAAGCTCCTCGGCCTGTTTCTTCAACTGCACGTCCATTCGGATGCTGACATTGGTGCTCTCGTTCATTTTGCACACCTCTTTTGCTGCTCAGTATGTTTATTATACTGCAACGTATATGCAATACTACGGCAAAATGAAAACAACAGACGAAAGAAAAGTAAGGCGTTTCAAAAGTGTTTCATGGCCTTTCGCTGTTTACTATGGGTAGTATAGATCATCAACTGGGCACCACACTCAGGTCAAGACCGCTGCAATTCAAATAGATCATCGCTTTGAAGTACTCATTGTTACGGTAGCCTCTGGCT
>WRIR01000029.1 GCA_009782605.1 Eggerthellaceae bacterium | reverse complement strand
GGCCGGAACCCCCCCCCCGCCCCCCCTTAAGGGGGGCCTTCCTTCCCCCCCTTTTTTCATAAACCCCCCCGTTTTTTTAAAATTCCCCCCCCCCCCCCCCATTTTAATAACATAATTTATGCACAATTATGCAAAAAAACGTGTCACGGGGACAGCGACACGCACGGTGAATACCGTGGCATTGGTATCCCTTGCGATGGAGAGGCGTGCGTCGGCGGCTTTGCCGCCTCCTTCTTTGAAAGGGCCGGGCATTCGCCCGGCAACATACTTGTAGTGCCATTCGGAATGCCCGGTGGCTGCGGCACTGACAGGGTGAGTGCCCGGTGAGTTGCATTCCCAGTGACAATCAACCGCTGTCCACTCCCGTGCAGAAATCGACGGTTAACTGGTGCAGAAATCGACGGTTAACTGGTGCAGAAACTGGCGATTTCTTGACACATACGCTGGTTAGGGTAATAATTTCTCTATGCGATATATTGAAAGGACAATCGACAAGGAGCTCGCTGGCCTTTTAGGTGAAGTGCCAGCTGTCTCGATCGTGGGTGCCAAGGGTGTCGGAAAGACCGAGACCGCCAAGCAACTGGCAGGCACTGTTCTGCACATGGACGTCAGTGCGCCTGCAAGGGCACTGGCAGTCAGCTTGGAAGATTTGGCGAAGGTAACAAGGCGGCCGGTGCTCATAGACGAGTGGCCAAGGGCAGCGCAAAGCTGGGACAACGTACGCCACATCGTTGACAGCGATCCAAGCCCTAACCGTTTCATCCTCACTGGCAGCACGTCCGGTAAAGGCTATGGCATCCACAGTGGCGCCGGTCGCATAGTTCAGCTCCATATGCGCCCGATGTCCCTAGAAGAAAGAGGGCTCGCCGAACAGGCTGTGTCTATATCGGAGATACTTGACGGCGCAAGCTATAGCGGCCTGTACGAGCAATCTCCCGTTGGTTTTAGGGATTATGCCCACGAGATATTTGCCTCGGGCTTTCCTGGAATCAGGGGCTACTCTGACCAAGGCATAAAAGCCCTTGTACAAGGATATATCGATGCCATTGTGGAAAAAGAGTTCGAGGAGCTGGGCGTGGTGGTCCGCAAGCCCAATGTCCTGAGAGCCTGGCTCACCGCCTATGCGGCTGCTACTGCCACAACTACCTCATATGCCAAGATTCTTCGTGCTTCCACTCCTGGTGAAGAGAGGATGCCCAGCAAAGACACCACTCTTGTTTATAGGGATGCCCTTGACCGCCTCTATCTCACCGAGCGCGTCGACCCATGGCTGCCCACGCCGAACCCGATCGCAACGCTCGGGCGCAGCCAAAAACATTTCCTTGTTGACCCGGCACTTGCCCTTGCCCTCCTAAAGAAACCCAAGAACGAGCTGCTTACGAGCACCCAAGAGCTCGGGGTCGGCAGCAGTCGCGACAATTCGGTCTTCGGCAGGCTCTTTGAGAACCTTGTGGCAATCTCACTTAGGGTGTACGCCCAGGGCGCAGACGCCGACCTCTATCATTTCAGAACCTCAGACGGACGGCATGAAGTCGATTTTATCATCGAAAGGGGCGACGACCTGCTTGGCATCGAGGTCAAGTTGAGCCCCCAGGTAAACACAGGAGACGGCAACGGGCTCAACTGGCTGGAAGATCGGCTGGATGGCTCAAGGCGGTTAACCAAGATCCTCATCAACACAGGCACTCACGCATACAGGCAGCCCGACGACATATTGGTCGTGCCCCTTGCCTTATTGGGCTCATAGCAGCTCCTTGCGTGGCAATGGGCCCCCCATTGACACGTCCGTCCCCATTCATATCTTCTGACACGTTGTGCACCTTCACCATGTCAGGTGCAGGCCAAAGGCGCGGTATGCCTCAAAGGAGCTATCGTTGCTGATGAGGCTCATACCGCGGGATATGGCCTGCCAGATGAGCATGCGGTCGAAGGGGTCGCGGTGCCCTGCGACCGGGGGCAGCCGATGAAACGAAAGGCTTTCGCGCTCGTTGAGGCCGATGACGCCCAGCCCCGAGTCGCCCAGATACCCCTCGAAATCCTCAAGCTCAACACCTGCCAAGGGAAGCTTGCCGAGCGCGTGCTTCAGCGACAGTTCCCAAAACGAGACGGTGCTTGCATAGACCTCGTTACGGGGGTCGGTGATAATCCCGCGCGCCCTGTTGCTCAAGGCAGGGTTGTCGTCATGTATCCACAGCAGGACATGGCTGTCCATCAGGTACATCATTCCAGCCCCAAGAACTCTTCCTCGGACCTGAACTTGAAATCATCGTCGAGGGTGTATCTGATCTTCCCCTTCAACAGCCCTATCCTCCGGGGCTTTGGTTCTTCCTCGATGGGGACAATGCGCGCAACGGGCTTTTTTGCGCGACCGTACAAGACCTCCACCTTCTCGCCCCGTTGCACTTTGTGTATCACCTCGGAGAAGCTCGCCTTGAGCTCTCCTACCGTCATGGCATCCATGGCCTCGCCCCTTTGCCGATCCCGCAGTGTCCAGAGGACAGAATCCTAACAGGCAGGGAGATTCTTGTCAAGTTGACAAGAATATGTGTGACAGAGCGTGTCAAGTTATACGGCCCCCTGCCACACGCGCAGTCGCGCAGGTACCAGCATGTACATTCGCTGGATTACGGTATAAAATGTAACCTGAGAGGATGGAGCGAATCATGCGCATATATCTTGATAATTGTTGCTTCAACCGTCCCTTTGACGACCAGAAGCAAATCAAGGTCAAGCTCGAAACCGAAGCAAAGCTTTCCATTCAGAGGCAAATTTCTGACTACACCGAATGGCAGCAATCATTGTTTGAAGGTCTGTCTGTTCGCGAGTTGAGCGACCTCGCCACGCAAAACTACAAGGACTGATACCATCCAGCAAGTGGGCAGGGGACAGTCCCGCAGTCCCGTCCCCGTGTGACAAGGGGCGGGGGCTAGCTCTCGTCTTCTTCGGGGGGTGGCGGGGGCTTGCGGGTGCGGGGGTGGCCGCTGCGGGTGCGCAGGCGGGCGGCCTCTTCCCGGCGGCCCTGTATGGCGGCCGTCTCTTGCTTCAGCGCCCGCCAGGAGGCGAGGCGGCCCTCGGCAAGCACGCCCTGCCGGACCGCGGCGCACACCGCGCATCCCGGCTCGGCCTCGTGCTTGCAGTCGCGGAAGCGGCAAGCCCCGGCAAGTTCCTCGATGTCGGAGAAGGCGGCCTCGATGCCTGCGTCCGCATCCCAAAGCCCCAGGCCCCGGATGCCCGGCATGTCCACGACCCGCCCGCCTCCGGGGATCTCTATCATCTCGCGGCTCACCGTGGTGTGGCGGCCCTTCCCGTCTGTGTCGCGCACGTCGGCTGTCTTTTGGACCTCGTGCCCCACAAGGAGGTTGACCAGGCTCGACTTCCCCACGCCGCTCTTCCCGACCAAAACCGCGACCTCGCCGGGGGGGATGAGCGCACGCAGCGCCTCGATGCTTACGGGGTCGGCGGTGGACACGACGGACACCCCGCCCGTGCCAACGAGGCCCCGCACCCGGCCGAGGACGGATTCCTGCTGCCCTTCGGTGGCGGCGAGGTCGGCCTTGGTGAGGATGACCGACACCGCCGCCCCCGTCTCGTGGGCGAGGACCAGCTCCCTCTCAAGCCTGCGGATGTTGAGGTCGGTGAGGGGCTGCGCCACTAAAACACGGTCGAAGTTCGCCGCGAGCACCTGGGAGAGGGCCTGCTCGGACGGGTCCTTGCGGACAAGCTGGCTCGTGCGCGGCAGTATCTCCTTGATAAGTGCCTTGTCGTGACCCTCGCCCACGTCGATGGCCACCCTGTCGCCGATAGCCGCGCGCAGGGTGTGCTCCTTCACCAGGGCGATCGCGTGTTCGCAGCGGTAGAGGGCCCCGTCCTCGGCACGCACGAGGGGGTAGCCCCGGTCGAGCTTCACCACCTGGCCTTCAAGCCGACCTTCGGGTGTCAAAGAGGGTGTCAATGGGGACGTAGGTGTCAATGGGGACGTAGGTGTCAATGGGGACGTAGGTGTCAATGGGGACGTAGGTGTCAATGGGGACGTATAATTTTGACACCTTTTCACGCTCTCTTCCGTCACGAAGCCGAACGAAGGTGTCAAAATTATACGTCCCCCTTGACACTCGGATTGGCATTCGTGCTGGCCCGCAGGCGGACCCCCAGCCCTGTCCCCGGGCATCAGCGCCGCCTTTCGCGGAGCAGGTAGTAGCCGCCGAGCAGCGCCAGCCCCACCGTGACGACGACGGCCCCCGGGAGGAAGGTGCCCGCGTCGAAGGCCTCCTTGGTCTGGCTGCCCTCCTCGACGACCGAGACCCGCACCGCATGGAGGTCGCTGATGCCCTCGTGCTCCGGGCAGACCAGATGGAAGGTGCCCTCGACCCGAAGCGTCGTGCCTTTGATGCCGTACCTGCCCAGGCGGTCTACCTTTTCGGTGTCTTGCTGCCTCATGTACACGGTGACCGCGATGTTCGACTTCTCTTCGAGCGAGGTCAAAAGGACCCAGCTGAAAGCCTTGTCGGAGCCTGCGTTTACCAGGTCGCCCACCGCCTCCCCAACGACCCAGACCGCCTGGCCGTCGAAATCCGAGCCGCCGGCCGCAAGCTCGGCGATGGCGACGCCCGTACTTTCCTGCCGGGCGTCCTTTGGCCCGGCGTCGCCCGGCAGGGTGCTTTCCGCAGACAGGCGCCCCCTGTTCCCCCCCTCTGTGCCCTGGCCGTCTACGGCCCAGGCCGCAGCCGGGAAGGGGAGCAGCACCCCGCACGCAAGGGCGAGGACGGCAAGGAATGTGGACAGGGGACGGTACTGTGTCCACTTTTTGGCTGCCGGGGGTGTCAATGGGGACGTATAATTTTGACACCTTCGTTCGGCTTCGCGACGGAAGAGAGCGTGAAAAGGTGTCAAAATTATACGTCCCCATTGACACCCCCCTTGACACCCCATACCGTCCCCTGTCCGCATTCTCATGCCGGCCTCCCTGTTTCGACGCGGCGCCGCAGCCTGAACGAGACGGCGACCTCCACAAGCAGCGCGATGAAGGTCACGAACTCAAGGCGGCCGGCCCACATCTCGACGATATAGACGACCTCAAGGCTCGCGGGCATCCCTGCCCCTACGATGCCGAGCGACAGGCCCCCGTTGCTCGCCATGGCGACCGACTCGAAGATGGCCTGCGTCGCCTCGTAGCCGTGCGCGATGCCCGCCATGGTGCCGATGGCGTAGGTGACCACGAAGAGCGCGAAAACCGTCATGGCCTCCTTCACGACCTGGGGGGACACGACTCGCCGTCCGATATGGTGGTAGTCCACCACCACCCGTGCCGAGTCGGGCGCCAAGGTCTCCTTGGTGGTCGCGACGATGGACTTCGCGATGATGCCGACCCGCCGCAGCTTGATGCCGCCCGTGGTGCTCCCGGCGCTCCCGCCGACCGACATAAGGAGGGCCAGCGTCAAGAAGGCCCCCGACGAGAACGCCGTCGCCAGCTGGTTCGTGGCAATGTTTTGGAACCCGGTCGTCGAGAACGCGGCGACGATCATGAAGAGGCCCCGGCGTATCATCGCCACCACGTCGGCGAAGTGCAGGCTTGTCACGAAGGCGGCCGCGAACACGAGCGTTGTGACGGAAAGCCACAGAAGCGCCGTCCTGACCTCAAGGTCGCGGAAGAAGAAGTCGGTGCGGCCCTTCCAAATCTCGGCGTGCAGCGCGAAGCTGACGGAGCCCAGCACCATGAGCACCATGAGGACGGCCTCGATGCTGTAGGAGTGGTAGTACATGATGCTGTCGCTCATGGGCGAGAAGCCGCCGGTCATGAAGCCCGACACCGCAAGCCAAAGCCCCTGGAGGACCGCACGCAGCGGCTCTATGCCCAAGGCGAGGCAGCACCCCGTGAGGACGACCGTCGCCAGGGCGATGACAAAAAGCGCGATCTTCGAGATGAGGCGCGTCGTCTGCGCGATGTTGGGGACCACATGCTCGCTGCGCCCCTCGGAGGAATACAGGCTCGCGCCCGCGCCCTGCTTCCCGAAGAGCCCGAAGGACAGGGCGACGACGATGAGCCCCAGGCCGCCCGCGAAGTGCATGACGAAGCGCCACATGTTGTCGGCGTAGGAGAGGTGGTCGAGGTCCTGGATGACCGTCGCACCCGTGGTGGTGATGCCGGACACCCCGTCGAAGAGGGCGTCGAGGTAGCCCGCGTAATGCCCGGACAGGTACAGGGGGATGGCCGCGACGAAGGCGAGCACTATCCAGGAGAAGCCCGTGACCGCGAGGGCCTGCTGGCGGTTGAGCCGCCGGGGGCTGACCACCGCAAGGCGCAGGAGGCTGCCGACTATCAAGGCGATGCCTATCGTCAGCAGGTAGTGGGAGGCCGGGACCCATTCGCGGCAGGCAAGCCCGACGAGCAGGGGGAACAGGAGCGCGAAGGAGAAGAAGAGCACGAGCACGCCCAGGTAGTGCCCGATGACCCGCACGTCGTAGAATGTGAAGCGCTGCCACATGCCCCTTTGCGCCCCTGACTAGCTTCTCGTGCCCACGGCCCGGCCCTGCCCTGTTCCCTTATCCGAGAACAAGCCAGGTCGAGACGATCAGAAGGCCCAGAAAGGCAAGGAAGCCCAGGGTGCTTGCCAAGACGACGCCCATCCCCCGGATAGGCGTCCTGATGTCCCGCTCGCTATACCTCCGCGCTTTTCGCATGGCAGTATTCTAATACAACGCAGCCGCACACGCATTGGGGAGTTTCCGAAAGCTCCTTTCACCACACCCTGTCTGGCCGGAATGGGCAGGATTGCGGGTCAGGCCCGCAATGACGGCAGGGGGCGTGTGACAAGTTATACGGCCCCTTGTCACACCTGTCCCCCCGGGTCCACGTCAGTCAGCGAGGCTTTCTGTGGTGCCCGGGATTGCCCCGTTGCGCGGCTGAGCGTACTTCGGTACGCGAAGGCAAGCGCAAAAGGGGCAAGGCCGGGTGCCACAGGGAGCCGCAGCGTCGGCTTGTTTCGTCGGCTGGTCAGCCCAAGTAACCCAAAAACCGCCGCCTCC
>WRIR01000028.1 GCA_009782605.1 Eggerthellaceae bacterium | reverse complement strand
GGGCGGGGGGCGGGGGGCCTTTTTACTTTCCCACATGGACCAGTTCCCCCGCCCCCCTCCCGCACGGCCCCCTGTCATACCGCATGGGCGAGAATCGCCTCGAAGAAGGCGCTTCCTTGCGTGTTTCCCGAAACGCCGTCCACCACCCGTTCGGGATGCGGCATGAGCCCGAAGACGTTGCCCGCCTCGTTGCAGATGCCGGCGATGTTGTCAAAGGAGCCGTTCGGGGCACTGTCGGGCAGCACGGTGCCGTCGGCCTCGCAGTAGCGCAGGACGACCTGACCGCCCGCGCACAAACGCTCGTAGTCGGACGGGGAGCAGATATAGTTGCCGTCATGGTGGGCGATAGGTATGTCGAGGACGGTCCCTGCTGGCACGTCAAGCCACCGGCAAACCGAGTCCTGCACCAGAAGCGAGGTGTTCTGGCACAAAAACTTCAACTTCTTGTTGCGGATGAGCGCACCGGGGAGCAAGTGCGCCTCGGTGAGCACCTGGAAGCCGTTGCATATCCCGATGACCGGATGGCCCTTGTGCGCAAACCTCACCACTTCGCTCATGACCGGCGAGAAACGCGCGATGGCCCCCGAGCGGAGGTAGTCGCCGTAGGAGAACCCGCCCGGCAGCACGACGGCGTCGAAGCCGACAAGGCTCGACTCCTGGTGCCAGACGTAGTCCGCCTCAAGCCCCAGGTGTCGAAGGGCGTGTACCGCGTCCTGCTCACAGTTCGTTCCGGGAAACCGGACAACTCCGAATCTCATGCGCCGTCCCTTCGTCGCCTAGGCCTTGATCTCGAAGTCTTCGATGACCGGGTTGGCAAGCAGCTTCTCGCACATCTCGCCTACCTGGGCAGGGGTCACCGTGTCATCGACGTCGAGCTCGACGAACTTGCCGATGCGCACCCCTTCGACTCCGTCATAGCCGAGGTTCAGAAGCGCGTTTTTCGACGTCTCCCCCGCAGGGTCGAAGATGCCTTCCTTTGCGGTGATGAATATCTCGTAGCGTTTCATTGCCTGCCCTTCCGCTTGCCTGCTTTGCTGTCAGTTTTGTTGGCTGCCTCCCGTGCCTTGTCGGCGGCCTCGGTGGTCGTCGCAGCCTTCTTGTTCCCCTGGAATACCTGGATAGCCGACTCCTTCAAGCTGGAGAAGGGGGAGGTGCTTTTCCTGCCGGGCTTTCCTGCGCCGGGCACCCCGGCCTTGCTGGCTGCCTCCCGTGCCTTGTCGTCCTCGGCGGCTGCCGCGGCCTTCTTGGCGGCAACGGCGGCGGCGTGCTCCTTCTTGGCCTCGGCCCGCAGCTCCTTTGTCGCCTTGGAGGCCATTTCCTCCTGATAGGCCCTGCGGAGCTTGCGGACCTTCGCGAAGTCGACGATGAGGGCGCCGATGATGCCCACGTACCCGAAGGCCAGCACGGTCAGGCTCACCTGTTCGGGGACGACCGCGTACATGCGCAGCAGGTAGGAGCCGCCCGTGGTTATGATGGCAAGCCCCAGCAGTCCCCAATAGAGCTTCTTCCACATCTTGAACTCTTCGGTCGGGGGGTTGTAGTATTTGCGATCATGTGCGTTGCGCTCGTCGCGCCGCGCCTTTTCCTCAAGCTTCTTTTGCTTCGGGGTCTTCGTGGCGCTCTGCATCCGCACGCTCGACGCAGCCTTCGCCTTGGGCTTCGCGGTGGCGGCGCTCCTGCGCGTCTGCCCCTTCTTCTCGTCGACCTGGTACCGGTCGTTCATCGGGTTTCGCTGGCTCATCTCTGCCTTGCCCTTTCCCTCATCTCAAACGTATGAGGCTATGATACCGGATGGTACCGCCTTTAGGCTACCTGAAATGGCCGCCCTGTGATCTTTTCGTATGCCTGGATATACTTCTCGCTTGTCTTTTCGACGACATCCTGGGGCAGGCGGGGCGGTCTGCCCCTGCGATCCCAGTTCGCGTCCAACCAGTCGCGCACGTACTGCTTGTCGAAGCTCGGCTGGTCGACGCCCTCCCGGTAGGCATCCACCGCCCAGAAACGGGACGAGTCCGGGGTGAGCACTTCATCGGCAAGGACGATGCCGCCCTCGACCATGCCGAACTCGAACTTTGTGTCCGCGATGATGATCCCTTGCGCGGCCGCGTGGTCGCGTGCCGTGGCGTACACCGCAAGCGAGAGGTCGCGCAGGTCGGCCGCGACACCCGTGCCGAGCAGCGCGGCGGCGGCCTCGAAGCTGATGTTCTCGTCGTGCTCGCCGATAGCGGCCTTGGTGGAAGGTGTGAAGAGGGGCTCGGCCAGCTTGGACGAGTTCACCAGCCCCGCCGGGAGCTCGATGCCGCAGACCGTGCCCTGTTGCGCATATTCCTTGAGGCCGCTGCCCGCAAGGTAGCCGCGCACGATGCACTCGACCGGGAACATCTCTGCCTTCCGCACCAGCATGAAGCGCCCTCGCAGGTAGTCCTCGTAGGGCGCGAAGCGCGCGGGCAGGTCGGCCACGTCCGTCGAGAGCAGGTGGTTT
Organism: Eggerthellaceae bacterium; assembly: GCA_009782605.1. Classification (GTDB taxonomy): domain Bacteria; phylum Actinomycetota; class Coriobacteriia; order Coriobacteriales; family Eggerthellaceae; genus WRIS01. The sequence continues at coordinate 6,306 of WRIR01000028.1, read as the reverse complement.
GCGGTCACGCCGTCAAGCAGCTCGAACCAGAAGCAGGAGAGCTGGGTGAGCACGGCGCCCTTGTGGGGGATGTCGTCTGCAAGGACGTAGTCGAAGGCGGAGATGCGGTCGGACGCCACGAGCAGAAGGCTCTCGCCGAGGTCGTAGAGGTCGCGTACCTTCCCCTGGGCATCAGGGGCAATGTCGATTCCTGTCATCGTGCTTCCTTTCCTTTCCCTTCCTGGTTCCGGTGGGAGTTCCCTTCCCTTTCTAGTTCCAGCGGGACTTCTTTTCCTTGCTGCGGGCTTCCTTGCTGCGGGCCTTGTACTTGACCGCCTCTTCGTCGTAGAGCGGGATGTAGATGGTGAAGGTGGCGCCCTGTTGGGGCTTGCCGTCGACATGCACCCAGCCGCCGTGGCGGTCGACTATCTCCTTGACGACCGCCAAGCCGACCCCGAGGCCGCCGTACTCGCGGCTGCGCCCCGCGTCGGCGCGCCAAAAGCGCGAGAACACCATCTTCGTCTCTTCGGGGGTCAGGCCGATGCCGGTGTCCTGCACCGCTATCGAGGCCATGATGTCGCCCTGTTTCACGCGCACCGTGACCTGCCCGCCCTCGGGGGTGTAGCGCACGGCGTTCGAGATGAGGTTGGCGGTTGCCTGGCGTATCATGTCGGCGTCTCCGAAGATGTAGACGCCCTTGTCCGCCTGGAAGCTCATCGTGAGCCCCGAGTCGTTGACGAAGGCATCGTGCGTGGCCACGATGCCCGAGATGAGCTCGCCCACGTCGATGACCTCCTCTTTTATGGGGGTGCTGCGGCTCTCAAGGCGCGAGAGGCGCAAAAGCGCGTCGACGAGGCGCGAAAGGCGCTCCACTTCTGAGTTCACGGTCTCAAGCCGCTCGGTGTCGGGCACGAAGACGCCGTCGACCATCGCCTCGACCGTCGACTGGATGGCCATGAGCGGCGTGCGCAGCTCGTGGGCGACGTCGGTGGTGAGGCGGCGCTCAAGCTCGCGGTCCTTCTCGACCGAGTCCGCCATTTCGTCGAAGGTCTCGCCGAGGCGCGCTATCTCGTCCTCGCCCGTGAGCCGTGTGCGCACCGAGAGGTCGCCGTCCCTGATGGCCTGCGCCGTCTTCGTCATGCGGTTGATGGGGTTCACCAGGTTGCGGGCGAACAGGAACCCGAGGCACATCGCCAGGACAATGGCCAGCGCGCTGGAGAACAGCATGGCCTGGTAGGAGTTCCGGCGGAACTGCTCGTCGGTCGAACGAAGCAGGGTGTCGGTGCCGTACACCCAGATACGGACATAGCCGATGACCTCCCGGTCGACGACGATGTCGGCGGTCTTCGTCTGGATGGCCGCCCGGGGCTCAAGGGAGGGCGAGGTGTTGCCGCCGCCCATGTCGACCACAGTCGAGTCGTAGACGACGTTTTCCTCTTCCCCGCCTTTCTGGACCACCTTCACCCCGATACCGCGCGTGTAGAGGCTCGCGTAGCGGGCGGGGTCCGAGGCGGTCCTCAGGTCGTGCTTCCTCTTGTATTCGGCCGCTATCTGCTCCGCCGTCTTGTCGGCGAGTATCTGGATGTTCTCGGTGGTGTAGGTCTTGAAGTGCTGCTCCCACACATAGGAGACGACGCCGATGGACACAAGCGCGGTCATGGCGGCGATTGCCGCGAAGGAAAGCGTCAGCCGCGTGGCGTAGGAAAGGCTCTTCCACACAGGCTGTCGGGGCGACTGCCCCTTGCGATCGATGATGGCCGTGTTCTCGCTGCTGCTACTGCTGCTGTTGGCGCTGTTGGCGCTGCTGGTGTTGATGCTGTTGGCCACCTGCTCCGATGCGTGCCCCTTTCTTGCTGGCTATTGGGAGGCCTTTGCCGGGTCCTCGAAGCGGTACCCGACCCCGTGCACCGTGTGCAGCCACTTCGGGCTGCGCGGGTTGTCGCCGATCTTCGCGCGGAGGTTCTTCACGTGGCTGTCGATGGTGCGCTCGTAGCCCTCGAAGTCGTAACCGAGCACCTTTTCGACCAGCTCCATGCGGGAATAGACGCGGCCGGGGTAGCGGGACAGCGTGGTCAGCAGCTTGAATTCGCTCGCCGTCAGGTCGATCTCATCGCCATTGACGAGCACCTTGTGCCCGGAGACGTCGATAGTCAGCTCGCCGAATTCGAGGACTTCGCGCTGCGGCTCGGAATCGGAATGCGTGCGGCGCAGCTGCACGCGGGCACGGGCGACCAGCTCGCGCGGGCTGAAGGGCTTCACCAGGTAGTCGTCGGCCCCCAGCTCAAGCCCGATGATGCGGTCTTCGACCTCGCCCTTCGCCGTCAGCATGATGATCGGGATGTCGGAGTTGTCGCGGATTGCCCGGCAGACGCGCTCGCCCGGGACCCGGGGGAGCATCAGGTCGAGGATCACGAGGTCAAAATGGTGCTTCGAGAATTCCTCCAAGGCCTCTTGGCCGTCGCCGACTGCAGTCACCCAGTAGTTCTCGCGCTCGAGGTATGCCGTCACCGCGTCGCGGATGGCCTTTTCGTCTTCAACTAACAGTATGCGCCGAGTCTCGTTGCTCATGAATATCTCCTCAGGCTTGTCTCTGGTGTTTTTCATCGTGTTATTCATCCGTGTTATTCGCTCGTGCTTTTCGTTCGTCTGCTGGGCCGAAGCCTCGCTCACCGGGGCTTTGACAGCCCGCTTTTGATGGATACATTTGGCTTTATTGTAGCAATTTTGCCTGTTTTCCCTTTGACCCACGAATGAAATGACACAATAAACGTGCAAAGTAAAAGGCACGGAAGGACGAGTGTTTTGGCGCATTCGGGAACGCATTCGGGGAAACAGACAAACGGGGAGCTGCTGATATCCCGCCGCCACTTCCTCTACGGCGCCCTGGGGGCAGGCGCTCTCGCCGCAGGCCTGGGCTCTGTGGCCAGGCCCGGCCAGGCCTTCGCCGACGACGAGGAAGTCGAGTACCTGGAAGTCCCCGAGGAGTCGGTCTTCTCGCACGAGCCTGACTGCACCCTGGTCCCCGCAAGCGAGCTCGTCCTCAACGTCGGCACCTACGAGCTGCCCTACGGGACGCTTATCTGGGCGAACGGGGACACAGTCGCCGCCTGCCTCTTTCCCACCGAGACGGCAGCGCCGCTGACGCAGGCAGGCATCCTGTTCCTGGGAAACGGGAGCACCACGGTCGTCCTTGAGGCGGCCCTCGGCACGGCGCAGGGCTTCGAGATCTACGACATCCGCGCCAACGAGCAGGGGGTCGTCTGGACCGAGGCGAACATCTTCTCGAACACCTGGCGCATCTATGCCGCGCCCTTCAACGGCGAGGCCATTGGCGAGGCCACCATGGTCGACGAGGGGGGCAGCGACTGGGAGACCCCCACGATAGCGGCGGTCGGCAGCCATGCCTTCTGGCAGGTCCTCCCCCACCTCGGCGGCGAGAAGACCAGCGAGGATTCCCTGCTCAAGCGGGCAGCCTTCAACGGGGGGGCGATCGACACCGTCTATGCCTCGGAAGGCCGCATGAGCACCCCTGTCTACCCTTTGAAGGACAGCCTCGTCATCACGCCGCGGACCAGCACCGACGCCATCCACCACCAGCTGACCCTCATAGAGGCGGCAACGGGCGCGGTCAAGGACACGCTCGTGCTTCCCCCGTCCATGAAGCCCCTGGAGGCGGGGTATGGTAGCACGGGCTTCACCTTCTCCTTCGACGACATCTACAGCTACGGCGGAGGCATCTCAAACCTGGGGACCTATGCGCCCCAGAGCGCCAAGGCCGTGGGCAACTACCAGAACCAGACCTGGTTCCATTTCGTCAAGTCCCCGACGGCGCCGCCGTCCTGGTGCAGGAACTTCTTCGTCGTGAAGTCATCGAGGTCGGTTTGCGGAGTCGACCTCAACGAGAGGAAGTATTTCGCCCTCGATGTGGAGAACGGCTCGGACAGCTACGGCGACTACCTGGCATCCACCGGCATCAACGGGTCGATTGTGACCTATGCCAACATCGACACACAGTCGACCGACGGCACCACCCGCAAATGCTGCCTCGTGCGCATCTGGGCCCCCTTTGCCTAGCAGGCTGCGAGCCGCGGGACCTTGCGAGATGCGGCGGGCGGCAGATTGCGGGCTGCGGCGAGATGTGACGGGGTGCGGGCTGTGGCGGCAGGCTGCAGGTCGTAGCGAGATGCGGCAGGCTGCGGGCTGCAGGTCGTGGCTGGTTGCGGCGGCAGGCTGCGGGTTGCGGCGGCGGCCAGAACTCAACAGCTTTCCCAGTATGACAGGGCTATTGCCCCCTTCCCTTCCCCAGCATGCACTTTTAATGAAAAATTCCGAGTTATCGCATCAAAATCGAACTTGTGTATAGGTTTCGCGCCTTTTTTCGCGGAAGGTGGCGAATATTCACGCCAAAATGACGTTTTGACGTGAATTTACACGGACTCGTGCCGAAAGTCCATACACAAGTTCGTTTTTAATGCGATAACTTGGAAAATTTGTGAGAACCACAGAGAATCCCGCAGCCTGCCACAACCCGCTACAGCCTGCAACCCGCAACCTACGCTGCGCGCGGTTGTGGAAATCAAACCGCCAGGGTTGATTTGATTTCCACAACAGGTGTGTGGGCACACCGCCCCGGGCATAAGATCTAATCCCGCCGCAGCCCGCAGCCTGCCGCAGCCCGGCGGCGCCCCGTCCCGTTGTCCACGCATTTCACCGCACGCCCCTCTGTCTACACATTTTGTCGCATGCATCTTGGTGATGTCCGGGCTCTACGTCCTCCAAGTCCCTCATCTCAGGAATAGCTGGCTGCGCAATTCGCGGTGCGCTGTGGCAAATCCGGGGTTTTTGTAGAGCAGCCTCCTGTCCATATTGCCTGCAATCAGCTTGGCTGCCTTCTCAAATTCTGTGGTGCTACGAATCTGTCGGTTAGTCACGGTGATGACGAGAACCCCTATCGAAGACAAGGTGTTCCTCCTTTTGGAGTCCTCCGCGATACGCTCTGAGCCCGTGTGGAAAAAGTCGCTGTCGTACTCGACGGCAAGGTCATAGTCTGGCCAGAACAGGTCGCACGAATAAAAGATCTTGCCAGCAGTCTGCTTGGCTGATTTCACAGGAACGATGCGGCTGTTCAGTTTCGGCAAAGGGAATCCATAGCCGCCCAACTTATAGGGCAAGGTCAAGAGAATGGTAAGGTTCGTCTCCATGGGCGAGGCCGATCCGTCCTGAAGATAGCGCAAGGCACGCTTCGCCTTCTGAACCCCCTTGACACCCGACATGTTGTCAACAAAGGCACCGAGCTTTTTCGTGCTGGTAAGCGGCTCTCGGCTGTAGAAGCCCCATGCAGGCAGCTCCTGGACACTGGGTACAGGCATCGAGTAGGTTCCGCACAGCTCATACCCCAGGCTGATAAGCTCGATTAACGACAACTTGCCCGCCATCTGCAGGAAGCAAAACTCGGGCGAGCTTACTATGAGCCCGCCTCCGACGTTTATGAAGCAGCCGACGGGCGACTTGCCTCTAAACACATGCTGCTTCACGGTTTGGGAGATCGCTTGAGATACCCGTCGGGCGTTCGGGTCGCCCAACATGATATGAAGCGGCAGGGTTAACTCTGAGCTTTCCAGTGGCTCCACGGTCGGCAGCTCGCTCGGAGGCACAACATCGCACCGCCGTCGGGCGCTGCTTCGGGGAAGCTCACGGTACGTGCGCCAGTATTCTAAGGCTGATTGATGGCTGATGAATAGCTTCATGAGATAATATTAGCACTTATCGCATCAAAAACGAACTTGTGTATTGATTTTGTCGGAAATTCTTGAAAATTTGCCTTTTACGCTGTTATTTAAGCTGAAATTACGTCACTTTTGAGGCATTTTGGCAAATAATCCATACACAAGTCCACTTTTGATGCAATAACTCGAAAAATTTTGACAGCGGGGAAAGGATGCCTGTCCGGGGCTATCCCGGGCGCGAAGCCGCTCGTCGCGAGCACCGCCACTACTGCAAGCGTCCTGCCGCCTTGGCGGCGGGGTGGGGCGACGGGATGGGGGGCGAGGCCGCAATGGCGGGCAGGGCGGGGCATTGGTGGGCTCTCGGGGTTTCGTGCCCGGGCGGGGCGGCACGGCGCTCTCGGGTTCTGTGCCCAAGCCGGTGTGCCCACACACCTGTTGTGGAAATCAAATCAACCCTGGCGGTTTGATTCCCACAACCGCGCGCAACGGGGGTGACAGGCGGTGGGGCAGGCGGGGGTTGCTGCCGGGTAGGGTGGGGGAGGCGGGGGGTGGGGGGGGGGGGGGAGGGGGGGCCCACTGGGCGGCGCGGGGGGGGGGGGGG
>WRIR01000027.1 GCA_009782605.1 Eggerthellaceae bacterium | reverse complement strand
GCCTTCTTGCTCTAGGGGCACGCCCTGTCAGGGGCCCAGCGGCAAGGTTTCCGCTTCTATTGCCCTTCCTGGCCGGAACGGGCAAGATTGCGGGTCAGGCCCGCAATGACACCCGGGGCGGAGATACCAGAGCAAGTGCAGAGGCATCACGTGTCACGTGTCATGCGTCACGGGGGATGACGGGATTTGGGGGTGCTTGAAGGCTTTAGTCGTTATGGGGGCGGCGGTGTCGCGCGCGCCAGTGCGACAAGGAGGCGGCGTTCTCATGCTTGTTTATTCGAAATCAGTCTGTTGGGGGCATGAGATGTTCGGGAAAAGCGAGTATAATGGCGCGGAAGTCTGTAGGCGAGCCTATCGCCGGAAAGGAGAGCGTTATGGAAGAAAAACCGAACTACGGTAAGGCCATCGGAGGGGCCGCGCTTGTTGGCGGAGTCTTCGGTGTTGTCGGCATGGGCCTTGTTGCGGCCTATTCCTTCACCCCCCTGTACGGGCAAGGAGTCTCTATCTTCTTCGTCCTGGGGACCCTGGGCCTGATTGGTGCGATCCTGTTCTTGTGCGGCGTGTATCCCAAGCTTGAGGCGATCGGCGGCATGGGGGCAGTGCTCCCCATTTGCGGCTTCGTTTCGGCGGTCGCCGGCGCCACCTTCGGCGCAAGCAAGGCCACGGGGAGTGCCGGGAAGGGCGCCTTGGTCGCCGTCGTCGAGCTGCTGTGCAAGGTGGTGCTTGTCGCCATAGCCCTTTGCTGTGTGGTTGCCACCATCATGCATTTCACGAACCTGGGTACCGTGTTCACCGCGCCCTATGCGCCTGGTGGCATCAGTGTTGACCAGGTGGGCGCACCCTGGGGCTCGGCCGACGGGCCGCCTATGGGAGTGCCGGTCAGCCTTGACCCGCTGTCCTTCGTGTGGGCCTTCGTCGTCGCCGCCCTCGTTACGGCGACCGCCCAGGCCGTCCTCATGCTGACGAAGCTCCCCGTGCCTATCTACCTGGTCATCCTGCTTACCCTTGGTGCCATCCTCACCCCCTTTGGCATCATGAAGGCCCTCGCGGTCCTTGGCGGTGGCGGATTCCAGGTGCTGATAGTTGACGCGGGAGAGGCGATAACCTCGACCTTCTATGCCTTGCTGCAAGGCAACTTCATGCCCTTCGTTTATGTGCTCCTCCTGTTCGGCTTCCTGTTCGTGGTCGGAATCCTCACAGGCTGGATCAAGCTGGCGATGGCGAAAGGGAAGGATGCCTCAGAAAAGGATGCCGCATAGCGGGCCTTGCCTTTCCTGAGAGAAAGCCCTGACCGATGACGAGTCGGCCAGGGCTTTCTTTATGCGTCGCGGAGGGAGAGCGGCGGGTGGGGGCAGTTCTTGTGCCCCAGCTCGGCTGCTTTGCGGTTTCGCTGTTTCGGCTGCCACGTCCCGCGCATGAGGCGGCCTGTGGGCGGCCTCTGTGGTATCCTTCTCCTATTGGCTTGTAGCTTGTTGCATTGGTTTTTGTCGGGCTGACCTGTTTTGCCTTGTCGGGCCGACCCGTTATAAGGATGGCATCTTGGATTTGGGGATTGGCACTACCGTTTCCGGCTTCACGGTCGAGCGTATCGAGGATATTGCGGAATTCGAGGGCAGGGCCCACATCATGCGCCACGCGGCGAGCGGCGCCCGGTTGATGTACCTTGCCTGCGACGACGAGAACAAGGCCTTCGCCATCACCTTCAAGACCCCGCCCGCCGACTCGACCGGGGTGTTCCATATCCTTGAGCACTCCGTTTTGTGCGGCTCGCGGAAGTTCCCCGTCAAGGAGCCCTTCGTCAACCTGCTTAAAAGCTCGATGCAGACCTTCCTGAACGCCCTGACCTTCCCCGACAAGACGATGTACCCGGTCGCAAGCACCAACGAGCAGGACCTCCTGAACCTCATGGACGTGTATATGGATGCGGTGCTCAACCCCCAGATATACGAGAAGGAGGCGATCTTCTCGCAGGAGGGCTGGCACTATGAGATGGACTCGCCCACAGACACGCTCCGTTTGAACGGCGTGGTCTTCAACGAGATGAAGGGCGTCTTGGCCGACCCCGACACCGTGCTCTACAACGCCCTGTGTGCGGCGCTCTTCCCCGACACCGCCTATTCCTTCGAGTCGGGCGGCGACCCCCGGGACATCCCCCGCCTGACCTATGCGGCCTACCTGGACACGCACCGGCGGCACTACCGGCTCGACAACAGCTACCTCTTCCTCTACGGCGACATGGAGGTGGAGCGCGAGCTTGCCTTCCTTGACGAGAACTACCTTTCTGCGGGCGCGGTCAGCGGCGGGGATGGTGCCGACGGCGGCGGCGCGGGCGGCGTTGGCGGGGATGGCGGCGCGGGCGACACGGGCGGCGCGGGCGACACGGGCGGCATCGGCGCACCCAACCCCCTGGGCCGGCAGGAGCCCCTTGTTGTTGAGGGCATCGTCTGCGAGATGCAGACCGCGCCAGAGAACGCCTGTGTGGGCGTGGCCTACGTCGCGGGGACCATCGACGAGCGGGAGAAGGTCATCGCGCTCGGCATCCTCATGGACGCCATCATGGGCAGCAACGAGGCGCCGCTCAAGCGTGCCCTGCTTGACAGCCAGATAGCCGACGACGTCCACGGCTTCCTTGTCGAAGGGCAGTTGCAGCCCCTTGTCGTCATCCAGGCAAACGGGGTGAGGCCCGACGCAGGCGACGAGTTCCAGGCCGTCATCGACGCCACCGTGGCACGGCTGGTCGAAGACGGCATCCCGCGCGAGCGGCTTGAGGCGTCGCTTTCCCGTGCGGAGTTCTCCATCAGGGAGCGGGACTTCGGCATGGCCGACGGGGTGGTCCTTGCCGTCCAGGCCATGACCGGCTGGCTCTATGACGACAGCCTCGCCTGCGCCTACCTGCGCTACGAGGACGCCTTCGCATCCATGCGGGACGGCCTCGCCACGGGGTATTTCGAGAAGCTGCTCTTTGAGGTCGTCGGCGCGTCCGGTCATCGGGCGCGGGTGGAGGTGAGGCCGGTTGACGCGCTGGCCGAAGAGGGAGAGGCCGAGAAGCTCGCCGCCCTGCACGGGGCGATGAACGAGGCGCGCATCCGCGAGGTCGTCGATGGCACACAGGCCCTCCACCGCCTGCAGGAGGAACCCGACGCGCCCGAGGCGCTGGCAGCACTCCCGATGCTGAGGCGCGAGGACATACAGGACATGCGGCCCGAGCCGCCCTTCGAGCTCTTGGGGGACACGCCGCTTGCCTGCCTGTACCATGCCGTCCCCACCCGGCATATCAACTACGCCTACCATTACTTCGACCTGGGGCGCCTACCCTTCGAGGACCTGCCCTACCTGGGGGTCTTGATGCGGCTGCTGGGCAAGCTCGACACGGCCGGGCACACGGCAGACGAGCTCGACAACCTTGTCTGCGCCCGCCTCGGGTCGCTGCGCTTCTTCGTCGACATCTATGGGGACGAGGCCGACCCCTCCCTCATGATGCCGAAGTTCGTGGTCAGCGCGAGCGCACTTGCACAGAACGTCTCCGACCTTGCGGGCCTGCCCGCAGAGATCTGGTCGTCCACCCTCTTCGGCGACACCGGCCGGATACGGGACATCCTCCAACAGAGCCGTGTCGCCCTTGAGCAGGGCTTCATCAACTCCGGCAACGGGGCGGCCCTGTCGCGTGCAGCATCCTACTACAACACGGCGGCGCTCGTCCGCGAACAGGTGGGCGGCATCGACTTCTACCGCTTCCTCAAGGACCTGCTTGAGGACTTCGAGGGGCGCTCCCCCGCCCTCGTCGAGCGCCTGAACACGGTCGCACGGCGGCTGTTCGTGCGGGACGGGGCGCTGGTCAGCTTCACCGGGAGCCCCCAGGAGCGCGACCGCTTCTGGGAAGAGGGCGGAACCCTGCGGCTGGCGGCGGGCGGCGGGGCCGCAGCGGCTGGCGGGCCGACGGGCACGCTGCTCGTCGTCCCCGAGCCGCGTGTGCGCAACGAGGCCTTCATCGTCCCGACCGACATCTGCTTCGTGGCGAAGAGCTACGACCGGCGGCTGCTCGGCGCCCCGTACTCGGGGGTGTGGCAGGTGGCCAGCCGGGTCCTTTCCCTCGAATACCTCTGGAACGAGTGCCGGGTCAAGGGGGGTGCCTATGGCGCCGGGTTCAAGGCCGAGCGGAGCGGCGCCCTGCAGTTCTCGACCTACCGCGACCCCAGCCTCGACGCGACGCTTGCCCGCTTCGACGCGGCAGGGCCGTGGCTTTCCGGCTTCGACCCCCATAAGGACGAGATGCTCGGCTACATCATATCGTCGGTCGCCGGCTACGACGCGCCCCGCAAGCCCCGCGAGATAGCGCGGCACCAGGACGCGGAGTTCTTCGGGAGGCTGGCGGCAGACTGGAGGCGCACGACCCGCAACGAGGTCCTTGCCACGACGCCGCACGACATCCGGTCCCTGGCGCCGGTGCTTGGGCGCCTTGCCGAACAGGACGCACGCTGCGTGTTCGGCAGCCGGGAAATCATCGGGTCTGCCGTGAGTGGTTTCGATGTCATTGAGCTCCTGTCGTGATATCGCGGGGTTTTGCGTTAGAATGGCCTATGCATTCACCGAAAGGTGCTTGACAGTGGCCGCCCCGAATTGTTATCTATATGGTAACAAAAAGACAGTACGGAGAAGCATATGCTGGAATTGAGAAACCTTTCCTTCGAGGTTCCCACCCAAGAACGCTCCCAGGAAACGAAGCGCATTATAGACGACCTGTCCCTGACCATCGAGGACGACCGCTTCACGGTCATCACCGGGCCGAACGGCGGCGGGAAGTCCACCCTGGCGAAACTCATCATGGGTGTCGAACAGCCGAGCGCCGGGCAGATACTCTTCGACGGCACGGACATCACCCACCTGCCCATCGCGGAGCGCGCGAAGCTCGGCATCGGTTATGGCTTCCAACAGCCGGCACGCTTCAAGGGCATGAAGGTGAAGAAGCTGCTCGACCTTGCCGCCGGGAAGAAGCTCCCGATGCTTGCCTGCAACGAGTACCTTGCCAAGGTCGGCCTGTGCTCGGCAAGCTACCTCACCCGCGAGGTCGACAAGAGCCTGTCCGGCGGCGAGATGAAGCGCATCGAGATAGCGACGATCCTTGCCCGCGACCCGAAGCTCGCCATCTACGACGAGCCGGAGGCCGGCATCGACCTTTGGAGCTTCGACCGCCTGACCGAGACCTTCCGCGACATCCATTCGGCACGCAACGGGCGCTCCATCGTCATCATCTCCCACCAGGAGCGCATCATCCAGCTTGCCGACGACATCGTCTGGATCAAGGACGGGCGCATCGAGGCGCAGGGCGCGGCGGACGTGATCATGCCGCAGCTCGGGTTCCTCGCGAAGGACCACCCCATCTGCACCCTGACCCAGCCGACCGAGCTGCACCTGACCGAGATTCCCACGACCTGCTGAGGCAGCGGCCTGCCTGCGCGGTGGCCCGCTGAAGCAAGGGCCTGCCTGCACGGCACGCACGGACGAAACGAACGAAACGACGAAACCGACGAAACCGACGAAAGTTTGAGGAAGCCATGACTGTTGACCTGTCCCCCATCGACCAGAACCTGCTCAGTGAGATTGCAAGCATCCACGGCATGCCGGAAGGCGCCTACAACATCCGCAAGGACGGGCAGCTGCTCGTGCGGAACTCTTCGGCGAACATCGAGATAGCGACCAAGGCCGACAACCCCGGCATCGACATCACCATCAAGCCGGGAACGAAGGGCGAGACGGTCTACATCCCCGTCATCCTGACCCAGTCGGGCCTGAAGGACGTGGTCTACAACAGCTTCTACATCGGCGAAGGCTGCGACGTGACCATCATCGCCGGGTGCGGGATACACAACTCCTGCGAGGAGGACTCCGAGCACGACGGCATCCACAGCTTCTATTGTGGCAAGGACGCGCGCGTGCGCTACATCGAGAAGCACTACGGCGAGGGCGAGGGTACAGGCGAGCGCATCTTGAACCCCGTCACGAACGTCTACATGGAAAAGGGCTCCCACTGCGAAATGGAGCTCACCCAGATACGGGGCGTCACATCAACCGTCCGGGACACGAATGCCGAGCTGGGGGAAGGGGCGAAGCTCGTCTTGACCGAGAAGCTGCTCACCCATGACGACCAGACCGCGACCTCGAACATGAAGGTCGCGCTGCAAGGCGACGAGTCAAGCGTGCAGGTCGTATCGCGCTCGGTCGCGCAGGGCAACTCGTCACAGACCTTCAACCCGCTCGTCATCGGACAGGCGGCCTGCCGCGGCCACGTCCAGTGCGACGCCATCATCATGGACAAGGCGCGGGTCACCGCGATCCCCGGCATCGAGGCGGCCAGCGAGGAAGCCGTGCTCGTGCATGAGGCCGCCATCGGCAAGATAGCCGGCGACCAGATCATCAAGCTGATGACGCTTGGGCTTTCCGAAGAGGAAGCAGAGGCCGAGATACTTGAGGACTTCCTGAGCTAGAAAGGTCTTTTGGGCTTTTACCAGGTGTCTTCGTCTTCTTCGTCGGGGTTCCAGTCCTCTTCGCCTTCGCCTTCGCCCTCGCCTTCGTCTTCGCCCTCTTCCTCGGGCTCGTCGGGCGTTTCTTCAACGGCTTCTTGGGTGACGACGCCCTCGGCGAAGGGAACGCTCGTGAGGTCGATCGACCCACCAAGCCACTTGGTCTCGACGAGGCCTATCATGCCGTTGGCCGTCAGCTTCAAAAGGACGTCGCTCACCAGCTGCTTGAGCTCGGCGTTGTCGTCGAGGACGCCCACCGAATACCCGCTCGGCTTTTGCAGCAGGGCGACGATTGAGACATCGACGCGCGGATTGCTCGAATAGGCGGCATAGGTGCCGATAACGGCATCGGCTGCGGCATAGGCAACCGAGCCTGCGGCAAGGTCGCTAAAGACCGTCTTGAGGTCGGGGGACGAGATGAGGGATTCTTCCCCATACTGCCGGTTGACTTCCCAGGCGCTCATGGACGAGGACTGCGCCGCTATGCGCGCACCCGAGTCCTGTGCGGGGACCGGGGCGTCGGAGGACAGGGCGAAAAGGGCAACGCCGCTTTGGATGTAGGCTTCGGAGCGCCAGCAGGCAATGGCCGTGTCCGCCTTGTCCACACCCATGACGATGTCGACGAGCCCGTCTTGGAGTGCGTTATCGACATCGGTACCCACGTCAACGACCACAAGCTTGAGGCCGAACTCGTCGGCGATGGCGGCGGCGATATCGACATTGAGCCCGATGATCGTGTCGGCAGGCTTGCCGGCGAAGGGCGAGCTTTCGGTGTCAACACCGACCCGTAAGACGCCGCTCTTGCCGATTACCGGAGCAGAGACCGTCGGCTGCTTGTCCTCGGGGACATAGACTTCGGACTTGCACCCTGAAAGTGTCGGGACCATGCACAGGCCCAGCATCACACTGATAATGAACGCCCCAAAACGCTTTGCCACGGAACTGCCTCCCTTTCAAACCCACAACTTTTCGTGCTTCTATTCGTGCTTCTCCCGACTGACCTAGTCTTTTCCCCCACACCCGCATACTGGGGATGAGCCCCAAGGGACCCATTTCCCTCTCGCCCGCTGCATCGTGTCGAGGCATATAAACGGGCGGTACGACTTACTTCTAGAATGCGCCATGCTCACCCGGACACCGAAGCGCCGGGCTTACGTGGATCCTTTCGACCGCATCTGCCATGGATTTGGGATTGCTCCCGCAACTACAGACTCGAAAGAAGCAGGTTACAGTTTACCAGATTTCTTGGAATCGATGCCGGATTTCTCGGAACACGGGCTGCGAGTGGGGGTTTTTGCTTGATTCTTGTTAGATTCTTGTTTGATCGGCGGAATCTTTTTGGAGGATTCCCGGGATGTTTTGCCAGGTTCTTGGAGGATTCATGGGAGGTTTTTGGGGGATTCTCATGAAGGTTTTGCCATACATCAGGGTTTATCATATCCCCAATGCAAAGGAGCGCAGACATACCGAAAGCCTATGCCCGGGCGCTTGCCGAGGCACTGGCAGAAAACCTCTGGCCGACCCGGTGCGCCATCTGCGACAGGCCGGGCGCCGTCCTTTGCGCGCGCTGTTGCAGGAACCTGCCCTATATAGACTATTGGAGCGCCTGCCAACGCTGCGGCGCGCCCTTCGGCCGGGTACAGTGCAGCGAATGCAACCCCGTGTCCCTGCAGCGGCTTGGCGAGAAGGAGCTCTCCTTTTCCCGGTGCACGTGCGCCACCGTCTTCGACGACCGCACCGCCGCGCTCATAACCACGTACAAGGACCGTGGCGAGCGGAGGCTTGCCGGGGCCATCGCGGCCCTCCTTGTCGAAACCCTGCCCCCCGGCTGGACGCAGGGCCATTGCGTCTCCTTCGTCCCCGCGACCCTCGGCGCCCTCCGGCGGCGCGGGTTCGACCATGCCGAGCTTCTTGCCAGGAATGTCGCAGAGCGGGCGGGGCTTCCCGTGGAGCCGCTTTTCGAGCGCCCCCGGAGCAGGGACCAGCGCAAGCTCTCGCGGCACCAGCGCCTTGAGAACATGAGCGCAGGCCTCCGGCTCCGAGAAGGGTTCCTCGAAGGGGGTGCGCCGCCTGCGCGGGTCCTTGTGGTCGACGACGTCTATACCACGGGCTCGACGCTCATTGCGGCAAGCAAGGCCCTGGTGGGTGCCGGAAGCACCACCGTGTCCTGCGCGACCTTCGCCCGCGTATGGTAGGGGGGAAGGTGTGGAGGGAGGGCTGGGGGGGGGGGGGGACGGGGGGGGAGGGGGCTAGATGCGGTCCTTCTTGTCGTGCGCGTCTGAGTATTCCGCGACGTTG
>WRIR01000026.1 GCA_009782605.1 Eggerthellaceae bacterium | reverse complement strand
GACGGGGGGGGGGGCGGGGGGGGGGGTGGGGGGGGGGGGGGGGGGGGGGGGGGGGGGGGGGGGGGGGGGGGCGGGGGGCCGCAATGGCGGGTAGGGCGGGGTGCGGGGCGTTGGGCGGAACTCACAGGCGACAGGGCGGGAGTGCGTTGGGCTGCGGCGGGCTGCGGCGGCGGGCTGCCGCTGCGACAGGCTGCGGCGAGATGTGACGGGGTGCCCGGGTGCCGGCCTAGAAGCTGAGTTCTTTTAGGCGGGTGAAGACGGTGTCTTTGCGGGAGAGGAAATCCCAGGGGTCGAATATCTTGTCGAGCACTTCGGCGGAAAGGCGGGCCTCGGGGTCGTCCTCAAGGCGGGCGCGGTAGCCGGGGCCGTCGACGGCGTTTTGGATGTCGTCCCAGACCTTCATGGCGTTGCGCTGCACGACCGCGTAGGCATCCTCGCGGCTCATGCCGGTATCCACGAGCGCCAGCAGCACCTTCGACGAGAAGATGAGCCCGCGGGTGCGGTTCAGGTTGTGCTCCATCTTCGCCGGATAGGCCGCAAGGCCCTCGACCATCCACTGCATCTTCGCGAACATGTAGTCGAGCGCCGTGAAGCTGTCGGCCAGGACCACCCGTTCCGCACCTGAGTGCGATATGTCGCGCTCGTACCACAGGGCGACGTCGTCGAAGGCGACCTGGGCGTTGCCCTTGACGACGCGGGCCAGCCCGCACACCCGCTCCGCCGTGATCGGGTTGCGCTTGTGCGGCATCGCCGAAGAGCCTTTCTGCCCTTTTGTGAAGGGTTCCTCGGCCTCTATCACGTCGCTTTGCTGCAGGAGGCGGACCTGCATCGCTATCGACTCAAGCGTGGCGGCGGTCACCGCGAGCGCAGCCATGACCTGGGCATGGCGGTCTCGGGCGAGCACCTGCGTGGACAGGGGGTCGGCGGCCAGGCCGAGCTTCTCGCACACGAAGGCCTCGACGAAGGGGTCGATGCTCGAATAGGTGCCCACCGCGCCGGATATCGCGCCGACCGCCGCGACCGTGCGGGCCTCTTCCATGCGCGTCTGGGCGCGCTTGAGAGCCCAGGCCCAGGAGCCGAACTTCATGCCGAAGGTCATCGGCTCGGCGTGGATGCCGTGGGTGCGCCCGACACAGAGGGTCTCCTGGAACTCGAAGGCGCGGCGCTTGCAGGCCTCGCCCAGCAGCCTGATGTCGGCCAGGATGATGTCGATCGCCTGGGTCACCTGGTAGGAGAGCGCGGTGTCGCCCAAATCCGAGGACGTCATGCCGTAGTGCACCCAGCGCGAGGGCGGCTCGACACCCTTGGGCACCTTTGCGTCGATGTGCTCGGCCATGCAAGTGGTGAACGCGATCACGTCGTGGTTGGTGACCTTCTCTATCTCGCTGATGCGCCCGACCGTGAAGCCGGCGTGCGCCCGTATCCAGGCGGCATCGTCCCGGGTGATGCCCGCCTCGCCAAGCTCTGCCTGGGCCTCGCAGGCCAGCACCTCGATCTCCTGCCAGATGGCGAACTTGTTCTCAAGGGACCAGATGGAGCCCATCTCTTTGCGGGTGTAGCGGTCTATCATAGCGCCTCTTCCTCTATCAGGCTCACGATGAGGGCAGTCGAAGAAACGATCTCGATCCCCACCTCGCGAAATATCCGGGTGTTCTTCGGGTTGTTGACCCGGGCGATGCAGCGTGCGACGTTGAATATCTTCTGGGCTATCTCGCACGAGATCAGGTTGGCGTCGTCCTGCCCGGTCGTGGCGACAAAGACGTCGGCGCGGCGTATCCCTGCGTCCTCCTGGTGCTGGGAGTCGCAGCCGTCGCCGCTGATGACAAGATAGCTGCCGGTGAGCGCCACCGAGAGGTGGTCGGCGGTCTGGGGGTCCCGTTCGATGATGACGACCTCGTTGCCCTTCTTCAGCAGGACCGTAGCGAGGTATTCGCCCACCTTGCCTCCCCCCGAGATGACGATATACATAGCCCCGCCCCTAGTCCTGGATGTAGCGCGCGAAGGAGGCTATCAGCTCGTAGCGGATGCAGGCCAGCAGCGTGTCCCCGTGGTAGAGGATGGAGTCGCTTTTCGGGATGGAGCTCGCCGAGCCGTCGCCGCGCTCGAAGGCGACGATACGCACGTCGTGGTCGCGTTCCAGGTCGGAGACGCGGATGGTCTTCCTGCCCTCCTTGTGGAGGTCGAGCGAGAAGCGCAGGACCTCGAACTCGCCGAAGGTCTCGACATGGCTCCCATGGCCGGCGATTATCTTCGAGAACACGTCTTCGGCAATGAGCGAGGTGCCGCACACGTAGTCGATGCCCAGCTGCATGTAGGCCCGCTCGTGGTGGGGGTTGTCGAGGCGGGATATCACGTGCGGGACCTTGAAGAGCCGGCTTGCCACCTCGATGACCATGAAGTTCGTGTTGTCGTAGTTCGTGACGGCGGCCAAGACGTCGCACTCTTCGACGCCCGCCTCTATGAGGGTTTCCTCGTCGAAGCCGAGGCCCTGGACCGTCGAGCCGTTGAAGCTGCGTCCCAGCTGTGCAAAGGGCTCGGCATTGCAGTCGATCACGCAGACGTTGTTCCCGTTGTCAGAAAGCATGTTCGCAAGGCGAGAGCCTACCCTTCCGCAGCCGACAACGATGACGTTGCTCATCGGGGCCTCTAGATCTGCCCCATCGCGTACACCGTCTTGCGGTACCAGTCGTCGGCAGTGGGCGGGCAGTAGCGCTGTGCGCCCGCATAGGTGATCATGGGGCCGTAGCCGCAGTTCTTGAGGCCCCTCACGTGGGTGTCGATCGCCTCTTCCCAGCTGGAGAAGGGGATATGCGGCCCCCAGCCCCAGGCGTTGCAGGAGACCGAACAGTGCAGGCCCCGGGTGCTTTCGGTGTTGGAGATCGCAGGGGACAGGCGCGGGTCGACCCCGTAGTTCCACGCGGCCTCGGCAAAGGTGCGCCCTTGGCCCGCAAGGGGGAACCCGGCGAGGAAGACCTCGATGCGCTCGCCCCAGTAGTCGACGAATTCGTCGTGGCTCAAGGTCCAGTCGACCGGGTCGAGGCCGGCAGAGGCGGCATCGCCCGCAGACCGGGCCTGCAAGGCGTCCAGCTCGGCCTTCTTGGCGGCTTCGGCGGCGAGGCGTGCCTCTTCGGCAGCCCTTCTCTCGGCCTCTTCCCGCTCAAGCATCTCGTTGACGGCCTTGTCGATGTTGCGGCTCGCCGACTTTGCGAGGACCGAGCCCTCGTCGGCGGCGAAGTTGTCCTCTATGCTGTCCTGGAAGCCGCTGCCCAGGCTGGAAGTCTCGTCCAGCCCGAGGGTCGAGGCCGTGGTGTCGTTCGCGCCCGCAGACACGACGTTCATGCCGACGCCCACCACCAGGGCAATGGTAGCGCAGGCAAAAACCGCAGCCAGGGGGAAGAAGCCCCTGCGCGGGTTTTTCGTCCTGCTATATCTCTTCACACTCAAGCTCTTTAAAACCTTCCTTGTTGGTAAAGTCGAAAACAGTGACCGAGTTAACCGCCGGAGCGGTGACAGCCTGCTAAATTGTGTGAGGGGATTGCTGTCGGATAACAGGGTATGTTGTTTGACTGTATGTATTCTACCTCAGAATGCATTAAGTCACAATCTTATGAAGAATACTCCATGGTTTGTTCTATAACCGCAGGGAAAAGACAGGGTGGGTTCTTCGGCCCCGTGGCAGGGGAGGTAGGTCCTGCCACGGGGATTCCGAATCGGCCGCGCTATATTCAGCGCTTCTTATGGGAGCGCATGACCACCCAACAAAGCGCAAGACCGCTTAACAACATGAGAGACGCCCACAGTACGAGGTTGGTGGTGTCGCCGGTCTTCGGGGCCGCAGGTGTGGCAGGCGGCGTCGGAGGCTCGGGCGTCACGGGCGGCTCGGGAGGATCAGGAGGCTCGGGCGTCACAGGAGGCGTCGGAGGCTCGGGCGGCTCGGGCGGCTCGGGCGGCGCTGGCGGGTCTTCCATCAGTTCCGCAGTCCATATCCACTTGATCAGGCCCAGAAGGTTTTGGTACTCGTTGCCCATGCTGGGATCGAGTTGCAGCTGGATGTTGAGCTTCCTCATCTCGTCCGGCCCGAAAAAACCCAGGCTTATGTCGTGGCGCATGGCGTCCGGATAAGAGGCGTCCCTGTAGGGCTCCCCCCATATCGGCCCGTCATAGATAACCCTGCCCGCCTCGTCGGTGACGACGACCGTGGCAAACTCCCGCAAAAGCCTGTTGATACGCGCAAGCGTCTCTTCGTCATATCCGGGGGACCCCGGCGTCATGGTGCCCGGCACCCCGTTGCTGTCGAGGCCCTGGACGATGTCTTCTGCCCGCAGGAATATCTCCACCGTCTTGTCGAATGCGTTCTTGACCTCTATGAGCTGTGCGCGGGTCTCCCCGGGGAGCAGGCTCTTGAAGTTGGCGAACAGGTCCGTGTTGTCGGGGTTGAACACAAAGTCGGGACCGCCGCCGACGCCGCCCACAAAGGTCGAGTGGGCCGTCTGGGGCAGAGCGAGGGTGGACACGTAGGAGGGCACCCCCAGGTATTCCAGGGTCTTGCCCCACATCGAAATGCCGTTTCCGCCAGCCTGGACGCACTCCATCTTAACGGTGATGAAGGCATCCAGCCCCTGGAACTCGTTGCCGAGGCCCGCGTCGATGGTGAAGCTCTCGAACAGGGGCTCGACGGTGGTCTCACCGGGACGGAGCACGCCCTTGTAGTAGAAATAGCCGTCCGTCTCGTCATAGAGCCACCAGGTGTCGTTATAGCTGATGGTGATATTGTCGGTGGGATACGGTGCGCTCAACCCCGCCGCGGCATCCGTGGCAGGCGAGCCCTTGGAGGTGTTCAGGTTGGCGTCCTGAACAGCTTCCCCCCAGAGCTTCTCCACCTTCACGCGCACGACGATGTCGCTCTCGCCGGTGTTCATCACGTTGACGACCTTGTCCACGGTCGCACCGGGATAGGCGTTGTACGCACGGTCGTATTCCTCTACGATGCGCCCCTTGATACCCAGGGTGTCAATGATGTGGACGGACTCGCCGACAAACTTGACGATAGCCATCGTGGTCCCCAGGGCAGAGGCGATGAACAAGGCCAGGAGCGCGGCAGCCACGAAATGGGCTCTTAGCTTATACATAATCCCAATCACCTCCTTTTTTCTCGTATCGATTCTTTAGGTTCCCCCACCCCGGACCCCCGCCCAAAGGCGGGAGTCCGAGAGCGGGCCCCTACCTAGCCTATGGTCACGCCGGTGGCGTCGTTCAGGGCCTCGAAGGCAGCCTCGGCGCTGGGCATCTCTGCCGCCTGTATGGCCTCGGCCTTGAGCACTATCCGGTAGCCCTTGCCTTCTTCCACCACTTCCACGCTCCCGGCGGGAGTCGTCTCATAGGTGGATCCGTGGAGGGTGAACACCTCGGCGTTAGCCCAGTCCTTGGGGATCACCACGGTGGTGAAGAGCACGGCGGTGTCATGCGCCGGGTCGTCGGTGTCGAAGATGTAGCGGTAGTTGTAGTAGCGCACCCCCGGCTTGCCGACCTCCCTCCCGGCAAAGGTGAAGTCGTCCTTGTTGTACTCGGCATAGACCTTGTTCGCCGCGACCAGGGCCGCCAGGTCCGTCGTCGCGTAGTTCTCCGCACCTACGATATGGGGGGACGTGCTCCCATAGGCCGTGTCGTAGAACAGGGTCGCTAAGATGAGGTCGATGCGGGCGGGGTCGGTAATCAAGGTCCCGTCCCCGTCCAGAAGCTCCATGCGGATGCGCATATAGCTCTGCCCCTCAAGGGCCGTGACCGTCGGGTCCTTCTCCCTCACGCTGCCCGGCACCAGGTCGAGGCCGTCGCCGTCGGTCCAGCCGGGCTCTTCAAGGGATACCTTGATCTTGCCCAGCGTGAAGACGTTCTCTACCTCATCGTAGTCGGTGAAGAAGGCAAGCGTCACGGCCCAGGCCATCAGTGCCGTCAGGGCAAGGGCCAGCAGCGTCAGTGCGAGTGCCTTCTTATTAGCTGTAAACTGTTTCATGGCAATACTCCTTGTGGTGTCCGTGTTCGGTGTCCGTCGGCCTGTTCGCGCACTGGCGCTAGACCAACAGCAGCTCAAGCAGGGCGACGACGGCATCGTTCAGGGTGTCGAAGGCCTCGTACTGGACGGCGCCGCCCTCAAGGACGATGTTGAAGCCTTTGAGGTAGTCGCGCAGCCATTCCTGCTGCTCGGGCGTGACCGAGTCCTTGATGGTCACCTGGGTGAAGAGCGGACTGGTGGTATCGCCCGGGGCAAGCTCGTACTTGTAGGCCCAGACCTGCTCCACCTTGCCTGCCATGGCCGTATCGGCCAGCTGCCAGTCCGTGGTGTTCCAGTCGATGGTTATCAGGTCGAGCAGGGTGCCGACATAGTTCTTGTCGGTCGCCGTGTTGGAGAGCGGGGTGCCCTCGCCGTTGGTGAAGACAAGCCGTATCCCGACCCACTCGCTGATCTCGTTCTCGCTCGTGTTGGTTATCTGGGGGTCCTTGGGTATGTCCATGCCGGGAACCAGGTTCGTGGCGTTCTCGGGATCCCAGCCGGGCTCTTCGAGCTCGGCCTTGATGTTTTCGGCGAAGGTGAACTCGTTGGTTACCGGGTCGGTCTTGGTGAAGAGGTAGGCCATGGTCAAGCCGGATGCGACGACGAGCGCAAGGAGCATCGTCAGCAGGACTACATGTTTCTTGTTCTTGAATATGTTGGCGGTCTTGGTCATTTTGTTTCTCCGTCCTCAGGTTCTGCCTGGTTGTTTTGTATGTTCTGCCTGTCTTGGTGTTCTGTCTGTTCTATCTAGACTGTCTAGCCGATTCGGTCCCCCTGCCTTAGGGCTTGACGTAGGGATTGGCGCCGAACAGGTCGGTCAGGGCCTTCAGGGTCGCCTCATCGTTCCAGGCGTCCATGCCCTCTACCCCTGCCTGCACGACCGCGCCGCGGACGATGATCTGGAAGCCGTCGATGCCGTCTCCCGTGTGCGCGCAGGTGCCCGTCAGCTTGGCGATGTTGGCCGGGCAGCCCGTCTCGTGGATGGTCACCGGCATGCAGTCGCAGGTGCCGACGCCGGGCAGGAGCTTGCCTGCCTCGGTGTTCTCAGCGCCATCCGCACCGTAGACGACGCAGTTCACGTGGTGGCGGTAGGTGGTGTCGCAGTCGCAGGTGCCGTACTCGTAGCAGGCGTCGGTGTGGTCCATGACGATGCTCGCTAGCCAGGCGTACTCAGTGTCCCAGTCGAGGCCGGGGTTGGCCTCCAGCTCCGCTTCGGTGAACGCAGGCTTGATGGTGACCGAGTTGAACAGCGGGATCGAGGCCTCGCCCGGGGCCAGCTTGTGCTTGTAGACCCATACCTGCTCTGCCTTGCCCTCGTAGGTGTTGTTGGCCAGCGCCCAGTCACCCTCGTTCCAGTCGATGTCGATCAGGCGCAGCAGGCGGCCTACCCAGTTGTCGTCATTGGGGTTGTCGGACAGGAGCACGCCCGCGCCGTCGGTGAAGCTTGTGCGGATGGCCACGAACTCGTCAACGCCGTTTTCGGACACGTTGGTGATCATGGGGTCTTTCCTGACCTCGTAGCCCGGTATCAGGTTCTCGCCTTCCTCAGGGACCCAGTTGGGCTCGTCTATCTTGCCTTTGATGTTCTCCGCGAAGGTGAACGCGTTCTCCTTCTGGTCGGTCGTCGCCGAGAGATAGGCGAAGGTCGCCCCCAGGGCCAGCAGCGCCGCCAGCACTACCGAAAGGATCACTACCTTCCTCTTCTTGTCTGCCTTTGCTTCCATTGTGTTACCTCCTTTTGTCTTCATGACTTTTACCTCCTTCTTAGTTCTTTCTTGTTCCTCGTTGCTTTCTTGCCATTCCTTTTATATAAAGCCTTTTCCGTGGCTTATATACGTGTCCTCGTGACCCCTCACGTAACCCCGCGCTCATGGGGTGGGGAACAGCCCGCTCAAGGTTGTGGACGCCGCCGCCGCGTTCCCGAAGCCTGTCGACTGCACGGCTGCGCCTTCTATCCGTATCTTGAACCGGTCCAGCCCGGCGAGGAACGCCAGGGCGTCCTCGGTCAGGGGCGGGGTGTCGAACTTGTCTTTGATGTGGACGCTGCTGAACAGCGGCTCTGTCGCCTGTGCGGGGCCGACGGCGTCTTGGTAGACGAACACCAGCGGCTGGGCCGCCACGGGGACAAGCGTCCCGCCGAAGAGCACCCAGCTGTCGTTCCAGTCGATCTCCACCCATTTCAGCAGTTCGGCCAGGTCGGCGTCAGACATGGGCTCGTCATCCTTGTAGAGGAAGGTCAGCCTGAGGGCGGCGTACTCGTCCACCTCGGAGGTGTTGGTGATCATCGGGTCCTTGCGGACCGTCTTGCCCGGGACGAGCTTGATCGCTTCGTCGGGCTCCCAGTTCGGCTCGGTGAGCCGCGCGGTGATGCTCTCCGACGGGGCGAAGGTGTTGGTCTGCCCCTCGGTGGTCGAGCCCAGTGCAGCCAGGGTCGCGCCGAGGATGAAGGTCAGCACCAGGGCCATGAAAAGCAGGACCAGCATCAATCGTTTGTTCTTAGTCATTTTCGGACCCTCCTCGTCTCGTGCCTTACGGCTTCGTGACCGTTCCGGTTGCCATGTCGACGGTGATGCCCCACTCTTGCCCTGCCTTGCCCTCGGCTTGGAGGATGTCGGCCAGGACCTCGATGTTTATCTGGACCTCGTCGCCGTACTTTTCCCGGGCCTGGTCGGAGAGCGACACCTTGGTCAGAAGCACGCTCGTCTGGTTTGCGTTGCCCGCCGTCGTGGGGTAGAGCACGGACGCGTAGTAGAAGTACCCGTCGTCGTCGTATATCCATTCCGCGGACCAGTCGGCGGCGAACTCGAGGATGACGTCGCCCAGGTCCATCTTGTTGCCGACCGGGGCAGAGAACTCGGCGAGGTCGCACGCGATGTAGTTGCCTTCCGCGTCCATGAGGTAGGGCACAACCATTGCCCGAACGACGCTGGGGACGTAGTCCTCGCCCGCTCCCATGGTGAGTTGCACCTGCTTCGCCTCCCAGCCGCGGAAGTCCTCGTCGATGGTCACGTCGGTCGTGCCGATGCCGAACACGTTCGTCTCGACGTTCGTCAGGGCCGCGAGGTAGGCCATGGTCACCAGCCCTATGGAGGCTGCGGCCAGCAGGGCGAGCACGCGGGCCCTGCCCAGGAGCCTCTTGGCCCGTGCGGGCTTCTCGGCTGCCCTTTTTGTGACCGTGGCCTGCATCTTCTGGCCTCCCCCCGTCAAGTAATCAGCTTTGTTCCTCATAGTCGAACACCTCCCCTATCGATACGTGCTGATGGACGGCATGTTGTTGGTGATGCTGCTCTTGTCAAAGATCCACGGGACCTCGTCCCGCTCGTTCCAGTAGGTGTACAGGGCGCGGGAGTCCTCGGCCCAGAGCGTCACGCTCCCTTCGAGGGGGCTGACGGCGGCGGCGGGCTCATGGCCTGCGTGGTCGCCCTCCAGCCTGCCGGCCATGAGGGTGTAGGTCCAGTTGGAGCCCAGCTCGGTCACGGTGTAGAAGCCCGTCTCCATGTCGGTGAAGACAGCCCTGCCGAAGTCCTGGCCCGCCGGGATCGTGACGACCGCGTACATCAGGCGCTCCACCGCGCCGGGCGCCGCGTCGTTGCCACGGTACTCGACCTTAAAGACGAAGGTCTCTTCGGCGTCGGCCGCCTCGGTCAGGTTCTTCTCTATCACGAGCTCGTTTACCATGTCCGCATAGATGTTGATGGTGATGTGGTGGTTAATGTCGTTGACGTAGGCGGGCTTCTCTGCCACGATCCCGGTGCTGTCCGTGTTCCACTGCACGTATTCGACTTCGCCCGTAGGAGGGTTCGTCATCTTGTTGAAGTGCAGGTAGTAGCCGCCCTGGGCGTCCTTTTTGACGACATAGGTGACCTTTGCGCTCGCATGGTGCATGATGGTATGGATGATGCCCGTGGTAGTGTCTGGCATCTCCTCGAAGAAGTAGTAGTCCAAGGGGATGTCAATCTCGCGTCCTTCGACGATGTCGTCGCCGCTTATCTCGGCAGTCCCGGCAACCGAGCCGTCGCGCTCGCGCATGATAAGCTCTATCTTCTTCACCTTCGCGCTCTCGTTGACCTTCTTCCAGGCCCCTGCCATGTTGGTCGCCTGCGGGTTAGCCAGGGCCTCGGCGCCCTGCGCGGTGGTGCCGGTGTAGGTGTAGCCGAGATCCGCGCCGTCGTCGGGTGCCGCCTTCGGCTCTAATATCTTGTCAGTCGGGGCGTTGTCGCGTGCGTTGAAGACGTTCACATCCAGGTCGTACTCGGTGGGCTTGACGGTGATGACCTTCTCGTCGACGCGGTAGCGCCCGTCGGCCAGGACCCAGTAGTAGGTGACGATGAACTTGCATTCGCTCGCCATGCCGCTGTAGAGGGGGTTGTCCCCGTTCCACATCTTCTCGTCGAGGGTCGTGTTGCTGTTCGTGTTCGGGCCGACCACGCCGATGAGGTACTGCGGCACGAGCTGTATGTCGCCGGTGACCGGATCGTAGTCCTCTGCGAGCGGGTTGCCGTCCGCATCCACGTAATACATCCCCGTGGGGTCTTTCTGTGCCCGCCAGATGTCGGTGTTCACCCAGGCGTTACGGCTGGCGGTGAACTGCGTCCAGTCCGTCGGGGCAAAGTAATACTTCGAGGTGAGGGCCGTGTTGTTCGCCGTCGGCGGCGAGCTCGGAGTCGTGTCCGGGGTGATGTGCGGATAGGACATGTCAAGCGACTCCGACCACACCTCGGCGTTGTCGATGCCGACAACCATGTTGTCCTTGAGGTTGTCCATCATCGCCATCTCGACATCGAGGCGGTGGTTGTAGGTGTCTCCGGACATGAGGGTCTTGTCTTTGCCCGCGTACACGCTCATGTAGGCGATCAGGCGCAGGGGACGGTGTCCCTTGGCAGAGGCGACGTATTCGCTCACGTCGTACCAGTCGAGGCCCGGGTGCACGATGTTTACGCGCCCGATGCCGTCGTTGATCATGAGGTGGTCGGTCGTTGCAAAGCCCCCGTGCCATCCCGAGACCCAGGAAGGCGCGCCGCCGGGGATCTGCTTGATCCAGGTCGTGCCGTTGGCAGAGACCTTGGTGACCGGGAAGTCGGTGATGATGTCACGCACCGTGTCATAGGTAAGCTTGCCACCCTCGTGGTTGCTTCCGCCGTCGCGCGCGTCCCAGTGCATCTTTTCCAGTGTGCGCACGCCGTTGCCGTCCCATTCATAGCCCTCGTCCCAGGTGTCCAAGAACACCGTGGCGGTCGACGCCTTCGACCAGGCTTCTACCGCGGCAAGCTCTTTCCCCAGCCAGCCGTCCCCCGTTGTCGGGGCAGCGTGCACCCTGAGCTGCGGGTAGTGCTGTGGCTGGTAGCTCCACTGGGCGTTGTTGGAAAAGCCCCTGAACCCAGCGTCGCCTATCGGGCCGTAGGTGCCGCTGGCAAGCCCCGTGCCCGCCTTGTCGGTGCTGGAGGTCAACACGCCGCGCACGCCGTTGTA
>WRIR01000025.1 GCA_009782605.1 Eggerthellaceae bacterium | reverse complement strand
CTCGAGCACCGCGCGTATGCGGGCGACCCCGAAGCGGAAGCCGTTCACGTAGCCGCCGTCGCGCAATGTGCAGTCCAGTATGCTGACTTTCATAGTGTTATCTCTCCTTTTGCTATGCGTTCCCCGATCACCGAGCGCACGCGCTCCAGGTCGTGCGCCGTGTCCACCGACAGCGTCTCGGCCTCTATCGCGACGAACCTGACCTTCCTGCCGTTCTCCAGGAAGCGGTACTCGTCGATGTCCTCGATGGCCTCCACCCTGCCCCGGGGGGTCTCGGCGCAGAACTCCAGGGCGGGCTTCGAGAAGCACTGTATCCCCACGAACTTGTAGTAGTCGAACTTGGCGGAGGCCTTCGGGTAGGGTATCGGCGACCTCGCCAGGTACATGCCGAAGCCCTGGGCGTCGGTGACGACCTTTATCCGCGCGATGTCGGACACCTCCACGGGCCTCCTTATCACCGTCATGGCGTTGGCCGCATAGAAGCTGCCCGGGTCGATGCCTTGGGGGACGAGCGCGGCGACGTAGCCCGGCCTCATCAGCGGCTCGTCGCCGTTCACGTTCACGTAGAAGTCGGCGTCGACCGCCTGGCAGAACTCGGCGAGGCGGTCGAGGTGGGTGGGGTGGCCCTTCGAGGTCATCACGTGCCTGATGCCGTACTCCCCGCAGGCCTGCGCCACGCGTTCGTCGTCGAGGGCCACGTAGACCTCGTCCACCCCCTCGACCTGGCTCAGCTGGCGGTGCACCCACCAGACCATGGGCCTGCCGCAGATGTCGGCGAGCGGCTTTCCGGGGAAGCGCGTGCTCGCAAAGCGGGCGGGTATGACGCCTACCACCCTCATGGCCGCCCTCCCTCCCCCTCGATTATTCCCCTCAGGTATTGTGCGGCTTCCTCGACGCTGCGCCCGTAGCGGAAGGGGCGGTCGCTTTGGTTGTCGAAGAGGCAGTACCTGAGCATCCGGGCGGTGTGGCGCACGAAGGCCTGCCTCTGCCCCTCGGTGAGGCCGCGGCCCAGCGCCTCTCTGACGGCCGGCTCGACGGCGTCCATGGTGAAGGCCTCGTAGGCGCAGCCCTTGCCCCTGAGCGTCGTGTAGCCGAGTGTGAGCGCGGGCTTTCCCCGGATGAGGGCGGTGTAGGCCAGGCTGGTTGTTATCACGACCACCAGGTCGGCCATGTCCACCAGTTCGTTGACGTTGCCCTCCCCGGCGAAGATCACGTTTTCGGGGCGTCCGGCCGGCTCGTAGCGTGTCGTAAGGGGGTGGGGCCTGTAGGCGAGGTTCCAGCCGTTCTCCCCGGCAAGCACGGCCAAGCTCAGCATTGCCCGGTGCGACGAGTCGAACAGCGGCGAGTAGAGCTCCCGCGAGTCGCCGGTCATCGGGTAGATGCCGTTCTCGACGTCGAAGTCCCCGGCAAAGAGGACGGTAGGCCTGCCCCGGTCGAGCCGTGCCAGCGCATCTGCCGGGCCCGCGCCCAGGGCTTGGGGGTAGCGGTTCGCGCCGGACCGGCGCAGGTAGGCTATAACCCCCTCTGCGCGCCTCGCCTCCCCGTCGGTGACCGGCAGCGTCGCGAACCACCCGGGCTCGCGGGCGGCCCGGCTCCCGCCGAAGAGGCCCACCCCGTCGATAGCGACCGTGCCGGGATACTCGCCCGACTCCATGTAGGCCACCGGTATGCCCATGCCCCGGGCTATGGCCCCGATGATGCAGCCCTTGGCCTGATGCTGGTTCCACACGAGCACCAGGCGCGGCGCGAGGCGCCGGAGCGCACACTCGTAGTAGCGCACCACCTCGCAGGCGAAGAACTCGGGGTAGCCCCGGCCCATCCTGGGGTAGGACTTGCGGATCCGCTCAAGCACGACCCCGCCGACCCTCCCGTCGCTGCGCGCCTGCCTCAGGAACGCACCCCCGTACGTGAAGGCCGCGCTGCCGGGGCATCGGCCCCTCTCAAGCGGGTGCGGGACCGGGTACACGGGGAAGCCGAGCCTGTCCTGCACCTCCCGGGTTGTGAGGTAGGCCCAGCCGCAGTCCGGCATGGCGTTGCTTATTGCGCTCACGGCCCTGTAGGCGTCGGGGTGCATGCCCTCCACGAGGAGCACGCCGCGGCGGGGGGCGAGCTCGTCGGCCCCGAGCCTCTCCAGCCCCTCGTCCACCTGTGCGCGGACACCGTCGAGCACCCGGTTGCTCTCGGACCGCGCCACGGAGTAGTAGAGCCTGCGGGCCTGCGCCCAGGCATGACGGGCCTGCGGGCCGACGTGCAGCCTCTCGGCGGCAAGGCGGCAGGCCTCCTTGGCCCCCCGCTTGGGCGGGGGCCTGTCACCCTGTGCGGACGCTATTGCCATGGGTAGGCTATCTTCCTGCATCTCCCTAAGAGTCTCCTTCGGTTGAATCCCCTGGTGGGGTGCGAGTTTCACGACTAATCCCCGGCTTCGCGCCGCCTGGGCGCCCCCAGGTGCCGCCAGGGCCCAAAAAGTGTTACCTTTTCCCTGTAAGGCCTGGTGGGCGGGCCGAAAGGGGGTTCGGGGCGCCGAGTGCCAAAACCTATACTTTTTGGCACTGGCCAAAGGGTGTTGAAACAGGGATGTAGGCTTCGGAAATCCGTAATCTCTCAAAAATATGAGTAAATTACCTTTAAATATGCGCCTTCGTGCATAAATCCTGCCATTCGGCCAGATGTTGACACTTCCGCACGGCTGAGAGCTTCCCGGGCGAAGGGAAGTTTGCCTCGAAAAAACTCATCGTCTCGGAAACCGAATGGAGGATTACCACGGATGCGTAGGGATGAGCAGGGACAAGTAGGAAGGGTCACCAAACATGGGATTTTGTTTCAGTTTGTTATTTGCACCCTGGCCTGTGCTATGATTTTCGATTCAGGCGGCAGACGTGTTGGCCCATGCCGGACGGCCGACCATCTGGTGCGAGAACACATATGAAAGCAAGGCGGGATGACGACGACCACTTTGAGCAACAGCAGGGCCCAGCGCAACTGGTTCATTATCACCTCTTTGGTAACCAAGGATTTCAAGCTGAAGTACCGCCGCAGCGTGCTGGGCGTGTTCTGGTCGGTCTTGAACCCCCTGCTCATGATGATTGTCCTTGCCACCGTTTTCAGCTACCTCTTTGAGAGGTTCGAGCTTGAGAACTTCCCGCTCTACCTCATCTTGGGGCAGACCCTCTACTCCTTCATGAGCGAGGCCACCCAAGGCTCGATGGTCTCGATCATCCAGTCCGCGCCTCTGGTCAAGAAGATCCGTATCGAAAAGATGCTCTTCCCCGTCTCGAAGGTGCTGTTCAGCCTCTTGAACTTCACGATATCGCTCATCGCGGTCACGGCGGTCATGCTCTTCTTCAAGGTCGTCCCCACCTTCAACCTCCTGTTCCTCCCCTTGCTCCTGGCCTACGTCTTCGTATTCAGCCTCGGCCTGGGCCTGCTCCTTTCCACCCTGTCGGTCTTCTTCCGAGACGTCGTCCATATCTGGAGCGTCGTCACCATGGCCTGGATGTATGCAACGCCCATCATTTACCCGGTCGAGCTTTTGCGCCCCTGGATGATGGATGCCATGCAGTTCAACCCGATGTACCACTACGTCACCTACTTCCGCGAGATAGTCCTTTGGGGGACCACGCCGGGGCTTGCCGAGAACCTCCTGTGCCTGATGTTCGCGCTGGTCACCTTCGCCGTGGGGATGCTGGTCTTCCGCAGGAACGAGAAGAGGTTCATCCTCTATGTCTAAGGCCGTGAACACCTTTGCCCTCGGCCACGACGAAAGGCCCGAGACCGACGACCACCGCGAGATCATGGTCAAGGTCGACGGGGTCTCGATGGTCTTCAACATGGCCTCCGAACAGCTGAACAGCCTGAAGGAGTATGCCATCAAGCTCGCCCGCCGCGAGCTGTTCTTCACGGGCTTCAAGGCCCTGGACAACATATCCTTCGAGGTGAAGAAGGGCGACGTCTTCGGCATCGTCGGCACGAACGGCTCCGGCAAGAGCACGCTTTTGAAGATCATCGCCGGGGTGCTTGAGCCGAGCGAGGGCAGCTGCGAGATACGCGGGAACATCGCCCCGCTCATAGAGCTCGGCGCCGGCTTCGACGAGGAGCTGACCGCACGGGAGAACATCTACCTCAACGGGGCCTTGCTGGGATACTCGAAGAAGTTCATCGACGAGAACTTCGACGACATCGTGGCCTTCGCAGAGATCGAGGTGTTCTTGGACATGCCGCTCAAGAACTACTCCTCCGGCATGGTGGCGCGGATTGCCTTCGCGGTCGCAACCGTCATCGTCCCGGACATCCTGATAGTCGACGAGGTGCTTTCCGTCGGCGACTTCATGTTCCAGAAGAAGTGCGAGGAACGCATCAACGAGTTGATCGAGACCCATGGCGTGACGGTCCTCATCGTGTCGCACAGCAACGAGCAGATAGAGAGGCTGTGCAACAAGGTCATCTGGATAGAGCGGGGCAACGCCCGGAAAATGGGGGCCGCTACAGAGATCTGCGAAACCTACCGCGCCCTTGGCGGCAGGGTCGGCACCGCCGAGTCGGAGGCCCGCGTGATAGCGGCCATCAACGACAAGGCGGACATCCCCGACGATGCCTACACGATGGTCGCCGGGGACGACTTCTGCAACACTGCCGCACGGGCCGGCGCGCTCATCTGGAAGGATACGAAGTTCGACACCGTCGCCATCGCCTGTGGCACCACCCACATCAACACCATCCTGGCAAACGGGATAGCGGGCGCCTATAACGCGCCGGTCTTCCCGACCAAGATCAACCGGATATCCGACTCCTTGAGCGACCTGCTCGCGGTCCACCGACCGAAAAGGATCCTCTTCTTCGACTGCGGGTCACATGCGACAAGCGCGCTCGACCGGCTGCGGAAGCTCGAATGGAAGCCCGAGATCGTCGACTTCTCCAATAACGGCAAGGTCTTCGACCTGGCGAAGGAGGTATTCGCCTATGGGAAGGAACGCGGGCTGTGGAAAAGGAGCGCGGTGGTCGTCGACTTCGCCGACAATGCCGAGTCGATGGCTGCGGCCCCTTACGTCTATCGGGAGAAATGCCCGGTCTTCTCGTCCTCGGAGGCCATCCCCCTAGACCCGCACGAGCTCCTTGAGATACTGGTTTCTGCGGGGATAGAAAAAGTGACGATCTTCGGGAACAGCGTGCCGGAGGAAGTCGAAAGACAGTGCCGTGAGCACGGCATCGAGGTCGCCCGCCAGGCCTCAAAGCCCCTTTTCCAGTCCTGCATCGACATCTGCGAATGGCTTTTGACTGCCCGCACAGGCGGAAAAGGGGACCTCTGCGTCGCCTCCATGTCGATAGGCCTGTGGCCCGACGCCCTTGCCTGCGGGGCCTGGGCCGCGCACAGAAACGGGGCGCTGCTCCTGCAAGACCCGACCGACCTTGACAGCGTCGCGGCCTGCCTCGACTTCGTCTCACGCCACAAGAAAGACATAGGCCGCCTGGTGTTCTTCGGCGGCGACCAGAACCTCGGCAACCTCGACCGGAAGCTCCTCTACAAGGCGCTCATGTAAGGGTCGAAAAACCCGAAGATTGCGGGTCACGCCCGCAATGACGAGGGGCGGCCTGGGTGACAAACGGTCCGTCCCCTTGTCGCCTTGCGGGTCACGCCCGCAATGACGAGGGGCGGCTGACGGCAGGCAGAAGACGCATTCTAGGCCTTCAGGAGGTCCTTGATCATCAAGGCGATGCGCTCGCCGTAGCCTTCGCCAGGCACCGCCCATTTGCCGTTGAGGGCTTCGAGCGTCGGTGCCGAGCCCTTTGGCACGAGGTCGAAGCGCGTGTCGGCGAGGGGGTATTTGAGGTCGGAGGCCTTGAGCCCCTTCACCGCATAGGCCTTGAGGTGCTGGACTTGGGCCCGCGTGCCCCGCCGCACGTCCTTGAAGACCTCGCCTTTTACCGGCACCCCCTTGTCGTCGACGATCGCGTTCGTCGCGCCGAGCCCCCCGAAGTTGCACTGCCAGGCCTTCACCGCGCCGCCGAACTGCAACCACCCGGTCTCATACATCATCTGGCAGAACAGCACCTCGGGCCGCACGCCTTCCGCAACCGCCTCCTCGTAGACGATGCGGCAGAAGTCCTGCAGGGTTGCCGCGCCCTTCGACTTGTATTCCGACGCAGGGTACCTGTTGCCCGTGGCCTGGTACCTCCGGACCATCTGTGCGATCGAGGTCTGCGCGGCGCCCATGATTGGCGTGGTAACGGGCTTCTGCCGGAAGGCCCCGCTCGTGAACCCCGGGGCCGCGCCGCCCTTGGCAACCAACTTTACCTGGAGCGCTTCTAAGCGGTAGCTATAGCCTGCCGTGCCGGAGCTCTGCCCGTTCTTCGCCCAGCCGAGCCAGCCGAAGTTCTGCGCGTGCACCCGGTAGTAGATGTCGAAGCGGTTGGCCATCTCGCCGGTGAGCCGTATCTGGATGGCCTCCAGGCGCAGCGAGCGGCCCGTCGTGCCGCTCACGGCTCCGTTGGACTTCCAGCCCTGCCAGCCGATGTTCTGGACGTGGGCGTTGTATTGGACCTCCCCGGCGTACTGGGGGCTGGCAAGGGATATCCGCACTCCCTCGATTCTCAAGGACCGGCCGGTCGTGCCTGCCGTCGCGCCGTCGGCCACCGGGTTTTGCCAGCCGATGTTCTGCACGTGCATCTGGTATTGCACGAAGCTCTTCTGTCGGAAGGCCCCGCCCGTGCTTCCCGGGGCCCTGCCGCCCTTCGCCACGAGCTTCACCTGCAGGGCCTCCATGCGATAGCCGTAGCCTGCCGTTCCCGCGCTCTCGCCGTTCTTCGCCCAGCCGAGCCAGCCGAAGTTCTGCGCGTGCACCCGGTAGTAGATGTCGTAGGTCGCCGCCTTGCTGCCGGTGAGGCGGATGTTCAAGGCCTCGGTGCGCAAGGCCCTGCCGGTGGTGCCCGAGAGGGTGCCGTCACGGACCCATCCCTGCCAGCCGAGGTTTTGGACGTGGGTGCGGTACTCGACAGAGCCGCCCAGCGCCGAACCGGAAAACCTGATGTTCAAGGCCTCGATCGAGCGTGCCTTGCCCGTGGTGCCGGCCGTGCCGCCGTCCTTGACCCAGTTTTGCCAGCCTATGGCGGCCACATGGGCGCGGTAGTCGATGGAATGGGAGAGCGCCGTCAGCTCAAGCTCAAAGGACGTGGGCTCGTCGCCTTCTGCCAAGGCCCCGCCGTCGGCCTCCGGTGTCCCTGAATCCCCCAAGGCCTCCGGCAGCCCGGGCGATTCCGGCCCCGGCAGCTCCGGCAGCCCGGGCAGCTCTTGCCCCGGCCCCGGCAGCCCCGGCTCAAAAGCCTCGGCACCCTGGCCGTCCCCGGCATCGCTCCCTGCGCCCCCGGCAGCGTCCTCGCCGAGCGCGTCACCGGCAGCGTCAGCGCCCCCGGCGGCATCCGGGACATCAGGGCAGCCGTCGTCGGGCCATGCCTCGTGCTCGAAGGCCTGCCCGGAGGCCGGCCGCTCGTCCGCAGCCTCGCCGCCCCAGGCGGCCGTGCCCGCCACGGGCACGAGCGAGCAACACAGCACCAGCCCGAGAAACAGCCTGCACAGCCGTGCCTGCATAGGCCCCCTTCCCACCTGCCGGCAGCCTAGGACCTTAAAAGCGCTTTGACCATGGAGTGGATGTATTGGCCGTAACCGGTCCCCGGCACCGCCCATTTCCCGTTGAGGTTCTCAAGCAGCGGCGCAGAGCCCTTCGCCACCAGGTGGAAGCGCGTGTCAACGAGCGGGTATTTGAGGTCGGCGGGTGTGAGCCCCTTCACCGCATAGGCCTTGAGGTGCTGGACTTGGGCCCGCGTGCCTTGCCGCACGTCCTTGAAGACCTCGCCTTTCACGAGGATGCCCTTGTTGTCGACTATCTCGTTCGTCGCGCCGAGCCCCCCGAAGTTGCACTGCCAGGCCTTCACCGCGCCGCCGAACTGCAGCCACCCGGTCTCTTGCATCATCTGGCAGAACAGCACCTCGGGCCGCACGCCTTCCGCAACCGCCTCCTCGTAGACGATGCGGCAGAAGTCCTGCAGGGTCGCCGCGCCCTTCGGCGCGTATTCCGAGGCGGGATAGCGGTAGCCCACAGCCTGGTACCTCCGGACCATCTGGTCTATAGAGGCCTGGGCAGGACCCATGATGGACGTGTCGTCGATGCCCATGGCCGTCACGCCCGGGCCCTTCTGCTGGAAGGTTGCGCTCGTGGACCCCGGGGCGGCACCGCCCTTGGCAACCAGCTTTATCTGCAGGGCCTCAAGGCGGTAGCTGTAGCCCGCCGTGCCGGAGCTCTGCCCGTTCTTCGCCCAGCCGAGCCAGCCGAAGCTCTGCGCGTGCACC
This sequence comes from Eggerthellaceae bacterium, assembly GCA_009782605.1. GTDB lineage: Bacteria > Actinomycetota > Coriobacteriia > Coriobacteriales > Eggerthellaceae > WRIS01. The sequence goes on along the minus strand of WRIR01000025.1, from coordinate 11,505 downwards.
CGGTAGTAGACGTCGTACCTGCTTTCCATCTCGCCGGTGAGGCGTATCTGGATGGCTTCCAGGCGCAGCGCGCGCCCGGAGGTGCCGCTCATGGCGCCGTTCTCCTTCCAGCCCTGCCAGCCGATGTTCTGGACGTGGGAGTTGTACTGGATGTTCCCTGCGTAGGGTTTGTTCGGCAGGCTTATCCTGACCCCTTCGATCCGCAAGGACCGGCCGGTCGTGCCTGCCGTCGCGCCGTCTTTCACCGGGTTTTGCCAGCCGATGTTCTGGACGTGCATCTGGTACTGCACGCTTGCGGGGGCGGGGCTCGCCGAAACGGTGGCCGTCTTTTCCTGGTAGGGGGTCGCGGTCGGGCCGGGGGCAGCGCCGCCCTTGGCAACCAGCTTAATCTGCAGGGCCTCAAGGCGGTAGCTGTAGCCCGCCGTGCCGGAGCTCTGCCCGTTCTTCGCCCAGCCGAGCCAGCCGAAGCTCTGCGCGTGCACCCGGTAGTAGACGTCGTACCTGCTTTCCATCTCGCCGGTGAGGCGTATCTGGATGGCTTCCAGGCGCAGCGCGCGCCCGGAGGTGCCGCTCATGGCGCCGTTCTCCTTCCAGCCCTGCCAGCCGATGTTCTGGACGTGGGAGTTGTACTGGATGTTCCCTGCGTAGGGTTTGTTCGGCAGGCTTATCCTGACCCCTTCGATCCGCAAGGACCGGCCGGTCGTGCCTGCCGTCGCGCCGTCCTTCACCGGGTTTTGCCAGCCGATGTTCTGGACGTGCATCTGGTACTGCACGCTTGCGGGGGCGGGGCTCGCCGAAACGGTGCCCGCCTTGTCCCGGTAGGGGGCCGCGGTCGGGCCGGGGGCGGCAGCGCCTTTCGCTACCACCGCCACCTCGTAGGCCTCGGCGTTGTAGCTGTAGCCGACCGTGCCGGCAGATGCGCCGTTCTTCGCCCAGCCGAGCCATCCGACATTGGCCGAATGAACGCGGTAGTAGACGTCGTACTTGTTCGCCATGTCGCCGGTGAGGCGTATCTGGACGGCCTGGATGGTCCTCGACTGGCCCGTGGTGCCGGCCAGCTGCCCGGAATCCTTCCAACCCTGCCAGCCGACGCCGGTGACGTAGGCGTTGTACTGGATCAAGCCGGTCGTGCCCTGGTTCTGCAGCTGGATGTCGATCCCCTCGATGCCCTTGCCCTTCCCCGTGGTCCCTGAGACCTTCTGGTCATAGACATAGGCCTGCCAGCTGAGCTTCGCGACAAAGGCCCGGTACTTCACCGTGGCGACCTTCTGTGCCGCCTTGTGGGTGGCCAGGCTGTACTGCTGCGCGATGCCCGTGGCGTCGGCAACCCCCAGCTTGTTGAGGAAGGCCTTGTCCTTGAGCTTCGAGGCGTCGCTGGCGTTGTCGATGAAGGCATGCTCGATGATGATGCCGGGGATGCCCGCCCGTCGGCTGGCGTTGATGACCGTGTAGTAGTCCGCAAGGCTGCCGTCGGGGTATTTCTCCCTGGAGGTGTTGTCCCGCGTCTTGATGCCCCGGTTCGCCAGGCCGAGGCTGGTTATCTGCGCGAGTATCTTCTGCCCCAGCTGGGTTCCTGTGGTGGCGGTCTGCCTGTTGTAGCTCGCGTTGTTCGGCACCCAGACCTCCGCGCCCCTGGCAGCGCCCGTCCCCGACGCGTTGTTGTGGATGCTTATGAAGACGTCTGCCCCGGCGGCGACCGCCCGGTTGACGCGGTCTTGCAGGCCGGGGTTCTCGTTCTCGCCGCGTGTCAGGACCGGGCTGACCCCCGTGTAGGCCAAAAGCTCGTTGTAACATGCGTTCGCTATCTGCCAGTTCAGGTTCTTCTCTTGCAGGCCATGGCCGGACGCGCCGGGGTCGTTGGCCCCATGCCCGGGGTCCAAGGCCACGATGAGGTATTCCTCGCGGGCGGCAGAAGGGGCCGCGTGGGCCTGCTGGGGGGCGAAAAGCGCGGCCAGCGGGCCGAGCAGCGAAAGGCCTGCGACAGCCAGGGCGCCCGGCTGCGGCTGCGGCAGGAGCGCCGGAGTGTCGGCGTAGGCTGCAAGCGACTCTTCCGCCTCGATGTTGTAGATGCCCTCGGCGTCGGCTATCAGGAGGGCCTCCTCGACGCTCTCGGCTGCAATGAACGACCCTTCGTCCGTGATGGCGAAGGCAGAGACATCCCCCTCCTCGGTCGGGAGCTCTGCCACCACGTCGGCGACCTCCTGGGTCACCACGTCGAAGAAGTAGCCGCCGCCCTCCGCCTCGACTGCCGTCAAGAAGTCGGCGCGGTACACCCCCTCGAAGCCTTTGACGCTGTAGGCTATCTCGGCCAGGCGGTACCCGGTCGCGGCCTCGGGCCCGTTGAAGGACATCGTGAACAGTGCCGCATTCCCTGCCGTCGCCGCAGCGGGGTAGGCCTTGGCCGCCCCCGTGTTCGTCTTCGTGAACGTTATCTTCGCCTCGGTGACGACGGCGGCCTCGTCGATGAGGCCGAACACGATATTCTGTTCCTGGCCAAGGACGAGAACCGTTTCCTCGAAGTACACGTACTCGATGACCTCGGCCGCATCCACGCTGATGCCTGTGCTTCGCGCGTCGCCCGCGTCGCCCTCGTCGCCCTCGTCGGGATCCTGGGATTCCTGGGGGGATTCCTGTAAAGCAAGAGCGGAGGCGGGCCCCGGCTCCCCGTCGTCAGAAACGATACCTTCTGCTTCTGCTCCCCCCTCGCCCTGGTCGCGGGTCAGGCCCTCGGCGGGCCCGGAGGGGTCGGTGCCTTCAACAGGGACGGGCTCATGCCCCTGGCCGTCCAGGGTGCCGTCCGGGCTGCTTTCCGATGCGTCTTCCAGACCGGCGGCCGGATTGATGGCCGGGTCGGCGGCCAAGCCGATGGCCGGGTCGATGCCCAGGCCGCCCTCGTGGGCAGAGGCAAAGCCGATGGGAAGCAGGGTCACTACCAATATGCCCGACAGGGCTACCAGCAGGGTTTTTCTGAGCCGCACGGGCTTTCTGAGGTTACGCATTGAGTGCCACCTTCGTTGTTCTCGAAAAAGAGCCTAACACACAGCATGCTTTCAGCACTACACACCTGTCCAACATCACTCCAACTCCTTACGAAGCGAAGCCAACATTAATCCGAGCCCGATACGCCCGGCCCACCCCTCCGTTTTCCAAGTAAACCTAAATTCCCCGTGTTTACTACCACCCGAGTCATTCAAAAGCGAGGCCGTAAGAACGTTTGAGATGCATTCGGCCGCTTCTCACCTCTAAGCACTATAGCAGAACAGCGGGTGATTTCAAAACTGTTATTGAACAAAACACCTTTGAATCACACAGGCTTATGCATGTCGATGCCGTTTTATTCCCTCTTTGAAAAGCCTGCTGAAAAAAGTATTCCTTTATCGAGAATATTGCGTTTTTTGCCAGGGTGCCTGCGTCTTTGGAAAATATGGAGTATTTATGGAGAGAGCTCGCCGATTTCGCCGAGCCGCGGGTTCTATGGGGATTGCTCGCCGAGCTCGGCAAGGCACGGGTTCGCCCGGTCCTTCTCGCTGAGGATGTAGGCGACGTCGAGGCCGGGCCACGCGATGCCGATCTCAGGGTCGCTCCACAAAAGCCCGCCCTCGTCTGCGGGGCGGTACACGTCGTCGCACTTGTAGGCGAACTCGGCCGTATCCGACAGCACGAGGAAGCCGTGGGCGAAGCCCCGGGGGATGAAGAACTGCCGGCGGTTGTCGGCGCTGAGCACCACGCCCTCCCACCTGCCATAGGTCGGGCTTCCCCGACGCAGGTCGACGGCGACGTCGAAGACCTCGCCCGACACGACGCGCACGAGCTTGGCCTGGGGGCTCTCGACCTGGAAGTGGAGGCCGCGCAGGACGCCCTTGCACGAGGCGGACTGGTTGTCCTGGACGAAGGCGGCATCGATGCCGCCCGCGAGGAAGTCGGGGCGCTTGTAGGTCTCCATGAAGTAGCCGCGCGCATCGCCGAAGCTCCGCACGTCGATAACCTTCAGACCCGCTATCGAGGTGTCGGTGAAGGTGAAGTTGCCGGAGACGATGGGGGCGGTTGCGGCGGCGGGGGCTGCCGGGGCGGGGGCGGTGCCGGCGGTGCCGGGGGCGCCTGCGGCGGCGGGGGCTGCCGGGGCGCCTGCGGTGCCGACGGCGGCTGGGGCAGCGACGGCGGCTGGGGCAGCCGTGGCATTCGGAGCACCAGCAGCGCCTGCGGCACCCGCAGCGGCCGGCGCCGTCACGAGCAGGCCTCCTGCGTGCGGCCCTCGTACATGTCCCGGTAGTAGTCCTGGTAGGCGCCGCTCGTCACGCGGGCGACCCATTCCTCGTTGTCGAGGTACCAGCGGATGGTCCGCACGATGCCGGACTCGAAGGGGGTCTCAGGGCACCATCCCAGGTCGGCCTTGATCTTGTCGGGCGCGATGCCGTAGCGCCGGTCGTGGCCCTTGCGGTCGGCCACGTACTCGATGAGCCCTTCGTTGATGGCGGAATCGCCGGTCGCCGCGGATACCTGGCTGATGACGGACTTCACGATGAAGATGTTGGGATGTTCGTTGTGGCCGCCGATGTTGTACACCTCGCCGGGCACTCCCCCATCGATGACCAGGTCTATCGCCTTGCAGTGGTCCTCGACGTAGAGCCAGTCGCGCACATTCTTGCCGTCGCCGTAGACGGGCAGCCCCTTGTGCTGCACGGCGTTGTTGACCATGAGCGGGATGAGCTTTTCCGGGAACTGGAAGGGCCCGTAGTTGTTGGAGCAGCGCGTGATGTTGACGGGGAGCCGGTAGGTGTCGCCATAGGCGCTCACGAACAGGTCGGCGGCCGCCTTGCTTGCCGAATAGGGGCTGTGGGGGGCAAGCGGGGTGTTCTCGCGGAAGAAGGCCTCCGGGTCGTCTAAGGGCAGGGAGCCGTAGACCTCGTCGGTCGAGACCTGCAAGAACTTGTGGGCGCCGAAGTCGTCCTCGCCGCGCTGCCACGCCGCACGGGCGGCGTTGAGCAGGGTCACCGTGCCCATCACGTTCGTCTGCGCGAAGACCCCCGGGTCGGTGATCGAGCGGTCGACGTGCGACTCAGCCGCGAAGTTCACCACGTAGTCGGGCTCATGCCGGGCGAAGAGTCCCGCCATCGCCTGGGCGTCGCAGATGTCGGCCTGCACGAAGAGGTGGCGGTCGTCGCCCTCGATGCCCTTCAGGTTCTCCAAGTTGCCCGCGTACGTGAGCTTGTCAACGTTGACGATGCGGATGTCCCTTTGCTTTTGGAGCATGTACAAGACGAAGTTCGAGCCGATGAACCCGGCGCCGCCGGTTACCAGGTAGGTCTTCATGGGGGTCAGTCTCCTATTCCTTGTCCGGGGGGTCTCCCCGATGTCCCGGGAGGTTTTCCAGGTAGTCGGCCAGGGCGTCTTGCCAGGTGCGCATCTCGTCGCCGATGGTGTCCTCAAGGCGCTTGTTACGCAGCGACGAAAAGGTCGGGCGCTTTGCCGGGCGAGGGAAGTCCGCGGTCGCACAGGGGGTCTTCTCGCAGGGGATCCCCGCGCCGTCCACGATGGCGCAGGCGAACTCGAACCAGCTGCAGGTGCCCTTGTTCGTGGCGTGGTAGGTGCCGAAATCCTCTGTCTCGGCGATACGCAGTATCTCGTAGGCGAGGTCGTTTGCCGAGGTCGGGTTGCCGCGCTGGTCGTCGACCACCCTGATGGCGCCCCTGTCGCGCGCGAGGGCCATGATGGTCTTCACGAAGTTCTTGCCCACATAGCCGTAGAGCCAGGCCGTCCGGACGATGAAATGGCGCGGGTTCGCCGCCGCGACCAGGAGCTCGCCCGCGAGCTTCGTGCGCCCGTAGGCGCTTTGCGGGCCGGTCGGGTCGCCCTCCACACGCTCCGCCGCCTCGTCGCCGGAGAACACGTAGTCGGTCGAGACGTGGACTATCTTCGCCCCCTGCCGGGCGGCGGCGCGGGCGAGGTTTTCCGCGCCCTGGGCGTTGATGCGGTATGCCGCATCCTCCTGTTCCTCGCAGCCGTCGACGTTGGTCATCGCGGCACAGTTGATGACGAGGTCGAAGGCGCCTGCGGCGACAAGGCGCTCGACCGCCGAGGCGTCGGTGATGTCGAGGGCGGCGACGTCGGTCTTGGTGACCTCTGCGCCCCGGTAGGCCGCAGGGATGGGGCCGATCTCGCCGACACCCTGCTCCAGCAGGCGGGTTAGCTCGTGCCCCAGCTGCCCACCCGCGCCGCAGATCAGTATCCTCATGGCCGTGCCTCCCCCTCTTCCGCCGCGGCCGCCGCCCCTGCGGCGGGTGTCCCTGCGGCAGGCGTCCCTGCGGCGGGCGTCCCTGCGGCGGGCGCCCCGCAGCCGCCTTCGCCGCGCCGGCTCACAGGCTGTGCCCCCGCTGCGCCGTCAGTATCCTGTTCGTGGCGACCTTCCGCAGATGGTCCCCATAGGGCGACTTGCCGTAGCGCTTCGCGCAGGCCAGCAGCCTCTCATTGTCTATCCACCCGTTCAGGTAGGCAATCTCCTCGATCACCGATATCGACAGCCCCTGGCTCTTCTCGATGACGCGGACGAACTCGCCGGCCTTGAACAGGGAGTCCATAGTGCCCGTGTCGAGCCAGGCGTAACCCAGCCCCAGCGTCACGACGTCGAGCGTGCCTTCTTCCAGGTATAAACGGTTGAGGTCGGTTATCTCCAGCTCGCCCCGCTTCGACGGCCTTACCTGCTTCGCAAGCTCGCAGACGCGGTTGTCGTAGAAGTAAAGCCCGGTGACCGCGTAGTTGCTCTTCGGCTGCTTCGGCTTCTCCTCTATGGAGATCGCGTTGAAGGCCTCGTCGAACTCCACCACGCCGTAGCGCTCGGGGTCGTCGACGTAGTAGCCGAATACGGTGGCGCCGCCGGACCCCTCGGCCGCAGCGACGGCCTGCTTCAAGTGGCGTGCCAGGCCGTTGCCGTAGAAGATGTTGTCGCCCAGCACGAGCGCACAGGGGCTTCCGGCGACGAAGTCCTCGCCTATGAGGAAGGCCTGCGCCAGGCCGTCGGGCGAGGGCTGCTCGGCATAGGAGAGGCTTACCCCGTAGTCGCTGCCGTCTGCCAGCAGCCGCTGGAAGTTGGGCAGGTCGTCCGGGGTCGATATGATCAGGATGTCCCTGATACCCGCCATCATGAGGACCGACAGCGGGTAGAAGATCATCGGCTTGTCGTACACCGGGAGAAGCTGCTTGGAGGTCACCGTCGTCAAAGGATACAGCCGCGTGCCCGACCCCCCTGCCAAAACAATGCCTTTCATCTGCCTCCTTGGAAACCACCCGGACGCGCAAAGCCGCCCGAGACTATTCAAACAACCCCCGTATTATAAAGAACCCGCCCCCGCACGGCCCGCCAAAACCCCTTCGCCCATAAATACTCTAACATATCGGGCTCAGACTCTCGTGTGACAAGGGGCCGTATAACCTGTCACGTTTCGTTTGGCTCCTTAACAGGAAAAAACGTGACAGGTTATACGGCCCCTTGTCACACGGCCCCCTGGGTCATAATATAGCAGTGGTGGATTTTGGGGCTGCGCTTGAAGTCCTCGGGGATGGTTTGGGGGGTGATGTCGGTGAGCTTGATGCCCTTTTCTCGGAGGGCGGGGATGTCGGGCTTGAAGTTCTTGAGGTTACAGGAGAAGACCGCGGTGCCACCCGGGGCAAGCACACGGGCTATGCGGGCGAGCAGGGCGACGTGGTCGCGCTGGACGCTCCATGTGGCATCACCCATCGCCTTCGAGTTGGAAAATGTCGGCGGGTCGGCGAAGACGAGGTCGAAGGCCACGTCGGCCTCCGCCTGGGCGTCGAGCCATTCCGCCACGTCGGCGCGGACGAATCGATGCTCGTCCCCCGTAAAGCCGTTCAGGCCCATGTTGCGCCTCGCCCAGGCAAGATAGGTCTGCGAGAGGTCCACCGTCGTCGTCGTTTTCGCCCCGCCGCCCGCAGCATACACGCTTGCGGTGCCGGTGTAGGCGAAGAGGTTCAGAAAGCGGGTGCCTGTCGCCCTGTCGCCGACAAGCTGCCTGGTCAGGCGGTGGTCGAGGAATATCCCCGTGTCGAGGCGGGCGCCGAAGTCGAGCTCGAAGCGGTAGCCGCCCTCCCCGATGCAGGCGTGGTACGCGCTGCCCTGCTGGTCGCGGTACTGGCCGCCGCCCTTGTCGCGCACCCGCTGCTTTGCGAACACCTGCGCTTCCGGCACGCCCAAGACGCGCGGCGCAAGCGCAAGCACGTCGCCGAAGCGCCGTTTCGCACGGTCCTCGTCGACCGTCTTGGGCGGCGCATACTCGGTGATGGTGAGGTAGGCCTTCCCCGCCGACGGGCCCACGCCCTCGAAATAGTCGATCGCGACCGCGTAGTCGGGAAGGTCGGCGTCATAGACCCGGTAGCTTGAGACCCCCGCACGCCGCGCCCACTTCCTGCGCAGCGCCGCGACTTTCTTGAGGCGGGCGGCAAACTGCGCGCTGTTCTGTTCGAGGACCGCCACGGAGAGCGGCTGGCTTGAGGCCGCGCCAGTGAGCAGCACCGCGCTGCGATCCGCCTCGTCGATGCGGTAGTGCCGAAGCGCCGCCTTGAGCGGCCCGTTGTACAACTCCGTTTTCGCAAAAGGCTTATAGCCCAAGGCGCGGTCTATGGACTCATCAGGGGTGATGACCGACAGCCTCCAGCCGGGCGGGAGCCCGTCGAGGCCACGGGCCAAGGAGGCGTACAGCTTCGGCAGCTCTTGCGGGGAAGACAGGCGCTCACCATAGGGCGGGTTGGTCACGATGAGCCCTGTGGGCAGGCCGCCCACGAGCTCGCCGAGCCGCGCGACGTCGTGCACGAAGAATTCGACATGCCCGGCCAGGCCCGCACGCCGCGCGTTTGCCTTGGAGAGAGCGACTGCCTCGGGGTCGATATCGCACCCCAGGATGCGGGGCATCTGCCCCAGGCCCCGGGCGAGGCGCTGGTCTGCCTCGTCTATGAGGCTTTCCCACAGGCCCCTGTCATGCCCCGCCCACCCGTTGAAGCCCCAGTAGTCCCGCGCTATCCCCGGCGCCATGTCGGCAGCGACCATCGCCGCCTCGATGACCAGCGTCCCGCTTCCGCACATCGGGTCGAGGAAAGCGAGGTCGGGCTGTGCCTTTGCGTCGGCGGGGCGGGGTGCGTCGGCCTTGTCTGCCACATCGGCTGCATCAGCCTTGGCGGGCATGGCGGCCGCGCCGGCTGCATCAGCCTTGGCGGGCATGGCGGCCGCGCCGGCTGCGCCGAAAACCAGCGCCTCCCACCCGCTGTCAAGCACGATCCCTGCGGCCAGCGCCTCCTTCAAGGGCGCTGCTGCCTGCTTTCCCTGCTCGCGATAGCCGCGGCGGTGAAGCGGCTCCCCGCTGAGGTCGATAGAGATGCTTGCCTTCGCCGACTTCGCCTGCTTTTCCGCCTTCGCCGCGCGTCCGGCGCCCGACGCAGCCGCACCCGCACCGGCCGCAGCCGCGCCAGCCGCACTCGCGCCCGCGCCCCGCAGCGAGACGACGATGGAGACGTCCGGCCGCGGCACCTGCACGTCGGGACGCGCACCCCGTGCCGCGCGCAGCTGGTCGCATACCGCGTCCTTCGTCTTCACGGCAGTGAACTGGGTGTTGCGCAGCGCGTCGTTGGTGCCGAGCGCGGTCACCGCCAGGGTCGCTCCGGGCGCGATATGGCGCTCCCAGTCGATCGACTGCACACCTCGGTAGAGCGCTTCGGCATCCTGCGCGTCAAAGCGCCCGAGCACGAGCAGGACCCGGGAGGCGACCCGCGACCAGAGGCAGGCACGGTAGGCCCCCTCAAGGCCGCAGAAAAAGACAACGCCCCCGCTCAGAGGGCGTATACGGGAAATGCCGAGCCTTTTCAGCTCCGAGGCCAGCAGGGCCTCAAGGCCGCTTGCGCAGCGTGCGAAGAACTCGTAGGTCTCGCTCACTGCTCTTCGCTCATTGCTCTCGCGTCCCATCGGCCTCAAGCAAACTAGTCTTCCAGGTAGTCCTTCAGCTTCGATGAGCGCGAGGGGTGGCGCAGCTTCGCCAGGGTCTTGCTCTCTATCTGGCGGATGCGCTCGCGGGTGACGCCGAACTCGCGCCCGACTTCCTCAAGGGTGCGCGGATGGCCGTCCTCAAGCCCGAAACGCAGCGCGATGACCTTGCGCTCGCGCTCCGCGAGCCCGTCGAGCACCTTGGCAAGCTGTTCTTGCAGCATGGTGAAGCTTGCGGCATCGGGAGGGACCACGGCCGCGTCGTCCTCGATGAAGTCGCCCAGCTGGCTGTCCTCCTCTTCCCCGATAGGCGTCTCCAGGCTCACCGGCTCCTGCGATATCTTCTGTATCTCACGCACCCGCTCCGCGGAAAGCCCCATCTCCTGCCCGATTTCCTCGGGGGTCGGCTCGCGGCCGAACTCCTGCAGGAGCTGGCGCTGGATGCGCACCAGCTTGTTGATGGTCTCCACCATGTGTACGGGGATGCGGATCGTGCGGGCCTGGTCGGCGATGGCGCGCGTGATGGCCTGGCGTATCCACCAGGTCGCATAGGTTGAGAACTTGAAGCCCTTCGTGTAGTCGAACTTCTCGACCGCGCGTATGAGGCCGAGGTTGCCTTCCTGGATCAGGTCGAGGAAGAGCATGCCGCGACCGACATAGCGCTTGGCGATGGACACGACCAGGCGCAGGTTTGCCTCGATGAGCTGCTGCTTCGCGTCAAGGCCGACCTGTTCGATCCGGCTGAGACGGCGCTTTTCGCGGCGTTCGAGCTCGACGCCTTCCTGGTATGCCGCGTCCAGCTGCTCGATCGCCTCAACCCCGGCCTCTATCTTCATGGCGAGGTCTATCTCTTCGGCGGCAGTGAGCAGGGGGACCTTGCCTATCTCCTTCAGGTACATGCGCACCGGGTCGCCCGTGAGCATGGTCACCGAAGTGTCGGTCGTGCGCTTCCGCGACTTCGCCTTGGTCTTGCCCGCGACCCGCGGCAGCTGGATGTCGACGGTCGCCTTCAATTCCTCTTCGGGTATCCCCTCTAAAAGCTCTTCGTCGCTGAGATTCGGGTCGATCTTGTCGTCCTCCAGCGAGTCGTTCACCGCCTCTTCCGTCGGCGGTTCCACATCGAGATCGTCGTCGTCGACGTCGTCCTCATCGTCGTCATCATCGAGCAGGTCGTCGACAGCGCGGGGGGAGGCATCCTCCAAAAACTCTTCGAGGGTGTCTTCCGGGGCGTCGGCGAGGCCTTCTTCTTCGGGGAGGTTTTCGATATTCTCAAGACTGTCATCAGAAATATGTGCCACGAACCTTCCTTTCTCAGAACCGTCTCACCTCAAACAACCTGTGCAGGGGTGAAAACGTGCATCCAAGCATTATACCACATAAGCCTTCATCAAGAACGGGGCCTGCATGTTAGGTGATTGGGGGTGGTGCCTCCCTTTTGGTGGGTGGCAACGCCCTGGAAGATGACATCAACGGCCTTCCTTGAACAATCTGAGCAATACTATAACCCATCAAAGAAGCCTTGT
>WRIR01000024.1 GCA_009782605.1 Eggerthellaceae bacterium | reverse complement strand
GGGATGGACGAACCTCTGGTGTAGCAGTTGTCTACCAAAGGCACCGCTGCGTAGCTACGTTCGGAACGGATAACCGCTGAAAGCATCTAAGTGGGAAGCCGTCTTCAAGATGAGTTCTCTTTTCGGTAAGACCCCTTGTAGACTACGAGGTTGATAGGCTGCAGTTGTAAGTACAGCAATGTATTCAGACGAGCAGTACTAATTGGTCGAGCTCTTTATCCTATAATAGTTTCTTTAGTATCTTACGCTGATTTGTGATTTATGAACGCTATGTAACCTTCAAGGTGCATCGACTTGAAAGCTGAATAGGTTTTCATGTGGGAAGCGGCATCCCCGGATGCTGCGGAGAATATCCTGTATGAGCGCGACCATGGAGAGAGGGATCACCCGATTCCATTCCGAACTCGGTAGTTAAGCCTCTCATCGCCGAAAGTACTGCGGTGTAGTCCGTGGGAGGATAGGACGTCGTGCTCACACAGGATATTTTTGTTTTCGGAAGCCGGGGGGAGGGGTGCTTTGGTTACCGCTCCGCTGCCCGCGCTTCGCGCTCGTGCGCTACGCTTCTCAAACTTTTTTATTTGAATTCTGTATTCGCAGTAACCAAAGCACCCCTCCCCCCGGCTTCCGAAAACCCACTGCCTCTATGAGCAGCGACTTTCCTGGTGCGGGGTGGAACTTGCAAATAAGTAACCATTATGGTAACTTATTTGCATGAATGAAGTCATAACATATTTGGAGAAGCTGCGAGAACTTGCCATTGATCAGCAGGGTCTGATAACTACTGCCCAGGCAGCTGCCGAGGGAGTACCTCGACAAGAATTAGCGAAGATGGTCGCTCGCGGACGGCTTGCGAGAGCTGTCCACGGCGTTTATCGAGTGCCGCAGGTACCAATAACCCAATACAGTCCTTTTATGCTGGCAGTATTATGGACGGGTGTTCCGGAAGCATGTTTGAGCCATGAAAGCGCTTTGTTTCTCAGGGAATTATGTGACGTGAACCCAAGAAAAATTCATGTTACTGTCAACAAAGGGCGGCGGTTTAAGCGTGCTGAGGGAGAAGGCTATCAACTCCATTTCGAGAATCTATCCCTAAACCAAAAGACCTGGTTCATGCAGATGCCCATAGTTGACATTCCGACAGCCATTGAGCAGTGTATCAAAGCAGGATTGCCAAGCTACCTCATTGAACAGGCGCTTAATAAGGCAGGGAAAACTAGCGAACTGTCTGGTTCTGCACGAGCAAGACTGGAACAAAGCCTAGAGGAGAGAAATGTTGGAAGCTGCAAAAGGTAACAGCATTCGAGAAGTCCTGGAATCTCAGAAGCCGAAGAATAAAGAGCCCATCAATAAGAGGGTGCTCGATAGCTGGATAGATACAATTGAAAACACAATACCCGGCGAAAAGAATGGTCGCTTAGCTTGGTTGGTAGCTTCGGCTATTGTGGCAGCCGTCCTGCAAAAGACCGTAGATGGCGATGGGAAAAGTCGATTTTTGATGAAAGGAGGAACTTTCCTACAGCATCGCCTTGGGGATATTGCACGTTCTACTCGCGATCTTGATGGACTGGTGCGTGGTAATATGGATGATTTCATAAGTTCGCTGGATTCTGTTTTGCAGGAGCAATGGGGATTATTGCAGTTGGTTCGTGGTGAAGTTGAAACCATTGAGACACCTGCGAAGATTATCAAGCCGAGAAGTTTTACTATTTCTATCAATCTCAAAGGAGAAACGTGGAGAAAGATTACTGTCGAGGTTTCTCCCGAAGAGGGAAGAGTGGGCGAGGAACACGAATATCTCAGGCCCCCGGCATTGGGTGCCTTGGGCTTGCCAACGCCTGATGTGTTGGTCACCTTGGCAATGAGATATCAAATTGCTCAAAAAGTTCACTCTGCTACCGATCCTCATGACCCACCGTTATATGTCAATAATCGACCACGTGACGTAGTCGACCTTCTTCTCATTCGGAACCTTGTAGAAGAAACCGGGGAGCCGTCTTGCCACAGTATCCGCGAGGCGATTCTGGATGTGTTTACGGCAAGAGCCGAGGAAGCAAACACGCTCGGGAGGATCGCACGTTCATGGCCTGCCAGGGCTGTTGCGCTGCCTAATTGGTTTGCAGATTATTCTGCCGCAGCAGAAACTGTTGATTTGAGATTAACGCTTGAAGAAGCAGTTGACCAGGTCAACGAGTGGCTGGATGAGATTGATTTGGGCGAAGGTGCTGCAGGCTAGCCCGTGGGAGGATAGGACGTCGTGCTCACACGGGATATTTTTGTTTTCGGAAGCCGGGGGGAGGGGTGCTTTGGTTACCGCTCCGCTGCCCGCGCTTCGCGCTCGTGCGCTGCGCTTCTCAAATTTTTTATTTGAATTCTGTATTCGCAGTAACCAAAGCACCCCTCCCCCCGGCTTCCGAAAACCCACTGCCTCTATGAGCCGCGACTTTCCTGGTGCGGGGTAGTTGCGAACGAGCTGAGCCGAGACAACCTGTTCTCAAAGGGATGGTGTATGCAGGCGGAGCCTTGGTGCTATAATCGATGGAGTTCTCTCTCTATCGGGACACTGGGAGCATAAGGAAGCTCAATGGAAAAGACCATTATCGTCATACGGCATGCGAAGTCGGACTGGAGCACGGGCCTTCCCGACTTCGAGAGGCCCCTGCTGGAACGGGGGCGGAAGGATGCCTGCGCCATGGGGCCCTTGCTTGAGCCCTATGGGATCGACCTGGTCTGGTGTTCGGCCGCCAAGCGCACCCAAGAGACATGGGACTGTGCGTGCCTGGGCGGGGCCCATGCACAGGAGGTGGACTCCCGCCCTTCCTTCTACGGCGCGTGGGCGGACTCCCTCGTCTCGGAGATGCTTGCGCTCGACGAGTCCCTGTCCGTGCTCGCCATCGTCAGCCACCAGCCCACGGTGGGCGACCTGGTGGAGACCCTTGCCCGGCCCAGCCCCTTGACGGCTCAGGCAGCCGACCATTTCCCTACCGCCGGCGTCGCCGTTCTCACTTATCGGGGATTGTGGGAAGGGCTTCACCCCGGGTCTGCGGCCCTCCTGAGTTTCACGCGCGTGCGGGGAGGCAAGAGGTAGGGAAGGGGGGCGACCTGCGCAGCGTGTCTTTTTTGAAAAGGTCCCAACTTTCCCCCGGTGTGTTTTGTGGGAAGAGTGGTTCGATCCAGAAGGCGCGCCCCATGCTTTCCTACCAAAAACCGATGCAATACTCTAAAAACATCCGCTCCATTTCATTGAGGCTATGGGCAGGCAGATAGGAGACCCCATAGGCCCAGGGCGGTCCGCTAAAGGGTATCGCGACCACCTCGTCGTGCTGGAAGACGGCCAGATTGGTGAGGTGCTGTACGCCCATGCCAATGCCCCGGTTCGAAAGGGCGTGATTGTAGATATGGAACATCTCGGCAGTCGAGAAAATCTGTCCCACGGGTATGCCCTGTTCGGCACAACCACCTATAAAAAGATTGAAGCACTTGAAACCCTCGCCGGGCAAGGCGATATTTTGGCTCTCCAAATCCCCCAGCTCGATCCCCGCAACCTTCTCGCTGAGCGGGTTGTCCCGGTTTACCCAAAAGATAAAGTTGTCAGAGAACATCTCGAAGGTGTGGAAGTCCTGCCCGTAGGGGGCAATAGTAAAGGCCAAGTCGTAGTTGCCCAAACGCAATCCGCTGTCACAATCCATGTCGTTGTACTCGCTGTAGGCAAGCTTGATGTGAGGCAGCCTTGCTGCCAGCTGAGACTGAAAGCGTTGGCCCAGGTTGCCGGAAATACCCAAGCAGGCGCCCAGGCGGATGGCGTGGCTCTCCAATGCGTGGATGCGCTCGAAGGCGTTGCTTAAAAGCCGGGAGTTGTGCTCCCATTTGCCGCAGAAGCTAAAGAGCTCGTCGGCATAGGCCGTGGGAACGAGCACCCCGTGCTCATCGGTTGTAAAAAGCGTTGCGCCGTAGTGTCGTTCCAGCTGGCGGATGCTCTTGATCAGACCCTGCAAAGACATCGGCACGAGCTTGGCCGCCTGCGCATAGCTACGTGCTTTGTAGGTTAGCGAAAAGTACTCCAGGTGTTCGGTGAGCATAGTCCTTCTCCAACCTTCTCCAACCTTCTCCGGCCTCGGCAGGGGAGCGCGCTTTCCCCATTATACCCGTGGCTGTAGGTTCGCGCTTGTACTAAAAGTGCAATTAAGTGAGCCGTTGGTTCAGCCGTTACTACTTGAACAGTCGCTCGGGTAAAGCCTATTTTATACGAGACGCTCATCACTTTTTTAGGCCAGAAGCGAGAAAAGGAGAGGGAAATGTACAACAGAGAAGAGAACAAGGGAACTTCCCAGGCCGCAGGGCCAGAACCAAGGGCGCTGTCAAGGAGGAGCTTCCTCAAGGGCAGCACAGCGGCACTTGCGGTTGCCGGAGCATTCGGGATGGGTGCCTGCTCACCAGCATCCAACGAGGCGGGTGAAGGCCCAGGGACTATGGCCGCAGACACCTCGGCCAATGATCCTGCGGGTATGCAGCCAGGCGGCCTCTGGGCGCTTGATCCGGTAGGCGAGCCTTCTGAAACCATCAGCACTGACTTGTTGGTGATAGGTGGCGGAGGGGCTGGTATCGCCGCTGCCATCCAAGCAGGGCAGAAGGGTCTCAAGACGATACTGGTGGAGAAGTCGGGAACCCTTGGCGGTGCCTGGGTCTGCACCGAGGGCATGTTTGCCGTTGGATCACGCTGGCAAGGGGAAATGGGCGTTGACATCCCCGTAGAGGAGATTATCGAGGAATGTATGGAGTTCAATCACTATCTGCCGCGATATTCACTCTATAATACCTTCTTTAGCGAGACCGCGGCTACGGTGGACTGGGCTGAGAGCCTTGGCGCCCAATATGCAGCAGTGGTGCCCATTGGCATCTCCCAGCCCATCTTCCATGTTTGGGCGCGCGAGGAGGACAACCACGGCTCTCCCGCCAAGATGTTTTTCGATACCTTGGCTGCCAAGGCGCAGGAGTTAGGCGCAGAGGTCATGCTCGGTACTGCCGCTCGCAGGGTACTGACAGAAAACAACAAGGTCATCGGCGCCATAGTGGAGAGAGGCGACGGCACTATCACCAAGATTGAGGCCGGTGCCGTAATCATAGCCTCGGGGGGCTATGGCCAGAACAAGGAGCTCCTTAAGACACTGACGATGAGCGTGCTCGACCCTATTGACCTCGGCGTGCCAGGCCGCGACGGCGACGGCATCAAGATGGGCGTGGATGCTGGGGCTGCCCTCTGGAAGTATCCGGGCACCGTTCCTTGTTGCGGGCCGGTGGTGCGGGGCACCGAGTGGGGTTCCTACATCTTCAGCCTCTCCGTGCAGCCGACGCTGTGGCTCAATCAGGACTGTGACCGGGTCGTGCGCGAGGACGTGTTTATCGACAACTTCGCATTTGCCGGCAATGCCATAAAGTTCCAGGAGCGGCTGCTGAACGTGTTCACCGATGCCGACCTTGCACATTTCGAGAGCGTAGGCACCTATGTGCCCGTCTTCACCTTCGTGAACGAGGAGACGCCGATGGGCACCATTCGCACCGACTTGGAACAGGTGCGCGGCGATTATGGCTCGGTTTATGTGGCCGACAGCCTTGACGACCTCGCTGCACAGGCTGGTCTGGACGCGGCAAAGCTCAAGGCATCCGTGCAGCGTTACAACGAACTGTGTGAGAAGGGTATAGACGAGGATTTCGGCAAGAAGCCCCAACTCATGCATCCCCTGACAACTGGGCCTTACTATGCACTGGATTGTCAGGTAGGCAGCTTCGGCTCCTGCGGCGGACTGCATATTACCGACAAGATGGAATGCGTTGATGCCGACCGCAGGGTAATCGACGGGCTCTATGCTGCAGGCAACGACGCTTCCGGCCTCTATGGTGATGCCTATGACGCAAATATCGCGCCTGGCACCATGGCCGGTTGGGCACTGACATCAGGGCGCCTGGCTGCCTCTCATGCTGCCGAGTACCTGGGCTAGCCCGAGTGCCCACATGAGCACAGGTTTCGGGTAGGTCGCTGCTATATTGCCCAGAGGGGGGGGATGACTTTGTGACCGTCTTTCAAGGACAGCCCCTCCTGTTCGGCTGGGTCAGGATGTTTGCCAGCGCTTTAGGGTGGCGAGGTGTGTTTTCAGGATACCCCGTGCCTCGTCTGCGGTATAGCTCGTGCCTTGCCCGGCGTTCCATTGGTCGAGATAGCCCAGGTTGGACTCCACCATCTCTTCGATGGTGCGGCTCTGGGTGAAGGAGCCGGCTTGGTAGCAATGGATGCAGTATTCGGTGTTCACGCCGCCGTCACTGTTGGTTCCGAAGTCGTCGATATCTTGCAGAGGCATCGCGCAGCTTTGGCAAACGGGCTCTTGGGGTTGTCCGAGCAGGGCATTGATTGACAGGCTGAACTCCTTGGAGATGAGTTTCAGGGTCTCGGTATTGGGGGTGGTCCCGCCTGTTTCCCAGCGAGAGACTGCCTGGCGGGTGACGAACAGCCTTTCTGCCATCTCGCCTTGGGTAAGCCCGTTTCGCTTGCGGAGGTCGGTGAGTATCTCGCTGGTTTCCATGCGTTCGTCCCTTCCCGTGATGTCGGGGGTCGCTGCCCTCAGGGTGCCCGGTCACCAATATACCAGCACCCCTGCGCCCAAGGCAAGCAACCTGCTGTTGCCTTGCCGGTTGCGGTGCCCGCCCGGGAAAACCTTATCCTGGGGCGGGTTGCCGTCGGGTAGCGCCGCCGGCCTTTGTGCCAAGGCTGCCGCGCCTTTTCAAGAAGCGGTGCCTTTGCTGTTCGACAGGGCTTTGAGGTGGTGGAGGTGCCCATCGGCCGCGAGGCGGTCATAGTCCGGCGACCCTTTGGCAAAAAGGGCGATTCTCCCGTCCCCGTCGCTGTGGATGCCCCATCCGTACCGCTTGGTGAGCGCCGACGCCCGCAGGCATGGCTGCCCTTTCGAGAAGAATTCCTCGCGGCTTATCCCCTTGGGCCTCCCTTTTGTCTCGTAGGCGACGTCGTCGGAGGTGTAGAGGTAGGGGTTGCCCTGCAGCATCTCGTATTCATGCCGTGCTGCCGATTTGGGCTCTTTCAGGGGCGGGGCCTCTGCCGTATGGGCAGGGCAGTCCTCGGCCGCCTCGATAAAGGCATCGGCGTAGTTCGTGGTGTGCTGCCTCATGCGCGTTCCCCTTCGTTTTCCTCGGCGAAGCCTTTGCTTCGGGGCGTGCCGTCTGGTTCCAGAACCGCCAAAGGCCAAGCCGGGAGCAGGTACAGTATAGAAGCATTTCTCTGGATGTCAAGGTTCACGTGCCGCCGCGTGCGCGAGGCCGGCGTATTGTCGGATCCTGTGAAAAGCAAGATATACTTATGAATATGTAATATATATTTGACATATTGCATAATATAGTGTTTAATTCCACTATCGTCAGATTGTGGGAAAGGTGCGTGGCCGATCGATGAAGAACTTGAAAATGAAGCTGGCACGTGTCGAGGCCGATATGTCGCAGGAGGACTTGGCGAACGCGGTCGGCGTCACCCGTCAGACCATCGGGCTGATCGAGGCGGGGGGATACAACCCGACCTTGAACCTGTGCGTCGCTATCTGCAAGACGCTTGACAAGACCTTGAATGACTTGTTTTGGGAAGAAGGAGTGTAGCCATGTCTGTTATTGAGATGTTTCGCCTGAAGAACCGCGACGAGCGCCTGCTGGCCGAGACGAACAGGATCAATGCCATCGGCTTTTATATCCTCAGCGCCGGCATCCTGCTCGACCTTTACTACGGCATGAGCCAAATGCAGGTTGCCTTCATGCATGATATGGAGGTGGAGGTTTCTCTTTACGTGAGGCCCCTTGAATACCTTGCCCTGATGGGCGCTATGATTACCTGCCTCATCATTTCCATAAAACGCGGAGTGATGACCAACAACCGCTTTGCCAATACCGAGCACTTCCCCTGGGAATACTACCTGGTCTGGTCGGGGCTTGGAGCCCTTGGCGTAGGGCTGGGAACGGCACTGTTCAGGGCGCTTGCCGAATACCGGGTTCTCGGGGCAGGCCAGGTGCACTGGTTGGGCAACGGGGCCTTGGGCCTTGTCTGTGCGCTGATGGTGTTTTTCCTTTGCATCGGGGCATACTACCTGTCTTTCAAAATAGCCAAGCGCCAAGCCGACAAGCAGGTTGTTTCTACAGACAGCGAGTGACGCAAAGCGCAGAAGGCCCTATCTGCCCAAGGCAGACGGAAAACCCTATCCCAGGGCCACCGTGCGGGTTGCGATGCGGTTGGTGAGGGCGGGGGAATGGGAGACGAAGACGAGGCCGAGCCTGCGCCGCCCGCATTCCTCAAGGAGGAAGTTCCAGATACGGGCCTGGGTAACGGCGTCGAGCATCGTCGAGACCTCGTCGGCAACAAGGTAGCGCGGGCCTGCCGCCAAGGCGCGGGCGATACAGAAGCGCTGCAGCTCGCCGCCGGAAAGCTCGTGGGGAAAGCGGGAGAGCCATGCCTGCCGGATGCCCAGGCGCTCCAGCGTTTCCGGCTCCCTCGCGCCCGCTTCGTCGAGCACCGCCGCCATGCGCATCCGCGGGTCGACCGCCCGCTCCGGGTGCTGCCACACAAGCTGCACCGGGCAGGGCCCCCGCTTCGGAAGTGGGACGCCGTCAAGCAGCACCTCCCCTCGGGTAGGCGCGAGGTAGCCCGCGACGATGCGGCAGAGGGTGGTTTTCCCGAACCCCGAAGGAGCCTGGAGGGCAACGCGTTCCCCCGGTGCGACGGAAAGGGAGAAGCCGCTGAGCAGCAGGGGGGATTCCGGGAAGGCGAAGTCGAGGTTGCGGGCTTCTAGCATAGGGGCGGCCCTCCCTCCTCGGACTCCCCGGACATGCGGCTTTCGCCAAGGGGGCTGGCGGGCGGCTGCGGCTGCATTTCCGCCTGCGGCTCCGGCTGCAATTCTGGCGAATACCCTTCCTCCGGGGCCGTGAAGCCGTGCTCGGGCAGCGCGTGCCAAAGCTCCTTGCTGTAGGGGTGGCTCAGAAGGTCGGGCGAGGCGAAGTTCGCAACTGCTGTTTCCTCGACGACGGTTCCGTCCTTGAACACCGCAACGCGGTCGGCAACACGCAGGGCAAGCTCTATGTCGTGGGTGATGAGCAGCACCCCTTTGCCCGAGTCGGCGAACTCGCGGAAATCGGCAAGAGCACGCGCCGCAAGGTCGAGGTCAAGCCCGGGCGTCGGCTCGTCGGCCACGATAAGCCTCGGCTGGTCGATGAGCGCACTTGCCAGCAGCACGCGCCGCGCCATGCCGCCCGACAGCTGGTGGGGATAGCGCTTCTCGACCGACTCGTCCAGGCCGTAGCGGGAAAAAAGCGCGCGCTGGGACTGTGCGCGCTGGAGCTTCTGCGACCGTGAGAGCCTTTTCCCTCCACCGAACCCGCGCACCTGCCTCCCCACCCTCATCAGCGGGTCGAGGTATGCCGTACTCTGCGGGACGAGCGAGACCCCCCTCCCGCGCAGCCCTGCGAGCGAGCGTGCATCCTGCAGCGCCCCGTCGAACCAGATCGTGCCGGAGACCCGGGCGTTCGGCTCGAACATGCCCATGAGGGCATCGGCGAGCAGGGTCTTTCCCGCGCCGGACGCCCCGACGACCGCGACGATCTCGCCAACATGCACCGAGATGCTCAGGTCGCGGATGACCGGCACTTCCTGCTTCTTGGCCCGGAAAAAAGACGGGGCGGCCGAATCATACATCATAAACGAGATGCTCAAGCCCTCCACCTGCAAGAGGTGGTGGCCCCCCGCATGGCGGGAGCTGTGCGCATGGGAGTGGTGGTGGTGTCTTTGGGCATCCTTGTGCGTGCCGTCCTCATGCGCATCGGCCCCCTGTGTGCTGCCGTTCGTGCCGCCATGCGCATGGGCTCCCAGCACGCCTGCCCCAGGCGCATCGGCCTCGTATGCAAAGTGTTCCGTCGGCAAGCGTCCCACCCCCTTATTCCTGCGCGGTAAAGGGGTCGATGAGGCGCCGAAGGCTCGACCCGGCGCAGTCGAAAAGCAGCACCGTTGCGACCAGGGCAAGCCCCGGGAACAGCGCCAGCCACCACATCCCCGCAGAGAGGTAGCCCATCGACTCGCTTAGGATGATGCCGATTGCCGGCGCTTCGGGCGGCAGGCCGAAGCCGAGGAAGGTGAGCGCCGCCTCGTGGAGGATCGCATGGGGGAAGAGCAGGACAAGCCCCACCAGGAACTGGGGGAACACATGGGGAAGCATATGCTTGACGGCAATGCGCGCCCGGCTTTGCCCCAGCCGCGCGGCGAGGGCGACAAAGTCGGATTGCCGGCATTGCAGTATCTCGGCGCGGATCACGCGGGCCAGGCTTGGCCAATGGGTCACGGCGACCCCGATGGTCACGCCCCAAAACCCCTTGCCGATCGCAAAGGAGATCAAGATGAGCAAGATGATGTGCGGGAGCCCCATCATGAGATCGACAAGCCAGGTCACCGCCGTGTCTGCCCTCCTGCCGCCCAAGGCCGCAATACTGCCGAGCACCAGCGCGATCACCGCCGAGGCACCTGCTGCGACCACCCCTACGAAGATGCTCGTTGCCAGTCCGGCAAGCGTGCGCAAGAACATGTCGCGCCCCATCCAGTCGGTGCCGAAGGGGTGGGCAGCATCCGGTCCCAGGCTCTTCTGCAGGAAGTCGGTCTGCATCGCCTGGCTCTCGGCAAAAAGCCCGAGGACGGCAAGGGCGCCCAAGGCGAAGGCCGCGACAACGAGCACCGCCAGCGTGCGCACGCGGTTGCCCACACGGCCCCTTTGGGGGCGATGCAGCGAAAAGGCGACCGCCCCGCCGCCCTCACTCATAGGCCGAGCCACGGGCTTCCTCCTTTCGCATACGCGGGTCGACGAGCCCGTACAGCAGGTTCGCAGCCATGTTCCCGCCGAACACCAATGCGGCAGAAACGAGCGCGATGCCGACCAGCAGCGCCGCATCGCCCCCAAGCCCCGCCACCACGGCGGCCTGCCCCAGGCCGGGATAGGAGAACACCTGCTCGACAAGGACGGAGCCGCCGAATATCTCCGAAATGGAGGCAAGCTGCAAAGTCAGCGCCGGGAGCGCCAGGTTGCGCAGGCCGTGACGGAGCAAGGCCTGCCAGCGGCCGAGCCCCCGCATCTGGGCGAAGCGGACATAGTCGCCCTCCATGACGTCGATGGCCTTTTCGCGGGTGTGGAGCGCGATATGTGCAATGCCGACGACCGACAGCGTAAGCGCTGGGAGCACCAGGTGGCGCAGGGCATCGAGCACGGTGACCTCCGCCGCAACAACCCCGACCGGGACCGAGAAGCCGAAGGGGAACCACCCCAGCCACACCGCAAACACCATAAGGCAGACGAGGCCCAACCAGAATGCCGGAGTTGCCGCAAGGGCGATGCAGCAGCCCTTGATGAGCCTGTCTGCCGCACGTCCCCGGTACATCCCCGCCACGATGCCCAGCACGAAGCCGACCACGCCGCTTATCGCCCAGGCGCTTGCCATCAGCACAAGCGAGCTTGCGGCACGTGCTGCAATCACTTCGGACACCGGCGCGTTGTAGCGGAGCGACATGCCGAGATCGCCTCGGAAGAGCGCACCCGCCCAGTTGGCATAGCGCTCCCACAAAGGGGTGCCCACATCCCAGTATCGGGCGAGCTCCGCACGCTTCGCCTCGCCCATGTTGAGGTAGGCCGCCTGCCCGACGCTTGCCTGGACGGGGTCAATCGGCGAGAGGCTCACCAGCACGAACACCAGGACGCTTACTGCGGCCATCAGGCAGGAGAACTTGGCGATGTTGCGCAGGGCGAAACGGAGCATGGCTACCGCGACATCCCCGTATCCCAGCTCCAGCGGTCAATGTTGTTCACCAGCGACCACCCATGCCCATGGGGGTGGGGCTTCTGGTCGGCGACGTTGAGCCCCCTGCGCTTGAAATACAGGTGGTCGATGTTGACGAGCCACGCCCACGTCGCCGCCCCGGGCGGCGCAAAGCCATGGCTCCCGTCCCACTGGGCCTTCTGCCAAAGCCCGTACGAATCCTCGATGGCCGGCACCGCAAGCGCCGCGTCGAGGTATGCGTCGATGGCTGCGTCCTCGAAACCGGCAAAGTTCCCCCACCCGCTCGAATAGTTCAGTTCGTACAGCTCGATGGGCGAATTTGAGCCCCACCCCCACAGGATGGGGTCGGTGTACTGGCGGGCGTAGAGGTCGTCCCAGCTGCCCCCTTGTGTGGCCACCTCGATGCCGACCTCCCGCATCTGGTTGGAGAATTCCGCGGCGAGCGCCTGGCGCACCGAGTCATAGGCCGGATAGCGCAGGGTGAAGGCCGCCCGGAGGGTGCCCTTGCTCCGTATGCCGTCGGCGCCCTCGACCCAGCCCGCACCTTCGAGCAGGGCCCGCGCCCTGTCTTTGTCGGTCGGGACCACCATGTCCGGGGAGGCCCACGGCATGTTGTCGGAAACGCTGAATGCCGCACTCCCGTATCCGTTGAGCACATGCTCTGCCAGCTGTGCGCGGTCGAGCGCGTGGTTGACCGCACGGCGCACGGCGACGTCGGAGGTGACGTCGTTGCCGCTGGGGTATTCGATGCCGCCGACCGCCCTGGTCGAGCCTGCCGCGCCCGTCGGGAGCGAGATGCCCCGGCTGTCGACCGTCTTGCAGCCAAGCAGCTCGAAGCCCGCTATCTGCTGGTCGCCGAAGAGCGCGGTCGTGTAGGCGATGTCCACCTGCCCGGTGCGCACGGCAGCCAGGGCGACATCTTCTTCCATGAACACCACGACGACCCGCCCAATCTGGGGGGCCGTGCCGTAGTAGTCCGGGTTTGCCGCCAAGATGACCTGCTGGCCCCGGTCCCACTGTTCAAGCAGGTAGCGCCCCGAGCCGACCGGGCGCGAGCCGTAGTCTGTGCCATAGGCATGTGCGGGGACGATGCCGACGACCGCCAGGGTGTAGAGCAGGGCGTTGAAGGGCTTGGCCATCCGCAGGACGACGGTACGGGCATCCGCTACCTCGACCTCCTTGACCATGCTCAAGTCGGCCTGGGCCCTCTGCGACCCGATGATGCCGTTGAGGGTGAAGGCCACGTCATCGGCCGTCAAAGGAAGGCCGTCGGTAAAGGCAACGTCGTCGCGTATGGTGAAAGTCCAGGTCATCCCGTCGTCGCTGCAAGAATACGCCGTGGCAAGATCGTTCTCAAAGCCCATGGCGGCATTGGTCGTGACCAGCGTGCTCTGGATAAGCGGCTCGTGCACATGTTCCCCGCACCCCCATGAGACGAGGGGGTCAAAGCCCGCGTCCGGCTCGCTTGCCGCATTCATGACGACAACCACCTGTGCGCTTTCCGCAGCGCCTCCCGCAGCGCTGCCTGTGCCCGCCTGCGCACCAGTGCCCGAGGGGCTTCCTGTCCCGGGCGAACAGGAAGAGAGCAGGCCGGCCAAGGCCGTCGACGATGCCCCCACAAGGCCGGCCGCACCGATTCCGGCCAAGCCCACAAACCCGCGACGAGAAAGGCTTCCCATCATGTCCCCCTCCATTAGTGTTACGTTTTTAAATTCCGTAACACATTTTAGCAGAAAGGGGCGGCCCCCGTTATGAAAAATACGCGGCTGCGGGCACGCCCCCTCAGCGGCAGTTGTTTTCCGGTTGCTCCTTCTATGGCGCGAGGGGGGGGGCGAGCACCCCAAGCGTGCTCGGGGCAGGGTGCTGCCTGTAAAACAGGGGAGGGTGCGGCGCGGGACTTGGGCGGGGATTAATGATTCCCAAACAAGGCCCAAACAAACCGCAAACAATTCCCCGGTACTGTGTGGCTATCAAACCTATGAAAGGAGTCGGAATGAAGAAGAGCAGTTTTGTCGCAATGATCATGGGAACCGTGGGAGGCATTCTTTTTGCTGTCGGCATGTGCATGTGCCTGCTGCCTGAATGGGATGCGTTCAAGCCGGGCGTGGTCATGGGGGCCGTCGGAGCCCTTATACTTGTGGCGGCGGTGATAGTGTGGCGCAGGATGACCGGCAAGGTGCCCATCCGCCTCAACGGGAAGACCGCAGGCATCGTCGCCCTGGGCATAGTGGGCGCCCTCCTGCTGGGTGTGGGCATGTGCTTCGCCATGGTGTGGGAGAACATCGTCGTCGGCATCGTCATCGGCATCGTCGGCATCGTGTTGCTGCTGTCCTTGATCCCGATGGTTAAGGGCCTGGAATAGGGCGCGGCCGCTTCTCAGGCAGCGCAAGGACGAAAGCGGTTCGCCTGTTCTGCACGGGGTACGCAGGGCAGGCGAACCGCTCTTTTTCGTGCCCTTTGGCGGACTTGCGTGGCGGAGGCTTTGCTGGGGATGGGCGGTGGCGGGACAGGTGCGTGCCGGCGGCGGGACGACCCCCGTGATTATTCCCCTTGACATTATCCTTTAATAAGAATAATATAGAACCCTGGCATCTCAGGAAGGCCAGAAGGAGGGCTAGGAAAGGGAGGTTGTTTGTATGGGATCACATTCTAAGCTGTTGGTCACCCTGTTCGCAACGGTGCTTGTCGGCGCCTTTCTGCTTGTGGGGTGTGCGAGCCCCCCGGAGGCCGGGGACGACCCTGCTGGGCAAACCGAGGCTGCGGCGCCGGATGATGCGGCAAACGAGCAGGTAAGGCTCCAGGTATTTGCGGCAAACTCGCTCTCGAAGGCGATGGAGGCCGTACAGGAGCTTTATGTGAAAGAGCACGACTGGGTGACCTTTGCCGACACTCAGTACAAGTCGTCGGGCGAGCTTAACGAGATGCTTGCCGCCGGCGCCTATGCCGACATCCTCGTCTCGGCGTCAAAGGGCAAGATGGACGATGCCGTGAATGCCGGCTACGTCGATCCTGCAACCCGTTTTGACATGTTCACGAACGAGCTCGTTATGGTGAGCGCCGCGGACTCCGACATCGCTGCCTGCACCCTGGAGGACATCGCGGCGGGCACACATACGGTTGCGGTCGGCGACGAGTCGGTCCCTGCGGGCAATTACGCCTGCCAGTCGCTCTATACCGTCGGCTGCTATTCCGACGCCTCAGGCATCGGCGGCGAGTTCCTGGGCGCCTTGGCGAAGGACGGCATGGTGGTCCTCGACACGTCCGTGGGCAATGTCTGCAAGCATGCGGAGTCGGGCGAGGTCGATGTTGCCTTCGTTTACAGCTCGGACGTGTACCGCTTCGGCGGCGTGAGGGTTGTCGGCATTGTCCCGGAAGACACCCACAAGCCCATCATATACCCCGCTGCCATCTGTGCCGAATCCGAGGCGGCGGAAGTAGCCGCGGTGTTCTTGGAGTGGGCCTTCAACGATGTCGGCGCATTGAAGATTTGGCAGGAATGGGGCTTTGAGCTCGTCTCGCAGGAACAGGAATTAAAGCTTGCCTCATAAGGCTTTTTGTTGCGGGTCAGAAACCGATCCTCTTTCTCTTGGAGAAGATGGGCGAACAGCTTCCCTCTGTTTGCCCATCTTTCCTGTCCTCGGGGCAGCATTCTTGTTAGAATATGGCAGGAAGCTTTTTCTTTGCGTACAAAAGAGGGCATGAAGGAGGACATGGACAAGCGCAGGCAGCCGAGCGGGGCTGTTGTTATCGGCAGGGTTGCAGGCATACGGAAGGCCTTCGGTGCGGCCTTGCGTGCGGCGTCGGCGGTGGTTCTTGCTGTCGTGTTCTCCCTTGTTTCCACCGTCCCCGCCCTCGCCGACCCGGTGTTGCAGCCGGAGGTGTCGGCCGAGGGTTCGGCAGCGCGGCTTGAGTCCTGCCCCTTTGCGCTCGCGGAGTTCAGCCGCGCCCACGTGGGCTCCAACCGCTTCATCGGGGGCGCGTACCACGGCTACCTTTATTATGCCGCCGACGAGGCGGGGTTTTTGGCGGCAGTCGCAACACGCGACACCGTTGTCGTGTACGTGCCTGCCCAGGCGGCGCTGGACGCAGGCCTCGACATCGGCAGGCCTTCCGACCGGGAATCCCTCAAACAGCTGCTTGTTGCGCTTGATGCCGGGGCATCAAAAGGGGCCCGCACGCTTTCAGGCGAGTTCGAGTGGCATTTCACCAGCGAGCAGCGCCTTGTGCTTGACGGCCGCAGCTTCTTCTTCGACCAGGAATTGCGGGAAGGCGAGTTCTATGCGGGCATCGCCGGCAGCGACGGAAGCGATGTGACCAATCCCGGCAACCCCCTTTATGTGGAGCGCTCCCATGCGAACTTCGCACGGCTTGTCAGTGCCGACGGTGTGGCGATCGTCGCGCCCAAGACGGGGCTTGACGCCTTCGCCGACTTCCTTTCCAACATCGACTACAGCCCTTTGTGGGTGACGCTCAAGACTACGGGGGCGGCTATTGTGATCGTGTTCGCCCTCGGGCTCGCGGCAGCGTATTTCAGCCTGCGCATCCCCGCGCGGGCGCAAGACATCGCCGACTCCGTCTTCACGATCCCGATGGTCTTGCCGCCGACGGTCTGCGGGTTTTTGCTCCTGCTCCTCTTTGGGAAGAACACC
Source organism: Eggerthellaceae bacterium (assembly GCA_009782605.1). Lineage (GTDB taxonomy): Bacteria > Actinomycetota > Coriobacteriia > Coriobacteriales > Eggerthellaceae > WRIS01. The sequence goes on along the minus strand of WRIR01000024.1, from coordinate 4,109 downwards.
GGTATCGGCAGATGGTTTATTGACATCGGCTTCCCGCTTATCTTTAGCTGGCAGGCAACGGTGCTTGCCGCGGTGGTGGTTGCCTTCCCGCTTATGTACCGCAGCGCGCGCGGCGCCTTCGAGGGGCTTGACGCGAACATGCTTGACGCGGCGCGGACGCTCGGGTGGTCCAATGCGAAGATATTCTTCCGCCTGATGCTGCCCCTTGCCTGGAGCTCGATTGCTGCCGGGACGGTACTGGCCTTTGCCCGGGCGCTCGGCGAGTTCGGCGCAACGCTGTTTTTGGCAGGGAACTACCTGGGCGTCACGCGAACCATCCCGATAGCCATGTACTTCGAGTGGATGAACGGGCGCAACGAGGTTGCGATTTTCTGGACTGTTGTCATTATCGCTATCAGCTTCGTTGTTATCCTGTTCATCAACCTGTGGGGGAGAAGGACCACGAAGTACCGAAGAAGGGGGAGCCTTGAGCCTTGACGTTGCCATCACCAAGGAGTTCCCTGCCTTTCGGCTCGATGTCTCCTTCAACGCCCAAAGCGAGACGCTGGGCTTCCTTGGCGCCTCCGGCTGCGGGAAGAGCCTCACGATGCGCTGTATCGCGGGCATCATGCGACCCGACACGGGGCATATCGTGGTCAACGGCGTGACTTTCTTCGATTCCGAGAAAAAGATCAACCTCACCCCGCAGCAGCGCAAGACAGCCCTCCTGTTCCAGAACTACATGCTCTTCCCGAACCTCACCGTTGCCCAGAATGTTGCCGCGGGCATCGGCAAGGAGGCAGGCAAGGCCGAGCGCGACCGGATTATCGCCACGGAGCTCAAGCGCTTTAGCCTTGAGAGCTTCGGGGGCCGCTACCCCGGCGAGCTTTCGGGCGGGCAGCAGCAGCGTGTGGCACTTGCGCGCATGCTTGCGGCAAAGCCGGGTATCCTCATGCTTGACGAGCCCTTCTCGGCGCTCGACGCGCACTTGAAGGGGGTGCTTGAGCAGAACCTCGTGAGCCTGTTCGATGCCTTCGAGGGAACGATCCTCTACGTGAGCCATGACGTCGACGAGGCCCTGCGCTTCTGCGACCGTATCGCCGTTGTCGAAGAGGGGCGGATTGTCGAGGAGGGCACGGGGGACGATCTCATCAACCGGCCGCAAAGCCTTGCGGGCATCAAGCTGTCGGGATGCAAGAACGCAACGGCCGCCCACTATGTCGATGAGCACCGCGTGCGCCTCCCCAAATGGGGAATTGAGGTCGCAACGGCAGAGCGGGTGCCCAAAGACGTCCAGCACCTGGGAGTGCGTGCCGTATTCCTGCAGCGTGCCGAGGCTCCGGGGGAGAACGTGTTCCGTATGCGCGTTGACCGCGCCATCGACGCGCGCTTCGAGCGTACGGTGCTGCTCGGGGTCGTCGACCGGGCCGACTTCGGGGTCGATGAGGTGACTGCGGAAGAAGAGGACATGAAGTTCCTCCACCAGCATATCTTCTGGCGGCTCGACACCTTGAACACGCCGTCTGACGAGCTTCCCTGTCAGGGCGACGAGCTGCTGATACACATCCCGAAAGACAGGCTTTATCTTGTGACCCGTTAAGGCGTATACTACAACGTGCTACGGCATATGCCGGGACACGAACCAAGGAGGCCGCCCATGCTTTTCATCTGCTACCCCACATGCACGACCTGTCAAAAAGCACAGAAATGGCTCGACGCCAACGGCGTCGCCTACGACCTGCGCGACATCAAGGAAGAGAATCCCACCTACGAAGAGCTTGTCTCCTGGCTTGCAACGAGCGCCCTGCCTGTCAGGCGCTTCTTCAACACGAGCGGCCTGCAGTACAGGGCGCTTGAGCTCAAAGACAAGCTGCCTGCCATGGGCGAGGACGAGTGCCTGAGGCTGCTCGCCACCGACGGGATGCTCGTCAAGCGCCCCCTGCTCATCGACAACGATCGCGTGCTCATAGGCTTCAAAGAGCCCGAATGGCAAGAGCAGCTTCTTTTGTAGAAGGGTACAGGCACCTGACCATAGGCTGCCATCTATCCATTTCGAAGGGCTATCTCAAAATGGCGCAGGCCGCCGTTTCTATCGACGCGAACACCTTCCAATTCTTCACGAGGAACCCGCGTGGCGGCGCAGCAAAGGCAATCGACCACAAGGACATCGACGCCTTTGCAGCCTACTGTGCCGGACAGGGGATACACAGGGTTTTGGCGCATGCGCCTTACACGCTTAACCTGGCCTCGGCGAATGAGCAGGTTCGCTCGTTTGCCTTTGAGGTCCTTGCCGACGACTTGCTTCGTATGGAGCACACGCCGCACCAGATGTATAACCTCCATCCTGGCGGGAACTCCCGGCAAGGCATTGCGGAGAGTATCGAGCAGATAGCAGAAGTGCTCAATGCGGTGCTTTCACCCGAGCAGACGACAACAGTGCTGCTGGAGACCATGGCGGGAAAGGGGGGCGAGGTCGGCGCCTCCTTCTGCGACCTTGCGCAGGTGATCGAGCGTGTTGAGCTCGACGGCCATCTGGGAGTATGCCTCGACACCTGCCATGTCTGGGATGCTGGCTATGACATCGTGAACGGCCTTGACGGAGCGCTCGAAGAGTTCGACCGCAGCATCGGCCTTGAGCGGCTGCAGGCGGTTCACTTGAACGACAGCCTGAACGAGCGGGGGTCACACAAAGACCGGCACGCAAAAATCGGCGCGGGTAGAATCGGCTTCGAGGCGCTTGCCGCAATCACGAACCATCCGGCGCTGCGCCACCTGCCCTTCTACCTCGAAACACCCAACGAGCTTCCCGGGTATGCCGACGAGATTTCCAGGCTTCGCGCACGGTATACGTGATGCCGAAGGGCTTTCAAGGCATGGTGCGGCTCGTCGGTCTTGAAAGAGAAACTGGCAAAGCTGCCACCGGTTTCCTCGCCGTCGAGCATCAGACGGCAGGGCTGCTTGAATGTGAGCAGCACGTTGGTTGACCCGATAGCAAGAAGGGACAGCCGCGGGGTTTCGCGGCTGTCCCTTCTAAGAATCTGCCTGAGCCCGGTGTTACAGCTGGGCTATTCTGTCTGCTGCTATCTTTCCGACGGTTCCGGCCTCGCCGACTGCGGCGCCGTGCGCCTCGTCTCCGACATAGCCGTTCGCAAACAACCCTCCTGTGACGCGTCCGGCTGCATATAGGCCGGGGATCGGCACGCCGTCAAGGTCAAGCGCCTGGGCGTTCTTGTTGAGCAGGATGCCCCCAAAGCTCATGGCGGCGCCGTTGACTATCGGGGTTCCCACAAAGGGCGGCGTATCGAGCTTGAAGGCCTTGCCTGTCTTCACGGGGAGCAACGAAGAGGTTGTTTCCGTGGCCTCGTCGACTGCGTCGTTGTACTTCGACACGGCATCCGCAAGGTCCTTGGGGTCTATCCCGAACTGTTCGGCGAGCCCTTCGACTGTGTTGGACTCATAAAGCCTCCCCCCCCCCCCAACTGGTTGAGAAAATAGTTCTGGTTCCACTCGGGGACCTGGTCGGGCCATTTGCTGTCAAGCACTGCATAAGCGATACCGCCAGGCTGCTTGAAGGTTGCTTGTCCTATTGCCACATAATCAGAAGGCGGGTTCATTTCATTGATGAACCGTACGCAGTCCCGGTTGACTATGAGCCCATAGGTGTACCACTCAAGCGAGGATTGTCATGATGCTGGCGCAGGGCCGGACCTTCCAGCATTGTGCCGATGAGATGCAGCTTTCGATCAACACCATAGGGGGGTATGTGAAGAAGATCTATGCGAAACTTGACGTGCATGCGAAAGAAGAGCTCCTGGATGTCATCGACAAGCAAATGGAAACCATCCTACAAGAGCAGAGGTAAGGGCGTCGCACACGTAGGGGCAGTATGTCAGCGGACGACCTGTTTTGCGCCTTACTATTAAAAATACAATTACCAAAAGACAATAACCGACAATAAAACTCATCAGGCAAAATATTATTAAGTTGTAGAGATGGTGTAAAATATGGGCTATTCGCCCTTTAGTGTGGGTAGGAAGGTTTTTGGGTGAAAACCCGCCGCACCAACTTTCCCTGTGTTGACAGCCCTGCGGCGGCTGGTCACGGCTTTTTTGCAGGACGGCTCGACGCAG
>WRIR01000023.1 GCA_009782605.1 Eggerthellaceae bacterium | reverse complement strand
GACGTCGGCGTCGACCACGTGCGCGGTTACCTCCTTCTCGGTCATACGCCCGTCGACCGTCCAGGTTATCGGGTAGGAGCCGACCATGGGGTCGGGCCAGTAGCCCGCGGGGGCTCCCGTCCAGGCCACGGCAAGCGGGCGGCCCTCGATATCAAAGGCTTCGGCATAGGAGTACATCTTGGCCTGGGACTCGGTGCCATCGACCTCACTGACCTTAATGACGTAGTCGCGCGCGCCGATGATGAGGTCGTCGCCCTCGTCTATGTCGTAGCGCCCATCGTCGACAACGATGGCGCGGGTGGCCGTCGTCGTATTGCCGTCGGAGTCGGTGACGGTGTAGACGGCCTGCCACACGCCGACTTTCGCCTGGTCAAGATAGTCAAGCGGGTTGCCGCCCGCGTCGGTGACCAAGGTATAATCCCGTAAATTCCCGTCCTCGGGATCCATAACGGTCATGAAGGCTTTGAGGTCGGTAAGACTCAAGGGGCTCGCCCCCGCCGTCTTCTTCAAGACGAGCGGGGCCTGTTGGAACTCGATGACCGGAGGCATGCCGTTGTCTATCGTGAAGGTGACGGTAACAAATACGGGGGGCTCGCCGCTATCATCGAGCAGGTCCTTCGGGATGAAGGTGACCTCGTAGGTGCCTCCGGGTTTGATGGGATGGGTGGCATCCCCTATCTGGTTGGCGAACACGTCCGGCTCCCAATCAGCGATAGCGCCGTCCACCATCCACGACAGCGCACGGGCGCGCTCGATGAGCTTTGCCCTGGCCGCATCACTCAGGCCGACGAAGCCGGGGGCCTCGCCCAACTCAAGCATGGCGTTGTCGGCAGCGACGATGTAGCGGACACCGTCGACGAAGCCGTCGTCTATCTCGCTACGATCGACGACCATGCCGGTCACGTCGGCGTTCTTCATACCGTCGCCGAATCCCGCCTCGGGCTCGACGCCTATCAAAATATGGGCGTAGGTGCCCTCGGCGGCCATGTAGCCGTTGCCGGAGCCGTCGTCCCCGGTGCTTCTCACTCTCAGGCTTGCGTCAGCCGCAGAGGGCAGCTCGCTGGCGGTCAGGGAGTTGTTCTTGATCCTCCAGGCCTCGGCGGAAGCCAGCCTGAGTATCTCGGCGGCACTGTTGCCGTTGGCCTTGACGTTGTCAAGCGTCTCGACGAAGTCGTAAGCGACAATCAGGTAGTCGCCGTCGATCACAGCGTTCTTGGTCACGAAGACCTTGAAGGTCTCGACGGTGGTGTTGTGGTCCGCGTCGGTGACCGAGTAGCTGATCTCTTGGAAGGTGTCACGCAAGCCCAGGTCGACGATATCCTCGACGGCAGCAACCATGAAGCTGTCCGGGTCGTCGGGGTCGGAGAGTGTCCCCATCAAGATTTCGTCGGTCAAGTCGAAGGGGTAGTAGTCGTCATAGGCCGTCACGAAGTTCATGCCGTCCCAGTCGTCCACGTAGATGGCACCCTCGGGCATCCCGGCCTTGTCGCCGACCCAGACGATGCGGACAGCCGGGGCCTCGATGACCGGCGGCAGGGAGTTGTCGATGAAGAGCAGTATCGTCACCGTCGCGCCGTCATCCTGCCCGCAGCGCAACGTGAGCTCGTAGACGGTGCCGTGCCTTATCGCGTCTGTAGCATAGTCGTCGACAAGGCCGCCGTCATCGGTCACCCAGCGGTTGACCGTGTCTGCGGGCGCGTAGTTTCCACGGTGGTAGAGCTCCACGCTTCCCAGCCCGCCATCGGCAACGCTGGTCCCCACGATGGCAGATCGGAAGCCGTCAGTGAAGCCGAAGGCATCCGGAGTGCCCGAAGAGTTCTTCGCGGCGAGCGCGCGGGCATCCGCCTCGTTCATGCGGAAGTTCGTGCCGATTATCATGCAGGTGGCACCGTTGGCCCCATAGGTGTCGCCCCAGGTGGGGTTGTTCCTGTCGCCGTCGTCGACCACCTTGGCGGTGATGTTCTTGGTCAGCGTGACGTCCTTGTCGGTGCCGATGACTACGTTGTAGTCGCCCGGGGTAGCCGCATAGGCACCCAGGCTCCTGACATAGGTGCTATAGGAGTCGCCGTAGACATCCCAGCACACACCCGCTTCTGCCATCTCCAATATCTGTTCCTCGGCATGTGCCGGAGTGACCTCTGCCTTGTGGATGACGAAGGACAGCGCCCGGATGACGTAAGCGTCGTTGTAGGCGACCTCGCCCGCATAGTGCTCTCGGACGAACAGGCGCGAGTCGGAAACCATGTTGCCGTCGGAGTCGGTATAGGTGTAGACCACCTTGTAGGCCCCTGCCGCCCTGGTCGCCGGGACACCGCCCACCAGCGTGCCGGGGGCTCCGTCGGTGACGTCAAATACCTCGATCGTGAGACCGGGGTCGTTGTCATAGTCGATCTCGCCCCAGGGGTGTGGCTCGAAGGGCGGGATGCCGTCCTCGAAATCCCTGATGGACACACCTTGGAGCAGGCGTGCTCGGGTGACGTAGCCGAACCCGTCGTCCACCAGCTGTGCCTCGGTATCGGCCAGCACCACGGGGCGCTCGGTTATCTCTATCGAGGGCGGGGAGTCAACCCACACGTTGATTGTAAGCTCGATAGGCTCGGACTTGCCGTCAGCATCGCTTATGGCGAAGCGGTATATCCCGAGGTTTGCCAGGGAATACACGGTGGCGCCGGCAAGCGTGCTGACGAAGTCGTCGAGGTCGTTGACTATCATGGTGTCAACGGGGTATTCGACCGTGTTGTCCGGCCATATCGTCTTGGCATCGACTTTCAGGATGCTCAATATCTCAGACTCGGGGTCGGCGTCCTCGGCCACGGCCACAGCGTCAAGGAACGCGAGCTCCGCGTGGCTGCCCCAGACATAGGTTGCCGGCCCGAAGGCAGGCGGAGAGGTCGGAGTCATCACGTCGGCATCGACCACCGTGGCGGTGATGTCCTTCGCGACGTCGCCTGACGGCATGTCATGGGCAGTGATGGTAAGGGGGAAGTCGCCGGCAGCAGGAGGCATCCCGTAGCCGTCCGGGTTGTCGATGTCCTTGAGCGTCGAGGGGTCGAGCGTTATCTGGGAGCCGTCGGCGTTGTAGAGCTTCGCGTGCGACTTGGCCAGTATCTCTGTATCCACCAAGGCCGGGTTGTCCGCGACGTCCTTCAGCAGGGTCACGAAGGACTGGGCATAAAGGATGCGCCCGTCACCAACCGTAAAGGAACCGTCGTTCACAATCACGGTACGCGGGGCGGTGGTCGTGTTGTGGTCGGAGTCGGTGACGGAGAACTCAAGCGTGTAGATGTCCGGCATCGCCGTGTTGACGGGGCCGGTCGCGGGGTCGAGGTAGGTGATCTTGATGTCGTCAAGCTCGAAGTCGCCGTCCTCGTAGTCGGTGGCACTCACCATGTAGAGGTCGTCGGAGAAGCCCGCCGGGTCGGAGACGTACTCGGTCGGCAGGATGGCCCCGGTCGGCTTGTTGGCCGGGTTGCCTATCCATATCTCTACCGGGCTCGGCGCCATGATGACGGGGTTCTCACCCTGGGACACGCGCCCGTGTATCTGGGCCGTGACGCCGGAGACCGGCTCGCCCTCGACGTTCAGGCCGAAGGTTATCGGGTAGCCCGGGTCGGCGTTGAGCTCGTCGCGGAAGCCGCCGGTGGCGGCTAGGAAGGCCTCAGCGTCCGGGGCGGCGCCGATGAGCTTGTAGACCTTGACGTCGGCCGCGGCTTCCGTCATAAGCGAGGTGGCAAGGCCTGCGTCCATGAGGGCTCGGGCGCCCATGAGGTTCACCTGGAAGTTGCTCGCCGCGATGACGTAGGCATCGTTGTTGCCGCCGCCGCCTAACACGTCGGCGTCGGTGACGAGGCCCGTGATGTCCTTCACGGCATCGAAGCCCGTGACCATGAGCTCGAAGGGATAAAGCGTGTCGGAGTCGGCCGTCGCCCAGCCCGAGTCGTCGAAGTTCGCGACGTAGAGCGAGCCCGCGGGCACCGGCGTGCCGGCGGCATGGTCGTCGTCGTCGAAGAGGAAGAATGCCTCGGCGCGGGATTGGGCAAGCACCTCGGTCGTGGTGCCCTGGAAGTCGGGGCGGGCCACGACGAAGTTCTTGGCGCCGATGATGATGCCCTCGTCGGTGTCGACCATGTAGCGGCCGTCGTCGATGATGAGGGCGCGGGTGGCCTCCGTCCACATGTTCGACGAGTTCTCGACGCGGTAGGTGACCGAGTACACGCCGGGAGTGCCGGTGTGGATGCCGGCCGGGGCGTTGGCCACGGTGTAAGTGATCATGTCGGTGATGTCGCCGTCGACCAGGTCCGTCGCCTGAATCTCGTCGATTATCTCAGAGTCGGTTAAGGCGTGGGCGTCGGTGCCACGCTGGAAGGGCACGACAAGCGGGTCGGCGGTGAAGGTAATCGTCGGGGGCTGGCCGAAGAGCGTGTAGGCCACGGTGACCCGGATGTCTTCCAGCCCCTTGATGCCGAAGACGACGTCGAAGGCGTCACCGGGCTGTCCGCCCGATGCCGGGATGTCGTTCTTGAGCACCACGACGCCGGCAGCATCCAGGCTGGCAAGGATGCCGCTGGGCGGGTCGGTGGCGGTCATGCCACCGGGCATGCCGAGGGTATTGGCCGTGCGCATGAGCTCCCAGGCCTGGGCAAAGGACGCGTTGATGAGCCTGAGCTTGACTTCGTCTCCCATGCCGGAGTATGTGCCCATCTCGGCAATCGCAATGGTCACGTTGTCGGCGGCTATCGCATAGCGGATGCCGGTTGTGGCGTCGTCGGCGTCGGTGAGCTCGTGGCGCTCGGTCACAACCGCGTCGATGGTCATGGAAAGCATGGTGGCCGGGCCGTCTGCCGGGGGCACGGGGCGGAACTCGACGTAGTAGGTGCCTGCATCACAGTCGGCCATATAGCCGCCGTAGTTGCTCACCTGGGCCTCGACCTCGACCAGGCCGCCGTCGGCGAGCGGGTCTACCATCCAGGCCTGGGCCCGGGCGTTGTCCGCGTCGAGGATGTTGTCGATGTCGTCGGTCGTGACAGGCATCTTCTTCACGAAGCTCGTGGCGGTGATGAGGTAGTTGCCGTCCGTGACGAAGTTGCCCACGGCGACAATACCGGTGGCGGTGGCCGTGTTGCCGTCGTCGTTGGTGACGGTGTAGACGACCGGGTAGGTGCCGACCGTCGTCAAATCGACGACGCTGTCGTCAAGCTCCACGCGGTCGGTGATGTCGTCGCCATCCTCCTCCTTGGACCAGGCTTGCACGTAGTCCCAGGGGTCGTAGTCGCCCGGCAGGATATAGCCCGCGGGCATGTCGGCGGGGTCGCCTATCCACACGAGCACGGGGGTGGTGACGTCGAGCACCGGAGAGTCGCCGTCGGTGATAAGGGCCAAAATGGTGACGGAGTGGTTCTTGTCCCCGTTGGAGCCCTTGACCTTGAAGGTCACCGGATAGCTCTCCCCCACGACCGGGTTCATCGGAATCCCGACCACATCGACCGCGACGAGGTCGGCGCTGAAGTCGTCGTCAAGGCTCTCGCGCGCCATAGCGCCGGCAAGCCTGATGAGCGTGTCGTCATAGCCAGGCGAGCCCATCTTCATGAGCGCAATGGCGTTGTTGACCGGGATGGAGAAGTCGTTGGCGCCGATATAGGGCACGGCCTCCATGAAGGGCAGCACGGTGACATGCCCGGTGTTCCGGATGGTGTCGTCAACCACCGAGGCATAGAGCACGGAATACATCTCGCCCTTCGGTTTGGCGGCGCTGAAAGCCTCCTGGTCGAGGTAGTAGCCCGGCTCGCCCCAGGGCGGTGTGACACCCATGGCAAAGATATCAAGGCTTTGGTTCCAACCAGCGCCGGGACGCGGCGTCGCCTTCGCGTCAATCTCGCCGAGCAGGGCTGTGCGCTGCCCGTCGGTCTGCGCCGCGGCGTCGGCGTCGAGGCCTGCGATCTCGGCTGCCCGGGTGAGGCCGATGTAGGCGTCGGTGTGGGTCAGGATAAGGTCAGGCAGGCTCACCTCAAGGTAGGGTGCCGCCGTCAACAGGGCATCGTGGCAGGGCGTCGCGACCGTCGGGTTGGCGTTGGCGTTGGCGTCCTCAAGGACGAAGTATATCTTGTCGCCCGCAGAAAGGGTGCCTATCACATCCTCCGGGATGGGAAAGGACCAGGTGCCGGCGCCGGCGTCGAGCTCGCCGTAAAGCACCTCGCCGTCGGCATCCCTCAACTTTGCGCCGTTGACCAGGGCATACATCATCACGGCAGGCTCGGGGTTATGGGGCCCGGCCTCGGGCAGGAACCCTGGGTCAGGCTGGGCCTGGGCCGCTCCGGCCCGATACGTGCCCGTGACCTCAGTTGCTATGTCAACCCAAATCTTGTTGTTGTTCGGATATGCGATGACCGCCGGGACAGGCGGCAGGACGTCGGTGACTGTGACGGGCAGGGCCATGAGGTCGTCTGCTGTCGCCCTGTGCGCCCTGTCGGTGTCCAGGGTGTCGATGCGCCCGCGCCAGGCGGCCGTTATCTCGTAGGTGTCGCCGACCGTCAAATAGCCGCCGTCGGGAACCGCATAGCGCACCACGCCTTTCAGCGTCGTGCCGGTCTCCACCTCATAGACCTCTTCCATTTCAAAAGAGCGCACCGCCCCTTCCCCGACGGTCTCTTCTGAGCCGCCAGATGAGGTGCGCAAGAAGCGCGCCAGGACCTCGTCAGTCCAGATGCTGCGCTCGTAGGGGTCTTCGAGCCTCGGGATGCCCTCGGGCACCACGCCCTGGGCACGGAGGTACTTGTCCGCATTGGTGGCTGGGAGCAGGTTGTTTATCTTCGGCGCGGCATTGTTGCCCGAATAGCGCCGATAGGGGTCGAAGCCCCGGTTGCCGAAGTTGTCTACCGTGTTGTTGAACTCGCTGGAAAGGGCGGCAGAGACGGTAACCGTGTTGAGGTTGTTCCCCGACAGGCGGTAGTCGATCATGGTCAGGGACATATAGGGCCCGCTGTCAACAGGGTTGTTCGAGCTGTTGGTGTCGTTCCCGGCTGCTGTGCCGTCGCGCCTCTGGCCGTTACCCCACACTGCGATGTCTGACCGTATGGCATCAATCGAGTTGTTGGCGTTGGCGCCGACCCGCAGCCAGCGGCGGATGCCGTTTCCACTGTTTGTGTTGGCAAAGTCGAAGTAGAGGGGGGCGTCCAGGTCGAAGGTAAGGTTGCCACCCGCTGAAAGGGCTCCGGCATTGGTGGTGCTGTTGACGTTGCCGCGCGCTATGAGGACCGCGCCGTCCTTGAGGGTGAATTTCCCGTTGGTCTGGCTCCAGGCAGAGATAGCGCAACCCCTCTCGGAGTAGATCTCAACCGCAGTGCCCGGCCCCGTGACCGAGAAGTCCCAGGTATTGCCATTGAACTCGACACCGTAGTTGTTGCCGTCGCCGCTGTCGGAGGTAGCAACGCTCCCGTTTCCCTCATTGTAGATATGGATGGTAGCCCCGGTGTTTGCGATAAACCCGGAATTCCCGCCCGTAGGGAAGCGTACGGCAGATACGCCATAGGTTTGGGTGTGGCGGTTCACCTTGATGGTTATGTCTGCCTTGTTGCTTGCAATGAAATACTGGTTTTGTAAAGCCCGGAAGCGGATACAGGCAGAAAGGACGCTGGCTCCGCCCCAGCACTGGAAGTTAAGCTTGGTGCCTTCGCCGTCTGCAAGGAAGCGGCCGCCTGTCATCTCGGCAAGGAAGCAGTTCATCGCATTCAGGCTTATGATGTTGAACTCGGATCCGCCTCGCACTTCCACGCCGCCTTGGTTGGGGGCTGCTTCCATGATAATGACGCCGGCACTCGCACCGCCGTCGTTTCCCGATCCGATAACGTCAAACTTGCTCGCATCGTATACTTTCAACCAGTTGCTCGTACCGGCAGTGACGCCGTTTTGCATGTCGATGACCGTGACGCCGGCACCCCTGTAGTTCGAGATTTCGGCGACAGCGCCGTCAAGCACCGAAACGCCGCTTGCGTTTCCCGCAAGTCCTATGTTCATTACCGGGTTGTTGCCGCTGGTAAACTTTGCCTCCGTGTCGGGGCCGGTAAAAACAAGGAACCGCGCATTGACAAGCTGTCTTTGGTTGTTCCCGGCATCCCAGGTGGTCTTGCCGGTGACGGTGACCGTAGACCCTGCGGTGCGGGCATTGACGAAGGGCCTGTTGACCGTTCCCACACCGGTAAGGTTGTCTATGTTGATGGTCTTGTTGGCAATGGTGGTGTTGATGAAGTAGTTTGCGGAGCTTCCGGTGTTGCTTATATCGACGTTGGCGAGCGTAAAGGTGACGACGGCAGTGCCTGTCAGCGAGAACGCTATCGCAGAGTCGTTGTTGAAGTTCATCGTGTGGCCCCGGCCATCAATAGTCAGGTCGCGCGTTACGGCCGGCAAGGCGGCAGTACGTGTGATGTCGTCGTTGAGGTAGATGGTCGTGTAGGCGGTGTTGTTCATCGCGGAAATGAGGTCTGCCCAGGTGTCGACCTCGCACTCGCCGGGGCCGAGGTCCGTTACCGCCAAAGGCATGATGGAGATGAAGCCTTCTTCACCGCTGCCTCCTGCGAAGGCGCCGTCGTCGGATCCATAGGCGCCTTCGGCGCCTCCCGGGTCGGCTGTTGCGTCTTGGCCGGTAAGGTCCTTGTATTCAACCAGGTCAAGGCCCGGGGCGACAGGGGTGTCGTCGGCAAAGACCGACATCGGGGCGCCCATCGTGAGCGCCAGGCTCACGGCGAGAGCTGCCGCAAGCCCCTTTCGCGCAACACCCGGTTTGCTGCCGAGGTGTCCCTTACCCGCCTGTTTTGCATGCCTTGATTCCCTTTTTGTGCCCATAATGCGCCCCGCCTTCCCGTTTTCCCGTTTTCCCGTTTCTGCTGCTTGTTACCCATCCAAGCAGCACTGTTCCACCCATCACTCCATAGTCGTCCTCCGTGGCCCTGCGAAGCCCCTTTTTACCCAGTGACCTCGCTGTTTCCCGCCTACCTCTGGTTCGCCCATCGAACCAGCATCCGGTCAACAACCACGTACCGGCCACCGAAAACAAAGCTTCGGCGCCCAATAGCTCGAACGACCCTACCTATATGAGTTGAACTTCCCTTGAATCCATCCTACCCGCAAAACATAGTCACTTCACAATGCAATAGCAAGTCCCCTCCCCTTATTTGGACTATAAAATACATAAATTACACAAAATATTATCTATTGTGTAAACGGCCTTCTGCCTTTGTCTTTTTTAGCGCAGAGGGGAAACTCCTCGGTGCTTTGATGCCTGGCGTGCGGCGCGGCCTACTCAAGGAGGGGCATGATGGGGATGGCCATCTCTGCCACCTCGATGGGCACCCGGACGACAAAGACCAGGTCATCAAGCGTATAGACGCTGATGCTTTCGGGAGAGCAGAGATAGAAGTAGTCCCCGGCATACAGCCCGCGCATGTTGTAGAAGAAGGAGCCGTCCGCAGGCTCAAGGCTTTGGCGGAGGGAGAAGCCCCCTTCCTCCGAGTACCCATAGACCGCATATCCGTTCTCAACCGGGAAGCCGATCAGGTTCTTCTCCGGGGCGATGACGAGGGCCCTGTGGTTGTACAGCGCGTCCGAGTAGGCCCACTCAAGCCCAAGCAGGTGCTTCTCGCTTATGTTGTAGGGGTCGGATGTGTCGAACATGCTCATCTTGAGGCCCTGCGCCCTGCCTTCGTCATCCGCCGCCATCCCGAGGCCGAACAGCCTGTTTTCCGCATATATATGCAGGTAGGACGAGAAGCCGGGGATTTTCAGCGTGCCTTTGACAGCCGGGTTTGCGGGGTCGGACAAGTCGACGGCGAAGAGCGGGTCGACCTGCCGGAAGGTGACGAAGTACCCGACCGGCCCGTCGAAGCGCACCGAATAGACGCGCTCGTCTTCGGCAAGCCCTTCGATGCTGCCGCTTACCTGGAGGTTCCCGTCGAGGACGAAGAGGGCATTCGTGCTCGGCTCGGACTCGTAGGACTGGTAGTCGGTCAGCTCGGAAGTGCCGTCGTTGAGGACCCGGTAGCGGTAGGTGTCGAGCGTCGTGACGATGCGGAGGTGGCCGGCGTGCTCGTCGAGGGCGAACTGGTTGAGGGCCGCTCCCGGTACCAGGGTATCGGCGAGGAAAGCGATGGCGCCTTCATCAAGGGAGAACTTCGCAATGCGCGTCATATAGCCTTCCTGATACTCGGTCACGGTGAAGGAGCCGTCTTGGTAGGAGTTCAGCTCGGCCTTGTCGAAAAGGCCGTTCGCCAGGTAGAGGTTGTCCTGGCTCATATACAGCATATGGCTCGCCCCCAGCACCGATTGCTGGCCGATGCGCCCTCCCCTCGCAACGTCGAAGGAGGTGATGACGGAGTAGGCCGTGGTGTCGTAGTCGGGGAGGATGCTGATGTCCTCGACCGCCATGATGTCGTAGTCCGACCCCGTGTAGAAGCGGGGCACATAGGTGGAGGGGACCTCGCGGGCCAGCTGGGCGGGGTCGAACACGAAGTGGTTGCTCACGAGGTAGAGTATCCCGTTTTGCAGGCGGGACGAAGTGTAGTAGCCGTCTTGCCCGAGCGTGCCGAGGAACCGGGGGCTGTGCGGGTCGCTGATGTCGTAGCGGGCGACCTCGGTGACCGACCGGTAAAAGACGGGCTCAATGTCGTAGGAGCCGTCGGAGGCCTTGTCCGCAAAGGCGCGGTCGGGGGAATCGGCAGGCGCGCCGGGCTGTCCGTTCGAGGGCTCCTGGATGTTGTACTCATAGAGGACGACCAGGATGTTGCCGCTGACATACAAATCGCGCGGGTAGATAAAGGGCGGGGAGTCGACGGGGCCTTCCTGGGTGTTCATGGCCTCGTCGACGGATATGCGCGCGACTTCCTCGGTTTGGGCGCCGTCTGCCCGCACGATAACGACTTCGGCCCCCGAGACCATGTAGATGCTCTTGCCGTCAGTCTTGACGATGTCGCCCTCGTCGATGCCCTGGACCTGCACGTTGGTTCCCGAATAGCCGCCCCCTGCCTCCTGTGCCACGTCGGAGGCGATGTTGGGGCTGGGCGCCGCGGGCGCGGCGTCGTCGGCCTCGGCAAAGGCCTCCAAACCGCGGCCGAGGCCATAGACGGCATCGCGGTTCTCGAAAATAGTACTGATGGTGTCGAAGACCTCGTCATATGAGCCGGGGGTTACCGTCGCGCCGGCAGGGTCGACGGAGCCGCGTGAAGGAGGCTTCTGCCCGGATGCCGGGGAGCCAGAGCCGCATCCGGCAAGCAGCATGACCGCGATGCCGGTGGCGAAAACGATGCCAACAAGCACCCTCATGTTTGTCGGATGGGCAGCCGAAGCGGTGCGTGGTCGTCTCATGGGTTCCTCCCTGTCTTTTGGTTCGCCGCTATTATAGCACAGCGGGCTTTTTCCCAGCCGCCCCTCGGCAGGGCGCGTCCGAAGGTTTTTTGCTTCTCACCAAGGCGAGGGGGGTGTGGGGTAGTCCTCCTTGCTTTCCCAGGGCACGACCCTTCCGGCCTCAAGGCTGCGGGGGACGTCGACCACCCGCTGGTTCGAGGAACCCCTCCAGGTGAGGCGGTAGGACTGGAGCGCCTCGACGAAGGGGCCGTCGACCACCACGTCGCACAGCGCCACCAGATCCCGTGCACACGAGCCGGCGGAAGCCGCTTCCGGCGGTCCGCCCGGGGAGTTACTCGGGGTGCTCGAAGCGCCACCGCCCCACAGTTCGCCACCCGAGGCTCCCTCGGCGCCGCCTTGCGGCTCGGGCGAGCCGATGTCCTGCAGCCTGACGTCCTGCGGCTCGGGCGAGCCGACCCTGCCTGCCATGATGTCCTCGAAGCGGTAGCCGGTATAGAGCCACAGGCCCAGCCCCGCCGCCTTCAGCCGCTCGGCGAGGGCAAGGCAGGCGGCACTTTGCGCCAGGGGCTCGCCACCGGACAAAGTGACGCCGTTGATTATCTTGTTCGCGGCTATCTCTTCGGCAAGGGTCTCTATCCGCTTTAGGTACCCGGTGCCGAAAGGCTGGCTTTCGGGGTTGTGGCACCCGGGGCAGGCATGGGGGCAGCCCTGGACGAACACCGCGTAGCGCAGCCCCGCACCGTCGACTATCGAGTCAGCCGCCGTGCCATACAGTCGGATATGGGTAGGCTGCACGAGGGGACCCCCCGCCCTCCTACTCGGCGGCCGCTGCGGTGTCGTGCTTCACGCGCTCCGACTCCTCGGAGCGCTTCGCGTCGTTGAAGCGGTCGAGCGTCCCTACGAGGTAGCCGGTGATGCGGCGGATGCGCTCGAAGGGCTGGCCCTGCTCTTCGGCCCGCCCGCACTTGGGGCAGCTGTCCCCGATCACGCCGTTGTAGCCGCAGACCGGGTCCCGGTCGACCGGGTGGTTGAGGGAGCCGTAGCCGATGCCGCTCTCCTTCATGTGGCGGATAATGGTCTCGAAGGCCTCGATGTTGTCGGTCGGGTCGCCGTCGAGCTCGACGTAGGAGATGTGCCCCGCGTTCGTTAGCGCGTGGTAGGGCGCCTCTATCGTGATCTTCTCGAAGGCGTTCATGGGGTAGTAGACCGGCACGTGGAAGCCGTTCGTGTAGTACTCGCGGTCGGTCACGCCGCCAATGGCGCCATAGCGCTCGCGGTCGATGCGGACGAAACGGCCCGACAGCCCTTCTGCGGGGGTCGAGATAAGCGTGTAGTTCATCTTCTTTTCCTGCGAGAGGCGGTCAAGGTAGGAACGCATGTGCCCGACTATCTCCAGCCCGAGGCGCTGTGCCTCGGGGGACTCGCCGTGGTGCTTCCCGGTCAGCGAGACAAGCGTCTCGGCAAGGCCGATGAAGCCCACGGTCAGGGTGCCGTGCTTGAGTATGTCACGCTGCTCGTCGTCTGCGTCCAGCTTCTCGGAATCGATCCAGACCCCCTGTCCCATGAGGAAGGGCGCGTTGTAGACCTTCTTGCGCGCCTGGATCTCGAAGCGCTCCTCAAGCTGGCCGACGGCGATTGCCAGCCGGGAGTCGAGCAGGTCGAAGAAGAGCTCGATATCGCCTTTCGAGCGGATGGCGAGGCGCGGGAGGTTGATGGAGGTGAAACTCAGGTTGCCCCGGCCCGGCGCGATCTCGCGCTCGGGGTCGTACACGTTGCCCATGACGCGCGTCCGGCACCCCATATAGGATATCTCAGTCTCCGGCGTGCCTTTGTAATACTGCCGGTTGAAGGGCGCGTCCAGAAAGCTGAAGTTCGGGAACAGGCGCTTTGCGGAACAGCGCATGGCGAGCTTGAAGAGGTCGTAGCTCGGGTCCTCCGGGTTGTAGTTCACGCCCTCCTTCACGCGGAATATCTGCACGGGGAAGATGGGAGTCTCCCCCGACCCGAGGCCTTGCTCGGTCGCAAGGAGCATGTTCTTGATAACCATGCGGCCCTCGGCAGAGGTGTCCATGCCGTAGTTGACCGACGAGAAGGGCGTCTGTGCGCCGGCGCGGGAATGCATGGTGTTCAGGTTGTGCACGAGGGCTTCCATAGCCTGGAAGGTGGTGCGGTCGGCATCGTCGCCGGCTTGCCTTTCCGTGTAGTCCATGATGCGGTCGAGCTGGGCCGCTTCAACCCCGGCCTCCCGCAGGGCATCGCGCAGGGCATCGGTGAAGCGGGCTTCCATCACGAGCGTCGCAGTGAGCCCCGTCGCGGCTTCGACGGCTTCGAGCGTCGCTTCGGCGAAGCCCTTCACGTCCTTGATGTCGGTCAGCAGCTCTAGGGCCTCGGCAAGGTGCTTCTTGTAGAGGCGGCGGTAGGTCTTCCTCACGCCGATGGCCAGGCCGTAGTCGAAGTCGCAGATGGACTGCCCGCCATGCTGGTCGTTTTGGTTCGACTGGATGGCAATGCAGGCAAGCGCCGCATAGCTGGCGATGTCGTTGGGCTCGCGCAGCACCCCATGCCCGGTCGAGAAGCCCCCCTCGAAGAGCTTCCGGATGTCTATCTGGCAGCAGGTGGTGGTGAGCGTATAGAAGTCCATGTCGTGGATGTGGATGTCGCCCTCGCGGTGTGCGCGGGCAAACTTCGGGTCGATGACGCACATCTCGTAGAACTGCTTCGCCGATTCCGAGCCGTACTTGAGCATGGTGCCCATGGCGGTGTCGGCGTCGATGTTGGCGTTCTCGCGCTTCATGTCAGAGTCCGAGGCCTTGGAGAAGGTGATGTCCTTGAGGGTCTGGACGAGGCGGCTGTTCACGTCCCGGACGCGGCTGCGCTCGGCACGGTAGAGGATATAGGCCTTCGCCGTCTGGACGAAGCCCGCCTCGATGAGGGATTCCTCGACGAGGTCCTGGATGCTCTCGACCGTGGGGACGCCCTCGATGGCGCCGCTCTCTATCTTGGTGAGGACCTTCTCGCATATCTCGTCGGCGATTTCCCTGTCCTGCATGGCGCCGCTTGCCTTGAAGGCCTTCTCGATCGCCTCGGCGATCTTGTCGGCGTTGAACTCGGCAGTGCGGCCGTCTCGTTTGATTATTGCGTGTACCATGAGCTATCCCTTTTCTTTTTCGTTTTTTGTTGTCGCCGTCTTGTCTCTTGTCCACCACACTAAAAGGATTTCCACAGGTTTCAGCCGGTTTTCCACAATATATTGTGCCTTCTCACACTGCGGGCAAGAATATATAGTAGCCTTGGACGAAAGGGAAGGCAAGGGAGATACTGTGGAGTTTTAATAAAGAATAAAGGAACTCATGGGGACAGGTCCGGTGGGTTGACCCTCTGGGACAGGGAGCTCATGGGGGCAGGTCCCGCGGGACCCGTCCCCATGAGTTCCATAAAAGCGGCCCGGGGAGAAGGGAACTCGCCCGGGCCTACAAGGAGGGGATTACGGCGCTTCCGCACCGCTACTGCTTCGAAAAACCAAGAAGCAGTGCAAACTCAAGGAGGGGATTCTTGGTTTGTTGCACCTCATTATAGAAGCTGGCGTTGCAGATAGAATGAAGTACAGATGTATCTCTTGTGAAGAGCGGCCTCAGGGGCGCCTGTCGATACGCCCTTGGAAGAGGGCCTTGTTGGTCTCAAGCCAGCTTTCAACGGTGCCGGTGTCAAAGCCGTCGGTCGGCTTGATCACCAGCGCGAACATCTCTTCCTCGCGAAGCACGGCGTCGAGCGCGTCGGTGAGCTGTATCTCGCCTCCGACACCCGGCCTGCCCTGGGCTAGGAGCTCCATGACCCGTGGGCTCAGGAGGTAGCGGCCGAACACCGTCAGGTTTGACGGCGCCTCTTCGCGCGGGGGCTTCTCGACCAGCGCCTCGACCTTCCATACGTCCTCGGTGATTGCCGTACCGGCAATGACGCCGAAGCGGCTCACCTCTTCGGGAGGCACCGGCAAGACGGCGATGACGCTTGCTCCCGCGTGCGCGGCAGATATCTCCATCATGCGCGGCAGCAGGTTGTTCTTCGGCACGAGCACGTCGCCGAGCAGCACGAAGAAGGCCTCGCCGCCCGTCTTCTCGTGGGCGCAGCGCACCGCATGGCCCAGGCCCAGGGGCTCGTCTTGGTACACGTAGCTCACGTTGAGGCTGCCCGCATGCTCGACGGCGTCGGCATAGTCGTGCTTGCCCTTGTCCCGCAGGGCCGCAACGAGGGCGGGGGCGGGGGCGAAGTGTTCCTCTATGGCCTTCTTGTCGCGGCTGTTGATGACAACGACCTCGTCTGCGCCCGAGGCAAGCCCCTCCTCGACCACGTACTGGATGGCGGGGCGATCCACGACGGGAAGCATCTCCTTGGGCAGGGCCTTCGTCGCCGGCAGGAAGCGCGTCCCCATCCCCGCCGCGGGGATGAGCGCCTTCACTTGTGCGCCCCGCCCGCCTCCGCAAGCAACTCTTCGAGCACTGCCATCTGCTGCTCGGTCTTCTTAAGGCCCCGCATGATAATGAAGACGTAGACGAACAGGACGAGGAAGATGAGCGCATAGGCGCCGATGACGTAGGGGGCCGCCTGCAAGACCGTGCTGTATATCTCTGTGAGGACTGGGTTCATTTCCTTCTCCTTCTAATCTTCGAGGTGTTCTTTAATAAGAGCGACGCGTTCTGCGAGCCTGGCCTGGCGAAAACGCAGGCGGTAGAGGCCAAATGCAATGAGGATCATGCCGAAGAAACAAATCAAAAAAGGCACGAGCATGTCGGGCGACATCCCCGAGTCGGTGCGGAATACGACCGGGTGCACGCTTGAGGGGATCATACGCGTGATCATGAAGCAGATAGGCACGTCAACGAAGGTGATGATGCCGAAGACCGCAGCATAGCTCGCGCGGCGCTCGGGGTCGTCGATGGCGTTTCGCAGGATGAAGTAGGCTATCACGAGCAGCATGAGGATAAGGTAGGTGGTCAAGCGCGGCTCCCAGGTCCACCACACGCCCCACTCGAAGCGCGTCCACAACTCGCCCGATACCATGGTGCAGATGATGAAGACGAGCGCCGTCTCGGTCGCGGTCTTCGCACAGGTGTCGAAGCGTGCCTCCTTCGTCATGAGGAAGCGTACGCCGTAATAGGCGGTGAAGGCCAAGGCCAGCATCGAGGCGATGGCGACCGGCACATGGAAGTAGAATATCTTTTGCGACAGCAGCAGCTTGTTGGAGACCATCTGGTCCCCGATAAGCTCAACGCCGTTCACTGTCGCACCGAGCACCAGGGGTGCCGTCGTGAAAGTGAGGATGAAGCCGAGGGTTGCCAGCAGGGCACCCGCCAACAGCGCGAAGGGGGCGGCCTTGTCCCACATCCCTCCGGCCTCGGGCAGCCTCACTGCCTTTTTCGTATCGTTCATATCTCTCCTTGCCCATCCTTTCTTAGAGTCGGCATGTTTTTTGGCCCGACATGTTCCCGGGCGCTTAGGCGCTTATCACAAAGTCGTAGAGGACCCAGCTCAGCAACACCATGATGATGTCATAACCCCCCGCAAGCAGGAGCGCGGGGGCGAAGACGTCCATGAAACCCTCGCTGCCGATGATAGCTGCGGTGGTCGCAGACACGCAGGCATAGAGCAGGGGGTAGACGAGCGGGATGAAGAGCACCGCGAGCATGACGTCCCTGCCCCGCGTGTTGATGGTGATGGTCGAAAGCAGCGTGCCGATGCCCGCGATGCCGACGGTGCCGACAATCAGCGGCGCAACAATCATCCAGAAGCTTGCCGCCGGCGTCGTGGTCGTCAGGAAGAAGAAATAGAACAGCGGCACCGTGACGACCTCGACCGCAAAGAGGAACAGCAGGTTCGAGGTCGCCTTCGCAAGGAAGATGACCGACCGGTCCAGCGGTATGAGCAGCACGCCCTCAAGGCAGCCGTTCTCCTTCTCATGCGCGAAGGAGCGGTTGAGGCCGAGCAGGGAGGTGAACACGATAAGCACCCACAGAAGGCCGCCGCTCATCTGGAGGATGTCGAAGCCGCTTGCCGTCTGCGCGAGGGCGGCACCGAACACGACAAGCACGAGAAGGGCGTAGATGCCCATGGAGGTAAGCATCTCCTTGGTGCGGAATTCCTGCGTGAGGTCTTTTTTCAGCAGGGTCAGATAATGGTGCATCTCAGGCCACCCCCATGCCGACCGTCTGCGCGTAGAGCTGCGAGAACCCGGCGAAGTCGATGGACGCCTTCTCGTCGAAGGCGACGACCCTCCCCTTTGCGAGCATGAGGGCATGGCTGCACATGTCGAAGCCCTTGCGCAGGTCGTGGCTGACCATGATAAAAGTCCTGTCCTGCCGCACCACGTCGATCAGCCCGTCGAATATCTCGACGGCATGGGGGTCGAGCCCGGAATAGGGCTCGTCGAGGAATACGACGGCCGGGTCGTGGATGAGGGCGCGGGCAATGCTCAGGCGTTGCGTCATGCCCCGGGAAAAGGTGCGTACCGTGTCGTGCCTGCGGTGCTTCAGCTCGACCGCGTCGAGCATCTCGCCCACACGGCCCTGCGCGTCGGCAAGGCCGTAGAGCCGCGCCACGAACAGGAGGTTCTCTTCCGCAGTGAGGTCGGGATAAAGCATGGGGCTGTGCGAGATGAGGCCGATGTGTGTGCGCGCCTTGTCGGCGGCCTCCTTGATGTCGATGCCGAGCAGCTGTGCCGAGCCGGAGGTCGGTCGCGAGAGCGTGGCGAGCACACGGAGCAGGGTGGTCTTCCCCGCGCCGTTCGGGCCGAATATAGAAAGGAAGGCACCCTCAGGGACGGCAAAGCTCACCTGGTCGACCGCCTTGCGGCTTCCGAAGGCCTTAGTGAGCCTTGAGACCTCAAGCGCCGACATGGCGCTTCCTGCCTGCAGCCGCATCTCCCCCGGCTGCAACCGTGTCCCTCTCGGCAGCTTCCCTGGTGGCCCTGGGGCCCTTCCTCCCGCCGAAGGTGGCGACGGCCACCCCGAGCATCAGCAGCCCGAAACCGATCCACACAAAGCTGATGAGGCGGTTGATCTTCACGTCAAGGGAGAATGCCCCCATGTCGTTTACCCCCCGGTAGACCACGAACAGGTCCTCGGTCGGGAAAGAAACGACATCGGCAATCAGGCGCTGCTGCATCGTCGCTGTGACAACTTGGATCGTCGGGGCAACCGTTGCCGTGTATTCCCCGTTGCGGTACACGTCGAAACGGACTTTGTAGAAGATCTCGTCGCCGTCGTTTCGTACGTCGATATCGTTGTCCTTGTACTTCAGGGTATAGTCCTTGAAATGGAAGTCGTTGGCGGCGGTGTCGGTCTCTTCCATATAGGTCATAACGTCGGCACGCTCGCTCACGTACATCGACGACCCGATGAGGCCCACCAGGATAAGCGACATCGCCAAGTGGGAGATGAAGCCGCCATAGGTCGATGCCCGGTTTTTCAGCATCCCGAGGGCAGCAGCAAACACATTGGTGCCCTGTTTTTTCGCATAGCGCTGGGTCTTGCGCCCGAGCATGAAGAGCGCGTTGAAGAACAGGAGGCTCGCCACAAAGAACCCGACCGCCGCAAGCCCGTGGTAGTACCAGAAAGGCCCTTCTTCGAGCAAGCCTTCCGCATTGGGGCCTCCCGTGGCGATGACTGCGTTGTAGCTGGGCACCAGGCAGGTCACGAGGTAGGCCATCAGCACCGCAAAGAGGACGAGCGCACAGATGCCGGGAATACGGACCCGCTTCCAGAAGCGCTTGCCCTCGGTCTTCCCCCAGGAGAGCAGGGGACAGACCGCGAGGATGCCCAGGTAAAGGATGCCCAAGGGCCGCGCAATCGCGTTATAGGTGCCGGCGGACATGGTCTGGCCCCCGAAGGGGAGCCATGCTGGAAGGGCAGAGGAAACCGTCAGGTAGGCAAGGAGGATGGCGGCGACCACCATGACCAGGTTGTTGAAGTAGTAGGCGGCATCCTTGGATACCATGCTGTCGAAGTCGTCTCCCCCGGCGGTGTCGGCGCCGAAGTCCTTCCAGCGGACGACAAGGCCGACGATGCCTATCAGGATCGAGGCGAGGATGAGCCCGAGGAACAGGGCGAGGGAGACCGGGTCGCCGTCGAAGGCATGGACCGACTGGACGAGCCCCGAGCGGGTGATGAAGGTGCCGAGGATGACAAAGGCGAAAGCGAGGCAGGCGCACATGACCGACCAGCGCTTGAAGGCCCCCCGGTTCCGGTAGACCGTGAAGCTGTGGATCAGGCCGACGCCGACAAGCCAGGGCAAAAGGCTTGCGTTTTCCACCGGGTCCCAGCCCCAGTAGCCGCCCCAGCCCAAGACCACGTAGGCCCACACCGCGCCCAGGCCGATGCCGATGCCGAGGAAGAGCCAGGAGAAGACCGTGATGCGGGAGCATTTCGCCACCCAGGCCTTCGACGGGTCCCGCACAATCAGCGCAGCGACCGCATAGGCGAAGGGGATCGTCATGCCGGCATAGCCGATGAAGAGCGTCGGCGGATGCACCGACATCGCCCAATGCTCAAGGAGCACGTTCATGCCCCAGAGCGCGGCAACCCCGGTCAGCTCACCCGCAGAATTGAAGTGCTCGGCTGCCATGGCGGTGAAGGGCATGTTGCTCTCGGAGAAGAGCAGCACGCCGATAAAGGCCGCGAGGACGAGCTGCGCCATGAAGAGTGCCGCATTGTCGAGCTTTTCGAGGGCCTTCATGTTGCGGATGGCAACGAAGGTGTTGAAGAGCGAGATCAGCCATGCCCAGAAGAGCAGCGACCCTTCCCTGCCGCCCCACAGGCCCGAGAGCTTGAAGAGCCAGGCCAGCTCGCTTGAGGACTTTGACTGGTTTTGCACGACGTATTGGATGGACATGTCCCCCGCCATGAAGCAGAAGACGAGCAGGCCGCAGCAGAAGGTCAGTGCGACCGTGGTAAGAATAGTCGCAATATGCCCGCTCCACGCGAGGGTGTCGGCAAAGTCCCTGTGTGCCCGCTGTTTCGCAACCAGGTGGGAGAGGGCGAAGCAACAAAGAGAGATTGCCACGCCCGCAAAGGCTACGAGAAGCCCAATCAAACCGTATACAGACATCTTCTATCCTTCCAGGGCGACATCGGTCGCCGCAAACTTGCCCTGGGTATCCAGGGACCCTGTCACAACAAGCGTGCTTCCCTCCTGGACCTCGTCCGGAAGCGCCGCGAGGTAGGTGACGGATATCTCAGGCGTGCCCTCGGGGTCGACCAAAACGAAGCGGTCGCCCTGGCCTGCCGCCGTGAGACTTCCCGCCTTCACAGTGCCCGTGACCTTGACCGGCTTGCCGATTATCTCGTCCCCGTACTCGAAGAGGCGGGAAACCGAGAGCGCATCGGAGGCGCTCGTGTATTTCGAGGGGCACTTCGTCACCAGCTCGCTCGCTTGCAAAACGCCCGAACTGTCTATCCTGCCCGTGCAGATCGCCGTCACGTCGTTGCCGAAGGTCGCCGAGACGCCCCCGTCGAAGCTCACCTGGAGCTGCGCCTTCTTATCCCCCTCGGGGTCATAGATAGCAAAGGTGAGTGTGTTTCCCTGCGTGGAGAAGGAGTCCTCGACGACATTGCCGGAAACCTGTATCTTCTTGTTTTCGTACTCGCCGCTCAAAGCCTGCGCAACGCTCACGTTCGTCGCAGCGGTATTACCCCCTACCAAGGCCAATACGACAATAAGGACGATAATGATGATGCCGGATACCACGATCAGGCGCCTCTTGGTTCTCGTGTTCACACATGCCTCCTTGCAGATTCATTCATTGTGGTGCCCTTTCGTGCTTTGGTGCCGCTTAGTACCTAGTAACGCTTAGTACAGCTCAAAAGCCCAAAGGCTCAAAGAAGGTAGGGCGGGAAGGCCTTGCTCTACACTGCCTTCTTTGAGTCTTTGAGAGAAGAGCCTACCCGACCGATATACGGCCTGGTAGGCTCCCTCTTAAGTTTTCACACAAGTGTGCGCGTGCTCATTCCTTGCCGTCCGGCTTCCCCCTAAGGCCTGTCCAGCTTTTGGGCCTGCATGTGGGTCAGCCATCCGTCAGGAATCGGCGCATCACCATGACACTGTGAGCAGTAGTTCACCGATGCCCGGTGGGCCTTGTGGCACAGGCCGCACTCGTTCTCGCCGTGTTGCGGCTTGTGCGGGTTACGGGTGTACTCGTCAGTCATCGCAAACAGGTCGTCGCGGGTCTGGAGGGCCGCTCCGTCGGCGGTGACATGGTGGCAACGGTCGTTCAGGCAGAACTCGTCAGCCGGAATCCCCCGCGCCTCGACCAGGTTCTTCAAGTTGCGCTCATTGAGCGGGTACTCGTAGTTGCCCGTTATCCAAGTCAGTCCCTCGGTGATCTGCTCGCCCAGCGACGGAACATGGCAGGCCATGCAGTCCTCGCCCGCTTCCTTGTGGGTTACGACCATCATGGCGCCTGCGTCCGGGACTTCGTTGCCCCACTTGTCCTCGCCGGGGGCTCCCGACGAAAACTCGTAGGTCCTGCCGTAGGGGTCCATCGGCGTGTGGCAGATGGCGCTGCAGAAGCTCGGCTGCTCATGCCAAATCCAGAAGCCGGCGCCGGCTGCAATGAAAGCAAGGGCAAGCACGCCGAGGACGACCAGCAGCTTCTTCCCCTTTTTCTTCTTCTTGGGAGCTGCGGCCCCTTCGACGGCGACCTTCGCAGCAACGGCTCCTTCGGTTGTTTCCTTGATGGCCGCGTCTGCGGTCTCAGCCGCTTCGGCAGCGACCTCCTTCGCAGCGACCTCCACATCCTGTGCGGCAGCTTCCACGTCCTTCACGGCGGCTTCCACAGCAGCGGCTCCTTCGGCAACAGCATCTTCAGCAGCGGCTTCTACTTTGGTTTTCTTTGTGCTCATACTACCTCCTTTCGTTTTACTCGCATCCTTTTACTGTCTTGCTATTTCCCTATTGTACCCCGCAAGTCCGAAATACCGCGAGGACACCAGGCATATGGGGGCGATAAAGCGCAAAAAACCTATCCCCTCATAAGGTGATTATGATAAAAGAGGAAATGTATTTACGTTATTTTGGTTTTCAAGATTCACAAAATACCCCGAAGGAAGCACCGTAGCCCCAGGGGAAGCAGGGCAAAAGCGAGATGCGGGGTGCGGGGGCAGCACAGGGGGCGGCTTTCGGGGCATAAAGAAGGGGCGCGCTCGGCGCCCCTTCCCGTCAATCACGTCGTAACAAGAAGCTGCACTTCTTATTACAGCATAGCGAGGGCTTCGTCCACAGCAGCCTCTGCCTTGTCAAGCGTGGTGGCGGTCATCTTCGGGTTATGGGCGCCGTCGCTGTTCTCAACGAACACGAAGTCCCAATACCACTGAGATGCGCGGTGAAGCTGCTGGAGCTCAGCGAGCTTGTCGCCTTCGAGTGTGCCGGCCTCGACCTGTGCGGTCATGGTGTCGGCAAGCTCAGCGATCTTGTCGCCGATGGTGGTGATGCGCTCTTTCCAAACCTTCTGTGACTCTTCGACATCGGCCTTGAGGTCACCGTGGCAGGTGTTGCACTCTTTGACGAGCTCGTCGTTCTTCAGAGGGCTCTTCCAGTAATGCGAGGTGTACTCGGTGCCGTCAGCCGCAGTCGCCTTTGCCATGTGGCAGTCGGCGCAGCCATAGCCGAGGCTGGCCATGTTGCCCTTGGTCCCGCCGCCATAGACGGTCTCGACCTCAGGATGCTGAACCTTGAGCATCGGGCTCTCGGTCACAGGATAGACCCAGTCCTTGAAAGCTATGTCGTTGTAGTAGTTGAGCTGTGCTTCAGGATCCATGCCGAGAACGTTGGTGTAGGGATTGGTCGTCCTCTTGGTCTCAGGATTGAAGTAATACTCGTTGTGGCACTGGCCACACACGACAGCGCTCTCAGGGAGACCGCTTCTGTCCGACCCGATAGCGCCCAGGAAGAACTGGGACTGCGGGGTCAGGGACATCGGGTCGTTCTCATGGCAGTTAAAGCAGCTGATAGGCTCGGTCATGAGAGGCAGGAGGTCTGCGAACGGATTCGCATACTCCCCGTCGCCATTGGTGTTCACCAAGGAGGTGAACTGCGGGGTCTTGCAGGTCAGGCAGTTGGTGAGGGTTGCATCACCAACGCGCGGCGTGCCGCTTATGCTCTCAAGCGAGAACAGATGGGACGCTGCCTGGTTGTATCCCTTTGAGAACGCCATCCCCTTGTACAGGGTGTTGATGACAGGATACAGGTCGAGGAAGCTCGACTTGGTGCTGGGTGAGTTCTGCCTGTTGTCCTGATAGCTCGCGAACTCGTTAGGATAGGCATCCTTCCAAGACTCGGCAGTCACGACACCGTACTCGTCCGGATCAGGCGTTACAACCGGTTGCACAGCCTGTTCCGTTTCTGCACCCTTCTCCTCTTCGGCCTCGGGGGCAGCCGGCGTGCAGGCAGCAAGTGCCGCAACCAGGACCATCACCAAAACCACTGAGAAGAACAAGTACACTTTCTTCTTTTGAAGTGCTTTTTCCATAGCATCTCCTCCTTAAAATCTTCCTTCATAAAGGCTACACATAACCGTCCTAAATATATAGAGACAATTCTGTATAATTTGATGGGGACGATTTTGAAAGGGCAAGAAATTATGCATATTGACCCGGAGCTTGATACGCCGCTTTACCTACAAATATACGAACAATGCAAAAAAGAGATTGTGGAGGGGGTGTACCCCGCGGGCGAGAAGCTGCCCCCCATCCGCAAGCTCGCCGACGAGCTGGGGGTCGCCCGCAACACCGTCGAGTCCGCCTACCGGCAGCTGGGACAGGAGGGATTTGTCGCAAGCAGGTCGGGGAGCGGCTTTATGGTCGAACGCCTCAACCTCGACGACATCGTCTTCGCCGCCAGCGTCAACGACAGCTTCGGCAGGTACGGCGACCACGAGAGGGCCTCCCTCTTCGCCTTTTCCGAGTCGGCACAGGCCGAGTCGGCCCCTTATGACTTCTCCTACGGCAACCTGGCCGACAACGCCTTCCCCGTCGAAACGTGGAGAAAGCTCACCACCGACACGCTGTACAGCACCGAGATAGCCGATGCGAGCAGGTACAACGACAGCATGGGCGACTTCCTGCTGCGCCTCAACATCACGAACCACCTGCGCAAGACGCGGGGCGTCCACTGTTTCCCCCAGCAGGTCGTCATCCAGGCAGGCACGCAGGCGGCCCTGCAGAACCTCCTTATGCTCTTCGACCCCGAGAGGGACAAGGTGGCCGTGGAGGACCCGGGCTACGACGAGGTACGCCGGGTGTTTGCGAACAACCGGTTCGAGATGGTGCCCTGCCCGGTCTGCAAGAGCAACAGGTCCTTCTTCGACGCCCTGGCCCACAGCGGGGCACGCCTGGCCTTCACCACCCCCTCCAACCAGTTCCCCACCGGGCAGATCATGCCTGTTCAAAGCAGGCAGCACCTCCTGGACTGGGCACGCACCAACAACGCCTACGTCATCGAGGACGACTACTGCCGGGAGTTCCGCCACAACACGCGGCCGGTGCCCTCGCTCCAGTCGCTTGATACCTACCATCGGGTGATCTACCTGGGCACCTTCTCGAAGGTGCTCTCCCCCGCGCTGCGCATGAGCTACCTCATCCTCCCGCCCGCCCTCCTTGAGCAGTGGGCGAACACCTTCAGGGGCTACCACAGCGCGGTCCCCTGGCTCTCGCAGGCGGTGCTGCGGCGCTTCATGGAGCGCGGCTATTGGGACAAGCTCCTGCGGCGGGCACAGACGCACAGCAGGCGGAAGCGCGACGTGCTGATCGGGGCCATCAAGGACACCATGGGGGGCAGGGTCAACATCATGGAGAGCGGCGCTGGGCTGCACCTCCTTCTCGGCGTGCGGGACGAGCGGGGCCAGCACGCCCTGATCGCCGAGGCCGAGAAGGCGGGGGTCCGCGTCTACGAGACCGAGCGGTACTGGATGGAGAAGCCCCACCCGCTTGAGAACTACGTGCTTGTCGGCTTTTCCGCCATCGACGAGGAAAAGATAGCGCCCGGCATCGCCTGCCTGGCGAAGGCCTGGTTCGGGTGACGCCCCGCAGTGGCGCCCCGCACCCGCACAGCGGGCGTCGGGCGGCAGGCGGGCGGCGTGCGGCAGGCGGCGTGGAGTCGCGGCAGGCGCGGCCCCGGGGGCGCCGCGCCCCGGGTCGCGTCTACGAAGGTTTTTGTTTCAATATCCCTGTACCCTTCTACATTCTGTATAATGATACCTTTTACTTTTCCTTCGCCCGCGAGATCGGCGTCGATAACGCGTGTGAAGAACCTTATTTCAACATTTGCTCCCAGGACAAGTTCGTCGAGCAGCAACTTGAGCCCCTCTGCGTTAAACGAGGTGTACCGGTGGTGGTCTTTCCTCCATCTCTGCGGCTCGCAGCAATCAGGCATAAAGCCGCGTTCATACATAGCCTCGACGATCTCCCGCATTATGCCGCCGACTACCATGATTTCCCCGTTGGCCATCGGATCGAACTCTGAAACTATTCCGGCTGTCGCCAGGCCTCCGAGGCATCCCATGGCTTCTATCAGTAAAACCTTCGCTCCCAGCCTTCCTGCCGCTATCGCCGCGGCGCATCCTGCCGGCCCTGCCCCGGCAACTACGAGATCGTATCCGCTTTCGACCTTGATATCGCGTTCGAGCCTGTAAGTATCCATATTCTGACCTCTCTTCTTAATACTAATATCTGTCGAGCCTATATACCGATCCTTATGAAAACAGAACAAAACGTAAAGTCCGATATCAAATAAAATTATATCTTTGTTTCCCTGTTTGTCAAGCGCCAGGTACACTAATATTCAGCACTTTTTACAAATTATTTTATACATTTAAAAAAGTATTGTACAAAGTATTGTATATTGCAAGCAGCCTATGCTATAATAAACGCTGTGAGCGGCTATTGCAAAAAGATACAGTAAAAGGAGGGTTTGTTTATGTGACTGAGGCCCGTTATCGGAGCGGGCGTTAAAATGGCATATTTTAGATCTTTGTTGAATATTCTGATGAGATATTTAAACAAAACATGATTACCGCGGCGTACAAAATCACATCCATAAGAGAGGAGAAATTCCAATGGTTCAAGCAGTATTTATTATAGGATTCTTCCTGCTCATCGCGGCATTGATGATCACGAGGAAAATACCGACCTTTATCGCAATGATCATCCTGGGTATCGGAATAGCCCTTATTGCCGGTGTGCCTCTCGTAGGCAAAAATGAGGAAGGCACGCAAATAGGCGTCCTTCACGTCGTTTTAGAAACCGGCGTCTCCAGGATGGGCGCGGCGATCTCTTCGATTCTGATAGGCGCCTGGCTGGGAAAAATGGTCACAAACACCGGCGTATCCAAAGCAATCATCTTAAAGGCGGCGGAATTTGGCGGTGACAGGCCGTTGATCGTTGCTTTAGCGGTCATGGCTGCAGTAACGCTTCTTTATACGACAGTAACCGGGCTCGGCGTACTCATCATGGTCGGTACTATCGCTTTGCCTATCTTGCTATCCGTTGGCATCCCCGCCGCGTCGGCGTGCTGTATGTTCCTGTTTGCGGTCACAAT
>WRIR01000022.1 GCA_009782605.1 Eggerthellaceae bacterium | reverse complement strand
CTACATCAATTGGTACAATGTGTTCCGCATCAAGGAATCACTCGGGTGGTTGAGCCCTGTGGCGTTTCGTCAAAGCCTCGGATTGGCCGCCTGAAGTGGTCTAAGAAAACGTCCGCACCCCCTCGGGGGGTTTTGTGCCAATAACTCCGTCCGGTCTGACGCTTGCCCGGCCACCCCCTGACGACGGCCCGACGCATGTGGCCGCCCCGCCGCCCGCCGCCGCCGCGCCCGCCGCCCTCCCTCGCTCCGACAACCGGCAGCCAGCTAAGGGGTGCCGCATTCCCTCTCGATCAGCCAGAGTGCCGATCCTAGCGCGGCAATCCGGCGCTCCAGCAGGGTTCGCTGGGACTTGCCCAGCTTGGCCCTGTCCATCTTCTCGCACTTGTGCAGCGTTGACAACAGGGCGCGGTGGGCCTCCTGCCGTCTCGGCCCGGGTGAGCAGCAGGTCCCGTTGCGGACCTCGGGGACATGCGGCGGGGACAGAAGGGGCGCAGGGGCGGGAGGGTAACGCTTCGGTTGCAGCTTTCTTCGGATAGAGCGGAAAAGCCTACCATGGAGGGGGAACAAACCTGTGGTGGGACGGCCCGCCGCAGGCCTGTTCGATGATATCGGCTCGACTTATTCGAAGGGGCACTCTTATGGAAACACCAAGCATTTTTGATCGTGGCATCGAGAAAGTGAAGAACGTCGTTTCAGAAGCATCGGTCGAGCAGCGCGGGTTCATCAAAGCAATTGCCCGCACCTGCTACGACGGCTGGCTGCAGGGATGGCATGAGGGCAACGGGGGCAACCTGTCCTACCGCATGACCCCCGAGGAGACCAGCGCGTGCCGCTCCTACTTCAGCGAGACGGTGGGGGAATGGGTCGGCCTGGGTGTCCGGGCGGTCGGCCTGCAAAACGAGTGCTTCGTGGTGACGGCACAGGGGGCGCAGTTCCGCAACGTCATGCTCGACCCGGCCTCCTGCCTGGGCATCGTCGAGGTGAACCCGACGGGGGACGCCTACCGCAACGTGTGGGGCTTCAAGGGCGGCGGGCAGCCGACCAGCGAGTTCACCAGCCACTTCATAAACCATTCCGTCCGGAAGGCCGTGACGAACGGCAGCTGCCGGATCGTCTACCACGCACACCCCACGAGCGCGATAGCCCTCGGCTCGGTGCTGCAAAACGACTCGAAGAAACTCAGCCGCGCCCTGTGGCAAAGCCTGGCCGAGAGCATCCTGCTGCTGCCTGAGGGCATCGGCGCCACCAAACGGCTTGCGCCGGGGTCGATCGAGCTTGCGGGGGCGACAAGCGAGCTTATGGAGAAAACCTCGTCGGTGCTTTGGCCCCATCACGGGGTGATCTGTTCGGCAAACGACCTTGACAGCGCCTTGGGGCTTATGCACACCATCGAGAAGGCATCGGCCATCTACCTGCAGGCGGCTGCGGCGAAGCGCGGGGCAAGCGGCCCGGATATGCCGACCGACGCCGACCTCCGCTCTGTCGCCGAAGCCTTCGGCGTCACTCTGGAAGAGAAGTACCTCGGCTAGAAGCACGGGGCTTGGCCGAGGCGGGAACAAGAGCCCGTCTCGGCCACCAAGAGCCTGGCCTCAACCGTCGGGCATAATGGGGCATTCCTGTCCTGCCTCCCTGCCCTGACCGGAACGGGCAGGATTGCGGGTCAGGCCCGCAATGACGCGGGGGCGGGGGCCGTTGACCGTGCGTCCACTTTGCGCCGAATCGTCAGGCAATGGCGCGGCCGTCCAGCTTCGGCGAGCCGCCCGGCCCCGGCAGCCTCCGGCAGCCGGGGGCCTAGCGCAGGCCGTAGGCCTCGTTGACGTCCATGACAAACAGTATCCCGTTGCCGGGCTCGTCGATTTTGAGGTGGTCCTTTATGGCCGTGACGATGCCGTCTTTCAGGGCGGCCTTCGTGATGATGACGACCTCTTCCTTCTCGGGCTCGATCTCCACCGAGAACAGCTTCTGAACCTCGTGGATGCCGGCACCCCGCGCGTTGACGATGGTGCCGCCCTTCGCCCCGGCCTCGTTGGCGGCGTCGATGACGTCCTCCCCCTTGCCCTTGTCGACGATCACATAGATAATCTGGTACACGATATCCTTCACCTCGTTCGCCAATGCCTGCTCCTCGGTTATTATGTTCTTCCTGCCGATAAACTCAGACACCGAAAGAGAGAAGGCAATCCCGTGGTGAGGCTTGTGGAACCCCAGCTCTTTGCTGATGCCCTCCATCGCTTTGGTGGCAAGCTCATTTTCCACTATCAGGGTGACGATTTCCTTCCGGGCCTCGTTTATGCCGAAAAATTCCAGCAGGTGGTTGCATCCGACGTCCTTGCCGAAGGAGATGGTCCCGCCCTTCACCCCGTACTTGTGGGCGATCCTCAAGACCTTCGAGCCGTCGTCCACGTTCACCATGCAGCATATCAAGCTGAATCCTGCCATTGTGTCCTCACACCTCGCTTTTCCTTGACTTGATCTTGTAGATCAGTCCCAGTACCTGCAACGCGATAAGCGGCGTCATGGCAACCATCGCGATGACGCCGAAAGAGTCTACCAGGATGTTGGAATGCTCCACGGCGTTGGACGCGCCCTGCGAGAAGGCGAGCACAAAGGTCGCCGTCATCGGCCCGGACGCGACGCCTCCCGAGTCGAAGGCGATTCCTACGAACAGCTTCGGGACGAAGAAGGTGAGCGCCAAAGAGATGAGGAAGCCCGGCAGGATGTAGTGCCACAGCTGGATTTCCGGGACGACTATCCGAAGCATCGAGAGGCCCACCGCGAAGGCAACGCCGATCGACAGGGTGACCAGCACGACGCTCCGCTTGATATAGCCGCTGGTCACGTTCTCTATCTGGTGCGTCAGCACGTACACGGCGGGCTCCGTCAGGATGACAAGCATCCCGAGCAAGAAGCCCAGGCCAACCAGGACCGCCTTGCTCTCGTATGCCGCCAGGCCCTCGCCGATGATGTTGCCGACGTCCATGAACCCGGCACTCACGCCGACCAGGAAGACGACGAGCCCGACAAAGGCATAGCCGAAGCCCAGGAGTATCTTCGCGAAGCTCCGCCTGGGCAGGCCGAACTTCAGCTTCTGGAACACGACGAGCAGCAAGACTATCGGCAGCAGGGCGATGAAGGACTCAAGGGCGATGCCGGGGATCTTCTGGATGAAGGGGGCTATCCGCGAGCCGGTGTCGAGCCCCGGGGTGTTCAGCACGCCCGTTATCCCGTCGGTCTTGACGAAGAGGTTCATGACCAGGACCCCGAAGATAGCGCCGGTGGACATGATGCCGACCAGCCCGAAGCTGTCTTCCTCCGAGGACTTGGAATCCCTCTTCATGGCAGCGACGCCGATGGACAGGGCAAGCACCAAGGGGACGGTGAGGGCGCCGGTTGTCGCACCGGATGCGTCGAAGCCAATTGCAAGCATGTCCGAGGACGCGAAGAGCGCCAGTACCGCAATGAGCCCGTAGGCGATGACGAAGGTGATGTTCAAGGGGAAGTTCTTGACTATCCTCAAGACCCCGAGCGCGAGCATGACCCCCGTCCCGACCGAGACGACGACAAGGCTCGCGGCTATCGGGATGTACCCGCCCATGACCTCTTCGATCTGCGTTGCCAGAACGTGCAGGTCGGGCTCGGCGACATTGACGAAGAAGCCCAGGAGGAGGCCGACGAGGATGACGTACCACAGCTTGTTCGACTTCAGGAACGAGGCGCCCATGTGGCTCCCGAAGGGGAAGATGCCTATCTCGATCCCGACAAGCAGGAGGGAGAGCCCCAGCACGATCAAGGCAATGCCCGCGAAGAACCGGAACAGGAGGGCATCCGGTATCGGGACCAGCGTGAAGTGCAGGACGAGCACGAGAATGGCTATGGGCGCAACGGCAGTGAGAACCTCTTTTAGCTTCTCAAGTAAGATGTTCAAGCGGGCAGTTCCTCTCTGTATCGTGTTCCCGAGAGAGATGCGGGAAGTCGAAGCGTGCCGTTTTTTCACGCTAACATAGTTTTACCTGCGAGGCAAGCTGCAGCGGGGGTCTGGCTGTGGCCAACCGTGGATTTCACAAGGTGCCTGCAATTGTGCTTGCAATTATATTCTACTTGTTATATTATAGATAGAACAAAAAAGACGGCACCGGAAAGGGGGCACCACGACATGTTGATCCGTATCGACCAGGCGTCAGACGAGCCTCTTTACCTCCAGATACGCACCCAGGTGATCGCCTCGATCGCCCGCGGGGAGATCGCGCCGGGGTTCACGCTGCCCTCGGTCCGCGCCCTTGCGCGCGACCTGGGCATCAACCTGCATACGGTGAACAAGGCCTATGCCGTGCTCCGGGACGAGGGCTATATCACGATGCGCGGCCGTGCCGGCGCGGTGGTCGCCGACCCCGCGAAAGCCCCCCTCCTGCACAAGCGGGGCGTCGCAACACAACGGATGGCAGAAACCCTGCATGACCTGGCGCTTGCCCACCGCGCACGCGGCGGCAGCGCGGACGAGTTCCTGGCAGCCGCACAAGAGGCGCTGACGCGCGCATTCGGAAAGGACCGCTGATGGACAACAGCATACCTATCACTGTCTTGATGCTTCTCACCACCATCCTTGTCCCCATTGTCGGCATCATGCTGGCACTGACGCCCTACCTTATGAAGAAAAGCGAGTGCTTTGCCGTGACCGTGCCCGAGTCGGCGCTGCACGACCCCTACCTCAGGGCCTTGAAGAAGCGCTACGCCCTCCTTGTGCTGCTGGCGACGGCGGTGTTGACCGCCCTCGGCCTCGGGTTCACCTATGGGGCCAACGAGCGCGCCGTGATCGTCCTGGTGTCGGTGGGAATGCTGCTCTTGGTGGCCGGCAGCTACGGCCTCATGCTCTATTTCCGGGGCAAGGTGCGCCTCTACAAGAAGGAGCAGAACTGGAAGGCCGTCCAGCAGGAGTCGGTTGCGGTCGTCGGGAGCGGGGAGGTGCCGCGTGCCATTGCGCTCGCGTGGAACCTGCTCTACCTGCCCGTGATGCTGCTCACCCTGGCGATCGGCTCGGCAGGCTATGCCTCCATGCCCGACCTCGTCCCGACGAACATGGGCATAGGCGGAGACATCCTCTACACCGCAAAGACCCCGATGGTCGTCTGGACGCCGGTGCTGATCCAGCTGTTCATCGCGTTCTCGCTGCTGTTCTCCCATTGGATGATAACGCGCTCGAAGCGCACGGCGAACCCGAGCGCGCCGGCGACCTCTACCCTGGCATACGGCATGTTCGCCCGCGCACAGAGCATTTTCCTGCTTGCGACCGGCATGATCATCAACCTCCTGATGATCGCCATGCCGCTCTCGTTCATGGGGGTGGTGACGCTCATGCAGGCAGCGGTCCTCATCATGATCGGCGCCCTCGTCATCGTGGTCGGGGCGATAGCGCTCGCAATCGTGTACGGGCAGGGCGGCTCGCGGGTGTTTGCCCGCATGCAGGCGTCGGAAAACCTGCCTGCGGACGACGACCGCTACTGGAAGCTGGGCGTGTTCTACTACAACCCGGACGACCCCAGCCTCTTCCTGCTTGAGCGCTTCGGCATCGGGTGGACGGTCAACTTCGCCCGGCCCGCCGTCTGGGCCATCATAGGCGCCTTCCTGGTGGTGACCGTCGCCTTTGTCGCCGTCATGCTCGTTGCAGTGTAGGCGCAGGTGGAGCCTGAAAAGTAAAAGGGTCATAATGACCCTTTTCACTTTGCGTGTCACAGGAACTCACGGGAGCAGGTCCCGTGAGTTGTAGCCCGCGGGACAGGCCCGACTCATGGGACCTGTCCCCGTGAGTTGTCCCCGTGAGTCCGTAAGCCGTCGAAATCCAGTTCCTCCTGTCAATCATTCGGGAAACACGCTATACTGCTGTATCTATGTTGCTGTATTGCTCTACTGTGTGAGAGCTGCCAAGGGCCGCCCGCGCCCCACGAGGCCTTGTCAGGCGGGCCTGATGAAAGGAGAACACATAATGGTTTCGCGTGCTGAAGAAAGAACTCGGGTTGATTCGGTGGAAGCTGCCATCGAGGCAATCAACGCGGCCCGGGAGGAAATCTGGGACAACCCGCCCCAAGACGTGCTGAACCTCAGCAAGGGCATCGTCCCCATGGGGACGGGCGCGAAGAACAACTACCTGTCCACCTTCATCTTCGCCGAGAACGAGCTGCGCACCCTGACCGACGAGATACTCTGGTTCGCGTGGCAGTCAGCCGTGCGCAACCCCGGCCTCGACCTCAAGACGCTCGTCCTCTACATGGACGAGATGTGCCAGTACAAGGCGAACATGAACGACTACGTGGGGCTTCCCGACGGCTGCGAGATCCTGAAGGTGTACGTGGGCGGCATCCGCCTGGCGCAGACCACCCAGGAGTTCGCCGACTTGACCGAGGCCGCGATGACCTACTTCAACCGCCTCCACGGCTGGGTCGACATCGCCTTTCCCTGGGGGGTCATCGACGGCTTCAAAAGGGTCAACCCCATCGAGAAGATCGCCGCGCAGAACAAGGCCTGACTGGGCAACCGGCCGACGGGCAGAAGAACGACACAACATGAGAGGACAAGGAAATGAAACTCGGTTTTAACGTTGACGGCAAGGACATGGCCGTCATTGAGATATACGACGACAAGGTGCCGCAGCTGGCAGAGAAGATCCGCGCGGCGCTGCCTTTCTCAACCTACCTCCAGCACGGCAAGCTCACGGGCGACCTGCTGCTGATGCAGACGAAGATCCTGGCCGACTGGGAGAACATGTTCTACCCCGAGGACCTGGCAGCCGACGCCGAGGCAAGCGACCTGGAAGTGTCCGGCACCGTCTCGTACTACGGGCCGCGCCAGCAGATATCCATCATGTACGGCAACGACATTCCCCCGGAGCCCTTGCCGGTCTCAGGCATCGGCCGCGTCATCGAGGGTGCCGAGAACCTTGAGATGATCGGCATGAAGACCTGGATCGAGCCAGGCATGAAGGTATGGCTCACGCTTCTTGAGGACTAGGGCCTTACGAGGCAGCGGGGCTCGGGGCCCACGAGAGGCCTTAGCCCCAAAAGAGCAGGAAAGCACGGAAGAACATACAAGGACCAACCACAAGGGAACAAGAAAACAAAGGAGAGGGAAATGTCAGATCGAGTGAAGCAAGGGAACACCTCAACCGAGGACATGCAGAAAAACATAAGCGCGAGCACAAGCGAAGGTACGGTACCCCGCGCGCAGAAAGGCACGACGAAGCCGCTCAACATCAGCCGCCGCACCTTCGCGGGACTGACCGCAACCGCCGCCCTGACCGCGCTGTCGGGCATCGCACTGGCCGGCTGCCAAGGCACCGGCGAGAAAGGCGGCTCGACGCTGCGAATCGGGGTCGCGTCGCTTTCCGACGTCGATGCGCTCGACCCGGCAAGCGCCTCGACGACCGGCGGGTACATCTTCGCCAACCAGGTCTTCGACACCCTGACCGCATACGACACCACCGGCGTGTGTGCACCGCGCCTTGCCGAGTCGATAGTGCAGGGCGCCGAGGCCGACACCTGGACCGTCACCCTCAAGGACGCGAAGTGGCACAACGGAGACCTGGTCACCGCCGACGACGTGGTGTACACGGTGCAGCG
The DNA here is from genome assembly GCA_009782605.1 of Eggerthellaceae bacterium. GTDB lineage: Bacteria > Actinomycetota > Coriobacteriia > Coriobacteriales > Eggerthellaceae > WRIS01. The sequence goes on along the minus strand of WRIR01000022.1, from coordinate 19,538 downwards.
CTGGTTCGACGAACAGCTCCCCCCTTCGGAGTCGCTGTCCTATATCGACGCTGCCGCCACGACCGCCCTCGACGAGAAGACCGTGCAGTTCACGCTCTCCCAGAAGGTCGTGCTCTTCCCCGAGGCGCTTACATCCCCGCTGTGCGGCATCGTGCCCCAGGGCTTCGACCCGCAGGCACCCGTCGGGTCGGGCCCCTTCTGCTACGACATGGTCGACCCCGGCGTGCAGATGGTGTTCACCGCCAACAAGGACTACTGGGGCGTCGTCCCCCAGGCGGGCGAGCTCGTCATCACCAGCTTCACCGACACGAACGCCGAGGCCAGCGCGCTCATCGCGGGGCAGATAGACGTGGCGGCCAACTTCGACTCGACCCTCGTGAGCCTCATCGAGGGCGCCGAGGGCTACGAGATATTCGACTACCCCACGAGTGGTGCGCTGACCTGGGCCATGAACTGCTTCAAGGAGCCCTTCGCCGACCCCGCCGTGCGCCAGGCGCTGCGCCTTGCCGTCGACCGCCAGGAGATAGTTGACAACGTATACGGCGGCTATGCGACTATCGGCAACGACTTCTGGTCGCCCTTCGACCCGCACTACACGACGAGCCTGCCGCAACGCGCCTACGACCCCGAGGCGGCGAAGAAGCTGCTGGAGGACGCAGGCTACGACCTGCCCGTGAAGGTCGATTTGTGGGGGGCGCCGAACCAGCCGACCTCCGACCGCCAAAACGAGATAATCGTCGAGCAGGCAAAGGCCGCCGGGTTCGAGATCGAGTTCCACAAGGTCGATATGGCCACCTTCTACGGGGAGGCCTACGGCACCTACCCGCTCTCGCTTTCCTACTGGGGTTACCTCGGTATATTCGAGCAGGCTGCAATGACCATCACCAAGGACGCGCCCTACAATTCGACGCATTGGTCGGACAGCGAGTACGACGCGCTGTACCAGCAGGCCATCCAGACCGCCGGCTTCAACGAGCGCAAGGCCCTTGTCGAGAAGATGCAGGCCATCGAGTACGAGCGCGGCTCCTACGTGGTCCCGATATTCATCAACACCCTGGTCGCGCACTCGTCGAAGGTGGGCGGCTTCATGCCCTACCCCAACACCGACGGGGCGCTTGGCTACAACTTCAACCTGCTCACCATCTCATAAGGTGCGCAGAACCCCCTGCGGCGGGACTTCCGGCCGCCCGGCCCCTGGGCTGAGTCACAAGCCCGGGGCCGAGCCGTCGAGGCGGGGCGGACGGTCGCTTCAGGGTGCGAGAGACAAGACGATAGGGAACGATACGGGTTGGGACACGGGTTGGCGATGAAGAACGCAGGCTATGTGGCACGGCAGATTGCACGGCGCCTGGCAACCGGGATTGCCATGCTGTTCGTCGTCTCGATCATCGTGTTCTTCTGCACCCAGGCCCTGCCGGGCGACATAGCACGCCAGGTCCTCGGGCAGAACGCCACGCCGGAACAGCTTGCGAACCTGCGTGTGCAGCTCGGCCTCGACCGGCCCATCCTCGTCCAGTACGCGCAATGGCTCTGGGGGATGCTCCAGCTCGACCCCGGCGTCTCCCTCGCTTCGCGGACGCCCGTGGCAAGCCTGATAGCCTCCCGCCTGACGAACTCGCTCACGATTGTCGGCATCGCCTTCGTCTTCGTCGTCGTCCTCGGCTACGGCCTGGGCATCCTCGCCTGCCGCAAGCCGGGTGGTATTGTCGATACCGTCGTCTCCGGCATCGACCACTTCATCTTGTCGCTGCCGGAGTTCGTCGTCGGCATCATCGTCATCACCCTGCTCGCAGTCGGTGCCCTGCGCCTGTTCCCGCCCGCCTCGATCATCGACTCGCGCTATCCCGCCTGGCAGCAGCCGGAACTGCTTGTCTTGCCGGTGCTCTGCCTCGTACTGGTTGCCACGCCCCATGTGCTTGAGTCCATCCGGACGCTCCTGCGGGAAGAGCTTGAGAGCCCCGCGGTCGTCTGGGCGCGCCTTTCCGGCATCGGGGAGGGGCGCATCCTCATGCGCTATGCCCTGCCGAACATCCTTGCACCGAGCCTTCAGGTGGTGGCCGCATCCGTCAACTTCCTTTTGGGCGGCATGGTGGCTGTCGAGACGGTGTTCGCCTTCCCCGGGATCGGGTCTGCCCTCGTGAGCGCCGTTTCGACGCGCGACATCGTAACCGTGCAGGCCATCGCCATGTTCATCGCCGTCGTCATGGTGGTCGCCCTCATGGTGGCCGATATCATCGGCGATATGAGCATGGCACGCGTCAGAACGAAGGAGGACGGACAATGAGCGGCCCGCGCGCAGCCCGTGCCTCCGGTGTCCCTGCGCCCGATGTCGGCGGCGGCGTGCCTGGCGGCAGCGGTGCGACCAGTGCGTCCGGTGTTCCTGCGCCCGATGTCGGTACAGCCGCACTCGATGACGGCACGCCCAGTGCAGTCAGCCTCCCTGAGCCCGCTGGCAACTCACCCACTTCCAGCCATTCGAGGCAGCAGTCCTCGTGGCTGCGGAAGTTCCTCTTCGACCCGCGGACCATAATTGGCCTGGTTGCGGCCCTGGCAACCGTCGCCTTCGCTTTTGTCGGGCCGGCCTTCGCCTCCTACAGCGCGACCGAGATTGTCGCCCTCCCCTATCAGAAGCCCTCTGCGGCGCACCTCTTGGGGACCGACGTGCTGGGGCGCGACGTTTTGAGCATCCTTTTGTCAGGCGGGCGGGGGTTCATGGTCGAAGGCTTCCTGGCGGCGCTTGTCGGCGTGGGCGTCGGGGGGCTCATCGGCATGGTGGTGGGCCTGCTCTCGGGCAGGGCGCGCACCGCCGTCCTGTTCTGCAACGACACCCTCATGGTCGTGCCCCAGATACTCATCGTGCTCATCGTGATAGCCGCCTTCTCAGCCAACGCCCTCACCCTGACCCTCGCGGTCGCCGTGGCGCAGGTCCCCTATGCGGCGCGGGTGGTGCAGGCAGCGACACGACGCGTCGTGCAGGAGGACTACTACCTCGCAGGCCGCCTGGCGGGGCAGTCGCGCCTGTCGCTCATGGTGCACGACATCCTCCCGAACATCGCCGGGCCTTTGCTGGTCGAGTTCGGGGTGCGTCTGTGCATCTCCTTTGTTGTGCTGGCGTCGCTGAGTTACCTCGGATTCAGCGCGGGAGCCGGCGACTGGGGCCAAATGATTCACGAGAACCAGGGAGGCATTTCTATACAGCCCTGGGCCGTGCTGTCCCCCATCATCTGCATCGCGGTCTTCCTGGTCGGCATGAACCTCGTCAGGGACCGCGCCTCGAACGCGCTTTCCGGGAAGTAGGAGGCCATGGGCGACCCTCAAAACGGCATGGCCGGGGTACAGGCCGCGGAAAGCCTCAAGACCGGCGGGGCGACCTCGAGCGCGTCGGCAGCGTCATCGGCGGTCGAGGACCTTGAGGTGGCCCTCAAGCACGGCGGCGCCCCCATCCTCAAAAGCCTTGCCTGCAGGGTCGAACCGGGAGAGATACTCGGCCTTGCAGGCGAGACCGGCAGTGGGAAGACCACGCTTGCGCTCGCCTTCCTCTGCTATGCCTCCCCGGGGCTTTCCATCGCCCGTGGCTCGGTCCTCATTTCCGGCCGCAAGGTGCTCGATACCGCAGCCGGCATCGCACCTGCCAAGGAGGCCCTGCGGGCCTTGCGCGGCAACGAGGTCAGCTACGTGCCGCAGGACCCCGGCAGCGCGCTGCCGCCGAACATGTCAATCAAGGAGGGCTTCGCCTCGGTCATGAAGGCACACGGCATCGACGACAAGGCCGAGCACGCACGCCGCATGGAATCGCTGTTTGAGACCGTCGGCCTGGCCTTCGACGAGGTCTTCGTCAGGCGCTACCCCCACCAGCTCTCCGGCGGGCAGCAGCAGCGGGTGGCCATCGCCATCGCCTTTGCGCACGCGCCGAAACTGGTTGTGATGGACGAGCCGACCACCGGCCTCGACGCGACGACGACCCAGAAGGTCATCGGCCTCGTAAGGCGCATGAGCAGGCAGTTCCACGCAAGTGTTGTCTTTGTGAGCCACGACCTGCGCCTCCTGCTTTCCTTGGCAGACCGGATAGCAGTGCTCCACTACGGTGAGATAGTCGAGGCCCTGCCCGCGCAGGACTTCGTCCCGCAGGCGGCCCACCCCTATACCCGGCGACTCATCCAGGCGCTTCCCCGGACCGACGAGCCCGTGCAGGAGGAAAAGCTGCCGCCTAAACTCAGTATCCCCGAAGCCGAGCGCGTCGAGGTGCTGCGCGTCGAAGGCCTCACGGCGGCCTACGGGAAGAATGCGGTCACCCATGCGCTCGACTTCTCGATAGAGCGCGGCAGCTGCCTGGCCTTCGTCGGGGAGTCGGGGAGCGGGAAGACAACGACAGCCCGTTGCATCGCCGGCATCCATGGGGATTACGAAGGTCGCGTTTTCGTCGAGGGCGCAGAGCTTCCCCCGCGCCTGGTACAGCGCTCGCTCAGGCAGCGGCAAAGCGTCCAGTACGTCTTTCAGAACCCGACAGCCGCCCTGAACCCGCGCAGGACCGCGGGAAGCTCCCTGGTGGCGGCCATACGCTCCTACCAGGGGCTCAACCGGAAGGCGGCCTGGGAGCATGCGGCTGTCCTCATAGAGGACGTCGGGCTGCATCGCAACCATCTCCATGCCCTGCCCCACCAGCTCTCCGGCGGCCAGAAGCAGCGCATCTGCCTCGCCCGGGCGCTTGCGGCCCAACCCACCGTGTTAGTCTGCGACGAGGTCACTTCCTCGCTCGACGTGATCGTGCAAAGCGAGATCATCGACCTTTTGCACCGCCTCCAGCACGAACGCAACCTGACCGTCCTGTTCATCACCCATGACTTCGGCCTCGCACGCATTATATCGGTCGAGACCATGGTGCTCTTCGAGGGCAGGATAGTGGAGAGCGGCCCGACCGCGCAGCTGATCGAGCACCCCCAGCACCCCTACACGCAAAGCCTCATCGAAAGCACCAGCCTCAGCGGCGCCCGCCTCGGCGACCAGCGACGGTCTTAACGCCCGGAGATGCTGCATCGGCAGCCGGCGACGGCAGCCTTAACGGCCGGCATCGACCTCAAGGGTTGTCGGCGGCGATAATCAGCGGCAGAAGCGGCCGACCTCAAAGGTTCCAGCCAGGGCGGTTGGCAGGCGGCCTCAGCGCCCCAGGCCGTTGAGGGCCCCGTGCTTCTCTCCGGGCTCGGGGAGCATAACCACACGCGGCTCGAAGTCGAAGAGCTCTTCGAGGGAGATGCGGGAACCTACTGTAAGGCAGTGCTTGAGGCAGATATCGGCGCAAGTCCTGCACTGCACGCAGTCGGCTAAAGAGAACTCGATGAAGGGCTTCTTTTCGCCCTCTCTGTCGATCGCGAGCTTTTGCAGGGCGCCCGTAGGGCAAAACATCGTGCACATGTTGCAGACCGTGCACTTTTCCGCGTCTATCTCCACCGTGCCCCACAGGCGGGTCTCCATCTCCCGGGGAGCGGCCGGGGCCACGCCTCCCATGCGATCCATCGCGTCGAGGATCCGCATACGGCGCTTCGCCTCGAACTGCGGCAGGGTGCCGGCCTTGGACACCTTCAGCCGGTCGCGGAGCTTGGCGGCGTCCTTGTCCTTGCCGCCCTTGAGTATCACCTCGACCGTCTTGCCTGCGGCATCTTTCGCCGTGCCACGCGCCTGTGTGAAGAAATCCCTGCGGGCCGCACCATAGAGGCCTGCGGCATCTTCCGCGAGGAATTCTGCGGGGAATGCCGAGCAGCGCTTTATCCTGACCCCGCTTCCCACCGCTGCAAGGAGCGTGTTAGCCGAGGCGACGGTTTCGTCGATCCCTGCGACGCAGTGCCGGTGCTTGCAGGTGGAACAGTCCCCGTCAATCAGAAGGATGCGCCCTATCCCCTGGGCCGCCAGCTCGAAGAGCACCCCTTCCTCCATGCGGGCAAGGCAGGGGACCTCGGCGAAGTGTTTGGGATGGGCATAGTTCTTCGAGGCGATGCGCGCGCAGGCAAACAGCGCCGTGCCCTGCGTGGCAATACAGGCATCAGCAATCGCGGCATCGAGCTCCCCGGTGAAGGGCCGGAGCGCCACCAGGGCCTCTGTGGGGCAGGCCACGCTACAGGCCCCGCAGGCAACACAGCGCTGGTGGTCGACCTTCAACCGGTTGTCCTTGACAACAATCGCGTCGGCCGGGCAGGCCTTGACGCACTTCCTGCATTTCGCGTTCCTGTTGCGCACCACGACGCAGCGGTCGGGGGCCTCGAAAACCGCCTTGCTCTCAAGGGACTGCGCTATCTCGACGACATCGATTAGGTCAGGCATGGCACTCATCTGCTCCTTCTAGCCGGCAAGGAAGGACTCTTCGATGGCCCTGAGCTCTTCGGGGGTGTTCGCGTTGATGAAACAGCCGCCCATCGGCTCGGCCTCCAGTACCTTCGCCTGGGGGAACTCGACTACCCGCACCTCGTTGAAGAAGGCCTGGGCCCGCTTGTCGCCGCCTTCGAGCATCTTCTCGATTGCCGGGATGCAGGTGTCTTTCCGGTAGGTGGCGTGGAAGGGCTCGAACCCGTGCTGGTTCACCGGCACCACCACGTCGGCGGCGGCCTCCTTCATCGTCACCGCCTCGGCAACCACCAGCGCCGGCGAGGCGAATACCATGTCGCAGGCCACGACGGCGACGAAGGGGTTGCCCGCCGACCGCAACGCCGTGTACAGGCCGGGCAGGGCCCCCCGGCAGTCACAGATGTCGGGAACAAGCCTGATGCCGAGATGGGGGTAGACCTCTTCCAAAAAGGCCAGGTGCTCGGCCTCGTTCGTCGTTATCAGCAGCTCGTCGGCGACCGGGGCGATACGTTCGATCAAGCGGCAGATGAGCGGACGCCCGGCAAAGGGCACCGTCGCCTTGCTCTGTCCCATGCGGCGGCTCTCCCCCCCTGCCTGGATGACCACGCTCAGGCGGGGGCGCACAAAATGCTCCTCGACGAAGTCGGCCAAGCCGACAACGTCGTCGAGGCCGAAGGCGGCGATGTCGTAGGCCTGGGCGGCTGCGGCGGCCTCGTCGATGTCGGTGATGACGGCGACCGTCTCGGCGGTCGGGAGCTTGTTGGATATGTCGATATGATCGGGAGAGTGGACCGTAAACTTCTGCACCACCGTTTCCGGTATCTCCGGCGAGGCCGCCTGGGCAAGCTCAAGCGGGTCGGCCTCACCGACCGGCACGATGCCCCGGGTCAGCTGTGTGAAGTCGGTGCCGAGCGGCCAGCCTTTCTCCGCGCCCTCGGCAAACACGGCGGCGACCCTGCTGTCGGCGTCGTTGCCGCTGCGCATGATCTCAACCGTGGGCAGGCCGCTTTTGCGGTAGCCCTCGACGACGACCAGGTCGTGCCCGGGCATGGTCCGCAGGATGTCGGCGCACTCCATTTCCCCTTCGATTGACTTGACGCAGGCTATCTGTCCCGGCGCGGCGATGACGGTCTCGCGTGCCCCCGCCGCACGGTGGCGGTAGGAATCCTTGCCTGGGTAGTCGATGTCGAACCCGACGTGGCTGTGGTGCTTGATGCTCCCCACGTCATAACCACGCGCCACCAGTTCGGCAATCAGCTGCTCGATGCGGGTCGTTTTGCCTGAGTTGTGCCGCCCCACGATTGATATGGCGGGGCTCGGTACCGGTACTATCATTACAGCCGCCTTGTCGCTGTCGTTTTTTCCACAGGTTGAAAGTATAGCATCAAACGCCATTTTACGAGCCGATGACACGGTAAGGAGATCTTCGGGGGATTTTCTCAGGCTTTGAACTGGCCTTATAGGAAATCCGGGAAAAATTACTTAAAATCCTCCATGATAAATGATACAATGTCGCTTGTATTACAGAGGCGTATCTAAGCTTCGGTAACAAGAAGAGGATCCTGTTTTTGGAGGGGGCAGGGTCCTTTTCCTTTTCCCAGGCCGCCCTCGAACGCCATCCGCGGTGCGGGCATCCGCGGCGCGGGCATCCGCGGTGCGGGCACCGTAAGGCTTGAACGCTTCCACGCTCTTTCTTACCGCGAACCCAGGCAACATGCGTCAGCCATGCGCAGCGCCCCCAAGTTCGTTTTTGTTGCGATAACTCGAATTTTTTGCGACAACTGGTGAAGACCTTGTGAAAAAGGCCAGGGCGGCTGCTCCCCTTGACACACCTTTGAGGCCGCTGCCCGCCCGGGTCGAGGCGGCTGTTTTGTGGTAGCATGGCGTGGTTGGTTCGAGAGCAAGGGAGGGGCCATGGCGCACAACCGCCCGGGCATACTGGAGACGGAGAGGCTTATCCTGCGGCCGCTCGCCGCAGACGACTTCGAGGCCGTTCACTCATGGGCGGGCAACCCGGCGAACACGAGGTATATGTCATGGGGGCCGAACTCCGAGGACCAGACGCGGGAGTTCTTGGCAGCAACGCGCCCCGGCAGGGATTTCGCCGTTGTCCTGAGGGAGTCAGGCGCGGTCGTCGGAAGCTGCGGGATATACCCGGACGACGCCAACGACACCGGGGAGCTTGGGTGGATACTCCATCAGGGCTCCTGGGGACGCGGCCTGGGCACAGAGCTGGGCGGCGAGCTGATCCGGCACGGGTTCGAAGACCTGGGGCTCCGCCGCATCCAAGCCCCGTGCGCGGCGGTGAATCATGGCTCATATCGGGTAATGGAGCACAACGGGATGCGCCGCGAGGCCCTGCACCGCAAGGCGCTGTGGGCGCGCGTGGACAAGGAGTGGATTGACCTGGCGGTATACGCCATACTCGCAGACGAGTACCACGGGAGGCCCGCTCGGGCGCCCGGCCCCACCAAGGCCGAGCTGCAGGAGGCCCACCGCGCCCTGTCGTCAACGCTGCACAAGTGCGAGAAGATGGACAGGGCCAGGCTGGGCAAGTCCCAGCGAACCCTGCTGGAGCGCCGGATTGCCGCGCTAGGATCGGCACTCTGGCTGATCGAGAGGGAATGCGGCACCCCTTAGCTGGCTGCCGGCTGTCGGAGCGAGGGAGGGCGGCGGGGCGGACGGCGGGCGCGGCGGGGCTGCAACGGCGTGCTGCCTGTCGCTGCGGGGCTTTGCCGGGCAGCCCGGCAGGCTTTTGCGGGGCGGGCGCGGCGGCGGCGGGCGGCGGGGCGGCCACAGGTGCGGCGGCGGCGGGCGGCGGGGCGGCCACATGCGTCGGGCCGTCGTCAGGGGGTGGCCGGGCAAGTGTCAGACCGGACGGAGTTATTGGCACAAAACCCCCCGAATGCACGACTGCCCCCGAACCGCTTTTTATGCCTTCCAGATAATCCCAGGTAGATGGGTTATCTGGAAGGCCGGGTTTGGAGTTGCGAAAAAAACCTCCCATGATCGCCTAAAAATTCGTGCATTTGTGCCAATAACTCCGCCTGGTTCGACACGGGCCCATCCGATTTGACACGTCAGGGGGTCTCGGGGTCTTTTTTCGCGCCGTGACAACTTCATGACACATGTGGCCCGCAATAGCAGGCACACGCATTCGAGAAGGGGGTTCGCTGGCAACCACGGGTGATGGTGCGTTGGTCGTCGACGCACTCCATTTGGTTGCCATAGACAACACGGGCGTGAAATACTTATTACCCTCTCGGCGGGGTTTGCCAGTGCTGGTTTCGTATCCATCCTGACACAGCACAATGACTTCATCCCCAGCTTTGACCATGGGCTCATTGGCGACGGCCCCGGTCTCGGATAAGCCCTCGTGAACGAAGATGGCCGACAGGAAAAGAAACAAGGGAGAGCCCTGGGAGGAGCTTTCCCTTTGTTTCATGACCGGCTGTTCGCGGCTGTTCGCAGCTGTTCGCGGCTGTTTGCGGCTGTTTGTTGTTGCCCGTTGCCGCCTGCGTGCTCCGTCAGAGGGCTATTATGGCCCCGTTGATGTCGAGGTGCTTGATGCTCTCAAAATCGAGGATTGCCCGGATGAAGGTGAAGGTGTCCTCCCCGTGGAAAAGCGTGTTGACCTCGCCCTCATTGATGGTCACCGAGCTGCCGTCCCGATAGGCCGCGACTATGTTCAACTCTCCTTTGAACTGGTACGTGTCCTGCATTCTGAGGGTGAGGCCCAGAGGGGAAAGCTCCACTTCCGCAACTACCGCCGTCTTCCCGCCAATGCCTATGTCGGCTCCAACCTGCCTAACAAGCGAGTCCATGCGCTCGGGAACGCGGAAGCCCACTTCCCAGGTGCCGTCAAAGACCTGCGTGTAGTAGAAGCCTTCGACAACAAAGCTATAGTCTGTGAGTGCGTCCCGGTCGACCTCAAAAACGCATTCCTCATGGTCGGCCAAGCCGTCCTCGTTCCGTTGGCCGACGCCTATGGTGTAATACGGGTCAAGCCTCTCGCCCGTGTCCCTCTGGACAAGCCCCAGCCATACCGCGACATTGCCGCGATCCCTGTCCCGCCCAAGCTGGACGTGGAGCATGCCATCGCGGTAGGCGATGTTGGATATCCAGGCCTTGTCGAAGCCCGGAATGGCGAGGGCGAGGGCATCCAGCTCAAGAACCTCTTTGATCTCGCTGAGATCCCTGCCCTCGTCGTGGAACTTGGGGCTCAGGCCGCCCGAGGTGCCTTCGCGGGCATTGCGCGTGACAAAGCTGCCTTCCTGTTGCGCAAGGAGCTGCGCGATGTCGATAGTGTCCGCAAGCACAGAGTAGTCGGTTGCGCCGCTCATGAACGAGGACAGTGTGAACAAGACGCTGTCTCCCGGCTTCGCGCTGATGGAGTGGACTGCGAAGGTGGCCGTCTCGGTGGCAGGGTCGTACCCGACCAAGGAGGTGCCTCCCCCGCCCAGCGGGCGGCTCCCCGTCATGTTCCAGCGATTGACCACGGCATCCTCGGAAAGGCGGCCGCCGGCCTCGTCGGTCACATCGACGAAAAGGTAGGTGTTGTCGCCGTCGTTGACAGCAGAGAGGACCTCCATCCTAAAGCCCTGATCATGGGCGCTTTGCCCTATCTCCGACACGTATTGGGCGATGTGCGCCCCTTCGCCAAAATGCTGGTAGTACAGCGCGTACACGCGGCTGCCGTTCGTGAACCCGACAAGGACGACAAAGGCAGCAGCAAGTGCGGCGGCAACAAGATACCTCTTCAACGGCCTGCGTTGCGCGGTGCCCGCTACACCGGCGACGGCATCTTGTGCCGGAGCGGGGACGACCTCGGTAATCCTGGCGGCTTTGGTCGCCTGGGCGATTCCGGCGCCCTCGGTAATTTCAGGGACTCCGGCGGTTCCGCCCGCCTCGGCACCCTCGGCAATCCTGGCGGTGAAACACCCCTGTATGCCTTGGATGCTCCTGTCTGTGATCGGGTGCTCGTATGCGGCAAGCGACTCAAGCTCCTGGTCGGACAGCTGCTCCAAAGGGTCGATGGGATAACTCATGACAATACCTCCTTATACCTCTCGGACAGGGAACAAGAAAGGCTTTTCTTCGCACGGTAGAGGCGGTTTTCGATTTCCTTTTTCGGCAGCTGCATCCTTGCTGCAATCGCTGCGGGCTGTTCGTTGTAGAAATACCGCCGCATGAGGATTTCCCGTGTCGGTTCGGGCAGGCGTGCAATGCCGGCATACAGGTCGCCGTAGTCCTGCGCGTCAAGGGCATCCTCAAAAGACGGCTCGTCGCCTTGCCTCAGCTCTTCCAAAGAGATAACCCGCGACTGCGCTGCCCTGCGGTACCTGCTGATCGCCTTGCGGGAAGCCAGCATACACAGATAGGATTTCAGGCTCCCCTTCTCAGGGTCGTAGCGCTCGCTGTCTTGCCATAGGTCGAAGAAGACATCGGCGACGCATTCTTCGATATCGTGCTCGGAAAAGCCGCCCGCCTTCGGCAGGTGCCGGCTCGCCACAACCCAAAGCAGCCGAGAGTAACGTGAAATAGCAGCCGAAAATGCCGCCTCGTCGCGTCCTCGCACGCCTTCTATGATCTTCGCCTCGTCCAAAACCAACTCCTCGTGCCTCGTGCCCAGTATAGCCTTCATGCCATACTTCGCAGAAAAGAACGAAAACACTCACAGGGGCAGAAAAACAGCAGGGGGAGGTTTCCCGCCCCCGATTCGGGAAAGGAAAGCTCCTTCCATGTGATACCATCGGGTAAACAGGTGCAGCGAGGAAGAAGCGGGGATGGGTGTGAGCGGGCAGCGGCAGGAGCAGGTGCAAGACGACGCACAGGAGGGCGAGCGGAACCACGTGCGGGAGAGCCGCCCCCGGGGGGTCCGTGCGCCCGAGGGTCGGCCCCCGGCGCCACGTGCGCCGGTAAACAGGTGGCTTGCGCTGGGGATAACCTCGACGGGCACCCTGGTATCGACGCTCAATGCCAGCAGCATCAACATCGCCAACCCGGTGCTCGCCTCCGAGTTCGGCATCTCCATGGGGCAGGTCCAGTGGGTGACCACGGTCTACCTCATCGTCCTCGGCTCCCTGATGCTGCTTGCGGGCCGCGTGGGGGACCGCATAGGCAGCCACCGCATCTACATCGCCGGCGCCTGGGTCTTTGTTACGGGGTCGCTCCTGTGCGGCCTTTCCGGGGGCTTCGGCTTCCTATTGGGCGCCCGTGCCGTCCAGGCCTTGGGCGGCGCGCTCATGATGGCTACGAGCATGGGGCTCGTGGTGACGCTCTTCCCGCAGGAGCAGCGAGGCCGGGCCTTGGGGGTCACGGTCCTCATGGTGGGCATAGGCAATCTTTTAGGCCCTTCCCTCGGAGGCCTCGTCCTGTCTTTCGCCTCGTGGCATCTTCTTTTCTTCCTCAACGTCCCCTTCATGTGCATAACCGCGGTGCTCGCCCTGCTCTTCCTCCGCTCCCCGCTGTCTGCGCAGAAGGACGCCCCTGCCCTCGACAAGCTCGGGGCCCTTCTGCTTGCCGCCATCATAACGACGCTCATTTTGGGCATTAGCCGCAGTTTCGCGGGAAGCCTGTGGTTTTTGTGCGCCCTTCTTGTCCTGGTCCCGCTGTTCGTGTTCGTCGAGCGCAGGCAGGAGCAGCCTCTGCTTGAGATGGGCCTCGTGCGCAACCGGCGCTTCGCCTTGGGGAACCTCATCGCGTTTCTGACCTATGCCGCGAACATGATGGTCGCGTTCCAGCTGCCCTTCTTCTTGAAGGCCCTGTGGGACATGCCGGTGGCAGACGCCGGGCTGATACTCATGGTCTCTGCCCTTGCCATGGGCCTGATGGGGCCGGTGGCAGGCTTTTTGTCGGACCGCATGGGGGCCATGCGCATCATGCCCGTCGCCCTCGGCCTCATCATAGCTGCCTATGTTGTGGCCCTCTTCATCACCGAGGCGCCGGCAATCCCCCATTTCGTCGCCTACCTGGCCCTGGTCGGGTCCGGGATGGGCCTGCTCAACACGCCCAACAACAGCGAGATCATGACGGCTGCGGGCAGGCGGCTTGCAAGTTATGCGAGCGGCTTTGTGGGCACCAACCGAAACCTCGCCTTCTGCATGGGGACGGGTGCCTCCGCAGGGCTCTTCGGGCTGTTCTATAGCGTGCTCGCCCAGGCCTTCCCCGACGATGCCTACCTGCTGGCCTTTCGCTGTGTGCTTGTCGTCGCCTTGGTGTTGGTCTTTGGCTCGATGAGCCTCTATTTCTACCTACGGCATCTGGAAAACAAGGGTGTCGGCGCCCGCGGTGACGGCGAGCCTGTCGTCTGACTCCCATCGAAGCGTGAGGGCCTCGCCGTATGCGCCTTTGTAGACCTGTTGGGGCCTTTTTTCCAGCGTGCCGATCGCCAGTTCGATATCGCGCCCCTGGGGCCTGACGTACACGAGGGTGTTTTGGCCGAAGAGCCCCCGGTCGGAAAGCACGGCCTGCGCCCGGTAGGCGTTGTGCGGAGAAGCCTGCGCCTGTGCCATCGGCTGTGGCCCGAAGTCCCACAAGACCAGCCAGAGCAGCATCGGCACCATCAGGGCCACGTAGGCGACGCCCAGCCAGGTACGCAACCTTCCTGCGGGAACCAGGGAAAAGAAGGCTGCCATGCTGCAGGCCAGGGCGACGACGGCGTATGCGGGCAGCAAGTAGAGTTCTATCCCGTCCGTGTCGTAGCCGACCGCCTTGCCGATCACGAAGACGATTGCGCATAGCGGCAGGCAGGCCGCGACACGGAACACGGCAGGCGCCGGCTTGTCGGCCGCTGCGCCGGCAGCAGCAACCCCGCTGCTTGTCGCCGCCGCCCCACCGGCAGCAGCTCCGTTGGCCGCCCCGCCGCCTGCCGCCGCCCTGTTGCGCCGTATCCCCACGACGGTAAGCACGACCATCGCGGCGGTGATGACGGTGGACAGGGCCGCGGGCGCGAGCCTGTTCAGGGGGACCAGGATGTAGCCCCCTGCGATAAAGGCCGAATACATCGCCGCAAAGGCGAGGAAGACGAGGGCCAGGGCGGCCAGCGGCCAAAGGGATCCCTTCTTCGTGCTCATGTCCTATCACCTTGCTTCCTCATGTCGGCCTTAATGTTCGCAATCATCATCTGCAGGCGGTTCTCGATGTTGGCAAAGCTCGTGTCGGGGTCGAAGTCGAGGGCGAGCACCTGGATGGTGGGATACAGCTCCTTTATCCGTTTGGTAAGCCCCCTTCCCACCACGTGGTTCGGCAGGCAGCCGAAGGGCTGCAAGACGATGAAGGCCTTGTCCCCACGTGCGGCGTGGTGGAGTATCTCTGCGGGGGTCAGCACGCCTTCCCCGGTGTCGAAGCTGTGGTGGATGAGGGGGTCGCTTGCCTGCACCAGCTCTGCCAGGCGGGTTATCGGCTCGTGCAGGGGGTGTCGTGCGGCAATGTGGTCGGCCGTCGCGTTGCCCATCTCGAAGACGGCATCGACCACGGAATACCACAGCCTTTCCGAAAGAGGCCGTCGGACGCCGAAGGCCTGTGCCTGGGCCCTCCTGCTGAAGTATATCTTATGGACCATGTCCGTCATCCGCACGAGGGCCACCTCAAAACCGCTGGACTCAAGGTAGGACTCGATGTCCTTGTTTGCCCCGGGGTGGAAGCTCATAAGGAACTCGCCCATGACACGGATGCGCTGGCGCGGTGCGGTGCGGTCGTAGGCGACCCCTCCCATGATGTTTATGGCCTTCTTGAATCCGGCGCGGGCGCCGCGCATGCCCTTTGTCGCCAACCCCCGCAAAACGAGGTCGAAGCCGGTCTCGTAGGCCGCATCCGCCGAGCCGTCCACCAGCTCATAGGGGCGAATCTTGTGCAGCAGTTCCTCAAGGGCATCGGCCATCGGCAGGGTGGTGGTAATGCGGGCGAGGGAGAGCCACGACATCGTGAAGCCGGGGTGCAGGGCGTGGGAGTCGACGTCGTCGTTCGTGACGATGGGCACTTGGGGAAAGCCTGCGTCGTCGAGGGCCTTGCGCAACAGCGCGCAGTAATGGGCCAGGCGGCAGCAGTCGGCATACTTCGCGATGGCGACGGCGGTGTCGTCTGGAGGGTACTCCCCGCTTGAAAGCGCCTCCAAGACCTCGCCGACGACGACCTGGACGGGGAAGCACATGTCGTTGTGCACGTACTTCTTGCCCAGGCGGACCGCTTCTGCCCGCCCGTAACCAAGCGACACGGCCCGCAGGCCCTGCTTGGTGAAAGCCGCAGCCATCAGCTGGCTGAAGGCGTGCGCGGTGTTGGGGAGCAGCACGGTCTTCTTCCGGCGGGCAGGCCGGGTGAACTTCGCCGGGTAGGGGTCGGGGAGTGCATGCAGGTCGCCCTCGCCCCGTGCGTCCCGTGCGCCCTCGCCCCGTGCGGCGCCCTTCTGCCTTTCCTGCCCTGCCTGCCCTTCCTGTTCGCGCCTCCTTCTCAGGGCGACGGTCTCGACGAAGGACCGGACGCGGATGCGCAGGGGCTCCCGTGTGCCGCCCTCGTCGACCTTGAGGACAAGGGGGCTTTTCCCGCCGGCCTCCCGCATCAGGCGGGCCACCTCGTCTGCGAGGTAGGCGTCGTGCCCGCAGCCGAAGCTGACGAGCTGGGCGAGTTCCAGGTGCGGGCTGCGTGCCGCAACCAGGCTGGCAGAGAGGATGCGTGCAAGGTAGGCGTTGGGGACGTCCAGGCGGCTCTTCGAGAGGTCCTGCCCGTCAAGGCCGGGGACGCAGTCGACGGGCAGGACGGGGACCCCCAGCTCCGCGAAGATGCCGGAGACCCCCTGGCTCACCAGGGCATCGCCATGATAGGGCCTCCCTGCCAGGACAAGGGCGTATTGGCCCTTCCTTTCGGCATCCTCGATGACGGCAGCGCCTCTCGCGAGCAGGCCTTGCTTGAAAGAGGCCTGGACGGCATCGCCCTGCCTGAGCGCCTTTCTCGTCTGGGCGGGCGGGATGTCGAAGGTATCCCGCATGAAGGCAACCAGCTGCCGGTTGCGGTCTTTTTTGCTGAACCAGTGGAACAGCGGAGCGTCGAAGGGCACCCCCCACCGTTCATGGGGGTCGTCTGCGTTTTTGATGACAAAGGGGGTGCCCTTCACCAGGGCACACATCGATTCTTCGGACTTTTGGGGGCCTTCCGGCTCTCCCGTGGTGACGGCAGGCAGGAAGATGCGGTCGACGCCCTGTTCGACCAGGTCCCGGATATGTCCGTGCACGAGTTTCGCGGGGAGACAGGCTGTATCGGACGTGACGGCAGGCAGGCCGCTCTCGTATTGTGCTTGCGAGCTGGGCCGCGAGAGCACCACGCGAAAGCCCAGGGAGGAAAAGAAGGCCTTCCAAAAAGGCATCGTCTCCCAGAAGGAGAGCACGCGCGGCAGGCCGATGGCCACTTCGCGCAGGGGGGCTACCTGCTGGAAGGGGTAGTCCATGAACAGGAGGGTTTCGCGCTCCTTGAAGAGGTCGGGGGCATCGTTGGGGGCGGGGCTGCGGTCGCCGCCGCCAGGGTCGCTGCCGTGGTCGCCACTGCCTGCACCGCCGCCTGCGCCGGGGCCGCCGGGACTGCCGCGGTCGCCGGGGTCTCTGCCCCGGGAGCACCGGGCGCCTGTGACCCAGGTCAAGCCGTTGGAGAAGGCCATCCGCGACCTCAGGCACCGGTTGGGGCAGAGCTGGCAGACGAGGCCCGTCTCCTGGGTGTAGGAGAATCCGTCAAGCGCCTCAAGCCCGGCGAAGCGGGAGGCGCGACGGGATGCCGCCCCCGGCGTGCCTGCTGCCCCCGCTGCTCCAGGTCCGCCTGCACCTGCCGCCCCCGGTGCGCCTGCGCGCCCTTTCCGCCCATCCTGCATATGCTCCTTGGTGAGCAGCGCCACGCCGATTGCGCCCATGGCCTCGGGGTGCGGCGGGCGCACCACCTCCTTGCCGACGTAGCGCTCGAAGGCGCACAGCACCGCGTCGTTCTTGAAGGTCCCGCCCTGGACGACTATCCTATCCCCCAGGCTTTCGAGGTTGGAGGCCCGGATGACCTTGGTGAACACGTTTTCCACAACGGAGCGGCACAGCCCCGCCATGATGTCTTGATGCGTCTTGCCGTTTCTCAGCTCGGTGACGATGCTGCTGTTCATGAACACCGTGCACCTGCTTCCCAGCTCCGCTGGGCTGCGCGCGTCAAAGGCGTGGCGGGCGATGCCTTGGACGGGGATGGCAAGCGAGGACGCGAAGCTCTCAAGGAAGGAGCCGCAGCCCGACGAGCAGGCCTCGTTGACCACGATGTCGGTTATCACCCCCTGGTTGACCCAGAGGGCCTTCATGTCCTGCCCACCTATGTCCAAGAGGAAGCTCAGGTCAGGGACGTAGGCCTGTGCGGCATGCGCGTGCGCGACGGTCTCGACCACGTGGTAGTCGGCGTTGAAGGCCCGCGCGAACAGGTCTTCCCCGTAGCCCGTCGTGCCCACGCCGAGGATGTCCAGGCGGGTGTCGGCGTCCTTGTAGGCATCCCGGATACGGCGCAGCGCCTCGACGGTCCGCTCAAGTGCCTGGCCCTCATTGGCCGTGTAGAAGAACTCGAAAGGCTTTCCCTCGGTGTCGATGAGGACGAACTTCGTCGTCGTGCTGCCCGAGTCGATCCCCAGATAGGCCTCTTTCACGGGGCCCGACCTTTGCCGGGACGGGCTGGCGGGCCGGGACGGGCTGGTGGGCGTGGCCCCATGCCGCTTCAGGAAGCGTGCCCGTTCCTCGTCGTCGGCGAAGAAGGCGGCTCCTTCCCGGGGCGTGCGCGCCTGCGTTGCCAGGTGCCCCAAAAGCCGCCTTCGTGCCTCTTTGGGGTCGAGCGCGGCGGGCGCGTCTGCGAACAGCGTGTCGAGCGACAAGGCAGCGCCGAGCGCGATGACAGTCTCGGGCTGGTTGGGGACGGTGATGTCGCGCTCGTCGAGGCCGAGGCGTTCGGCGAAGACGGCGGCAAGCGTCGGGACGGCGGCGGCAGGCCCGCCCATGAGGGCCACGGGGGCTGCGATATCCAGGCCCTGGGCCAGGCCGCAGATGGTCTGCTTCGCTATTGCGTGAAGCGCCGAAAGCGCGATGTCCTCCTTGGGCACGCCCCGGTTGAGGAGGGGCTGGATGTCCGTCTTGGCAAAGACCCCGCACCGGCCAGAGACCTCGAAGACCTGCCTTCCCCGGGCCGCGAAGGAGTCGAAGGACTCGATGGGGATGTTCAAGAGCAGGGCGACCTCGTCGATGAAGGCGCCCGTCCCTCCCGCGCATACGCCGTTCATCCGCATGTTCGACACGAGCAGCGGGCTGGCGGCGGGGTTGTTGTGCCGGGCGGTTTGGCTTTCGTTCCGGTTGCCGTCCGGGCCGTTCTGGCTGGCGACTTGGTCTTCATCCTGCCCGCTGCCCCGGCCGTCATCCCTGCTGTCGGGCTGCCCGTCGTCCGCGGGAGAGAAGAAGACGATCTTCGCGTCCTGCCCGCCGAGCTCGATGGCCACCTTTGTCGCGGGATGGTGCTCGTGGACGGCGGTTGCGCCCGCAATCACCTCCTGTGTGTAGGGCAGGCCGAGGACGCCTGCGACCGAAAGCCCGCCCGACCCGCACAGGGCGGCACGGAACCGGGCTTCGGAGAACTCCTGTTCAAGCTGGTCGATGAGGGCGAGCACGCTTTGGGCCTGTTGCGCGTAGTGGCGCCCGTAGCACGAGAACAGGCGCTCGTGGGTGCAGGCGTCGACAGCCACCATCTTTGTGGTTGTCGAGCCGATGTCGATGCCGACGCTGATGCGCCCGGTATGTTTCCCCATAAAGGTCAGGCCGTCCTCAACGGTAACGGTGTTACGCGGATATGTCGAGCTATCAGGTTCAACTGCGCTTGAAGCAGAGAGATGTTGTCGCACAAGATTATAATAGATTCGACCAACCAGATTCAACAGCCGATTAAAAATCTTCCCGGACGTGTCAATGGGGACGTTCCCCATTGACACGCGTCCCCATTGACATGTCCGGCGCGAAAAAAGACTCCGAGACCCCTGACGTGTCAAATCGGATGGGCCCGTGTCGAATCAGGCGGAGTTATTGGCACAAAACCCCCCGAGGGGGTGCGGACGTTTTCTTAGACCACTTCAGGCGGCCAATCCGAGGCTTTGACGAAACGCCACAGGGCTCAACCACCCGAGTGATTCCTTGATGCGGAACACATTGTACCAATTGATGTAG
>WRIR01000021.1 GCA_009782605.1 Eggerthellaceae bacterium | reverse complement strand
CCTCTCTGCCCCCCCGGGCGGGCCTCGCCGGGTGGAGGAGCCAGTCTATCTGGCGCATCATCGCCTCGACGAAGGCATCGTCGAGGCCGGGCGCGTTGTCCCTCATCCACCGCTTCATCTCGCGCACGCACACAAAGCAGCCCTTAACCGTGGCAAGGCCCTGCGTCCGGGTCGCCATGATGGAGCCGTGGCGCAGGCGGCGCATGTAGAGCACGTCGGAGAGGAAGGACGAGCGCTCGGAGGCAACCATGGTCTGGAAGGTGAACAGGTCGTCCTCGTGGATTATCCCCTCATAGAAGCGGATGCCTTGCTCGTCGAGGAGGGAGCGCCTGACCATGCGCAGCGCGGCATGCGTGAAGAACTCGCCACGCTGCGCGAAGGTGGTGAAGAGCTCCTTGCCGGTCGCCACCCCGTCGAAGGGCGCGCGCCGGTCGAGGTCCTCCCAGACAAGGTCCTGCGACTCCTTCGAGTCGAAGAAGGAGCGGGCGGCGAAATACAGGTCGTCGAGGTCCTGGGCCGTCGCACGGGCCACAAGCTTCTCAAGGGCGTCGTCCACGAGGTAGTCGTCGGAGTCGAGGAAGACGATGTAGTCGCCCTGCGCCTTGTCGAGCGCTGCGTTGCGCACGGCGCTCAGTCCCCGGTTCTCGGGAAGGCTGAGCATCGTGAACCGGGGGTCGCCGCCCATGCAGGCCTGCGCCTTTGCTGGGCCGTCATCGGTCGAGGCATCGTCGACGCAGATGACCTCGAAGTCGGGAAGGCTCTGGCGCACAAGCGACTCAAGGCATTCCCCGATATAGGGCTCGCAGTTGTACAGCGGGACGACGACCGTTACCTTGGGCGGCCGGGGCGAGGCAGGGGAACTGCCCCCTGTCTTGCTTCCCGGTGCCTGTGTGGTGGGCGGCTGTGTGCGTGTGGCCATGTTAAAACACCTCCGGTTTCCTTCTGCGCGCTAAGACCCTCCTGCCGGTTCCCACGAGGCCGCCTTGCCTCATGCTGCGGCCCAAGGCCTCGCAGGCTATCCACAGGCGCACCCGGAGGCTTGTCCTGTGGCCGTCCTTCTCGGGACCGCGGCGTCTTCCGAGGGCGCCGTCGAAGCGCTCGGGGGCGAAGAGCGCCGCATCCACCATCTTCCCCGCTGCCCACGGAAGCCCGAGGGCAGCAAGCTCACCCTCGGAGAAATGCCCGAGCCAGGCCTGCCGCAGCTCGCCCAAGAGCCTGTCGCGGGGTGCCGGGGGCAGCTTCGCTATGCCGACAAGCGCATACTCGACCGTCCAGGCCACCATCTCTGCCGGATAGCGCCTCAAGAACCCGCCGGCTTCCCAGTCGGCAAGGATGCGCCGCACGATACGGACGTGCTGTGCCAGCGTTGCTTCGGGGTCGCGTGCGAGGCGGTCCATCTGGGAGCCCTCGCGCACCACGCGGTAGTCGTAGAGCTTGTCGGACAAAAGCAGGGTCTTGCGGGCGCGCGGGTAGATGGCGAAGTGGAAGGCCTGGTCCTCGCCCAGGAACAGGCCTTCGTCGTAAAAGAGGCCGTTTTCGACGAGGAAACCCCTCCTGCAGGCGGTACGCCAGGAAAAGGGGTGCGACATCTCCTTGAAGACGAGGTCGGGGGCAAAGCCGTCATAGACGACATCGCGCGGGCTCAGGTGCTCGACCAGCCACGCGTCGCCTGCGGAGGCCGGGTAGCAGGTGGCCCCGAAGGTGACGATGTCGGCACCCGTCTCATCGAAGGCCGCCACGATCCTCTCGCAGGCGCCCGGGACCAGGCGGTCGTCGGCGTCCACGAAGCAGACCAGGGGGGCCGAGGCCTCCCGGATACCCCTGTTCCGGGCAGCCGAAGGCCCGCTGTTCGCCTGGTCCACTATCACGAAACGGGGGTCTGCGCTGGCATAGCGCCCGGCAAGGGCACGCGACCCGTCGGTCGCGCCGTCGATGACGCACACAACCTCGATGTCCGTGCAGGTCTGCGCACTCAGGGAATCGAGGCACCATCCCAGGTAGTCCTCGACATTGTAGACAGGCACGATAACAGAAATCCTCGCCATGCTAAGGCCGCCGCCCCCCTTCCCTGACCTCAGGCCCGGGGCAGGGCGTAATAGAGGCTGTCGCGGTCGAGGTTGGGGTTGGTGAAGGGGTCCCCCTCATCGAAGTATTCCGGCCACCTTTGCTGGAAGAGCGCGCGCTCCTTTTCCCAGCGCTCCTGCTTGGCCGGGTCGGCAACCTCCCTCCCCCGGGTCGTGAACTCGTAATGGAAGAGTTCCGCATAGGGGCTAAACACCACCCTATAGCCCGCCTGCCACACCTTCAGGCAGAAGTCGGCGTCGTTGAAGCCCACCGCGAAGTCCTCGGTGTAGCCGCCCGCCGCCTCGAAGGCCGAGCGCTTCACCATCTGGCAGGCCCCCGTGACCGCAGAGAAGTTGCCCGGGCGGACGGCACGGGAAAGGTATCCCTCGCGCTTGGGCGGGAAGTCCTGGTTCACGTGGGTAACGGTGCCACCAGGCCCGATGAGCATGCCGGCATGCTGCACGAGGCCGTCGCGGAAATAGAGCTTCGCGCCTACGACCCCGACCTCCGGCCGTTGGAGGTAGCCGAGCATCTCTTCGATGAAGCCAGGCGAGATGACCAGGGTGTCATTGTTGAGCAGCAGGAAATAAGGGCAGTCGACCTGAGCGACGCCGAAGTTGATGATCTTCGAGTAGTTGAAGCCCTGCTCCCAGGCCACAACCGAGACACAAGGGAGCTCTTCTTGTATGCGCTCATAATAGGAGAAGGTCGCCTTCTCTTCGCTGTTGTTCTCGATGACGAGGATGCGGTAGTTGTCGTAGGTCGATTTCTCCACGATGGACCGTATGCAGGCATCGAGCATGTCGGCATGGTCCTTGCTGGGGATGATGATGCCGACACGCGGGTGGGGACTCGGCAGCGCGTAGCGCACCCGGTAGACGAAGGGGTGGGCAGTTGTTGCCACGTCGGCTGCGATCCCCCGGCGTGCGAAGTGCCCCTCAAGCGCCCCTCTGCCCGCCTCTTCGGCGTAAGGCTTGCTGTCCAGGTTGTCCCCGCCCGTCAAGGCCTCATGGCAGCGCCAATGGTAGAGCACCCGGGGCACATGGCAGACCTCGCCCCCCGCCTCCACAACCCGAAGCGTGAGGTCGTAGTCCTGCGCACCCGACACCTCGTCGGGCGAAAACTCCATCGCACGGAGAAGCGCGGTGCGCACCATGAGGAAGTGCATCACGCAGTTGTGGCTGTAGAGGAGGTCGAGGTTGAAGCGGGTCTTGAACACGGGCCGGCAAAACCTCCCGTTGTGCTCGAACAGGTCTTCGTCGCAGAAAAGCAGGTCGGCGCCGGGGTGGGCATTGAGGCACTTCACATACTCGAAGAGGGCATCGGGCTCAAGCAGGTCGTCATGGTCGAGGAAGGCGACGAACTCTCCCCGCGCCTCGTCGATGCCGCGGTTTGTGTTGCCGACGATGCCTTTGTTGCCGTCCAGACCGACATACCTGACCCGCTCGTCACCCGCGGCGTCGGCGGCGCGTCTGACGACCCCCGTCTCGGCGCTCGCGTCGAGCAGCAGCAGCTCCCAGTTGGCATAGCTTTGCCGCATGACCGAGCCAACCATGTCCGACAAGAAGGCCGGGGTGGACTTGAAGCAGGGAACGACGATGCTGACCTGGGGGGCGTACCCGAAGCGGTGGGCGCCCTGTTCCCTCAGGTCCTGCTCGCCTGCCCGGTGGGCGGCAAACCACCTCTGGTAGTTCTTGTCGTCCTCGTGGGCGTTGAGCATATGCAAGCTAACCTCATGCCTAAGGCGCTCAAACACCCCCCTGTCCACGCAGAAGAACCCCGGGCGGTAGTTGCCGAGGGCGTCAGTGGCCTCCAAAGAGAAGGCCTGCAGGGCCTCGTCGAGCTTGACGGAGAGGAAGAGGCGCTTCCGCACGAGGTCCGGCGAGGCAATGCCGGGAAGGTCTTGTTCCTCGAAAGGGATAGTCTCGACGTCGAAAGGCCTGCCCCTGCCGTCCAGGCCCGACACCTCAGGCGAGGCCTCCTTGGCGCCCTCCCATTCGACGAAGAAGCGCCACACAGTGGTGCCTGCCTCCCCTTCGAGGAAGCGCAGGCCGCCTATCTGAAGCTGCCCGTGGATGCAGGGCTGCTCGTTGCCCCGTTCACGGACCCGGTCCGCCAGGCGGCGGGCAAGCACGCCTACTACTGCGAACAGGCCATTTTGCTGCACATCATAGGAATAGGACAATACCCTCCTGCTGTTTGTCCTCTCAAGCCTTTCGGGGTGCAAAAGCACGGTTCTCACGAGGTTTTTCGTCGCCCAGGGAAGTTTTAGGACGAGTATTTCCTCAAGGGAGGAATGATCCAGCCAGGAGACGCGGAGGTCTCCTGCGAAGCCGTCCCGGAAGGGACGGGGCTGCCTCATGATGTCAAGCAGTACGAACTCCACAGTCCAGGCCACCATCTCTGCAAGGCAGGGGCGCAAGAACCCGCCTGCCTCCCAGTCCTCAAAGACCCATCCGATGAGCTTGAGGTGCTCCGCCACCTTCCGTGCCGGATTGCCGGCCACACGGTGCATCAGCGAACCTGCGCGCGACACTCGGTAGTCGTAGAGCTTGTCTGATATGAGCGCGGTCCTTCGAGCGCGCGGGTAGATAGCGAAGTGGAAAACCGTATCCTCACCGAAGAGCACGTCCTCCCTGAAGAAGAGGCCCTGGTCGACAAGGAAGTCCTTCTTACAGGCGGTGCGCCAAGCAAAGGGCTGGGACATTTCCTTGAAGACGAGGTCGGGGGCAAAGCCATCGTAGACGACATCGCGGGGGCTCAGGTGCTCGGCCAGCCAAACGTTGCCCGCAGAGGCCGGGTAGCAGTTCGCCCCGAAGGTGACGATGTCGGCACCCGTCTCATCGAAGGCCGCCACTATCCTCTTGCAGGCGCCCGGGGCCAAACGGTCGTCGGAGTCCACGAAGCAGACCAGGGGGGCAGACGCCGCACGGATGCCCGCGTTGCGGGCAGAGGACAACCCCCCGTTCGGCTTGTCGATCAGCACGAAGCGCGGGTCGGCCGCAACGTAGCGGGCGGCGATGTCGCGCGAGCCGTCGGTCGAGCCGTCGTTGACGCAGACCACCTCGATGTCTGTACAGGTCTGTGCCACCAGCGAGTCAAGGCACCATTCCAGGTAGTCCTCGACCTCGTAGATGGGCACAACGACAGAGAGCTTCGCCATCACTTCCCTGCCCTTTGGAATTTGCCTCGGAGCACCTTTATGACCAAAGGCCACCCCCCTGTCGAATAATAGCGCCTGAAGGTGTTTATCTTGCCTGGACGCTGCACAAGCCAATCCTCGAAGGCTTCGGGCGATTTCAGCAATGCCCCGAGCAGTGCCTCTTTCCAGGGCTCGAAAAGGCTCCTGTCCAACCGGCCTGCCCGAAGGTCGTCTCCAAGCTCCTGGCGTGCCCGTGCAAGGAACTCAGGCTTGAAGCGGTCGTTGATCCGCCCATAGTTCCACCAATAGCTGGTGAACTTCATCCAGACGAGGATGCCTTGAAGCCGCTCCTTCACCTCGGGGCGGCCGTCTAAGAAACGCTGCATCTCGGCATACTCGTCGCAGACGCAGTACACCTTCTCTTTCGAGTTCACCGAAGAGGACTCGTTGTCTTGGCGGTAGTGCACGAAGGCCTCTTCGAGGAATACCGCCCTTCGGGCACAGGCCCATACCTTGAAGTTGAAGCTGGCGTCCTGATACGAGGCGCCGGGGGTCTCCAGGAACCTGATCCCGTTTTCCTCAAGGAAGTCCCGTCGGTACAATGCCGACCAGACTGCCGGTGCCAGGGAGAAGACACCCGTCTTTTCCCGGGGGTCGCCGAATCCGGCCAGGCCGGCGTCTATCGACGGGACGAGCTCGCTTTTGGGCTGGGGCTTTGACCAGTAATAGAAGTAGTTCGCCTTCACCGCTTCGGCGTCGTGCTCCTTTGCGGCGCGGTAGAGCACCTCGAAGGCGGCCGGCTCGATGAAGTCGTCGGACTCGAGGATGCCGATGTACTCGCCGTGCGCACGGGCGATGCCCTGGTTCATAGACGCCCCATAGCCGGAGTTCGGCTTCGTAAAAACGGCTATCCGGGGGTCGCGTGCGGCGTATTCCCGTATCAGGGCCAAAGAGCCGTCCGTCGAGCCGTCATCGACACAGACGACCTCAAGGTCACCCAGGGTCTGGGCGCAAAGCGAGTCCAGGCACTCGCGAAGGTAGCCCTCCACATTGTAGACAGGCACCACTACGGAGACAGCGGGTCGGGATGCTTTGTCGGCGGCCATAGGTCAATCCTCTTTCGGCAATACGTCAAAAGCAGATTATAGCTGAACACGCGGCTTTGCCGCAAAGGCCGCACAACAACCGCGCAAGCCCACCGGCGCATAGAACGCGCAGACGGCACAGGCACACAAGGCGCGCGAGGCAGGCGACGCAGGCGGCACGTCCGGCGGCGGCGCAGGCGGCCGACACAACAGCCGCACAAAGCCGCGCCACGCAGGCAGCACCCTCTACCTCTGGTAGAAATAGGAGCTGTTGAGGCCCGGTGCCGTCGTTCCCTTCGCCACTATGACTATCTGCATGGCCTCCATGCGGTAGGCGTATCCGGCGCTCCCGCAGCTCTGACCGTTCTTGGCCCAGCCGGTCCAGCCGATGTTCTGGACGTGGGTGCGGTAGTACACGTCGTAGCGCTTCGCCATCTCACCGGTAAGGCTGATGCACAGCGCCTCAAGGCGAAGTGCCCGGCCCTGTGTGCCGGAAAGCGTGCCGTTTGTCGCCGGCTCCTTTTCCCAGCCGATGTTCTGGATATGGACCGAATAGCTCAAGCCGCCCGAGACCGGCGGCGTGGCCAGCTTGAGCGTCATCGCCTCAAGGCGCAGCGACCGCCCGCTCGTCCCCAGAGTAGTCGACCCGTTATTCTTCGAATACTTGGTGTCGCCCTGGTTCTGGATGTGGACCATGGCGTCATAGGAGACAGCACCCTTCCGCCCCGCCGCCGAGGCGTCGATTGCGCAAGGCGCACCGGCAGGGCTCGTGGCACCGCCCATGGTGCTCCCCGGCGGCGTCGAGCCTGCGGGGAGCAGGTATACCTGCATCGCCTCCATGCGCAGCCCGAGCCCGACCGTGCCGGCGGCGTTCTCACCGTTCTTCGCCCAGCCCATCCAGCCGACGTTTTGGACATGCACGCGGTAATAGATGTCGTAAGCCTTCGCCAGGTCGCCCGTCAACCTGATCTCAAGGGTTTCAAGCCGCAAGGCCCTCCCCGAAGTGCCGGAGTAGTCATTCCCCCTGAGGTTTCCCTTGAGGTATGCGTCAGACGTGCCCTTCGAGTCAATAACGCACTCCTCCTGCCAGCCGACGTTTTGAATTTGGGTCCGATAGTGGAGCTTGCCGCTCTTCCCGCTGTTGTTGACTAGGCTGATCCGCAGGGCCTCGACCCGCAGCCCCCTGCCCGAAGTGCCGCTCACGGCACCGTTGGCCACGGGGCTTCTCGAACTCGCATTGCCGGTCCAGCCGATGTTTTGCACATGGGTCTCATAGGTGATGGTCGCACCCTTGATGGCAAAGCCCTTCGTGACCGACCCCGTGAAGTTCCCCGACCCGGTCACCGTCGCCTTCGCACCGGAGTTTGTGATGTTCGTGTTGCTGCTATAGACAACCGAGTAGTCGGTGCCGGACTTCAACGTCTGGACCTTCCCGTTGCCGTCGGTGAACTTGACGGTCGGGGCAGGTTTCACCGCGCTGCCTGTGTACGTGGCGCTTGCCACCGTAACGTTGGCCGCAGAAAGCGGCGCCTTGTTGATGGTGAAGCTCTGCTCCTTCGTGCCCTTCCACACCGTGGTGCCGGTGATGGTGGCCTTGGCAGTCCCTGCGTTGACGTTGTTCTGGTAGCTTACCTTGTAGTCGGTATCCTTCTTGAGGGCCTTGCCCTCGAACTTCACGTCGAAGTTCGGCGTTTTCGCCCTTCCGTCGTAGGTGGGGGCTGTGGTCGGGCCGGTTATGATGGGCACGCTCTTGGGGATGGCAATGCTTTGCGTCACAAATACCGAGACGTCGCCTGTGTAGGTGGCCTTCACCACCACGGTGCTCTCGGCCTTGGTCGGCGTCAACACGCCGGTCGAGGCGTTTATTGTGGCCGAGCCGCTTTCCACCGACCACCTCCAGCTCGTGGCCATCGGCAGGGTGGAAGTGACCTTGCAGTCTATCGTCGTTCCCACAGTTATCGGTGCGTTGTTCTTAGTCGCATACGTTATCTTGGTGACCGCGACGTATTTGGCGGCTGCGTAGGGGTTTACCTGCCCGTGGCCGTAGTATTGGTCCCAGCCGGGAGCCCCCAGGTCTTGGGCGGTCTTTTCAAGCGCGGTGCGCACCTGGGCCGGAGTCGTGGAAGGGTTCGCCGCAAACACCAGGGCCGCTGCGCCCGCGACATAGGGGGCGGCCATCGAGGTGCCGGAGTTATACCCGTAGCTTGAGGCCGACGCATTGGTTGTGGAATAGATGTTGGTTCCCGGTGCGGACAGGTCTATCGTGGAGCCAAAGCTGGAATATGACGCGTCGAACACGTCGTTCAAGACGCCGGTCCCCTTCTTGAGGGCTGAGACGTTGATGCAGCGAGTGAAGGACCCCGGGTATACTGCCGTATTGTTCTTATTGTTCCCGGCTGCGCACACGGTCAGGATGCCCGCATTGTAGGCCGCATTGATGCGGGCTTCGAGCTGGCCGTCGCGCGCATACGCCCCCAAGCTGAGGTTGATGACCTTGAGGTTGTAGCTCTGGGCACGCGTCTTGCCGCCGCCCACATTGGCAAGGAGGTAGTCATAGGCATTGCATACCTCGCTGGTATACATGCTGTACACTCTGTTCCCCTTGCTGTCTATTACCCAGTTTCCTATACGGATGGGAACGATGCGCGCATTGTAGGAGACGCCTGCGATGCCTCTGCCGTTGTTCGCCTCAGCCGCTATGATGCCGGCGACATGGGTCCCGTGCCCGTGGCTGTCGCTGGTCTGGCCGCGGCCAGTCGCGTCATAGGCGGAACCGGGAATTATGACGTTCTTCAAATCCTCGTGGTCGGCACGTATCCCGGTGTCGATCACGGCGACGGCGACCGTTTTGTTGGCACGCGTCAGCGACCAGGCGTCGAAGAGGCGGGTGGTCGTAAGCGCCCACTGCGACCCCCTACTGGGGTCGTTGATGCTGGTCGCCAAGGGCAACAGGGCATCCTGTGGGTCGGCGTCCGGCACGGGCAGGCCGTCGGCAAGGCCCTCAAGGCCCTCGTCGTCCATAAGCCTGTAGATATAGTTCGGCTGGGCAAAGGCGACCTCGGGGTTGGAGTTGAGCTCGACAAGCGCCTCGATGAGGCTCGCATCCTCGCTGACCTCCACGACGACCGTATCTGCCGAGACCATGGCCTCGGCGGACACGGAATCCTCGTCGACCGCGTCGACCTCTTCCAGTATCTCGCTTGCCTCGGCTGCCGACACGTCTTCGTGGAAGACGACGATCACCTCGCCCTCGGCATACTCGGCATCCGGGTTCGCTTCGAGCTCCGCGATGACCTGGGCCCCAAGCGCGCTCAAATCATCCCCGGCAAGAGGCTCGGCTGCCTCGTCCGGGCCCGGCGACACGTCAGGCAGGGCGCCTTCCGCCGCAGGGCCGTCGAGGGCCGCCTCGCCCGGCAACGCGGCAGGGTCGTCCCCGTCCGTCCAGGCAGCCGGGTCGTCCCCGTCCCGCACGGATTCGGCCCCGTCGCCAGGCAGCAGCCCGTCTGTGCCGTCGCCGTGGGGCGATGCAAGGGAGGGCGCAGCGTCCTCGGCCGCTTCGGCATAGGGCGCCTCCTGGACAAGGGGAAGCATCCCCCCGACAAGGGCACAGGCCATCAAGAGGCCAAATACTCTCTTCTTCAAGTTTTTTGCAGTGTTCATCAGCACATCATCCCCCAGTGCTTCTCGTGTGCCCCCCATTATAGTCTCCTTGAAGGCCTTTTCACAAGGGGGGCGGCGTTCTTTGACAGAAAAGACTCGTATGGGGAAGCGACCCGGTAACAATTCTTGTGAAAAATGCCGATAGAACGCAAAAAAGAACCGGCATAATGGCGGTTTATATGACGTCCGAAAATCGTTCCCTGCATTCTACCACCATGCCGGTTTTTTATCATTTTACCTGGTCAGATAGAGAAAATATAGACCTTTCTTATTCAGGGTTATTTGAGATAATAAAAGGTTTTACTATTTAGGATTTTTTTAGTAAAACTCAGGTTTCCTTAAAAATTTCTTTTTTTGATAAAGTGCGGGCGGTTTCGAGGATGGCCTGCCGGGCCGCGGGGAGGTCGTCGGAGGTGAAGCGGTAGTCGACGCTTGCCCGGTCCGGCTGCTCGACGTAGACGAAACGCAGCTCGACTTCGGGGTAACCCTGGGCGAGCACCGCATAGGCATAGCAGGTGGCTTGAAGGAGGTGCTTCTCGCGGAGGGCCGCCGGGGCGTCCTTGCCGCCGCCCGTCTTGTAGTCGACGACGAGGGCCTTCGTGTCGGGCCCGTTGCTGCAGAAGGCGTCGATCTCCCCTTCAAGCCACCCCTCGCCCACCGGGACGAAGAAGGAAAGCTCTGCGCGCCTGAGGCAATAATCCCCCATCTCCCTGAAGAGGTCGCTTGAGAGCCAGCCTGCCAGGGCGCCTGCGAGGCGGTCGACCTGCGACTCCGAGAGGCGGTGTGCCTCGGCAACAAGCCCGACGCGGTCGGGAGGCGGTGCCGACCCGGCCTCGAGGGCGTACTGTGCCAGGAGGTGGAAGGCGCTTCCCAGGTCGGTCGCCTTGTCGGCGTCGGGGAGGGCCCGGACCGCCGACGCGGTATCAAGCACGGTGTCAAGCACGCCGCCCAGCGTGTTGGCAGCATCACCCGCCGCCCCGCCCGGCACCACAGCACCCAGCACAACGTCGGGCACCTGCTCCCGCTGCGGCCGGATCGCCTGTGCGAGGGACGAGTACGAGAAAAGCCCTTCTCGCCGAGGCCGGTACCCGTCAAGGACCGCCGATGTGCCCCGAGGAGACACAGGGATAAAGAAGGGCTCGCAGGGGGCATCGCCCTGCGCTCCCGAAACCGAAAGCCCCTCTTCCACAGCCATGCTGCCGGCCACGGCGATCCGCTCGAAGGCAAGGGGCTCGCCGTGACCGTAGCCCACAAGCACGCTTCCCTGCGGGAAGTCCTCCTGCCCGCACAGCGCACAACGCAGGTCGTCAACGACGTCTTTGTAGGAGGCAAGCGGGTTCTTGCCCGACTGCCGCACCGACAGGGCAACCACCAGCGCCTCGCTTGCCCGTGTCAGGCCGACATAAAGCTTCCGGCGCAGTTCCGCCAGCTCTTCGGCCTGGGCGAAGGCCTCCAAGGCCGCCCGGTACAGGGCCTGGTCAGAAGCCGTCTTGAGGCATTGGTCGAAGCCGCTTGCCGGCGGTGCTTCCCCAAAGGGGTCGAAGTCTTTCAGCCGTTTCTTGAGCTCGGGGTAGTTTTTCAGGCTTTCCCCCAAGCTCAAGGACGCATAGGCCCTCCCGTCGCATATCTCGACGTCAAGCGCACTGCGGTGCGGCTGCACCCCGGAAAACTCAGCAAGGGCGACCAGGGGGAACTCGAGGCCCTTCGAGGCGTGGATGCTCATGATCCTCACGATGCCGCCGCCGGTGCCGTTGAGCGCCCCCGGCGGCTCCTTCACGCCGAGCGCCAACTCCTCTGAGAACTCCAGGGCGAGGCGGGCGATGCCAAAACCCCGGTCGCGCTCCAGCCGGTCGATGCGGCGTATCGCCTTGAGGATGTTCGCCGCCTGGGCCATGCCGTCAGCGCCCTGGCCCTGGAGCCGCGTCATCCATCCCGCGTCGAGTACCGCCTCTTCGAGTATCTGGGCAGCGGGCACGAAACCAACCGACCTCTGCGCCTTGTCGAGGGTGTACGCGGCATGGCGCAGGCGCTCGGAGACGCCCTGCCTCTCGGCGGCATCGGCGGCATCGGCCGCATCGGCGGCATCGGCCGCATCGGCGGCAACCCGGCGAAGGCCGCGGTCAAGGCTGCAGCGTTTCGCCTCCCCTGTTCCGGGGTCATGCTCGGTCGCCAGCACCAGGAAATCGTCTGCAGAAAGCCCGAACAGGCCGCTTGCCAGCACCTCGAAGAGCGCCGTGGTGTTCGCGGGGTTCGCAAGCACCTCAAGGAGGGAGGCGACGACCTGTACCTCGAAGGCCTTGTCGAAAAGCGAGCCGCCCGTAACCACGCACTCGAAGCCCTGGTCGCGCAGGGCCTGGGCGAACAGCTCTGCCCGAGTCATCTTCCCCAGCAGCACGACCATGTCCCGCGCGTCGTGGCCCGCAGCACGGAAGGCCGCGAAGCGCTCGGCGATGGCACGGGCCTGGGCGCGCCGCGCGTCGTCCATGCCGACCCCGGAATTGTTGCCCTGCGGCAGCGCGGCAAGCACGAGGTCAACCCGGGGCGTATCCGCGCGATAACCCGAGACACGCTGCTCGTAGGGCTCAAGCGGCATGAACTTTTCCCCGAAGACGGCAGGCTGCCCGAACACGCAGTCCACGAAAGAAAGCACGTCAGAGTGGCTGCGGAAGTTCTTGTTGAGCTCCACGTACTGCGCGCCTACCCGGGACGAACGCATCTTGCGCTTGTGCTGTTCGTACACGTTGACGTCCGCGCCGCGGAAGCGGTAGATCGACTGTTGGGAGTCGCCGACCGTGCACAGGCTCTCACAGTCCCTTCCCGCCAGCTTCTCGATGATGTCTATCTGTATCTGGCTGGTGTCTTGGAACTCGTCGACCATGATAAGCCCGAACTTGCCCTGATAGAACAAGGCCAGCCGGGGATTGTTGTCGAAGGCTTCAAGCACCAGCAGGAGCAGGTCGTCGTTGTCGAGCACGAAGGCCTCCCGCTTCGCCTGGCTGTACAGCGCAGCCACCTCCCGCGCAAGCGACAGGGCATCCTCGAAGGCCGGGCGGGCAAGTGCCAAGACGACCTCCTGCACGATGCGGAAAAAGTCCTGCTGCCACGCCTCCACTGCATCCTTCACTTCCGCAGGGCCGAATTTACGCGTAATGTAGCGGCAGCTCTCGACGAGACCCGCAAGGAGGGCCATCCGTGCCGCTGCGTCCTGCGGGCTGTCGGGTGGCGCCCCGGGGCGGGCGGCAAGCGTCCCGTTTTCCAGGAGGGCGGCGAGCTCGTCTTTTGCCCACAGCGCATTGGCCTGGGCATCGGCAGCCGTCTTGCTGCTGCCCCCCTGTTCAAGGAAGGGCAGGACTTCCTCATAGGCACGAAGCAGGTCGCGGGCGAGCGAGGCGGCCGGAGGCGGGGCGGGGCCGGGCTCGAAGCTGTCAAAACCATGGCGCAGGCTCGCCGCCTTGCCGACAAGCACCTCAAGGAGGGAGCTGACTGAATCCTGCCCTGCAAAAGACGAGCGCACCACGAACTCGCCGAACAGCGCCGCGTACCGGGTGCGCGGGGCGCCCGTGTCCTCTTTCCCAAGCACCCCGTTGATGGCCTGCGTGATCATGTCCTTGCGCTCGGCGTCGCCTATGACCCTGAATGCCGGGTCGATTCCCAGCTCAAGGGCGTGGGTCCGGAGCATCCGCGCACACATGCCATGTATTGTGGATATCCACGCCGCATCGACCTTGAGGGCCTGGGCGGTCAGCCCCTCCTGGCGCAGAGTGCTGCGCACCCGCGCTTTGATCTCGGAAGCGGCCTTTTCCGTGAAGGTGATAGCAAGGACCTCGTCGATATCGTCGACCACCCCGCCGGGAAGGAGGGCAGCGGCGATGCGCTGTGTGAGCGTGAAGGTCT
The DNA here is from genome assembly GCA_009782605.1 of Eggerthellaceae bacterium. Taxonomy (GTDB): domain Bacteria; phylum Actinomycetota; class Coriobacteriia; order Coriobacteriales; family Eggerthellaceae; genus WRIS01. Next base: position 18,528 of record WRIR01000021.1, on the reverse strand, counting down.
TGCCCGACCCGGCACCAGCCGAGATGAGCAAGGGGCCCGCAAGGTGCTCCACGCAGACACGCTGGGCTTCCGTCAGTCCCGCGAGCGCCATCAGGGGCCCACCCTCGACACGCAGGCCCGCACCGGGCAGTAACCGCAGGGGTCGCTTCCCCGGGGCGCAGGCGCGATGTCTCCGACTGCTAGACGCTCCACCGCCGGAACGCAGAGATCCTCGACAGCGTCAAGGAGGGCGGCGAAGGACGGAGCGCCCGCTTCCTGCACGCTGCATGCCCGCGCGTCGATGCCGGGAAGCTCGGCAGGATCTAAGACCCTGCTGTCTATGGCCCCGGCGACCCCACCACGGCCATAGGAGACGTAGAGGGCCCCGACAACTTCAAGGCCGAGCAGCTTTTGCACCGCCTGCGCATAGATGAGCGCTTGGACCTTGTAGGGCAGGGCCACGCAAGGCACCTCCCCCGCAGACGCAGGGCCGGGTGTAGGAGCAGGTTCCAGGCCGGACGCAGGCCCGCCCGCACTGGAAAGGGCGTAGTCCGAAACGAGCGAGCCTTTGTAATCGACAACCACCGCCTGCCCCTTCCCGTTCACGTCGATACGGTCGATGCTGCCTGTGAGCCGACTTCCGGCATAGCAAAACACCGGGTCGGCACCGAAGGCCTCTTCAAAGAAGCGTGGGGCGAATCCGGGCAGGAAGGCGGCCTCGCGCTCAAGATGGGCGAGCAGCTGCCTCTTGAGGGACACCACCTCCGCCTTCTCAAGCTCTGAGAGAGGGACAAGGGGGTTGTCACGGGGCTCCAAGCCCGACTGGGCCTCAAGGCAGGTGTCGAAGGCGAGCGTGAGCGTCGCCTGGGCCGCCTTGATGTTTTCGCCCTCAACCCGGGTAAAACCCTGACTTTGGAAATCCTGATAGAAGGCCTTGAGGACAGCGTGCGCGAAACTCCCCTTCTCAAGCGCGCCGAAGCCGGCGTCAAGCCCCTTGACACGTAGCCGCCGCTGGGCGAACCACTTGTAGGGGCATTCAAGGTAGCTCTCTATCGCCGAGGGGGAAAGCCTCAAGAGGGCGCCTACGCCTGCGCCTACGTCCATGCCTGCACCTACGTCCGCGCCTGCGTCCGCGCCTACGCCTGCGCTTGCGTCCGCACCTGCACCTGTACCTGCGTCCGCAGCCGAAAGCGGCAGCGTAATGAACCCCCGGGCGGCGGCGCTGATGCTGCCCTGCACGGGAAGCTCTTCATCTGCCCCCTGCGCCTGGACGTCGTCGTCCACCGCAAGGTTCTCGTAGAGCCGGTCTTCTCCGAGGCTCTGAGCATGAGGGAGCAGCACTTCCGGAAGTCCTGTCCGCTTGTCGATGCCCTCAAGAGAGGCCAGGTCGTTGCGGTAGCAGTCGACCAGTTCCTCGAACATGACTGCGGGATAGGCCGCCTCGGCGTCGACCGTGTTGAGCACCCTCTCGCACACCAGGCGCCTTATCGGGGTGCCGAGCACGCGGAAGAAACGCCGCCGCATCCGGGCCAGGGCGTCGTCCGTCGTATCGATCCCCAGCTTCTCGAAGAGCAGCGTCTTTGCGTCGGCCGCGTCACGCACCGGGTAGGAGAAGGTCTCCAAGTCGCAGATCACGAGCGTATCGCATGAGCATGCCTCCTGCAGGGAGGCCTCGTCCAAAGACATGATGTCGACCACGGCCGCCGCAGCGCCGCCGGGCACACCGTCGCCGACTGAGGCCGCATGGCTGCCGCCGGGCGCACCGTCGCCGCCAGACGCACCCGAAAGCGGGGGTACGACCTGCATTCCGCAGGAAACCGGCCTGTCCGCAAGCAGCAGCACGGCATCCCCGAAAGCAAGCGACACCGCTTCAGCCGCCTCGAAGAAGCGCCGCGCCAGGGCAAGCGCCGCAAGCTGCTCGCTGCGATAGGCGTCGTCGGCGAAGGACTCCTGCCGCAGCGTAAACTCAAAGACGTCAAAGGCAGCGGCAAGGTTGCCTCCGGCAAGGGCCGCCACCAGCTGCCCTGCCTGGTCGCTGGCCTTTGAGAGATCGTCCAGGCAGCGCCTCTTGTCAGCCGTGCGGTCCCGCCGCCAGGCCGCGTCAAAGCTGTAGCCCCGGTGCAGGGACAGGCCCGAGAAAGGGCTCAGGACGAAGTCGCTCATCAGGAAGGTCGTGTAGCGCGGCTCGTGCACGAATCGCAAAAGGGCCAAGAAGGCCTTCCCGAAGGCCGTTGTGGAGAAGGGTTTTTGGGCCGAGGCCCTTACCGCGATGCCGCGCGGCAGCAGGTAGGCCGCCAGGCCCCGAAAGAGGGCCGCCGGGTCGTATGCGCTCACGATGAAGTGGGGCGCGTCCTGTCCCGCAGGGGTGCCTCGGCCGCCCGCGCGCGCCGCCTCAACGCGCGCCGCCTCAACGCGCTCGGCGATAGCCTGCCCCACCAGCCGTGCAGCAGCATAGCGCCCGGCCGGGAAAAGGAAGCCGACCGCCCCTGTCGGCTCCACCGGGTCGGCGGGGTCGGGGTCGAAGATGCACTGTTGGAGGTCGACCAGCTCCTTGGAGCGGCCCTCTGCCTTCACCGAGAGGTTCGCGGTGTCCTCGATCACCTGCACCGAGGCCTTCCGCGCCAGCCTCTCGATGAAGTGCTCCTCCGTGTAGGTAAAGCGGTCGAAGCCCTCGAAAATGAAGGGGGGAAAGCCCTTGCTCGACGCCAAGACGAGGTCCATCGCCTGCGCCGGCTCGCACAGTCGACCTCCCTGCAGGGCGTGTGCGTAGTGCTGGAAGACGAGGCATACCTCTTCCTCGGCCTCGGTGAGCAGGGGCCTCACAGCGTTGACGAGCCGCTGGTCGGAAAGGGGCGTGAAGGCCTCGTGGGCCATGGACGCGAGCAGCCTGACCGTCCCCGGGGTCAGGCCGAGGCGGGTGACCTCCCCTTGGCCGACAAGCTCGGCCATCACCCTGTAAAGCAGGAGTTCCCGCTGGAGGGGGGACACGATTGCGCGCCCGTCCCCCAAAAGGGCCCAGCGCCCTTCAACCCACGAGGCGAGCGTCGTGACGGTCAGCCCGAAGAGGAAGGGCCCCCGGGCCAGGTATTTCTGGTAGCCGACGGCGTGGCGGTAGCTCGGCACGACCAGCACCGCTGCGTCGGCGGCCTCGCCAAGCCCCTTGAGCAGCGCCTCGACCTGCAGGCGGCTGCGTTGGGGGTTCGCAGCTCTGTAGGTGTTTTTTGCCACAGGCCTAATAGACGTGGAAATCCCCCTTGGCCGTCAGGCAGATGGGGCACGCGTCGACGTCCTCGCCCTTGTGGATATACCCGCAGACCGGGCACAGGTAGAACTTGTCGTCATCCGGCGTGTCGATGGTGTTGTAGGCGTCCAGGTAGCGCTCGGCATGGTAGGCCTCGGCGAGCTTTGCGCGCGTGAACACCTTTACCGCCTCGGTGTCGCCCTCGCGCTGGGCCGCCTCGATGAACGCCGGGTACATGTCGGAGGTCTCGTATATCTCGCCGTTCGCCCCGAAGATCAGGTTGATGTCGCTCTCGTGCGTATCGACCTTGGGCGGCTCGGGCCTCTTGGTGTCCGGCTCGATCTTCACCGCAAGGGCGTACTCGAACTCAATGTGGATCTTTTCGGCATCGGCCGTGCAGTCGAAGAGGCGGGCAAGCTGGTGGAAGCCCTCCTGCTCGGCCACGCGGGCATAGGCGCTGTACTTCGTGGTCGCCCCGGTCTCGCCGGCAATGGCGGCAACAAGGTTCTCATAGGTGCTGCCGACGACGGTCGTTGAGCCGGGCACCACGTTGAAGTTGCTGGCAGTCTCGGCAGTGGGCACGCTCGTTGGCGACGTGGCGCCGCTCGACGAGGCTTGCGGGGTGTTGTCCTTCGCCTCGCTGTCCGTACAGGCACCCAGGATTCCCGTGATTGAGAGGGCTGCCGCCCCCACAGCGGCGTTCCTGACAAAACCGCGCCGCGTAACCGGTGTCGACACGGGATGCGGGGTGGCCTTGGATTGGATGCCTTCTTCGGGGGAAATCCCTTTTCTTTTCGTTGTGTCCATATGATTCCTCCTCTTTCTATCGTTTTCGATATCGGATATTCGCTTTGCTCTGATATCCACCTTGTTCTCATCAGGGTGATTATACCGCAAGCAGGCCGCAATTCACGCCGTGGAGAAAATATGGCCTTGCATTAGGGGGCCTGCTATGCAAGAATGTTCCTTGCTTTTTCCCCGCCCTTTGTGTGGCCGGTGGGGAGCATGTGACCTGTCCCCATCGTCCAGCGGTTAGGATACGGCCCTTTCAAGGCTGAGACACGGGTTCGATTCCCGTTGGGGGCACCAACCTTATTACGCTGATTTACAATCAGCGTAACTGCTCGACGCTGCGGCTTCCCGTGGCACCCAATCTTGCCCCTTTTACGCTTTCCTTCGCGTACCTCAAGTACGCTCAGCCGCGCAACGGGGCAATCTCGGGTGCCACAGAAACCCTCGCTGACTTTAGTGGACCGGGGAGTCGGAGGGAGGGGAACTCCTGCCACCAGCTTACTATTTGTTTCCGTTGGGCGGAAGGCCGCTGGAAAAACCCTGGGGGGAGGGTATCGTTCACCTTGTTTACAGCAGAAGCGCTCCGAGGGAACTGTTGAGGGAGCCGAGGATGCGCACTACAGGGGATGTGGAATTCCTATTCTGGAGGGGTTGTGCCTGTTTTCAGAAAAGGAAGGGGCTCGATGAGGATTGCCGTTGCAAGCGAAGGACTCGAAGTGTCGTCGTACTTCGAGAGCTGCACCAACTACAGCTGCTTTACCGTCGAGAACGGCACCATCGTCGATTCCCGGAACCTTTCCCGAAACGCCCTCCAGAACAAGGAGCCGGGGAAGGTGCTCTTCGAGCTGGGAATGGACACGGTTATTGTCGGGTGTATCAGCGAAGGGTCGCTGGCGGGGCTCACCGGCTGCGGGCTCACCGTCTTCGCGGGCGCGATGGGCAATGCCCAGGAGTCGGTCAAGGCCTATATCACGAACACCTTCATCGCCTGCGACGAGTCCTGTGACGAATACCTGGAAAGCACTCAGTCCCCCGAAGCGGCTGCTTCCGGGGACTGAGTTTTTATCGAGGGCTTCCCGGGGGCTTTCCGGGGGCTTCCCAGAAACTACTCGGGGGCTTTTCAGCCTGTCCTATGCCGTGAGCGCCTTTTCCGTAAGCGCCTTTTTCGCGACCTCGGACACTGCCGTGAAGGCGGCCGGGTCGTTCACGGCCATGTCGGCGAGCACCTTGCGGTCGAGCTGGACGCCGGCCTTCTTCAACCCGTTCATGAAGACGGAATAGGAAAGGCCGTTGATGCGGGCAGCCGCGTTGATGCGGGTGATCCAGAGGCGGCGGATCTCGCGCTTCTTGTTGCGGCGGTCGCGGTACATGTACTGGAGCGAGTGCTGCACCTGCTCCTTCGCGGCGCGGTAGGAGCGGGACTTCGCACCGTAGTAGCCCTTCGCGCGGCCGAGGACGACGCGGCGCTTCTTATGGGCGGATATTGCACGTTTTACACGAGGCATGGCTCACCCCTCCTTACTCTAGCGAAGTCCCAGGTTGCGGGCGACGGTCTTCTGATCGCCGGTTGCAACCTCGGTCTCGTGGCGGAAATTACGCTTGCGCTTCGGGCTTTTCTTGGTCAAGATATGGCTCTTGTAGGCCTTCGAGCGCATGATTTTGCCGGAACCGGTGACGCGGAATCGTTTTGCGGTCCCGCGGTGGGTTTTCATCTTTGGCATTACTCTTCACTTCCTTCTTCCTCGTGCGCCAAGTCCTCCAAGGGGGTCTCGGCCTCTTCCTGCCTCTCGGCAGCCTTCTTCTTCTTCGCCGCGTTGGGCAGGGGCGCTATCAGCATGTGCATGTTGCGCCCTTCCATCTTCGGCTGCACCTCGATGATCGCGGAGTCCTTCAAGTCCTCCGCCAGGCGCTCCAGGATGCTCAAGCCCTGCTCGGGGTGCGCCATTTCGCGGCCGCGGAACATGATGGTGATCTTCACCTTGCTGCCCGCGTCCAGGAAGCGCATGATGTGCTTCTTCTTGGTCGTGTAGTCGCCCACGTCTATCTTGGGCCGGAACTTCATTTCCTTGGTCTCGATCTTGCTCTGGTTCTTGCGAGCCTGCTTTGCCTTGATGGCCTGGTCGTACTTGAATTTCCCATAGTCCATGATACGGCATACGACCGGGTCGGCGTTGGGGGCGATCTCCACCAGGTCATAACCCTCGTCGTCGGCATAGCGCTGGGCCTGCTCGATGGGGACGATGCCCATCTGCGTGCCGTCGTAGCCGATCAGGCGGCATTCCTTGACCGTGATCTCTTCGTTGAGCCGAGGCTCTTGAGCAGCTATCGCGCTCACCTCCTTCTTGGGCGCCGGGCGCCGCTGTCATAAAAAAACCCGCGGCGCTTGGAGCAGGCCTCGGGTTCACAGGAGCAGCGCCGGGCATCCCGGCAGTATCCGCGTGACCCATCAGCAGCTTGGCGCGCCGAACCAGGTGGAGGAACCTTCCTCTCTTGAAAACAGCCTGAGTAGTGTATCACAACTTGCGCGCCCTGCGGAGAAGAATTTTCCGGGGCCGCCGCCGAGGAGCACCGGGGCGCAGCAGCAGCCGGGCCGCAGCAGCAGGAGCCCCGCCGCCGCTTAAAGCCCCAGCGCCTCCTGCGCCATCTCGCGGAGCAGGTACTTCTGTATCTTGTTCGAGGCCGTCATCGGGAAGTCCTCCACAAAGAACACGTGCTTGGGCACCTTGTAGCGTGCCATGTTCTCGATGCCGAAGGCACGCACGTCCTGCTCGGTCATGCCCTCGTGCCCCGGCCGCGTGCGGATGAAGGCGCCTACTATCTCGCCCAGGCGCTCGTCGGGGATACCCACGACCTGCACGTCGAGCACGCCGGGCATCCCCAGGTAGAAGTTCTCCACCTCAAGCGGGTAGACGTTCTCCCCGCCGCGGATTATCATGTCCTTCACGCGCCCGATGATGCGGTAGTAGCCGTCCTCGTCCACCAGGCCCAGGTCCCCCGAATGGAGGTAGCCCTCCTCGTCGATGGCGCGGGCGGTCTCCTCGGGCATCTTGTAGTAGCCCTTCATGACGTTGTAGCCCTTGCAGCACAGCTCCCCCGGCTCGCCCACACCGCAGACGCGCCCGGTCTCGGGGTCGATGACGCGCACGAGCACCGGGTCGTGCTTGCGCCCGATGGTGTTGCACTTGTGGTCGAGGTCGTCGTGTATGGTCGTCTGGGTGAACACCGGGCTCGTCTCGGTGAGGCCGTAGCAGATGGTGAGCTCGCTCGCATGCATCCTGTCGATGACCTCGCGCATCGTTTCCGGCGGGCAGGGGCTCCCCGCCATGATGCCGGTGCGCAGGCAGGTGAGGTCGAAGCGGTCGAAGTCCGGATGGTTGAGCTCGGCGATGAACATGGTCGGCACGCCGTAGAGCGCACTCGCCCGTTCCTTGTGCACCGCCTGGAGCACCAGCCCCGCGTTGAATTCCTCGACGATGACCATGGTCGAGCGGTGGGTCAGGCAGGCCATGACGCCGAGCACGCACCCGAAACAGTGGAAGAAGGGCACCGGCAAACAGACGCGGTCGCGGTCGGTGAGCGCCTGGCCCTCCCCGATGTAGAAGCCGTTGTTCAAGATGTTGCGGTGCGTGAGCATGACGCCCTTGGGAAAGCCGGTCGTCCCGCTCGTGTACTGCATCATCACAACGTCGCTGTTGTCGAACTTCTCCTGCGCCGCACCGAGCATCCCCTCGGGCATATGGTCGCCCAGCAGCAGCAGCTCCGGGACGCTGTAGAAGCCCCGGTGCTTCTCCGGCCCCATGTAGATGAGGTTCCTCAGAACGGGGAATTCCTCAGACACCAGGTGCCCCCGCTGATGGACGAGGGATTCGGGGGCGAGCTCCCGGATGATCTTCAGGTAGTCGACGTCGCGGTAGGCGTCGATGACGCACAGCGCCTTCATGTCCGACTGCTTGAGCACGTAGGCGAGCTCGTGGCTCTTGTAGACGGGGTTCACCGTGACCATAACGACCCCGATCTTCGCGGTCGCGTACATGAAGGTCAGCCAGTCGGGGATGTTGCGTGCCCACACGCCCAGATGGTCGCCCGGCTTCATCCCGATGGCCAAAAGGCCCCGGGCCAGGCTGTCGGTGCGCTCGTCGAAGTCGCGGTAGCTCCACCGGAGCGCCCGGTCGGGATAGACGACGAACTCGTGGTCGGGGTCGCGTGCCACCTGCTCCTTGAAGTAGGCGCCGATGGTGCTCTCGGAATGGAGTATGTAGTCGGGGGAGCCCGGCTCCCCCCGGTATTCGTGTCCGGTCATGGCCCGCTCCTAGAGGGGCGTGTAGACGACGGCGAGGAACTTCGCGCCCTGCCCCTCGTGGGCACGCACCTGGTGGGGGACGATGGAGTCGTAGTAAAGGCTCTCGCCGGAGCTCAGCACGTACACCTCTTTGCCGTAGGCGACCTCGACCGAGCCCTCCATGCCGTAGAGGAATTCCTCGCCCTCGTGCTGGGAAAGCTCGTGGTCGCTCTCGCCCGTCGGCGATATGGTGATGATGAAGGGGTCCATGTGGCGCGAGGCCCGCCCTTCGGCCAGGCTGAAGAACCGCAGGTCGCCCGCGTCTGAAACCGTCTCAAGGCTGTGCATGCGGGTCGCCTCGGCGATGTCGTCGGCTTTCAGGTGCACCGGGCCGAGCGCGGTGTCGTCGTCCATCAGGGTGCCGAGGCGCACGCCCAGGGCGCGGGTTATCTTGATCAGCGGAGCAAGCGAGGGCGCCATCTGCCCGGCCTCAAGGCCTTCGATCACCGACAGGTCGCAGTCGCAGCGCTCGGCAAGCTCGGCCTGGGTAAGCTCCCGGGACTCCCGAAGGGTCGTGATCTTGGTTCCTAGTGCAGTCGGTGCGGTCATGGCTCGCTCCTTTCTTTGGTCCTGGGCCGTCTGGCTGGCGGCAACGTGGGCCGCCGGGCTGGCGGCGGCTTGGCCGCCGCCCCACGGCAGCGGGGGGCGGTCTTCCTTGGGTGGCACGGCTTCCCATTGTAGCGCAAGACCCCGGACACGTCCCGGGAAAATCCACAAAAGAGGGCCCTGTGGCAGACATGTGACAGGTCGCGTGGCAAGCCCCGTGGCAAACGGCAAGCGGCGTGACAAGCCCTGCGACAAGCGACCCGGAAGGTGTATACTGGATAAGGCCTGCTGCTGGGCGCGGCCTGCCGAGGCCCGTCGGAACCTACGCGCGGGCTGCCGGACGCATGTCGGGCACATGCCAGACGCATACCGAGCACAGAGGAAGGAACAGACATGGATCTGACGAACCCCCTGGACCAAGAAGAGCTTGAGCGGGCGAACAACCTCATCCGGATCGAGGTCGTATTCGCCTACCTCTTCGCGGGCGTGCTTGCCATGGTCTCGGTCCTCCTTCTCACCGGGGTCCTCGTGGAAGACACCCTGTCCGCGAGAAGCACCGCCCTTTTTGGGAACGTCGCCTCCCTGATTTTCGCAGGCATGATACTGTCGCGGACGAAGACCCGCGTGATGGCAGTCCTCCTGTTCCTCGGGATGCTCATCGCAAGCGCCGTCCTCCTGTCCCTGCTCCCGCGCCTGGGGCTTGCCTGCCTTAGCCTGACAATCGGCGCGGCAGCGGGGGTTGTAGGGGCCTTCAAATACCAAAAAATCATGGGTGAGGCGCAGGCAGCCGGGTATGTCCCGGAGGGGCAGGCCCTGGACAGCGCAGGACAGTCGCCGCCCGTCATGCCGGGACCTGCCGGGCAGGTGAGCCCTGCCGCCTACCAGCAGCCCTTCATCAGCAAGCCGCCCTCGAAAAAGACGCGGGAGGAGCTGAACCCCTACCAGCAGCCCTCATATGTCGGCGAGCCGCCGTCTGACCCCGGCCTGGACGCGGACCGGGGCTTTAACCTGGGTCCCGACCTGGGCGCGGATGCGGGCTTCAACCTGGGTCCTGACCTGGGCACGGACACGGGCGCAGGCCCGAGCCCCGTAGTCGCCCACGAGCGGCCCGCCTCCTACCCGCAGCGGCCCGCCTCCTACCCGCAGCAGCCGGGCTCCCTCCAGCAGCTGGGCAACCCGTACAGGAAGGGCCTCCACGTGCCGTCGATAGTGCTCGGCGTCTTCGCCATCACGACGTCGTGGTTCGTCGGCCTGCCCAGCATCCCCACAGGCATCCTCGGCGTGATACTCGCCCTGCGCAAAAAGGCGCGGGCGACGTACAACACGACGCCCGGGCTCGTCCTCAGCCTCATCGGCCTGCTTCTCGGGGTTGCGGTGTTCGTCCTCATAATGTTCTTCACGGAGCTAGAGTAACCGCTCCCGCAGCCCAGAGGGGCTAGCTCATGGTGCTGTTGATCTTCTCTACGTTGAGGCTGCGGGCGGCGGCGTCGAATATCTCTTTGTAGGTGCCGCCCTGGCGATAGGCGTCCTCGTGGGTGCCGTGCTCCACCACGCGGCCCTCCTTCATGACATAGATCATGTCGGCGTCGACGTACTGGGAGATGCTGTGCGAGACCATGACCACCGTCCGGTCCTTCTTGATGGCGTCCAGGCTGTTCTTGATCTGCTCGGTCGCGATGGCGTCCAGGCTCGCCGTCGGCTCGTCGAGGAAGATGACAGGCGGCTTCTTCAGGAAGAGCCGCGCGATGGCGATGCGCTGCTGCTGCCCGCCCGACAAAGCGAGCGCGGAGGACTCGTAGCCCCCGGGGCGCTTCATGACCTCGTCGTGGATATAGGCCTGCTTGGCGGCGGCGACCATTTCCTCATGCGTGGCGCCGGGTTTGCCGTAGAGTATGTTGTCGGCCACCGTCCCGGTGAAGATGTGGTTCTTCTGCAGCACGAGCCCGACGTTGTCCCTTAAATAGCGCGTGTCGTAGTCGCGCAGGGGCACGCCGTCGAGCAGTATCTCGCCCAGGTCCGGCTCGTAGAACTTGTCGAGCAGGTTGACGACCGTGCTCTTGCCCGCACCCGAGAGCCCCACGAGCGCCGTTATCTTGTTCGGGAGGATGGCCATGTCCACGCCGAAGAGGGCCTGCGTGCCGTTCGGGTAGGTGAACTCGACGCCGCGCAGCTCGAACTTCCCCTCTATCCTCGCGGGGCGGTAGGTGCCCGACTGCTCCACCTGGTCGTCGGCGTCCATGACGTCGAAGAAACCCTCGGCGTATATCAGGGCGTCGTTGACCTCGCCGTAGATGCGGTGCAGCTGCCGGATGGGGGCGGTGACGTTGTTGAACAGCATGATGTGGAGCATGATGGCCCCTATCTGCATCTGCCCTGTCAGCACCAGGTAGGCCGTGAGGATGATGATGGCGACCACGCCCATCTGCTCGATGAAGGTCTTGAGGCCGTCGTACTTGAAGTTCGTCGAGCGGGTCTTGAGCTGCGTGTCGGTGAGGGCTGTCTGGAGGTCGGACTGCTTCTTCGCCTCGATGTCCTCGCGGTTGAAGGACTTGATGACGTTTATCGACTCAAGGATGTTGATTATCCCGCCCGAGCGGGTCTCGCGGAAGCGGCGGATCTCGCGCCGCCAGCCCTTGAGCTTCTTGGCCTGCTGGAGGCTGACGAAGTAATAGACCGGAATGATGGCCGTCGCCACCAGCCCAACGGCCAGGTTCGCGTTCAACATGCCGACGAGCGCCACGATGGCGGCGCCGAAGAGCGGGAATATCTCGATGAAGAAGCTCTGCACCGTGCGCGTCAGGCTCGATATCCCCTGGTCGATGCGGCTTTGCAGCTTGCCGGAGCCGGACTCGTCGTCGTCGAAGTAGGCCAGCCGGTAGGTCAGGACCCGCTCTATCACCTGCTGGGCGAGGTCCCGCGACACCACTATCCTGATACGCTCCCCCAAAGACTTCTGCCCGAAGGTGACCAGGATGCTCAGCACCTCCTTGCCCAAGAGGACGGCGGTGATGACCGCGATGATGGACAGGCCGTCGGCAAGCGGCCTTTGCTGCTCTAGGAGCGCGGCGATGCTGTTGACCGTGTACTGCAGGACGTAAGCGTTGACCTGCGCCGCCAGCGACCCGATAAAGGTCAGGGTCAGGGCGCCGGCGACCAGCCACTTATAGGGCCGGACGTAGGGCAGGATGCTCTTGAAGAGCTGAACCAGCGTCATGGCATTCCCCTTGTGCCCCCGCCCGGGTTTTTGCGGGCGCTACTTTCTCTCGGCCACGGTGACGTCGGCGTTGTCGGCGAGCCACTTGCTCGCTTTCAGGCGGGATGCCGCCTCGCGTATGACGAAACCACAGCCGGCCTTCTCCATCTGGTCCCGCACCGCCTGGGGCTGCTGCTGCGCGTTCATCGACCTGCAGGCCGCAAGTATGTCCTCATCGGTCAGGGTCATCTTCTCGTGGCGGAACACCGCGTCGAGCGCATAGCCCTCGACGAGGTTTTGCCGGGTCTGCATCATCACCATCATGCTGAACTGCTGCTCGCCGCCGTTTTGTGCGACGAACTGCTCGAACTTGATGTTTTGCTGCTGCAGCTGTGAGCGCAGGTTGTTCATCAGGTTGTCACGCATGGCCTCGTAGACGGGGTCGGCTATCTTCCCCTCGAAGCGCTTCGCGGCCTCGGAGGCGGCAGACTGGCGCTTGAGGGTCTCGTACTCTTCCTGGTGCGCCGCCGTGAGCTGGCCGCGTATCGCCTCTTTGAGTGATTCAACGCTGTCGAAGGTGGGCATGTTCTGCTTCACCCAGGCGTCGGTCAGCGCCGGGATGACGCGCTTTTGCATCTCCTTGACCGTGACCGTGCACTGGATGGTCTCTTCTATCTCGTTGCCTTTGTCGTCGATACCGGGGCCGGTGAAGTCGAAGGTCTTCGTCTCCCCTATCTCCATGCCGACGATCTCCTTGTCGAAGCTGTCGGGCATGAAGCCGGCGCCGGTCGTGTAGGTGCGTCCCTCGGTGGTGAGCCCCGAGAGCGGCTTGCCGTTCTGCGAGGCCTCGATGGACAGCAGCACGTGGTCGCCGTCCTGGACGGGGCGGGGGTCGTCGGCCCGGTACTCGGCGTAGGTGTCCGCCATCTGCGCAAGCTGGTTTTCCACCTCACGCTCGTCGATGCCGAAGGGAGGCATCGTAAAGGCCACCTTCTCATAGGACGTCAGCTCGTAGTGCGGCTTGGGCTCGACGTCGAGGGTGAAGCGGTATTCCGCGCCGCGCTTGAGTGCGGAGGCCGGCACCGCCTTGGGCGGGAATGCCGGGACGATGTCCTTCTTGTCCAGCGCGAAGGGCGTGAGGTATTCGGCCGCCTGGGCCCCGACGACCGAGTCGAGGTCCTTTATCCCCATGACCTCTTCGGCCACCTGGTCGATCGTCTTTTCCGGCTGGGGCCGGAGGTTCATCTGCTGCGCGAAGGCGACCTGCGCCGCGTTGAAGGCCTGCTCGACCTCGGCGACGGTCGCGGTCGCCTCAAGGTGCAGCTTGCCGTCCTCGAGTTTTTTCTGCGTTACTTTCATCCCTGTTCTCTCCTTTATTTGAAACCTTGAAACCCTTGTCGAAGGCTCTGCCTCAATGAGGGGGCCCCGGGGCGTCCCCGCCAGTGGGCCTGCCGCGGGTCCGTCACAGGTCGGCCAGTGACCCGGGGCGTCCTCGCCAGTGGGCCTGCCGCGTGCCGGCCGCCTTGTATAAGCCTTGAAGCATTGTAGCGTACTCGTTGGGCTTTTTCGTTCGGGGATTGGCTGAATCGGGCCTTTTCCCTTTTTTTCGCACAGCGCGATAAGGTACAATCTGCGCATGGGAAATGACGCGGAAACCACCGGGGGGAGCCTCGTCGGCATAGACGCCGGCTCGAAGACCATCAAGGTCGTCGTCCTTGACGAGGAAGGCGCTCTGCGCTATTCCGTCTACCGACGCCACCGCGCCAACATCCGCGAGACCACCCTGGAGATACTGCACGACCTCGTCTGGCGCTACGGAGACATCGAGGGCACGGTGGCCGTCACCGGCTCGGCCGGCATCGAGCTGTCGGAAATGCTCGGCCTGCCCTTCGTCCAGGAGGTCGTCGCCACCACCCACATGGTGCAGACGGCCATCCCCGATGCCGACGCCCTCATCGAGCTCGGCGGCGAGGACGCCAAGATCGTATATCTGAGCGGCGGGCTCGAACAGCGCATGAACGCCAGCTGCGCGGGCGGGACCGGCGGCTTCATCGACACCATCGCCTTCATGCTCGGCATCCGGACACAGGCCATAAGCTCGCTTGCCATGGGGTCGAGCCGCATATACCCGATAGCGTCCCGCTGCGCCGTGTTCGCCCAGACCGATGTGAGGCCCCTGCTGTATTCCGGGGCGAAGAAGGCCGACATCGCCGCGAGCGCCCTTGAGGCCGTCGTCAAACAGACGATCTCCGGGCTTGCCTGCGGGCGGCCGGTGAGCGGCAAGGCCGTCTTTCTGGGCGGGCCGCTGGAGCACATCCCCGACCTCGTGATACGCTTCAGGCGGGCCCTCGGCCTGACCCACAAGACCGGCATCAAGCCGCATGACGCCCACCTGTTCACCGCGATGGGCACCGCGCTTTTAGGCCCGCGGCTGCTGGGGCAGCGCGAAGGGCCTCGGTGCTTCTCCCTGGCCGACCTCGAAGGGCGGCTTGCCGAGGCGCCGCCTGTGCAAAACCAGCTGCCGACCCTTCCGCCGCTCTTTTCAGACGATGCCGAGCGGGCGGCCTTCAAGGAGCGCCACCGGGCGCACACGACACCGCGCAAGCCCCTGTCGGAATGCGAGGGGCCCCTGTACCTCGGCATCGACGCCGGCTCCACGACCGTGAAGCTCGCCGTGGTGGACGGGGACGAGACGCTGGTCTATTCCGACTACCAGCCCACGCAGGGCGACGCGCTCAAGGCCACGGGCGAGATGCTGGGACGGCTCTACCGCGCGCTGCCCCATGTGCACACCGGCCACAGCTTTGCCTGGATAGCCCACGCGACGGCGACAGGCTATGGCGAAGACCTGCTCCAGGCCGCCTTCGGCATCGACTCGGGAATGGTCGAGACCGTCGCCCATTTGAGGGCGGCCCGGCACCTCTACCCCGCAACCGACTTCATCCTCGACATCGGCGGGCAGGACATGAAGGCGCTCTGGATACGGGACGGCCGCATCGCCAACGCCGTGCTGAACGAGGCCTGCTCGTCGGGATGCGGATCCTTCATCGAGGGCACGGCCTATTCGCTGCGGCTCAGCCCCTACACCTTCGCCGACCTGGCACTTTGTGCGACGGCGCCCATCGACCTCGGGATGAAGTGCACGGTGTTCATGACCTCGCGCGTGCGCCATGCCCAAAAGATCGGCATCCCCTATGCGGACATCGCCGCCGGGCTCGCCTACTCGGTCGTGAAGAACGCGCTTTTCAAGATAATCGGCATGAACAACATCGACGAGCTCGGAAAGAACGTGGTCGTCCAGGGCGGGGCCTTCATGTCCGATGCCGTCTTGCGGGCCTTCGAGCTGATCTCGGGGGTGTCGGTCATCCGGCCCGACATCGCGCATATCATGGGCGCCTACGGGGCGGCGCTCACCGCCGCGGCGCGGGCGCGGGAGGGCGATGCCGCGGCTGCGGGGGCGGCTGCGGGCGGCGGGACGGCTGCGGGCTGCGGGGCGGTGAGCACGCTTGTCGGGCCTGAGGGGCTTGCGGCGCTCAAACCGGTCAAGCGTGTGCAGCGATGCCCGGGATGCACCAACGCCTGCCTCCTTGCCGTCATGGAGTTCGAGGGCGGGGCGGGCGCGGAGGCTGCGGGCGGGGCGGAGGTTGCGGAGGCTGCGGGGACGGGCGCAGGCGGCGCAGCGGGCGCGGGCAGGCGGAGGCGTTCTGTGAGCGGGAACCGCTGCCCGCGGGCCTTCTCCTTCCTCGAACCGGGCGGGCGCGGCACGGACAGGGGGCGGCCCGGGCGGCCTCCGAACCTCTATGGGCTCGAACAGAAGCTCCTTGCCCGCTATGCACGGCAGACCGCACCCGCCAAAGGCGCGAACGCGGAGGTATACGTCGGCATCCCCCCGGCGCTCAACCTCTATGAAAGCCTCCCCTTCTGGCACACCCTGCTCACCCGGCTCGGGCTTTCCGTCGTGCTCCCCGCCTCGGCCCGCAGGGAGGGCCCTGGGGGGTATGCCGGTGCCCCGGCCCGCGAAAGGGTCCCCGGCCCGCCGGTCGCCTCCGCATATGGCTCGGGGCTTGAGACCGTCCCGTCGGAAAGCGTCTGCTTCCCGGCAAAGACGGTGCACCTCCAGGTCGCAGAACTGATTGCCGCCGACGTCGACGCCGTATTCATGCCGCTGTTCGCGCGCGGCTCGCGCTGTCCGGTATCGAGCGGCTATGCATCGGTGCTGGCAGGGAACATCCCGCCGATCGCCTCGGGCGAGGTCGCCCTCGTCTCCCCTGTCCTTAATGCCGTCCGCCCGGAGAAGATCGGCAGGAGTGCCCATGACAAGGCGGCGCTGCTTGCTGCCCTGGGCGGCCTGCCCGGTTTGAAGGCCCCGTGGAGCGACGAGGCCTTCGAGGGGGCTTTTGCCGAAGCGCTTGAGGAACAGTCCCGCTTCCAGGCCACCCTCAACCGTGCGCGCACCCACGCCTTCACCTGGATGAAGGCCCAAGGGAGGCGTGGCATCGTGCTCGCAGGTCGGCCCTACCACGTTGACGCGGCGCTTTGCCACGGTATCGACACCCTCCTTGTCGAGCTGGGCTTTGCCGTCCTCTCGCCGACCGTGTTGAGGCCCCTCGGGGGGAAGGGGGCGGCCGGCGGCCTTCCCGGCAGCGATTGGAGGCCGGCCTTGCCGCTCACCCGCCTCGCGGACTTCGTGGGCATCCGGCCCGACCTCGACCTCGTGTGCCTCTATTCCTTCGGCTGCGGATTCGACGCCTTGAGCCTTGAACCTGCACGCGCGGCCCTCGAAGCCGCCGGCAAGGCCTTCACCGCCTTCAAGGTAGACGACATCGTCGACCTGGCCCACATTCGCATCCGCCTTCGGACGCTCGCCGAGACCATCGAGGAACACAGCAGGGACGCCGCCCGCCCGGAGCCGTGTGACAGGCCGTGTGACAAGGGGCCGTATAAGGTGTCACGTGTGACACCTTATACGGCCCCTTGTCACACGGCACACCCTGAGACGCTGCGCCTTGGGGAGCTGCAGCCCGAAGACGTCGAGCGGGCGCGGGCATCCGTCAACCACGACATCTGCTTCACCGTGTCGTCCCTGGCTGGCGGGGCGATAAACCTCCTTGAGCGCAACCCTTCCGCCACCTGCCTGAGAGTCCCCCGCGTCTGTCAAGGCTGCCTGCTCGACGGCCTGCCCGGCCTCATCAAAAGCGCACTGGGCTGGGCGCCTGAGATCATCTGGGAAGACGAATGGGCTGGTCAGGGTTCCGACAATGGCACACAGGGGCCGGAAGGGCCGCAGAGGCAGGAAGGACGGCCTGCCCGCCCGCAGGCCGATTCCGCAACCCGCCCGCAGAGGCGGGGGGAGCCGCAAGGGGAAGGGCCGCAGGGGCCGAAAGGATCACAGGGGCAGGACAGGCCACGCATCGGCATCCTCGGAAACGCGCTGCTCTGCTTCGACGGGCACGCCAACCACCATGTCCGGGACCTGATTGCCGAGCTCGGGTGCGAGGCCGTCTTCCCGCCGGAGCAGGCCCTGTTCACCGACGACGTCCGCTACATCAACCAGATCGAGGCTTTCTCGGCGCAGGGGATACACGACATCGTCTACCTCCAGGCCTTCGGCTGCCTCAAGGGCCACATCGAGTCCCGCGGTGCCCTGCGCGACCTCCAGAAGCGCTTTCCCAGCCTGCGCCTGACCATCGTCGACTTCGACCACGACATCTCCGCGCTCAATCAGGAAAACCGCATCCGCCTCGCGCTAGCCGCCGCAGGCGTGGGGGAGGGGGGGAGGGGGAGCGCGCGGTTTTCGCGAACACTGCGTGGGTCTTCAGTCAGCTGAAATATTGATAAGGTTTTATGGGATAAGCCAGTCCAGGCACAGGAGCCACTGAGCGGCCCAAGACTTACCCTTAATGTTCCATTGAATAATTAAAATGATGAGAAATGGGATTTTCAATGGACATTCCCTTTCTCCTATCCCCTTCTCAATTCTCCTTTCCGCTCGTTTTGTCTGTTTTCGTCCTCTTCTCTTGCCTATACACGGTAGTTGTGTTTGGTTGCTCGCTAGCGTACAGCCGGTAGGACAGCGAGAGAGTAAATATACGGTTGTGTTTAAGAAAAGGGGTTTGTACAGCAATATGTATCGGCGCAGAATTGAACACCGAGGGGTTGCATGAATTATTTGAAGTTCGAAGTTTGTGTAAATAGTATAGGGTAATTCAGTACCTACCTGACAGAAGACACAGTCCATCTCCATTACAAAAACCAATCTGTTAATGTTGCATATGGAAATAATCGCCGTTTGTTCTGAGATCCACACAAAACACATAAATAAACTGTCTGGGCAGAACGTATACTGAGGTTAACCCGAATTATATATAAAGATCCAGTCCGTACCGCGCAGTAAACACTCTCCGTCTCGGTTATACAAACCAGTCAGTTAATGCTGTA
>WRIR01000020.1 GCA_009782605.1 Eggerthellaceae bacterium | reverse complement strand
AGATACTGAACTACTTCGAAAATAGAGTCACCAACGCCATCCTTGAAGGCATCAACTCCGTGGTGCAAAATGTGAAGAGAAGAGCCAGAGGCTACCGTAACAATGAGTACTTCAAAGCGATGATCTATTTGAATTGCAGCGGTCTTGACCTGAGTGTGGTGCCCAGTTGATGATCTATACTACCCATAGTAAACAGCGAAAGGCCGTTTCTATGGAGTCATAGGCGCGTTCCTGCTGGTAGGTATAGCCTTCGATTTGACGCTTTTGCGCAGAGGCCTGCGACTCGATGACGGTGCGCTTGTAATCGGTTTCCTGGTCGATGACGCCGACTTGCTGGCGTATCTGCGCGTCGGCGATATCCCCGTACTGGCGGAAGCGCAGCTCCTTGTGCCGCTCGTAGTTCTTCTCGCCGTCGGGCTTGACGATTGTCGTGACGAAAAAGCGTTCCAGGACAAGCCCGTAGTCCCGAAAGTCGGGAGTGAGCTGCGCATGCAGGTCGTCGGATATCTTGCCCAGGTGCTCATCAGTCTCGAAGATGCTGATGGACTGCTCCCTCATGGTGCGCGCGAGGTAGGCCTTTATCCTGTTTTGGAGGAAGGCCCGAAACTTCAACTTGATGCCTTCCTGCGTGAGCACCGTTTCTGTGCCCACCACGTTGACCAGCAGTCTTCGGGAGTCCCCGACCTTAAGCGTCATCTCGCCCGAAGCGCCTATGGAAAGGGGGAATTTCAGCTGGGGGTCGTCATAGGTGACCTTGCTGTCGGTGCCCCAGGTGACCGCCATCTGCTCGGTCTTGTTGATGAAGTAGACCTCGCAGTGGTAGGGTGTGGGGCCGTCCGCTTGTACCATGCCGCCTGTGGAAAAAGGCCCCTTGGAGGGCTTCTCGAATATCTTCCGGAGCAGTGGGATGTTCTGCGTCTCTAAAGTATGCCGCCCTGGCCCGAAAAGGTCGAGGGCCTGGCCGTTCATGAAGAAGATCGCCTCTTGCGACTCATGCACGATGAGCTGGGTCGTTGTGTTGAAGTCCTCGATGGGGGATTTCCAGATGAAGGTAGTGTTGTCGCCTTCGTACTTGATTACATCCGCAACCCTCGGTCCAGCCATAAGCTCCCTCGCTTCCTCTATGGAATACCGACTCATTCGGTCGTGAGGGAAACCTTCTTGGTGACTGGCGAACAGCGACCTCGATGTCCTGTAGGAAGAAGGGCATCCACCCACGGTCGCCAAACCATACTTGAGCTTAATAACACCCAGAATTCGGGCAGATGCCCTTCTTGGCAGATGTTATTAATGCTCCATAAATGAAGCGTATGGTTTGGCAAGTGGGATTATATCAAAACATCTTACAACAGCGGCCAACATCTTATCTTTAGCATCACTTTGAGCCCTACGGGCAGAGCAGGAAAGCGGTTTGCTTCTTTGAGAGCCCCTGCCGCTACAGGCTTTCGGGCTCTTGCTCTAGTTTTATGCCGAACTTCTCGTGGACTGCGGCGATGACCTCGGATGTGAACCTTTCCAGATCGGCGCCTGTTTGGGCGTAGAGGTTCACCACCACCAGCGCGTTCTTTGGGTAGACCTGCAGCCCGTAGGCGCTGTGCCCCTTGAGGCCGGTCTGGTCGATCAGCCAGCCGGCGGCGAGCTTTACCCTGCCCCCGGGCATCTCCCAGCAGGGCAGGTCGGGAAAGCGGGCGAGCACCTGCTCTGCCAGGGCCTTGTCCACAACCGGGTTCTTGAAGAAGGAGCCGGCGTTCGCGACATCCTGCGGGTCGGGCAGCTTGCTGGCGCGGATGGCGATGACGGCCTCGCGGACAGCGGCCGGCGAGACAGCCGCAATCGCGTTGTCCTCCAGGTACTGCACAAGCGACGGGTAGGAGGGCGGTCCCAGCAGCCCCTTGCCAAGCCGCAGCGTGACAGACGAGATGATGTGGTGTCGGGCCACAGGATCTTTGAAGATGCTGTTCCGGTAGGAAAAGCCGCAGTCCGCAGCACTCAGGAAAACGAACTCGCCCCGGTCGGTGTCCAAGGCCTCCAGCTCGACTAAGGTGTCGGCAATCTCTTGGCCGTAGGCGCCGGCGTTTTGGATCGGCGCCGCGCCGGCATAGCCCGGGATGGCGCTCATCGCCTCGACGCCGCCGAGGCCGGCCTGCACCAGCCTCTCGACGACCGAGTCCCAGACCTCCCCGGCACCGATGCGGTAGGTCGCCGAATAAACGTCCTCGGCAACCCGCTCGAAGCCGCGGATCCGGTTGAGGATGATGAGTCCTTCATAGTCGCCCCGTGCCACGACGTTGGAGCCGCCGCCCAACACGAACCACGGCAGGCCCTGCTCCCGGGCGAAGGCGACGGCGGCTGCCAGGTCGTCCTTCGTCTTCACCTCTGCGACATACCGGGCGAGGCCGCCCAGCCGCATGGTGGTCAGTGTGTCTAGGGGGACGCCCCTTAGGTAGTCCATTCCTAGCCCAGTTTCTTTGCAAGCAGCTCGTTGATGACCTTCGGGTTGCCCTGCCCACCCATGGCCTTCATGCACTGGCCGACGAAGAAGCCCATGAGGCCGGTCTTGCCGCCTTGGTACTGCGCGACCTTGTCGGGGTTTTCCGCAAGCACCGCCTCCACGACCACCTCGATGGCGCCGGTGTCGGAAACCTGCTCCATCCCCCGCTCGGCCACGATGGCCTGCGGGTCCTTGTCCTCGGCAAGGATCGCCGCGAACACCTCCTTGGCTTGCTTCGACGATACCGCGCCATCCGCAAGCAGCCTGACAAGCTCAACCGCGCGGGCGGGGGTGAGCGCCGTGTCCGCAAGGTCGGTGCCGTCGTTGGCGTTCAGGTAGCCGGCGACGTCGTTGATGATGAGGTTCGCGAGCGGCTTTGCAAGCGGCTTCACACCTTCCGCGCCGCCGGGAACCGCACCGCCGCCCGCACCCACACCGCCGGCCGCCTCCATGCAGGCCTCGAAGAAGTCCGCGGTGCTGCGCTGCTCGACCAGGTGGCGCACATCGTAGGCGGACAGCCCGAAATCGGCCTGGAAGCGCTTCGCCTTGTCGTCGGGCAGCTCGGGCAGCCGTGCGCGTATGCCCTCGATGAAGTCGTCGGAAAGCACGAAGGGCGTCAGGTTCGGCTCGGGGAAGTAGCGGTAGTCGTCCGCCGTCTCCTTCTGGCGCATCATGATGGTATGCCGGGCCGTGGGGTCCCAGTGGCGCGTCTCCTGGTAGATGATGCCGCCTTCCTCAAGCACCTCCGCCTGGCGGCAGATCTCATAGACCAGCCCGTCATGGAGGTTCTTGAAGCTGTTCATGTTCTTCAGCTCGGTCTTCGTGCCGAGGCGGGCCTCGCCGCGCCTGCGTAGGCTGATGTTGCCGTCGCAGCGCAGGCTGCCTTCCTCCATCGAGCAGTCGGAGATGCCCAGCGCAAGGTATATCTGGCGGAGCTTCTGCATGAAGAGCCGTGCCTCTTCGGGGGTACGGAAGTCCGGCTCGGTCACCAGCTCGATAAGCGGCGTCGAGCACCGGTTGTAGTCGACCAGCGAATGGGTTGCGCCCGCAATGCGCCCGTCGACGCTGCCGACGTGGTTGAGCTTCCCGGCATCCTCTTCCATGTGGATGCGCGTGATGCCGATGCGCGTGGTGTAGCTGCCCTGCTCGCGTGCCTCCTTGAGGTCGACGCGCTCGTGCGCGGCGGCGCCGTCCACGTCGAGGTCCATCCATCCGCGCATGCAGAAGGCGACGGGGCCTTGCGTTATCTGGAAGTTGCTCGATATGTCGGGGTAGGTGTAGTTCTTGCGGTAGAACATCGACTCCTTCTCGATCTCACAGTTGGTCGCAAGCCCCGCGAGCACGATAGACTCGATTGCCGCCTTGTTCGGAACGGGCAGGGCGCCCGGCAGGCCCAGGCAGACCGGGCAGGTATGGCTGTTGGGGGCAGCCCCGAACTCAAGCGCACACCCGCAGAACATCTTCGTGTTGAGGGTCGTCAGTTCGGTGTGGACCTCAAGGCCGATGACGGCCTCCCAATCCCTCAGCACCTCGGGGAGTCTCTTCATCGGGCACCCGCCTTTCCCTCAGCGAAGCCCGGCGCGATGCGCACATGGTCGTAGCAGGATTCGAGCGCCGCAGCCGCCTGTATCATGTTCTCGTCTTTGAACTGGGGGGATATGAGCTGCACGCCCACAGGCAGGCCGGAGTCCGCACCGAGGCCGACCGGCAGGCTCATGCCGCCGTTGCCCGCGATGTTGACCGATACGGTGAACATGTCGGAAAGGTACATGAGCGTCGGATCGCTTATCTCGCCGAACCTGAACGCCGTCCTCGGGGTGACCGGCGCCAGGATGCACGCGACCTTCTCGAAGGCCTGCCGGTAGTCGTGCGTGATGAGCGTGCGCACCTGGGCCGCCGGGTAGTAGTAGGTGTCGTAGACCCCCGCCGAAAGGAGGTAGCTGCCTAACATGATGCGGCGGCAGGTCTCCATGCCGAAACCCTTCCCCCTGCTCGCCTCGTACTGGGAGCCGAGGTCGGCGTGCCCCGGGTCGCAGTAGCCGTAGCGCACCGAGTCGAAGCGGGCGAGATTGGAGAAGGCCTCGCAGGGCCCCAGCACATAATAGGCGCTCATGGCGGCCTGCGCATGGGGCAGGTCTACCTCGACAAAGGTGGCGCCCAGCTTCTCGAGGTTCTCTGCCGCCTCTTCGACCTTCGCCTTGACCTCCCCGTCCAGGCCGGGCGCCTCCATGAAGGCGGGGACGATGCCAACCCTCATGCCGGAAACGCCTTCGGCAAGGCGTGCCGTGAAATCTGTCTGGGTGTCCTTGCTCATGCAGTCGCGCAGGTCGAGCCCGGAGATGGCGTTGAGCGCGAATGCCGCATCCTCCACGGTCCGCGCAAGGGGGCCCACCTGGTCAAGCGACGAGGCGAACCCGACCACGCCGTAGCGCGAGACCACGCCGTAGGACGGCTTGACGCCGACGACGCCGCAGAAGCTCGCCGGCTGGCGGATCGAGCCGCCGGTGTCGCTCCCCAGCGTCACGCAGGCCTGGGCCGAGGCTACTGCCGCGGCGCTGCCGCCCGAAGAGCCACCGGGAACCCGGCCCGTGTCCCAGGGGTTTCTCGTCGCCCCGAAATACGAGGTCTCGGTGGACGACCCGAAGGCGAACTCGTCCATGTTGAGCTTCCCCAAGGGGATGGCGCCAGCACCGATGGCCTTCTCGACGCAGGTCGCCCCATAGGAAGAACGGTATTCGGCCAGCATCCGGGAGGAACAGGTGGTGTGGGTGCCCAGCTGGTTCATGTTGTCCTTGAACGCAACGGGGACCCCCGCGAGGATGCCGCATTCGGCAAGCCTGCCCTCAGAGATTGCTGCGTCTATCTTGTCCGCCTGGCCCAAGGCAAGGGCCTCGCTCACCTCTAAGAAGGCATGGACCTCCGTGTCGGCGGCGGCGATGTTCGCCAGGCAGGACGCGGCTACCTCGCGGGCCGAGAAGTCCTTGGCGGCAATCCCGTCGCGTATCTCGCGGACACCGTAGGCTGCGAAGTTCGTCATGAGGCATCGCCCCCGCCGAGGATAGCGGGCACCACGAAGCACCCGTCCTGCTGCCGGGAGGCCCGGGCAAGGGCCTCTTCCTGGGTGAGGCTTCGTCCCTTTGCGTCTTCGCGCATGACGTTTGAAAGCCCGTCTATCGGATGGTAGGTCGGCTCGACCCCTTCCAGGTCATAGGTGGTTATGGGCTTGAGGCTGTCGATGATGTTGTTCAGGTCGATGCTCAGCTGCCCAACCTCTTCCTCGGGCAGCCCGATGCGCACGTACTGGGCAATAGCACGTACATCCTTCTCAGTAAGATGCTGTGTCATGAGGGTTCCTGTTTCTTGTCCGTTGCCACTCTTCGCCGGTCGCGGGCCCGTCTCGCAAAACAAGGCCCGAAACACGACCCCTTATGATAGCAAAGCCGCCCCGCAAAGGAAAAGCACGGTCGGAAAATATGATAAGAAACATTGGTGGAGACTCACAACTGCCCCAAAGACAAAGGACAGGTGCGGCGATATCCTGATATACTGTCTCCTAACCCAGCGAGTGAGTATAGAAAGGCCCACAAAGGAGAGTACACCATGGATGAAGTATTAGCCTACCTTAAAGAAAACGAGACGTATTTCGTGGCGACTGTGAACGGGGACAGGCCGGGGCTCCGCCCTTTCGGAACCATCATGAAATATGAGAACAGGCTCTACATCCAGACGGGCAGGGTAAAGGACGTCTACAAGCAAATGGTCGACTGTCCCCGCATCGTCATCTGTGCAAGCGCACTCGACGGAAGCTGGCTGCGCCTTGAGGCGACCGCTATCGAGGACAACCATGTCGAGGCGAACGCGGCGATGCTCGCCGAATACCCGGAGCTCACCCCCATGTACAAGGCGGACGACGGGAACTGCACCGTGTTCTACCTGAAAAACGCAAAAGCGACCTTCTACTCGTTCACCCAGGCACCCAAGACTATCACGTTCTAGCCGGGGCGGGCACGTTTGGGCGGGCAGCCGCGTTCTAGCCGAGGCGCGGGGCAACCGCACCTTGGCCAAGAAGGCC
This sequence comes from Eggerthellaceae bacterium, assembly GCA_009782605.1. Lineage (GTDB taxonomy): Bacteria > Actinomycetota > Coriobacteriia > Coriobacteriales > Eggerthellaceae > WRIS01. Next base: position 34,774 of record WRIR01000020.1, on the reverse strand, counting down.
ACGTTCCAGCCGAGGCGGCCGCACCTTGACCAAGAAGGCCACGCTCTAGGCAGAACAACCACGTTCTAGGCAAAACGGCCATGCTTGAGCCGAGGCGGCCGCGCTTTCAGCGCCCCGTGAACCCTTCTACGAAATGCCTGATGACCGCAGCTGATGTGGGAGTACAGAGCTCCCCTTCGAGCAGTTCGGCGCACCGGGGGATGTCGTCTGCGAGGATGGCCGCCGTGGCCGGTGCGGGGATGTCGAGCAGGCCGTGGGCGCACCGCACGGTGCCCTTGCCGGTCTGAACCGGCGTCGCAGTAACCCGCCCCGGGGCAAGCGCCTCGACGGCAAGGCAGATGCCGAGTGAATCCGTGATAGAAGAGCCCCTGCCCACCTCGTGGAAATGGGTATCCTCGACCGCACAGCCGTGCACCTGCGCCTCGGCTTCGGCGAGGATGCGGTATATCTCCCTCATGTCGCCCTTGACGCGCTCGCTCACCGCGAGCGAGTCGATGGTGCCGAGCACTTCGGCGAGGTCGTGGTGGTGGGCGTCGGGGACCCCCGCCGCCGCAAGCCGCGCCTCGACCGAGGCGCGCGCCTGCCCGTCGAGGCGTGCAAGCAGCACCTCGTATATATGCTGTCGCCTTGCGTCGTGCCTGAGGTCAAGATGTAGCCCAGCCATTCGAGCCTTCCTTCCTAGTTTTTGACATGATTGATCAGCGAGGCCTGGTAGCCCGCGCCGAACCCGTTGTCGATGTTGACGACCGAGACCCCACTCGCGCACGAGTTCAGCATCGCCAGGAGCGCGGCCATCCCGTTAAACGACGCGCCATAGCCCACGCTCGTGGGCACCGCTATCACCGGGGCGCTGGTAAGGCCGGCGACCACGCTCGGCAGGGCGCCCTCCATCCCGGCCACCGCAACGATGACGCGCGCCTCCATGATGTCGTCGGTATGCGCAAGCAGCCGGTGTATGCCGGCCACCCCCACGTCGTAGAGGCGCACCACCCGGTTCCCAAGCACCTCTGCCGTGAGCGCCGCCTCTTCGGCCACCGGCAGGTCGCTCGTGCCGGCCGCCGCCACGACCACCGTCCCGCTGCCGCCCGGCTCGGGCAGGTCCCCCACAATGCCGACCCGGCACAGCCCATGGTAGGCAAGCGGCGCGTCGGGGGGCATCCCCTTCGCAACCCGCTTCGCAACCCCTTTCGCCAGCCGGGTGACGAGGATGCGCTGTTCCCCTTCGGCGAGCATCGAGCGGCAGATGCCGACGATTTGCTCGGCCGTCTTCCCCTCGCCGTAGATGACCTCGGCAACCCCCTGCCGGATGCCCCGGTGGTTGTCCACCTTCGCGTAACCCAGGTCGGTGAAAGGTGCGCTGCGCAGGCGGCGCAGGGCCGCCTCGGGGGCGACCGAGCCCTCGGCCACCGCGTTGACCAGCGCCTCTAGCTCATTGAGTTCCATAACCGCACCTCGCTCCCTGTCTCCTCCTCCTGTTTCAACACCGCGCCAAGCAGCTCGGCCGTGAGGGGGGTGCCCGTCTCGACCTTCGTGGCAAGGCAGGAGAAGTTCGGCTTGTCCGCGGTGAACAACCCGCATGCGTGCGCGGCCTGGCGCACCTCGTCCTTGCCAAGCCCCGCGAGCCTCAAGGGGGAAAGCACGCCGAGCTCCGCCAGGGCCCTGAACCCGGGGCGGCGGGCCGGGTCGTCGGTGGCGTTCGTGCCGTCAACGAGCACCGAAAACCCCTCGCGGGCCATCTGCCCCTGGATCGCCCCAAAGATGAAGCGCTTGCACAGGTAGCAGCGGTCGGGCGGGTTCGCGCAGATAGCCTCCTGGGAAAGGACGTCCAACTCTATCACCTCAAGCTCGGCCCCCAGCTCGCACGCGACCCGCCGCGCGTCGGCTGTCTCGAAGGGATACTGGAAGGCGGACTGCACGAAATACGCCTTTACCTGCACCGACCTGTCGAGCAGGGCCGAAAGCAGGTAGGACGAGTCGCCGCCGCCCGAGAACGCGAGGGCGACCCGGGGGTGCTCCGCGCAAAACTCGTCGAGGGTCTTGGTGCCCGTGCCGGGACAGTCCATGGCGCAGCGCCCCTACACGTTGAACTTGAAGTGCATGACGTCGCCGTCCTGCACCACGTAGTCCTTGCCCTCCTGGCGCAGCTTGCCGGCGGCCCTACAGCCGACCTCGCCCCCAAGCGCAAGGTAGTCCTCGCAGGCAACCGTCTCTGCCTTGATGAAGCCTCGCTCGAAGTCGGAATGGATAATGCCCGCCGCCTGCGGCGCCTTCGCACCGATGGGGACGGTCCAGGCGCGCGTCTCCGTCTCGCCGCTCGTGAAGTAGGACTGCAGGCCGAGCAGCCGGTAGGCCTCGCGCACCAGGCGTGCCAGCCCGCTTTCGGTTAGTCCCAGGCTCTCAAGGTACTCGGCCGCCTCGTCGGGGTCGAGCTCGGCCAGGTCGGCCTCGACCTTCGCGCACAGCGCAACCGGGGCAACGCCGTCTATCAGGGGAAGCTCGGCGAAGAGCTGGTCCTCGTCGACGTTGGCCAGGTAGAGCATCGGCTTCATGGTAAGCAGGTGGAGGTCGCAGACGGCTGCCTGCTCTTCTGCGGAAAGCCCCAGGCTCCGGGCGCGGTGCCCCTCGTTGAGGCCTTCGAGCACCCTGTGCGCCACGGCAAGCTTCTTTTCGAGCGCCTTGTCGCGCCGCGCATCCTTTTCCAGGCGGGGCAGCGCCTTCTCGACGGTCGCCATGTCGGCCAAGACGAGCTCGGTCTTGATGGTCTCGACATCGTCTGCGGGATCGACCTTTCCCGCCACGTGCACCACGTCCGGGTCGCTGAAGAAGCGCACAACCTCGCATATGGCATCCGTCTCGCGGATGTTGGCAAGAAACTGGTTGCCCAGGCCCTCCCCCGAAGAGGCACCCGCCACCAGGCCGGCGATGTCCACGAACTCGACCGTGGCCGGGACGACCTTCGCCGGGTTGTCGATACGCGCCAGCGCCTCAAGCCGCGCGTCGGGCACGGGCACGACCCCGACATTCGGGTCGATGGTGGCAAAGGGGTAGTTGGCCGCAAGCCCGCCCTTCTTGGTCAAGGCGGTGAACAGGGTCGACTTCCCCACATTGGGAAGCCCGACGATACCGATAGAAAGTGACATGGACGCTCCTTTTGCAACAGGTCGCCCCCCATTATAGACCAAAGCCCCCCGAAATCCCCGAGACTGCGCCCAGGGCGGCGGCAACCCGCCCGTCCGGCGGGGGCTCGGCGACGACCATGCGGCAGCCAGCCCACCCGGCAACAACGGCCCGCCCGCCCGCCAGCCAGCCCACCCGGCAACAACGGCCCGCCCGCTAGACGGTTGCCTTGCGGTATTGGCTGGGGGTCATGCCGGTCTCGCGCTTGAACTGGGTGACGAAATGGCTTTGGGAGCAAAACGAAAGCTGGTTGCTGATGGACAGGCAGCTGTCGTCGCTGCGCTCTAGCAAGAGCTTTGCCCGCGAGACCTTCTCCTTGCGGATGCACTCGGTCAGGGTGAGGCCCGTGCACCGCTTGAACAGGTGCTGCAGGCCGTTGAGGGAATACCCGCAAAACGACGCCAGTTCATCCAGGTCTATCTTCTGGCTTGCGTGCACGGTGATGTAGCCTGCGCACTTGTGCACGACCGAGTTCTCGCTGACGTATGTCTTCTTCTCCCGCACCTTTTCCGCAAACTCGATATGCATTGCATGGAGGGCCTCGATAAGCTCGGAGATGTCGGTCATCCCGAAGGAGGCCTGGATGTACTTCCCGCTGATAAGGTAGCCTTCCTCAAGGGGCAGGCCTCCCTCCCACGCACAGCGCATGAGCATGCCCGAAGTCAAGGCCAGCCCGATGGGGAAGGCCTGGTCGGCCCTCCGCTCGAAAAGCATGTTGTATGCGGGTTTTTCGAGCGTTTCCCTCAACAGCTCGACTGCTCCCTCGCGCACGCAGGCCATGGCCTCGGGGATGACCTTGAGGTACCCGGACTCGCCGTCAAAATCGCGGAACTGGTCGAAGAGTTGGTCGACTTCGAGGGCATCGGAAAGGGAAACTGCCATGTATATGTCCTTTTCCATGATAAATCTAACAGAAACAGTATATATTACGTGGATTTCGCTTGCTACACTGTGCGGTGTTTCACCGATAAAGTCAAGGAAGAAACAAGGGATCAGGAAACAAGGGTTTCATGGAACGGGAGGGCCGCCCCACCCTACGTCCTTGCGCCCTGTTCCGAAAACCGGAAGCACCCAAAGGAGGTTGGATGAACATCGTCGACGCTTTCTGTTCCCCAGAAGTATATGTGCCGCAGGGGATCGACCTTCATGAGCCGGGAAAGCAGGGCAGGCAGTCCTTTGTGAACATCCCTGTCGAAGCCATGCTTCACGTGCATGTCAACGAAACCCCGTTCATGGATATCGCCTGCTCCCCGAGCGACCTGCCCGAGCTCGTGTTGGGGCGCCTCTTCTCCGAGGGGATGATCTCGGCACGGTCGGACGTGGCAGGCATGCGCTTCGAGCGGCGCTCGATGCGCATGTCCGTGTCGCTTGGGAACCCCCCTGACATGTCCGGCCCGAGGCGCATCAAGGCGGTATCCACCTGCGAGTCCGACAAGCCGGCGGCCCCAGGGCTTGCCTGCTGCGGCGACAGGCTCGGGAAGGTAAGGCCGATACCCTGGAGCGCCGAGGCCGTGTTCAGGCTCGCACGAGTGTTCTCCCACGACACGCCCGGGCACTCCGCGACCTACGGGCTGCACAGCTGCTATCTGGCCGTCGGCGAGGAAGTGCTCTTCTGCTGCGAGGATCTCGGCCGCCACAATGCCCTGGACAAGGTTATCGGCCACGCACTCAACCGTGGCACCGACCTCGGGCAGGCCCTGGTCTTCACGAGCGGCCGCACCCCCGTCGACATGGTGTCCAAGGTCATCCGGGCGCACATCCCCATCCTCGTGACCAAGGCCGTGCCCACCTGCCAGTCAGTCGCCCTGGCGCAGTCCCACAGGCTGACGCTGATCTGCTCAGCCTACCCGGACTCGATAAAGGTCTTCAGCGGCACAGAGGCCCACAACCAAGACGATTGCAGGATAGCCGTCTGACGGCTGCCGCCAAGGGGGCCTTCCCTTCAGAAAAAGGCCGACAAGCAAGCACATAAGCAAGCAAGAAACCGACAAGAAGAAAAAGGAAGAAAGGAGGAAGGAATATGGCAGACTCACACGAGGCCTACCGCCAGTATGCCGCTTCGGATATGTACCAGGCCCTCAGCCACTTCATGTTCCGCACGTCGCCGGAGCTGGCCCAAGCCCTTCACCGGGGGGACTACCACCGCGACATGTGCGACATCATGGCCGAGCTCGGGTTCGGCGCCGACGAGGCCGGGGAGCTCACCCGAAGCCTTGCCGCAGACGCTTTTTCCCCGACGAGCGCCGACGACCTGTTCCATGCGCTCAGGAAGGACTACACGCACCTTTTCAGCAACCCCAAGATAAGTGTGATGACCCCTTACGAAAGCCGCTTTCTGGGGCATGAGGAAGGCAAGTCCGGCCAAGAGGTCCCCTTGGGCACCGTCGTGGTAGAGGTCGCACGGGCCTATGAGGAAGCCGGGTTCACCGTAGAGGGCACACCGCCCGAGCGCGGCGACCATATGGGGGTGGAGCTGTCCTTCATGCAGGTGCTCCGCAAGAACCTGGGCTGCATGATCGACGAGGGCGACGACGAGAGGGGTCGGGAGGTCGAAGGGGCGATACAGGGCTTTTTGGACAGGCACCTCGGCGTCTGGGGGGTCGCCTTCTTCAACGCTATAGCCGAGAAGGCCGAGGGGGACGTGTACCGCGCAATAGGCGCGATCGGGGTCGCCTTCCTTGAGAGGGAGCTTCGGCAGGCCTGAAGCCTATCGGGCAGGACGGATAGCAGGACGAACAGCAGGACAAGAGAAGGAACACCGAGAAGAAGAAAGCGATGAAAGGGATGAGAGTGATGAAAGGAGAGGCAATGGGAGGAAAGAAAAGAGCTATGAGCCGTCGCAGCTTCATTACCGGAGCATTGGGAACGGCGGCGGTCATGAGCGTTGCCGGAGGGAGCATCGTCGGATGCGCGCCGACAGGGCAGGAAGGCCAAAAAGAGGGGCCGACGGGCGCCGCCGTGGAAAAGTGGGTGCCCACCACCTGCAACATGTGCTTCAACAACTGCGCTATCCTCGTCCGCGTCGTCGACGGCATAGCCATGGAGATCAAGGGCAACCCCAACTCGACGGTCGGCGGAGGGCGCTTGTGCGCAAAGGGGGCGTCGGGCATCATGCAGCTCTACGACCCCTACCGCATAACGAAGCCCCTGATAAGGACGAACCCGGAAAAGGGCATCGGCATCGACCCCGGCTGGGAGGAGATAACCTGGGAGGAGGCCATGGGCCTCTACATCGGGAAGCTCGCTGCCTACTCGGCCGAGGACCAGAGGTATGTGGCAGGGTCGTCGATGGTCTCGAACCTGGGGACCATCTATGCCCGCGCCGCGCTCAACGCGGCCATGGGCGGGATGCCCGAGACGGCGATATCGGACATCTGCGGCTCCGGGACGCACGGGAACCAGGAGCTGCTTACCGCCACCGGCAACGCCTCGCCGGACTACGCCTACTGCAACTACGTCGTGCAGTTCGGCATACAGGCCGGGACCGCCACCCGCCACGGCTTCAACATGACCGCCAAGATGTTTGCCGACAGGAGGGCCGAGGGCTGCAAGCTGGTGAACTTCGACCCGCACATGAGCGCTGCAGGCGACAAGGCGGACGAGTGGATCCCGCTCGTCCCGGGCACCGACGCGGTCGTTGCCCTGGCGATGGCCCATGTGCTTGCCAACGAGCTGGGGGTCTACGACAGGGACTTCCTCACGAACCGCTCGAACGGCCCCTCCCTCGTCGATACCGCCACCGGGCGGGTCATCCGGGACGCAGGCACGAACAAGGCCCTGTACTGGGACGAGGACACCTCTTCGGCACGGCCCTATGACGAAGCGGTGACACCGGCCCTCGAAGGGAGCTTCGAGGTCGACGGGGAGGCCTGCAAGACCGCCTGGACGCTGAACCGGGAGCACCTTGAGACCTACACCCCCGAATACGCCGAGAGTATATCGACCGTCCCCGCCGCATCCATCCGCAGGATAGCCCGCGAGTTCGGCGAGGCCGCCTGCATCGGCCAGACCATCGATATCGAGGGCTACACGCTGCCCTACCGGCCTGTCGCGGTCGACTCCTTCTCGGGCGTGTCGCGCCACAAGCACAGCTGGCTCAGCAACTGGGCCTGCCTCCAGCTCAACACCATCGTCGGGTCCTGCAACGCGGTCGGCGGCTATATCGGCTTCGGGCCGAAGTGCAATGGCTACAGCGACACCTCCCCCATCCAGTGGGCGCCGGGCGTCTGGGAAGAGGACGGCCTCATCAACTACACCAGCCTCATCTCGCCGGCCTCGGGCCCCGAGTCCATGTACGAGGCGGTGCGCAGCGGCATCAGCGTGCCCGAGACGAAGGACATGCTGAGCCTCATGCCCTTCGGCATGGACTACCACTTCTACTACATCAACCAGAAGGACCCTTCGATCTTCAACAACCTCTGCGTGAAGTCGAAGATGCTCATCGCCTATGGCTGCAACCCGCTCAAGTGGTGGGGGGACTTCGAGGACCAGGAACAGCTCCTGAAAGACTACGAGTACGTCATCGGGAGCGACCTGTACCTGACCGACGCATCCTACTACTTCGACCTGTTCATACCCGAGGCGACCTACCTTGAGCGCTACGACGTCTTCGAGCACATGTTCCTGGCGCACCGCCACCTCGGCGGGCTGGACAGCAAGTGGAACTTCCTCCTGCGCCAGCCGGTCGTCGAGGCACGGGACGGGTGCCTGGGGAACTGGGAGTTCTGCTGCGAGGCTGCCTGGATGGCCGGGCCTGAGTCGAACGCCGGATTTGCCACGGTGCTCAACTACGTGCACCTCATCATGGAGCACAATCCCCTCCCAACCGACCAGAAGATAACGCCTGAGATGGTCTTGGACGCTGGCTACAAGACTTATATCGACGACAAGCACGACCTTGCATGGTTCAAGGAGAACGGCAGCTACATCTATCCGCGCAAGGCCGACGAGGTCTACATCTGGGCAGACGGCAGCGAAGGCCGGGTCCCAATCTACATGGACATCATGTTCGAGGCAAAGGAGAAGGTCGGCGCCATCGTCGAGGAATACCAGATACCCTGGGAGCTCGACGACTACCAGCCCCTGCCCGACTGGAAGCCCTGCCCCGACTTCGAGGTCACCGACCCCGACTACACCATCATGCCCATCTACTGGACCAACCAGTCCAACGTCGACACCTGGTCCGTGTACAACGCCTACCTCAACGAGCTGAACGAGAGCGACCCCTACGGCTACGCCATCGAGGTGAACTCTGCCACTGCCGCGGAGAAGGGCATCAAGGACGGGGACGCCATCTCTTTGACGAACATCGTCGGCAAATCGGTGTCGGGCATAGCGATGACGTCGGAGGCCGTCCATCCCCAGTGCGTCTCGGTGATCGGCGGCCACTGGAACTCCCGGTCCGAGTTCATCCCGACCGGGAAGGGCAAGGGAACAGGCATCGTCGACCTTGTCTACGGGAGCCTCGACCCTATCCGCTACGACCATCTGTGCAACGCCTTTGACCAGTGCGTCCGTGTAAAGCTTGAGAAGGTTTAGGGAGGAATGAAATGTCTTACTCTATGGTTATAGACTTGAAAAGATGCGTTGGCTGCAGCGGCTGCGTGACGAACTGCAAGGTGTCGAACGGCACTCCCCCGAAGATGGAGCGCTCCTGGGTCGCCAGAAGCCTTGAGGGTACCTACCCCAACGCACGGAGGAGCATCGTGCCGAAGCTCTGCAACCAGTGCGACACCCCGCCCTGTGTCACGGTCTGCCCCTCGGGGGCCACGTTCAAAGACGACAGCGGGGTCATCCTCATCGACAAAGAGGTCTGCATGGGCTGCCAGAGCTGTATAGCCGCCTGCCCCTACGGTGCCCGGCACCACCGCGCAGACTCCCTCGGTTATTTCGACGGCGAGCTCACGCAGTACGAGGCGATCGCATACCGGAACATGCCGGAGAACACCACGGACAAGTGCGACTTCTGCATGGGGAGGACGGACACAGGCCAAACACCCGAGCCGGCCTGTGTCCGCTCCTGCGTGGCCGGGGCGCGCTTCTTCGGCACGACCGAGGAAATGGAGAGTTTTGTAAGCGCATCCGGGCGGGACAGCCACCGCCTCCTAGAGCACAAGGGCACCGGCCCCAACGTCATCTACCTCTCAGATTTCGTCAACACGGCAGAAGCCTGAGCGGCCCAAGCCCAGACATTGGCCAGGCCGGCCTGTGCCTTGGCCGATCGGCACACGAAGGGGGCTGCCTCATGGAGGCGGCCCCCTTTTCCCTTATAGCAACGAGTAAAGTTTTGTTGAAGGATCGGCGTTTCTTCCCCGTTGTGCCATAATGGGCGGATGGAGAATGGCGGTGTGTGACGAATTGGTAAGGAGTCGGCCTGTATGTCTGGTATCTGTGGCTTTGTGGGAGAGGTTGGGGCGCCTGAGGCTGTCCTTGAGGCGATGTGCGGCGCACTGGCGCACCGGGGGCCCGACGGCGAGGGGCGCTACCTCGACGGCAGCGTGGCGCTGGGGCACCGGCGGCTTGCGCTTGTCGATATCGAGGGCCCCGGCCAGCCGCTCATCCGCGCAACTGGCGCAAAGGCAGCGGCGGCCTTCTCCCCTCCCCCGGACACACAAAGCCTCGACACCGGGGACTATGCCATTGTCTTGAACGGCAACATCTACAACTACCGGGAGCTCCGCGCAGAGCTTGAGGCCGCGGGCTACGCCTTCGAGACGGGCTCCGACACCGAAGTGCTGCTTGTCTCCTACATCGTGTGGGGCACCGCGCTCTTTGAGAGGCTGCGCGGCATGTTCGCGTTCGCCATCTGGGACAGGCCCCGGCAAGAGCTCTTCTGTGCCCGGGACTTCTTCGGCATCAAGCCCTTCTACTACGCCCAGGCCAAGGGCGGCTTCGTCTTCGCCTCCGAGATAAAGGCTATCCTCAAGCACCCGGACGTTACGCCCGAAGTGAACCTCGACGCGCTTGAGCAGTACCTGAGCTTCCAGTACTCCGTGCTTCCCGAGACCTTCTTCAAGGGCGTCTTCAAGCTCGCGCCGGCCCACTACCTCGTTCTTAAGCCGGACGGCACGGCCCCCCGCACCACGCAGTATGCCCGGATGGACTACGCGATCAACAAGTCGCTGACCGTCCAGGAGGCAAGCAGGCGCATCCACGAGGCGGTGCAGGACTCCGTCGCCTGCCACAAGGACGCCGACGTCGAGGTGGCCTCCTTCCTCTCAAGCGGCGTCGACTCGAACTACGTGACCGCAAGCCTGAGCGCCCATTCCCCCGGCCTGAAGACCTTCACGGTCGGGTTCGAGACCGCCGACGGGGAAAAATACAACGAGATAGCCTATGCAAAGCAGGCAAGCGACCACCTGGGCATAGAGAACTACAGCCACCTTATCTCAGAGGACGAGTTCTGGGGCTGCCTGGAAACGGTACAGTGGCACCTGGACGAACCGGGGGCCGACCCTGCCGCCGTCGCGCTGTACTTCGGTGACCGGGCAGCGGCAGGAAAGGTCAAGCTGATGCTGTCCGGCGAAGGGTCGGACGAGTTCTTCGCCGGCTACACCATCTACCAGACGCCGTTGGAGAACAAGAAGCTCTCCTGGTGCCCAAGGCCGCTGCTGCGTGCGGGGTCCGCCCTCCTGCGCGCCTGCCGCCTCCGGGGGGCGAACTACCTCTGGCGTGCCGGCACCCCCATCGAGGAGCAGTTCATCGGCAATGCCAGCATATTCACGGTAGACGAGCGCACCCGCCTTCTCAAGCACAGCCCCCGCGGGGTGCGCCCGCAAGAGGTCACCGCGCCTTACTACCGCGAGGTCGCGCACCTCGACGACGTCACGAAGATGCAGCACATAGACTTGAACTTGTGGCAGGTGGGCGACATCCTGTGCGCGACCGACAAGATGGGCATGGCGCACGGCGTCGAGACACGCACCCCCTTCCTCGACCAGAAGGTATGGGGGGTGGCCCGCACCCTGCCGGTACCGTGCAAGGTAACCCGCACAACCTCGAAGGTCGCCCTGCGCGAGGCGGCCAAGAAGCTGCTGCCGAAGGAGTTCTGCGAGAAGCGCAAGCTCGGCTTCCCCGTCCCGATCCGGGTGTGGCTCAAAGAGGACCGTTACTACAGCCGCGTGTTGGAGGCCTTCACCTCCCCGACCGCCGAGGCCTATTTCCACACCGGCGAGCTCGTCAGGCTCCTAGACGGGCATCGCCAGGAAACGGCCGACAACAGCCGCAAGATCTGGACGGTTTACATGTTCCTTATCTGGCATCGGGTGTATTTCGAGTGAGCCTTCGGGGGCCCGCCTGAGCGGGAGCGGGCGTGGGCGTGGGCCTCGAAACGCCCGTCGCACAGAGGCGGCAGGACGTATGCGCGGTGTGCAGGGGGTGTGCGGGGTGTGCGTGCGCGGGGCCGCACGGTGGCCGCAATCGGCCGCGCCAAGCCGTGCGGAGCTTATGCGAGCTTGGACGAGTCGACGGCGATAATGTGCCCGTCCTCGTCCCGGTAAAGGAAGAGGGAGCCGTCTTTGCTGGCGTACACCTGCTTGAGGTCCTGGTTTTCGGAAGCAGGCTGAACCGGTATCCCAGCCGCCAGCATTTCCTTCATCATCTTTTGTTCCTTCTGTTCTGCCCACTGCTTGATAACCCGGGTCTTCTCATCTGTCTCGTTGAGGAAGACGCAGGACTGCTCCTGGGCGGCAGGAACGCTGACCTGGACCTCGTTCGTCCCGCTGTCTACTTTTATCTCCAGGCCGCTTTGGCCCGAGGTCGACGCGAGGCCGCTGAAGAGGGTCTTGGACAGGGCGGTCAGGTCGGGGCGCCTCTTCGGAGGAGTCGGCGCCGACAGGGTTCCGGCCGCAGGCGCGGGTGCGGGCACGACCTCGGGCACGGACGCGAGCCCGGCCGCAGATGCGCCCGCGGGCCCGGGCATCGGGACTCCGCCCACATACCCAGCCGCAGGCATGGACCCCGCCGCCTGGGCGTATGCTGCCTGGGCATAGGCCGCTTGGGCATAGGCGGCCGCGTCGCCTTGCTGCAGGGGGTTGGCCGCCGAAGCGGCGTTAAGCTGCCGCTGTTCGATAGTGATGACCGGCTCGAATACCGCCTTGAAGGCCGAGCCGCCCGTCTCTGCCGCCCCGATAGCGGGGACCATCCCGGAACGGTAACCCAAGCCCTCGCCCATGGCGGGGCGCACCGCCGGAAGGTTCGGGACCGTCGGCACTGGGGGGACGGTGTTGCCCCGCGGGATGAAGGAATTGGGGTCAGGGGCGGGTTGCTGGAAGAAAGAAGGCTGCTCCTGTGCTGGTGCAGGCGCGGCCTGGGCCGACATGTTCAAGGAGCTCAGGTACCGATGGAGGTCCTGGGGGTTGTTCGGCAGGCCGGCGGGGGTGGAATGCCCGAAGGCTTCCCGCGACACATCGGGCACGGAGGCCGTGCCCCTCTCCGCTTCCAGGAAGTGGCCGGGCAGGTGGCTTTGCACCTGGCTTTGCACCTTGCCCACCAGCATCTCTATGCCGGAAGGCATAAGAACGCCGGACAGTGACTCGTTGGAGACGCCGAGCTTACCCAAAAGCGAATTGTTCGCCTGGGCGATCGCTACCAGCTCACGGGAGAGTTCGTCGAGCTCCTTATGAGAGACGCCGTCTTGCAGCATCCTCCCTATCTGGGCGACGCGCTCCCACGAGAGGGCATCAAGGCTCTCTTTCATAGAGGCAATCTTGTCAGCTTCCACGATAATCGTCTGTTCCGGTTTCTTCCTAAACACGTCCTGCCTTCCTCGCCCTTCGTATTATAGCGGTTTAATAGTAAACGTGCCAAAGAATCAAACCTTTAGCAGGAGCCGTTTCGCCCGCAGCGCCCCGGTCGCAGGCCTGCAGCACTTCTCCAACCCATGAAGAAGGGTGTTTTCCAAGCCCTACGGCGACAAGCGTGCCCACAATCGTGCGTACCATCGAATGGAGAAAGGCGCTGCCCAGCACCCTCACGACCACGACCGGGCTCCCCAGGAGCTCTTGTTCCTCGACCGTGAGCTCGATGACCTTCCGGTGCGTCGGCTTCCCTTCGGCCGAAGCGCTGAGGCAAAAGCTCTTGAAGTCATGCTCGCCAATCAAGTAACGCGCGCCTTCCCTCATCGCGTCGAGGTCGAGCGGCCACCCAAGCCGCCACACCCGACCGTCTATGAGAACCGGCCGGGTATCACCCCTATACAGATAGTAGCGGTACTCGCGGGCTTTTGCATCAAAGCGCGCTGAAAAACCAGGCTGCATCTCTTGAATAACAGATATGGAGGCATGGTCGTCTATCAGGGCGTTGAGGGAACGCTTGAGCACCGCAAGGCTGCGGCTGGCAAGCTCTTCCTCGCTCACATCGAAGCTCACCACCTGCCGCAAGGCGTGCACCCCCGCATCGGTCCGCCCTGCACAGACCGTCTCGACCGGACGCTTGTAAAGGAGCTCAAGGGCCTCGTTGAGGCTGCCCTGGACGGTCAGGCGGCCGGGCTGCCAGGCGAAGCCCGAGAAGGCAGAGCCGTCATAGGCCATCTCCAAGGCAAGCGTGCGCCGCTGCAAGGCGCCCAGAGGGCCGGCGTCCGGGGCTCCGGCTTCCGGCGAAGCGCTCCCGTCGAAGCCGCCTTGTCTTACGATGCCTTCCACACCGTATGCCCGAAGAGGTCTTGCAGCTCCGTCAACAGCCGGCCGTTTCGGGAGTCGATGGTCAAAGGCAGCTCGGCACGGAACTTCTTGCCGTCGCTCTGCTCGACGAACAGGGCGACGCTGTCGTTGCCCGGATAGGTCTTGAGGATGCGGTTCAGTTGCAGCGAGGTGGTCTGGTCGAACTCCGAGGACGCAAGCTTGAGTTCCAGGTGGAAGGGCCCGTTGTCCGCGTCGGTCAACTCGAAGAGCTGCACGTCGAAGGCGAGCAGCTGGTTGCCCCTGTCGGAAGGCTCGAACTTGCCTTTCACCTTGACGATGGCGTCCTCGAAAAGCGTTTCCTGGTTCTTCTCGAAGTCGAAGCAGACACATTCGATATAGCCGGTCGTGTCCTCAAGGGTGAAGTTGGCCATCTTCTTCCCGCGCTTGGTCAGACGCTCGCTGACGTTCGATATCATGCCGATGAAAGTCGCGGACGGTATCTCCTTCTCGCGTTCCGCCAAATCCCCCAGGCTGAACTTCGCCATGCGGGAGATTGCTTCCTCGTAGGGCTGAAGCGGGTGCTCGGACACGTATATCTTCAAGATCTCCTTCTCGTAGCGGAGTTTCTGCTTCTTTTCCCACTCGACGCCGTCGGGGGCCGGGATCGCCTCGGAGAACCCCGAGCCGTCCTCGTCGTCAAACAGGTCGAAGAGGCTTGCCTGCCCCTTGTCGCGGTCCCTCTGCCGCTTCGACGCGCCCTCTAAAAAGGTCGTGTCCTCGACGAAGTACATCAGCTGCCTGCGCGTGTAGCCCGTCGAGTCGAAGGCGCCGGCCTTGATGAGCGCGTCGAGCGTCTTGCGGTTGTAGCACTTCGAGTCCAGGCGGTTCACGAAGTCATGGAGCGAGGAAAAGGCGCCCGAGCGCTTCCGTTCCTCGATTATCTCGCTCGCCACCTTCTCGCCCACCCCGCGGACCCCCACCAGGCCGAAGCGGATCCCCTCGTCGGTCGGGGTGAACTCGAGGTTCGAGGAATTGACGTCGGGCGGCAGGACGGGGATGCCCGAGCGGTTGCAGCTTGCGATATAGCGGATAAGCCGGTCGCTGTTCCCCATATACGAGGAAAGCACGGCCGCCATGAACTCATGGGGGTAGTAGGCCTTCAGGTAGGCGGTGCGCATGACCAGCACGGCATAGGCGGCGGAGTGGGACTTGTTGAAGGCGTACTTCGCGAACTCTTCGGTGTCGTTCCAGATGCGCTTCGCCACGTCGAGGGAATAGCCGTTCTTGACCGCCCCGTTGTTCCAGTCCTCCTTCAGCTCGTCCATGATCTCTTGTATCTTCTTGCCCATCGCCTTGCGGAGCTTGTCGGCCTTGCCTGCCGTGAACCCGCACATCTCCATGGATATCTGGAGGATCTGCTCCTGGTAGACCATGGTCCCGTAGGTTTCCTCAAGGATGGGGCGCAGGCGGTCGTCGTAGTATTGGATGGCGCCCTGCCCCTTCGCGCGGGCGATGAACCTCTTCACCGTGCCGGTTTCCAGAGGCCCGGGGCGATTGAGGGCGATGGCGGCCATGACGTCGGAGAAGTGGCGGGGCTTCAACTGCGAGAAGAGGCTCACGTACAGGGGGCCTTCCACCTGGAAGAGGCCGTCCATGTTCCCCCCGCACAGGAGGTCGAAGGCCTTCTTGTCGTCAAGGGGTATCTCGTCGGGGATTATCCTGGTGCCGAAGCGTTCCTCGATGTTCTCGCAGGCATGGGCGATGAGCGACAAGGTACGCAGGCCCAGGAAGTCCATCTTCAACATGCCCAGCTCAGGCGTGACATGGCCGTCATACTGGGTGATGATGGCACCGCCCTTCGTGTCCCGCTTCAAGGGGATGTGCTCGGCAAGGGGATCGCGGCAGACGATCACCGCGCAGGCATGGACGCCTTCCCCGCGGATGTGGCCCTCGATGGAAAGCGCGGCGTCAAGCACCTCGCGGCTGTCCTCCTCTGCCTCATAGGCCTTTTTCAGGTCGGGGTTCCTTCCCATGGCCTCCTTGATTGTGATGCCCAGCTCGTTCCCGACCATCTTGCACAGCCTGTCGCCGAGGGCGTAGGGGTAGTTGAGCACGCGCGACGCATCGCGAATGGCGTTCTTCGCCTGCAGGGAGCCGAAGGTGATGACCGACGCGACATGGTCTTCCCCGTAGATGGCCTTCACATGGTCGATAACCTCGTCGCGCCGCTCGTCGTCGAAGTCGACGTCGATGTCGGGCATCTCGATGCGCTCGGTCGAAAGGAAGCGCTCGAAGAAGAGGCCGTGCTCAAGCGGGTCGAGGTCCGTGATGCCGAGCGCGAAGGCGACGATGCTGCCAGCGGCGCTGCCGCGGCCGGGCCCGACACCGATGCCGTTGTCCCGCGCCCACTGGATGTATTCCTGGACGATAAGGAAGTAGGCGGGGAAACCCTGCTGGATGATGACGTCCGCCTCGTACTCGTAACGCGCCGACACAGCCTCGGGGAGGGGGTCGCCGTAGCGCCGGTGAAGCCCCGCGACGCACTGCTTGCGGAAGTAGCTTTCCTCGGTCTCGCCCTCGGGCAGGGGGAAGTGCGGGAGGACGGAGTCGCGGTCGAGCACGACGTTGCACTTGTCGGCTATCTCGACCGTGTTGTCGCAGGCCTCGTCGAAGTCCTTGAGCGCCTCCTTCATCTCGGCTTCGCTCTTCATGTAGAACTGGTCGTTTGCGAACTGCAGGCGGTTGGCATCGTTGAGTATCGAGCCCGTCCCCACGCACAGGAGGATGTCTTGCGCACGGGCGTCGGCGTGGTTCAGGTAGTGGATGTCGTTGGTCGCGACGGTTTTCAGTCCCAGCTCGTCTGCTATCTTTGCCAGCTCGTGGTTGAGCTGGTTCTGGGTGAGGCCCCTGTCGGTCACGATGCCCTGGTCCTGCAGCTCGATGTAGAAGTCCCCCGGCTCATAGATGCCCGCGAACCTCTTCGCCCACGATCGCGCCTCGTCGAAGCGGCCCTCGTCGACCATCTGCGACACGATACCGACAAGGCAGGCGCTTGTCGCGACAATCCCCTCGGAATACCTCTCAAGCATGGCGACCGTGGTGCGCGGCTTGTAGTAGAAGTTGTCGACGTGGGACTCGGAAACGAGCTTGACGAGGTTGTGGTAGCCGGCGTTGCTCTTCGCCAGGAGAAGGAGGTGGTAGAACTTCTGCTTGCCTTCACGCTTGAGCTCGTCGTCGGTCGTGAAATAGACCTCGCAGCCAAAGATCGGCTTCACGCGGACGCCGGTGTCCTTCTCCACCTCGTCGCAGACGAAGCACAGCTCGGGTATCCCGCTCATCACCCCGTGGTCGGTGACGGCGACCGCCGGCATACCCAGCTTTGCCGCCTTCTCCACCAGGTCCCTGATGTGCGTCGCCCCGTCAAGCAGGGAGTATTCGGTGTGGTTGTGTAGATGCACAAATGCCATATCTTGTGCGCCAGCCTCTCATGGATGCTCTCTCTAGTAGTGCATCCATGATACCAGCACACGAAGCCCTCCGGCACGAACACCTCATGGAGATTTAGCGAAAAAGCCCGAGGCGCTCGCAATCCCGAACCCTGTCGGGCAGCGAGGGTTTCCGCAGTGCCCCAGATTGGCACGATGCGAGAGCGAAGCGCACTTCAGTACGTGAGCTCGAAGCAGAGCGCCAAGATGGGGTGCTGCGGGAAGCCGCAGCAGCGCGATGTGAGAGCGAAGCGCACTTCAGTACGTGAGCTCGAAGCAGAGCGCCAAGATGGGGTGCTGCGGGAAGCCGCAGCAATTAGGCTGGTTGTCCGACTAACGTAACCAGGTAGTTCTGCCACTCTATCTCGTCGCGTATGAAGACCGCACGGGAGTCGTCCTCGGAAAGCTCCGCAAGGCGCTGCTCGTTGGCGGCGATGCGCTCTTGGGCGATCTCCACATCGACCTCTGCCACATTGATGGCATGGCTCGCCAACACCACGACCTTGCGGCCGTCGGCCTCGACATAGCCCCCATTGACCGCAAAGACATCCGCGTCCTCGCCGGCCATGGTCTCCTTGATGCGCACGGCCCCGCGCTTGAGCGTGCTCATGAAGGGCGCGCACTGGTGCAAAAAGCCGATATCGCCCTCTGCGGCGGGCGCCGAGACATACTCGGCCTCACCGGAGAAGAGCCTCCCGGACGGGGTCACTATCTCGCATGCTAAAGGCTCTGACATGGTATCCTAGCCTTTCATGGCCTCGGCGGCCTCGTAGACCTCTTCGATGGCACCCTTGTAGCGGAAGGCCTGCTCGGGGATGTCGTCGCACTCGCCGTCGATGATGGCCGCAAACGAGCGCACCGTGTCCTCCAGCTTGACGTACTTGCCCGGGTTGCCGGTAAAGACCTCGGCCACGTGGAAGGGCTGCCCCAAGAACTGCTGGATCTTGCGGGCGCGGCTCACGGTGAGCTTCTGCTCTTCCGACAGCTCGTCCATGCCGAGGATGGCGATGATGTCCTGCAGGTCGGAATAGCTCTGCAGTATCTCTTGCACGGTGACCGCAACGCGGTAGTGCTCCTCGCCCAGGATCTCGGCGGAAAGCGCGCGCGAGGTCGAGGCAAGCGGGTCGACCGCCGGATAGATACCCAGCTCGGCAATAGAGCGGGAAAGGACCGTCGTGGCATCCAGGTGGATGAACGCGGTGGCCGGGGCCGGGTCGGTCAGGTCGTCGGCGGGGACGTAGATGGCCTGCACCGAGGTGATCGAGCCCGTGGTGGTGGAAGTGATGCGCTCTTGCAGGTCGCCCATCTCGGTTGAGAGCGTTGGCTGGTAGCCCACGGCAGAGGGCATGCGGCCGAGAAGCGCGGACACTTCGGAGCCCGCCTGGGTGAAGCGGAAGATGTTGTCGATGAACAGCAACACGTCCTGCCCCTGATCACGGAAGTACTCGGCTGCGGTCAGGCCCGAGAGGCCGACGCGCAGACGGGCTCCGGGGGGCTCGTTCATCTGGCCGTACACGAGGCAGGTCTTCTTGATGACGCCCGACTCGCTCATCTCGTTGTACAGGTCGGTGCCCTCGCGCGTGCGCTCGCCGACGCCGGTGAACACCGAGGTGCCGCCGTGCTCTTGCGCGAGGTTGTTGATGAGCTCCATGATGATGACGGTCTTACCGACGCCCGCGCCGCCGAACAGGCCCGTCTTGCCGCCCTTGATATAGGGCTCAAGCAGGTCGACGACCTTGATGCCGGTCTCGAATATCTCGGTGGAGGTCGTCAGCTCGTCAAAGGCGGGGGCGGGGCGGTGTATGGGATAGTATTTCTCTATCTCGGGCATGTCGCCGCCGTCGACAAGCTCGCCGGTCACGTTCCAGATACGCCCGAGCGTGGCATTGCCCACCGGTACCATGATGGGGGTGCCGGTGTCGGTGACCTCGACACCGCGCTGCAGGCCGTCGGTCGATGACATGGCGACGGTGCGCACCAGGTTGCCCGGCAGATGCGTCTCGACCTCAAGGACGATATCGAGGGAGCCGATGGGCGTCTCGGTCTGTATCTTAAGCGCGTTATAGATGGCCGGGATCGACTCGGCGGGGAACTCAACGTCCACGACCGGCCCAACCACGCGGACGACTCGTCCTACATTCATGGCAGTTTCCTTTGTCTCGATTGTCATTACTCTTCCTCCAATGCAGCCGCACCACCGACAATCTCGGTAATCTCGGTTGTGATAGCGCCCTGACGTGCGCGGTTGTACACCCTCGTGAGGGTCGAGATCATATCCGTCGCGTTGTCGGTCGCTGATTTCATTGCCTTCCGGCGGGCACCCTGCTCGCCTGCGGCAGAGTCAAGGAGCGCATAAAAAATGCGCGTCTCCACATACGACGGGAGCAGGGCGTCGAGCACCTCTTCCGCAGAGGGCTCATAGTCGAAGTCGCCCTGTGCCTCGCTTGCCGAAGTCACTTTGCCAGCCGAGCTCTTCGCCTCTGCCATCAGGGCCGACGAAGCAGCCGCGGCGACTTTGGCGCTCTCGTCCAGATGGACGGTCGTGGCCTCTTCCTCGCCGATCTCGTGGTACTCGACCTTTTCCACCGGCAGGATGACGTCAGAGGTGGCCACCTGGTCGGCGACGTTTTTCGCATGGTTGTAGAAAACGACGACCTGGTCGACCTTCCCGCTCACGTACTCGTCTATCACCGTGGTCGCTATCTCGCGGGCCTGTGATATCTGCGGGTCGGCAGACTGGTCGCGGAAGGACAGCAGCAGCGGCAGCTTGCGGTACTTGAAGTATGCGATGGCCTTTTTGCCGCAGGCGATGATGTCGCACTCGACGCCTTCGGCGCGCTTGGCGGCAATGAACCTGTCTGCCGCGCGCAGTATGTTGCTGTTGAAGCCGCCGGCAAGGCCGCGGTCGGAAGTCACCACGATAAGCGCGATGCGCTTGACGGGGTCGCGCACGACAAGCAGGGGGCTTGAGGGGGCCGCAGACCTGCTCGCAATAGCGCCGAGGACCTCGACCATGGCCAGGGCGTAGGGCGTCGCCTCGACAATCCTCTCGGTGGCCCGGCGAATCTTGGCAGTTGCGACCATCTCCATGGTGCGTGTTATCTGCTTGGTGCTCTCTACCGAGTTGATCCGCCTCTTTATGTCGCGAAGGTTCGGCATGGACGCTTCCTACCCTTCAACCGAGAACTGATTCTTGAACGAGGCGATGGCGGCCCTCAGGGCCTCGGTGCTTTCGTCAGATATCTTCTTCTCGTCGATGATGGTTTTCAGAAGCTCCGCCTTCGTCGAGCGGATGTTTTGCAGCAGCTCCTCGCGGAAGCGGGTGACGCTCTCCACGGGCAGGTCGTCCAAGAAGCCCTCGTTGCCCGCAAAGATGGAGACAACCTGCTCCTCGACGGGCATGGGCACATAGCGGCCCTGCTTCAGCAGCTCGGTCATGCGTGCGCCGCGGTTGAGCTGGTCTTGCGTCGCCTTGTCCAGGTCCGAGCCGAACTGGGCGAAGGCCTGGAGCTCGCGATAGGCCGCCAGGTCGAGGCGCAGCGAGCCCGCAACCTGCTTCATGGCCTTGATCTGCGCGCTTGAGCCTACGCGCGAGACCGAGATGCCGACGTTGACCGCCGGACGCTGGCCCTGGAAGAACAGGTCGGACTGCAGGAATATCTGGCCGTCGGTGATGGAGATGACATTCGTGGGGATATAGGCGGAGACGTCGCCCGCCTGCGTCTCGATGACCGGCAGGGCCGTCAAGGAGCCCGCGCCGTTCTTGTCCGAGAGCTTGACCGCACGCTCAAGGAGGCGTGAGTGCAGGTAGAAGACGTCGCCCGGATAGGCCTCGCGCCCCGGAGGGCGGCGCAGGGTCAGCGACATCTGGCGGTAGGCGACGGCCTGCTTGGAGAGGTCGTCGTAGATGCACAGCACGTGGCGGCCCGGGTTGCCCTCGCTGGCAGGCTTGCCGTCAGCGCCGTTGTACATGAAGTACTCGCCCATGGCGACGCCGGCCATCGGGGCGATGTATTGGAGCGGCGCAGAGTCAGAGGCGCTTGCCGAGACGACGATGGTGTAGTCCATGGCGCCATAGCGCTCCAGGGTCTCCACAACGGTCGCAACCGTCGAGGCCTTCTGGCCGATGGCGACATAGATGCAGATGAGGTCTTTTCCCTTCGAGTTGATGATGGTGTCGACCGCAATGGCCGTCTTGCCCGTCTGGCGGTCGCCGATGATAAGCTCACGCTGGCCGCGGCCGATGGGGATCATCGCGTCGATGGCGAGGATGCCGGTCTGCACCGGCTCGTTGACGCCCTGGCGCTCGATGACGCCCGGGGCGCGGAACTCGACAGGGCGGTAGCCGTCTGCCGTGACAGCGCCCTTGCCGTCGATGGGCTCGCCCAGCGGGTTGACCACGCGGCCCAAGAAGCCCTCGCCCGAGGGCACTTCGACGATGCGCCCCGTGGTGCGGACCTGGTCGTTCTCTTTGATAGAGGTCACATCGCCGAGCAAAACGGCGCCGACCTCGTCTTCTTCAAGGTTCTGGGCAAGGCCGAACACCGTCTTGCCGTTGTTCCCGGTAAACTCAAGGAGCTCGCCTGCCATGGCGCCCTTGAGGCCGTCGATACGCGCAATACCGTCACCCACCTGGATGACCGTACCGACTTCGCGCGATTCGACAGTCGTCTTGATAGCATCGAGCTGTCGCTGCAGAATCGCATCAATCGTGCTGGCAGTAATTTCCGCCATCTATCTATCACCTCCGAATAATGATGATATATCTCTCATTGTGTTCCTGTTTCTCTCACACATTCTCTTGCCTTGCCTGCCTCATGCCTGCTCGTGCTACCGTGCCTGCGCGAGCACCCTGCGGGTGCCCTCAAGCTGCGAGGCCACACTCGCGTCGATCGAGACTCCCTGCGCGCTCAGCACGATGCCCCCCATGATGGCCGGGTCGATGTGCTCGCGCAGGAGCACGTCGCAGCCGAACTGGGCGGCATACTTCTTCTTGATCGAGTCACGGAGCCCGTCGTCGAGGGCGACCACCGTCGTCACGTCGATGAACACCGCGTCGAGGGCCTTTTCGGCAATGCCGGTGTAGGTGTCGGCTACCTTGCCGAGAAGCCCCAGGTCGTCGCGCTTGACCATGACGCCCAGCGTCGCAAGCAGCGCCGGGTCGAAGCCGTCGAATACCTCGTCGATGACGCCGATGCGGGCATCGGCGGGGATGGCCCGGTCGAAGAGCGCCGTGCGCAGGTCGATGTTCCCGCAGATGGACTCGTTTGCCTGCTCAAGCTGGCCGGCCACCTCGAAAACGGTGCCGGTGCCCTGGGCGGCCTCGAGCAGCACCTGCGCATAGACCGCGGACTCTTTGCGGGCGATCATGCGATTAGTTGGCATCGAAGGTTCCTGCTTCCGCCAGATAATGTCCGATGATCTTACGATGGTCGGCATCGTTGAGGTCTTGGGCGATGAGGCGTCCGGCGACCGAGACAGACAGGTCGGCGACCGAAGCCTGGAGCTCCGTGATGGCCACCTTCTTCTCGGCCTCGATAGCATTGCGTGCCTTCGCTATCATGGTCTCAGCCTCCGTTTGCGCCTTTGCGGTTATGTCGGCCTTCACGGCCTCTGCGGCCTGGGTTGCCTCAGAGACTATCTGGGCGGCCTGCTTCTTCGCATCGACCAGCACGGCCTTGTTCTCTTCGAGCAGGCGCTCGCTTTCGACCTTCGCGCTCTCTGCCTGCTCAAGCGAGTCCTTGATGGTCGCTTGGCGCCTGTCGATCATGTCGATGAACGCCGGCCACCCGAACTTTGCCAGGATGGCCCACAGGATGATGAAGCCGATGAGCATCGGTATCCATTCCACCAGCGGCGGGAAGAGCAGGCCGATGCCGGCCGCGGATCCCTCCGCCTCGCTCGCGAAGGCCAGGGCGGGGAAGCCCAGGACCGCCGCACACGAAACGACGCATAAAGCTACGAGTCTTTTAAGGGTAAATCTCACTTATTCACCTCCATCAACTACACTGTCCTCGGGTAAGGGTGAGGACTAGAGGGCCGAAGCGATAAACGCAAGGACGAAGCCGAGCAGCGCCAGGGCCTCCGACATAGCGGCGGACATGATAAAGAGGGTGAAAATGCGGCCGTACAGCTCGGGCTGACGAGCCACGGCGCCCATGGCGCCTGCACCGGCGAGACCTACGCCTACACCGCCACCGATAGCCGCTAAACCGAATCCGATGGCACCGAGACCAATACCTGAAAGAACCACGATTCCTCCTTAACTTTGAGCCAGGGCCGATCCCTGACCGTGCTTTCCATAACGCAGCCCTTATGCCGCGCTATGAACCTTTACCAATCAACAAGCGGACATGCCGCCCATTTCCAAATTCAGTGCTCCTCGGTCGCCAGGTACACGTACACGCTCGAAAGCAGCGTGAATATGTAGGCCTGGACACAGGCGACGAAGACCTCCATCGCGTACATGACCACAAGCAGCAAAAGCCACAGCAGGCTCACCAAGGTGAAACCGAGGTTCACCGCCGTGATGCCTGCGATGATCGGCTGGATGAACAGATAGACCATGATGGCAAGCGTGCCCAAGAGCAGATGCCCGGCAAGCATGTTGGCAAAAAGACGGACGGACAGCGTCAGCAGGCGCAGTATCATGGAGAAGAACTCCAGGAACCAGATGACGGCGGCAAGAGGCGCCGGCTTCAGGCCCGAGGGGGCGAAGGACTTCAGGTAATGCAGGCCGCCCTGCTTCTTGATGCCGTGGTAGGTGAAGTAGACGAAGGAGATGCCGGCGAGCGGGAGCGTGGAGCCGATGGTCCCCGTCGCTGCCCGGGAGCCCGGGATGATGCCGACGAGGTTCGAGACGAGGATGAAGATGAACAGCGTCAGCAGAAAGGGGATGTGCTCCTTGGCGGCGTTGCCCATGACGCCATACCCCATGTTGTTCTGCGCGAAGTCGACAAGGAACTCGACAACACCCACGAAGCGGTTCTTGGGCACGAGGGACAGCTGGCTCTTCGCGACGAACACGATGACCACGACGAGCAGCAGGATGAGGATGATGTAGGGGGTGTAGGTGGTGAGGCCTCCGACAAAGGGGCCGCTCGCCACGTTAGAGATCAGGTGTTGGACCATCGTTTGCAGTTCGTCAAAAGGGTTCATGCATCTCTCCTGTTATTACCCTGTTATTACCTTACCGTCTCACCTGTTTCACGGTGACCGCTATGGTGCCCCCGAGAAAAACCACGATGCAAGCCACTGAGAATACCATAAGGTGCTGGGGAAAGGCCAACCACAGCACGAACAAGGCCGCAACCATAAGGATGAATGAGAGCAGGGGGACCAAGAAGATGTAGGCGGCTTTTTTGGCACCCTCTTCTATGAACTTCGTGCGAAGCCTTCCGCTCAGAAAGAGGAATGGGAGAAAGCCTATCACACCGGCCACGCCCCCTAAAAAACCTGCCAAGACCTCCAAACCGCGCATCCCTCCAACCTGCCGTCATAACAAACATGAGCATGATATCAAACTTTCCCGCGTTTTGTTCAGCTTATCGGAAAAATCTCTAAAACTTGTGGCACCCGGCCAGCGAGCGGGCGACGCCCCTCCGGTGAGCGGCCGGCGCACAAGCCGGTGCCCGAAGGGCCACAAGGGGACAGGAGCCGCCGGGCGGCGGCGCTAGCCCTCAAGGCAGCGCAGCCTGATGCCCGCCTCGGCGAGCATCGACAGCGACAGTTCGTCATCGTAGGGCTCGGCATACACGATCTCGACGATGCCCGCATTGATTATCATCTTCGCGCAGACGACGCAGGGCTGGGTCGTGATATAGATAGACGACCCGGAGATGTCGATGCCGTAGCGCGCCGCCTGGATGATGGCGTTCTGTTCTGCATGGAGCCCGCGGCATATCTCGTGGCGCTGGCCGGACGGCACACCGAGCTGCTGGCGCAGGCACCCCACCTCGCTACAGTGCGCAATGCCGCTGGGAACCCCGTTGTAGCCTGTTGAAAGTATCCTGCGGTCTTTCACGACGATCGCGCCGACCCCCCTGCGCAGGCAGGTCGTGCGCGTCGCGACCTCATGGGTGAGCCGCATGAAGTATTCGTCCCAGGACGGCCGGCTGCTCTCCATCGTCGCCTCTCTTTCCGCCTAGCCCATCTCGGGGTAGAGCGGGTGCCTCTCGGTGATGGCCTGCACGGTGCCCGCAACGCCTTTGAGCAGGGCCTCGTCTCCGGCATTGAAGACTGCGGCGGCGATCAGGCCGCCGACCTGGTAGAATTCGTCGGCGGTAAGGCCCCGGGTCGTCGCGGCGGCAGACCCCACCCTGATACCGCTCGTCACAAAGGGCGAGCGCGGCTCGTTGGGGATGGTGTTCTTGTTGACCGTCAGGCCGGCTTCCTCAAGCACCTTTTCGGCATCCTTGCCCGTCACGTCGGCGGGGGTCAGGTCCACGAGGCACAGGTGGTTGTCGGTGCCCCCCGACACCAGGCGCAGCCCGCCGTCGGCCATGCCCTGTCCCAGCCGTGCGGCATTCTCCACCACGCGGCCGATGTAGGCCGCGTACTCCGGGAGGAGCGCCTCGCCGAAGGCGACCGCCTTCCCCGCGATCGCGTGCATGAGGGGACCGCCCTGCGCACCCGGGAAGACCGCCCGGTCCACCTTCTTTGCCAGCTCCTCGTTGTTGGTGAGGATGAAGCCGCCGCGCGGGCCGCGCAGGGTCTTGTGGCTTGTCGAGGTGACCAGGTCGGCGAAGGGCAGGGGGCTTTGGTGCGCCCCCGCTGCGACAAGGCCGGCGATGTGCGCCATGTCGACCATGAAGGAGGCTCCGACCTCGTGCGCAATCCCCGCCATGCGCTCGAAGTCGATGGCACGCGGGTATGCCGAGGCGCCCGCAACGACCAGGCGCGGGCGGACCTCTTTGGCGATGCGCAAGACCTCGTCGTAGTCGATGACCTCCGTCTCGGGATCGACCCCATAGGCGACAAAGCGGTAATACTTGCCCGAGAAGTTGACGGGCGAGCCATGCGTGAGGTGCCCCCCCTGGTCAAGGCTCATCCCTAAAACCGTGTCCCCCAGCTCGATGAGGGCGGTATAGGCCCCGAAGTTCGCCTGTGCGCCGGAGTGCGGCTGCACGTTGGCGAAGGCGCAGCCGTACAGCTCGCAGGCCCGGCTGCGCGCCAGGTCCTCGACAGCGTCCACTTTCTCGCAGCCGCCGTAATAGCGCTTCCCCGGATAGCCTTCGGCGTACTTGTTGGTGAGCACGCTGCCGACCGCCTCCATGACCGCACGCGAGGTGAAGTTCTCCGATGCGATCAGCTCGATGCTTGAGCGCTGGCGCGCCAGTTCCGCAGAGAGTATCCCTGCGACGGCAGGGTCGGTTTCAGAAACGAATTGCAGTGGCATAGCGGCTTGGTCCTTTCGGGCTTCTTTCAGAGAGTATCGGCCATTAGTCGTATAAGATGTCAAACAGCTCGGATGCGGACTCGGGCGTCATGCTCCACCATCTGTCATCTTTTGTGAAATGGAGCTCAAGGCTCAGGTCTCTCGCAGGGGTGTTCGTGAGGGTGTCCATAAAAAGCTCCCGGTACTTTTCCCGGATCTCAGGCAGAGCCATAATCTCTTCTTCGGTCATTTCGGCTGTCTCGGCAGCTTTCTCGGGGTGTGCCTCCCAATACGCCTCCCCGACCTCTGCGAGCGTATCCGTCGCCTCGTCGAGCGACCGGTGCACCATGGAGACCCGCGCAACCGCGCTGTCCTCCTCTACGACAAGGCCATCGATGGTGTAGTCAAAATCGCCCAGCCACACCCGATAGAACTCTTCCCTTTCGACGCCGGCCTTGTCAAGCTGGGTAACGCGCAAGAAGATATCAACCTCCGCATTGAGGTCCTTGCGCGTGCCGTCTTTGACCTTGTCAAAGAGCTCGACTATTGAGGAACGGATGATTTCCTCGTCTATCTGCCTCAGCTCCTCAGGCGACGGGCCTTTTGCCTGGGGCGTCGACCCGCACGATGCCGCCATCAGCGACAAGGCCACCCCAAGGGCAAGCATGCCTGCCAGGGCGGCCGCACGCACTGTTTTTGTTCGCAGGGCTTCCAACATCACAGTTCCTCCATTCCGCCTTGGCTGCTAGCTGAAGATGGTGTTGAACATCTTGGTTGCCGACGAGGTTGACGGATCCCACACCCTGCCGTTCATCGTATATTCGAGCGTATAGCTCGCCGAGCTCATAGGCGTTTCCCTCAGGGCGTCCATGAAAAACCCCTTGAGTATTACCATGAACTCGTCCGATTCCAGGTATTCATCGAGGGCCTCCTCTGTCATGTCGGTCAGCATGTCAAGGTTCTCTTCCATGTAGTCCATGACGCTGGCTGTATAGATCTCTGTCGCCTCGTCAATCGACCGGTGCGTGATAGTGACGCTCGCGGTCGCCTTGTCCCCCTCTACCGCGATGTCGTCAATGGCATAGTCAAACCCGTTCATCCATACCGCGTAGAACTCTTCCCTTCCGATGCCCACCTGGTCAAGCTCGTCGTTGCGCATAAAGCTGTCGACCATTGCGTTGAAGTCCTCGTCCGTCCCGGCCTTGATCCCGTCAAGCTCTTCCGTGATAGCCATGCGGATAGCCTCTTCCGCTATCGGGCCGCACGAGACGAGCACCAGCGACAAAGCCGCTACAAGGGCGACCATGCCTGCCAGAACGATCCTTTGTACTGCCTGTGTCTTGGTGTTTCTCATTTTCATCTCCTTGCCTTTCATGCGTAGCTTTCCTTGCTTGACGCAGTCCTGCTCATACCCTTCGCGGGATCCTTTCACATCCTGGTCAACCCGGTTTTGGTTGCGTTTTCCCTGTGTTTACTCACCTGATGGCTTTGCCTGCTCGGCGCTTTCGAGGGCAGCGATCTTTTGCACCCGCCTCGCATGGCGCCCACCACTAAACTCAGTATGTAAGAATACACCAAGAATGGCCTCGTTGGCCGCCAAATCGACAAATCGCCCCGAAAGGCAGAGGATGTTCGCGTCGTTGTGCTCGCGGCACAGCCCGGCGAACTCGGGGGTCGCAACGCTTGCCGCGCGGGCACCCGCGACCTTGTTGGCCGCTATCGCCATGCCGATGCCGGTGCCGCAGACCAGCACCCCCCGCTCGGCGCTTTCCTGGGCCACGTCGCGGGCCACGAGCGCGGCAAAGTCCGGGTAGTCGACAGGCCCTTCGCTGGCCGGCCCCCGGTCGCAGACCTCGTGGCCCTCACGGGCAAGGAAGGCCTTCAGCTGCTCTTTCTGCTCGAAGCCGCCGTGGTCAGAAGCGATTGATATCCTCATGGGAGTCCTTTCGACACAGCCTGGCCGATGTCGGCCGCTGAGACGCCCCCCTCACGGAGGACGACCGGGGCCTCGCCCCTGCAGTCGACCACGGTCGACGCGACGCCGCTCTTCTCGGCATCGTCCCGCAGGGCAACGGGCACTTTCCCGAGAAGCGCTTCGTCTATCTCGTCGAAGGCCCTCGGCGGCGCCTGTCCGGCGCTGTTTGCCGAAGTGGCGGCGATCGGGGCCCCCAGCTGCCGGATGAGCCCCCGTGCGGTCTCGTTGTCCGGCATGCGCAGCGCTATAGAGCGGTCGGGCGCCCGGTAGGCGACAGGGACGCTGGGGGCCGCCTCCACCACGAGCGTCACCGGGCCCGGCCAGAAGGCCTGCGCCAGAGCGGGAGCGAAGGGCGGCACGCGCTTGGCGTAGCGGGCCAGATCGTCGGGGCAGCCGACGAGCCAGGCGATGGGCTTGCCGTGGTCGCGCCCCTTGAGGTCGCAAAGGACTTCCGGGGTGGGCGCCTTGCCAACGGCAACCCCGATCCCATAGACCGTGTCGGTCGGGAAGATGACCGGCTCGCCCGCGAGGAGGGCGGCAAGGGCCGGCGCGGTATGCTCGTCGGCGGCGAGGGCCTTACACATCGAGGGCGGCGGCGATCTCGTCGGTCACGTCCATGGCGTGGTAGACGTTTTGCAGGTCCTCAAGCTCTTCAAGCTTGTCGATAAGCCGCATGACCTTCTTTGCGTCGGAGACACCCACCTGAGTCGGCGTCGTCGGGACCATGATCAGCTCCGCGCCCTTCGTTTCGACCCCCGCCTCGTCAAGGGCCTTCTTCACCGCCATGAGGTCGGCGTATGCCGTGTAGACGATCCATTCCTCGTCCGCGTCCTCGTAGTCGTCGCCCCCGGCCTCGGCCACGGCCAACATGAGCTCGTCTTCGTCGGCGCAGACCGTCTTCTCGATGATGATCTGGCCCTTGCGCTCGAACTGGAAGGCGACCGAGCCCGAGGTGCCGAGGTTCCCCCCGGAATGGGAGAACGCGGAGCGCACGTCGGCCGCGGTGCGGTTGCGGTTGTCGGTCAGGGCCTCGCAGTACACGGCGACCCCGGCAGGCCCGTAGCCCTCATAGATGACGGTCTCGTAGTTGGCAGCGTCCTTGCCGCTCCCGAAGGCCTTGTCGATTGCCGTCTTGATCTTGTCTTTGGGAAGCGAGTAGCTTTTCGCCTTCTCGACCGCGGCGGCAAGTGCCGCGTTGTTCTCCGGGTTCGGGTCGCCGCCCTCCTTCGCCGCCACGGTGATGTTGCGCGACAGCTTCGAGAAGAGCGCTGAGCGCTTCGCGTCCTGAGCCGCCTTGCGGTGCTTGGTCGTTGCCCATTTTGAATGCCCTGACATAGAGTACCCTTTCATCTTTTCGTTCCGGCAGGTATTGTAGCACACCGAAAGGGCTCAAGCGGCATCCCCGCGCCTGATTTTGCCGGTGCCCGGCTGCCCCCATGGGGCGGACAGGGCGGCATTGCCCTGCGCGCTATAAGGGGAAACCTCGTGCTTCCCGCGCTCTCCCCGCCTTCCTCCCCTTCTTCTGCTACAGTGGAGCGGAAAGCACAGCGGAGCGGAAGGCGGGGCAGGCAGCGCCTGCACGACCGAGAGCGGATAAGGAGCGGGATACCTATGAGCGAGCCGCGGAAAGCCCTCATCCGGGCACAGGGGCTGAGCAAGACCTTCAAGCTCGGAGCGAAGCAGCAGCGCATCGAGCGCACCCGCGAGCGCGTGCGCGTCGCCGTCGACGACCTGAGCTTCGAGGCCTATGCGGGCGAGATATACGGGCTGCTCGGCCCCAACGGCGCCGGGAAGACGACGACGCTCCGTTTGCTTGCGACCCTCATCAGGCCCGACGCGGGCGATGCCCTGCTCGCCGGGAAGAGCGTCGTGCAGGAGCCGGAGGCCGTGCGCGCGACCATAGGGTTTCTGACCAGCGAGCTCAAACTTGAGGACTTCTTCACCCCGAACTACCTGTTCGACTTCTTCTCCACGCTCCAAGGCGTCGACCCCAGCGTCGCGGCTGCGCGGAAGGACGTCCTTTTCAAGCGCTTCGGCATCAACGAGTTCGCCGAGGTCAAGGTCGGCGAGCTTTCGACCGGCATGAAGCAGAAGACCTCGCTTGTCATCGCTGTCGTGCATGACCCCGACATCATCATCTTCGACGAGCCTACGAACGGCCTCGATGTCATCACCGCCAAGGTGGTTACCGACTACCTGCAAGAGCTGCGCGGCGCCGGGAAGACCATCATCCTCTCGACGCACATATTCTCGCTCGTTGAGAAGCTCTGCGACCGCGTGGGCATCATCATCGACGGGCGCATGGTCGCGGACGGCAGACTCGACGGGGTCTGCGCGGGGTCGAGCCTCGAAGACCGCTTCTTCGAGCTCTATGTCCAAGAATCAGGGGAGGTGGCCTGACCATGGCTTCACGCAGCGGGTTTTTCTCGGTCGTCGCAAAAGAGCTCAAGCGGGTCTTCACCGACCGCCGCATGGTCTTGACCGTCGTCCTCTTGCCGGGCATCCTCATTTTCGTCATGTACTCCATCATGGGCGAGGCCTTGGGCAGGCTCTACCAAGTCGACGAGGACTACCGGGCACAGGCCTATGCGGTGAACCTGCCCGCGTCCTTCGAGGCCTTGAGCGAGCCTGCGGGGCTTGCCTTTAGTGAAGCGGGCGCCGGGGAGGTCGCAGGCATCAAGGCGGACATCGCCGAGGGCAGCTCCGACCTGCTCGTGGTGTTCCCCGCCGACTTCGAGGCGAGCATAAGCGCCGCCCTTTCGGGAAGCCCGGGCGGCCCGGGCGGCCCGGGCAGTCCGGGCGGCACCATCCCCGACGTCCAGGTGTTCTTCAACGCGGGCAACATAGAGTCCTACGCCGCCTTTGAGATAACGGCAGCGCTGCTCGATGCCTACAAGAATGCGGCCCTCCCGCTTTTCAGCGTGAATGCCGCCGACGAGGAGTTCAACCTTGCGGCAGGGAGCGACAATCCCGCCACAATGTATCTCTCATCCGTCTTGCCGATGCTTATCCTGCTTCTTCTGTTCTCGGGCGGCATGGGGATTGCCACCGAGTCCATCGCGGGCGAGAAGGAGCGCGGCACCATCGCGACCCTGCTCGTCACCCCGCTCAAGCGCTGGGAGCTGGCATTCGGCAAGATCGTGAGCATCAGCGTCGTTGCGCTGGCGAGCGGCACTTCGAGCTTTCTCGGCATCATGCTGTCGCTTCCAAAACTGCTTACCACCGAGATGATGGGGGTGAGCGGGGAAGGCCTCAGCTTCGGCTATGGGTTCGGCGAGTATGCGCTCTTGTTCGTCGTGATCGTCGCGACGGTGCTCCTGTTCGTCGGAGTCATATCCATCGTCAGCGCCTTCGCCAAGACCGTCAAGGAGGCCTCGACCCTTACGATGCCGCTGATGATCCTCGTGATATTCGTGTCCCTCTCAGGGCTTATCTTCCCCGGCGGGCAGAGCGACTGGTGGGTCTACCTCATCCCCGCCTACAACTCCACGCAATGCCTCAACGGGATTTTCTCCTTCAACATCGAGTCCTGGCAGGTGCTCATTACCGTCTGTGTGAACGTGCTGGCCACGGGCCTGTGCGTCTTCTTCTTGACGAGGATGTTCAACAACGAGCGTATTATGTTCGCCCGATGACTGCTGTTTGGTGACTGCGGGCCGGCTGCGGGCCAGCTGCGGGCCGCTTGCTGGCTGCTGCTCACGCGCGCCCGCCGACGCAGGGGGCCGGCGCAGGGGGCCGGCTGAACTCGATTGTTCCCGCAATCGTCCCGATGCCACGCGCCCGCCGGCGCAGGGAGCCGACGGGAAGGGCCCGGCCGGTCACACGCGCTGCCAGAGGCCGGACTTGCCGCCTTCTTTGCGAACAAGGCGCACATCCATGATCTCCATGCCGCGGTCGACCGCCTTGCACATGTCATAGACGGTGAGGCAGGCGACGCTTGCCGCGGTGAGCGCTTCCATCTCGATGCCGGTCTTCCCCGTGACGCCGCAGGTCGTCATGATGTGGATGCCTACACGGCCGTCTGGGCGCTCCCCCGCCCCGACGGGCATGCAGTCCACCTGCACCTTGGTGATATTCAAAGGATGGCACATCGGGATGAGCGTTGCCGTCTGCTTCGCCGCCATGACCCCCGCAACGCGGGCACAGGCGAGGACGTCGCCCTTGGCTGCCTTCCCTTCGCTGATCAGGGCCAAGGTCGCCGGCGCCATGGCAATGAACCCTTCGGCGATGGCAGTACGCTCGGTGTCGGGCTTGGGCATGACGTCCACCATGCGGACTTCGCCCTTGTTGTTCACGTGGGTCAGTTCTTCGTTGCTCATGGCTCTTCCTCTTCCTTCCGCTCTTCCTTCTACGGCATCGGGGGCTTTGCGCTGCGCCTCGCCTTCCGATGCGCCGCCGCCCGCTTCGCGCTGCGCCGACGCCCATCTGGTAACCGCGATGCGCCGCCAGTCGGCCGGTGGCAAGCCCTTGGCCTATCCCCCGATCTGGCTCATGCCGCGCTCGGTGCCCACCTTGTCGTGGTGCTCGTCGGGCTTCGCCCAGAGCACCTGTTCGAGGATGTCGTGGATCGCCTCGTCGCTTCCCGAGCGCAGGGCCTCGCGCACGTCGAACTCCTCGTCTGAGAAGAGGCAGGCGCGCAGCTTGCCGTCGGCGGTCAGCCGCAAGCGGTTGCATTCGGCGCAGAAATGGCGCGAGAGCGGCGAGATGAAGCCCACAGTGCCTTGTGCGCCCTCGAACGTGAAGTAGCGGGCGGGGCCCCAGCCTTCCGGCTTTGTGCTGTCGACCGGAACCAGTGCGCCCCTGCCTTCGGAACGCGCCTGCTCGTTGATGATCCCGAGGACCTCTTCGCTGGAAATCACGTCTTCCTTACCCCAGCCCGACCCGTCGATGCCCGAGCTTTCGCCGACCGGCATGTACTCGATGAAGCGGACGTGGAGCGGACGGTCGATGGACAGCTTCGCGTATGCCAAGAAGTCCTGGTTGAGGCTCCGCACCGTGACCGCGTTGATCTTCACGGGCTTGAACCCGACGCGGAGCGCCACCTCGATGCCCTTGAGCGCGTCTTTCAGGTCCCCATTGCGGGTGACCTGCCGGAACTGGTCGACGTCAAGCGTGTCAAGCGATATGTTCACGCGGGAAAGCCCCGCCGCCGTCAGCTCGTCGGCAAACCGGGGCAGCAAGACACCGTTCGTCGTCATTGCGACGCTCTCAATGCCCGGGGTGTCCACAAGGTTGCGCACGAGGCTGGCGACGCCCTTGCGCACAAGCGGCTCCCCCCCGGTCAGGCGGATGCGCGTGATGCCCATGCGCGCGGCCACAGCGACAAGCCTCTCAATTTCTTCGATGCGCAGGATGTCGTCGTGGGACATCTGGCCGACGCCTTCTGCGGGCATGCAGTATATGCACCGCAGGTTGCAGCGGTCCGTCAGCGATATGCGAAGGTAGTCGATAACCCGGCCATGCTTGTCTCTCATACAGCACCTTTCTTCTCAACCAAGAATATTACACCATCCTCCCCAATTTTTCCAGCGGCCTCCATTCGGGTGCAAAACAGTCCTTTGAAGGGACATTGTCTGAGCTTTTAAAGGTTGATTCTGGGGTTATTTGTATGTACTAAAACTAGGGCTAAAACTAGTGCGGGATTAAGGTTCTACCGTTCTTTCAAAATCTTTCAGCCTCGCAGCGAAGCTGGAGCAGAGGATTTCCCTTCTCTCGTCGGTTATGCGGGGGGATTTGGCCAAGGCCGCATCAAAGGCCTGCTCTACCCCTATGAGCTTTTCAAAGTCAAAGGCGTCAAAGGACGACACCAGTTCTAGCTGTTTTGAAGGCTGTTCATAAAAAGGCTTTGTTTTGAAGGTTGGAGTCGAAGAAATTCTATGGTCTGGATTTTCATACCAAAGGCTTGCCCCGCTATCGAATATTGGAGCAGCTCCGACAAACTTAAGAGTGTTTACGTCCCTAATAGCCCCAAAATTACGATAGTGCCTATCCTCGTTCATAATTAAGTAATCAAACGCAAATGAAGCTCGGGCTTTTCGCCCTCGCCAGACTCCTCGAACTCCACGTCCTTGATATGCCAGTTCTCGTCGATGGGCAGCGCGGCGGCGAACAGCTCTTTGGTGGCAATCATCTCATCGTCTCC
>WRIR01000019.1 GCA_009782605.1 Eggerthellaceae bacterium | reverse complement strand
CTGCGTCGAGCCGTCCTGCAAAAAAGCCGTGACCAGCCGCCGCAGGGCTGTCAACACAGGGAAAGTTGGTGCGGCGGGTTTTCACCCAAAAACCTTCCTACCCACACTAAAGGGCGAATAGCCTGTTTCATTTTAGAATATAGTAACGGAAACAGGGTATAATCCTCTCTTGAGCAACACAGGCCGACCGCCTGCGATAAGGCAGTGATAGGCAAATGCAGAACAGCGGAGCATTTTCAACCGGGATGACTTAGAAGAGAGGTCGACCACCATTGGAGAAAACACCTTATGTATAACGAACGTGACCATACTTTTGTAGTATGCGCATTCAAGGAATCCCCCTATCTTGGCGAATGCGTTCAATCCCTGGTTTCCCAGAACATCCCAACCAATATTTTGATTGCAACTTCTACCCCAAACCAGCACATTGAGGGGATAGCGAGGAAATTTGCCGTACCACTTTTCATAAACCAAGAATCCTTAGGAATTGCATCCGATTGGAATTTCGCCTACGGCATAGCCGAAACACCCCTTGTTACCATCGCCCATCAAGATGATGTCTACCAGGAAGAATACACAAAAAGCCTTCTTGAAGGCATCAACAGCGCCTCAAACCCGTTGATATTTTTCTCAGACTATGGAGAGTTGCGCAATAACCTTCGGATTACCGAAAACGGCATTTTGAAAGTAAAAAGAGCCCTGCTTAAGCCCCTTGGGTCACCGGTGCGCCAAAACAGTGTCTTCTGGCGAAGGAAGATTCTTTCACTGGGATGTGCGATATGCTGCCCTTCGGTGACAATGGTAAAAGACGCACTCCCAATGCCCCTCTTCAACGAAGGCCTAAAAACCAATCTTGATTGGGACGCTTGGGAAAGGGTGTCACGCTTGTCGGGCGCATTTGTGTATAGCCCATCAGTATTGGTCTATCACCGCATCCATGAAGAATCAACAACGACGGCCTTGATTCAAGACAGCAGCCGCGCCAAAGAGGACTTGCTTATGCTCAATCGGTTCTGGCCGCGCCCCATCGCGGCGATAATAGGCATCCTGTACGCGCAAGGCCAAAAAAGCAACTCCCTTTAGT
Organism: Eggerthellaceae bacterium; assembly: GCA_009782605.1. Classification (GTDB taxonomy): domain Bacteria; phylum Actinomycetota; class Coriobacteriia; order Coriobacteriales; family Eggerthellaceae; genus WRIS01. The sequence continues at coordinate 43,605 of WRIR01000019.1, read as the reverse complement.
TCGCTTCAGTTGCAGTCCTTCTTTTTTGTGAAAGCTGGTATGATTACAAGGGGTTTCATGCGTGTTATTGTAGGGCAACAAGGATGATTATTCATGGGGCTCAAATCTTGTATGTTTAAAACCATGGAATGAGAAAACGGGTATATAATCCCCTTGGATCGGAAAACGAGTGCTTGGCATCCGTGGGATAAGGTTAGACTGACCATACAAAACCACGGTGTTTGTGCGAGAAATGAGAATTAATGCAAAGATCTTCCCAAAACAAATCAACAGGATGCTACTTGCATTATCGTGATATAGTGCACAATGAAAAACCAGGTGGAATCGAAAAGAAAGTTGCTGCTCAGATAAAAGCGTTCAATGCTGCAGGACTTGCATGCGATTTCATCTTTTGCAGGCAGCCGGAGACCGTAGCCTCAAAAATCCTCTCATGTTTGCCGTTTATGCCTGACGGAGTCAATTGGCCGGATCCTCAAAGCATGTCCGATTACTCCTTCATCTATATTCGGCGGCCGAGGTTTGCCAGTAGAGAGCTTATCCGTTTCATCGAGAAGACAAAACGGGTGAATCCCGATATAAAGATCATCTATGAAATCCCCACATACCCCTATGATGCTGAAATGAAGACCCCTATTCTTTATTCAGCGCTCATTAAGGATAGGATAAACCGGAAAAAGCTCCGAACGAATGTTAATCGTGCTGCAATCCTTACGGATGAGGAAGAAGTGTTCGGGATAAAAACCGTTAAAATTATGAATGGAATTGATCTCTCTCGCATCACGCCAAAGGAACCGGCATCTGCTCTTGACGAAGTACATATTATTGCTGTGGCATGTTTTGAGCGGTGGCATGGGTTAGATCGACTTATTGCAGGCATAATCGCTTATTACCAGAAACCTATTTTGCGACGAAAAGTTGTTTTGCATGTCGCCGGTACTGGGAGCATTCTCGGCTCGCTCAAAAGGCAGGTTGAGGCCGCTAATTTAAGAGAAAACATTATTTTTCACGGCTACTGTGACTCCGAAGAGCTTGATGCCCTTTACGATAGGTGCTCACTTGCTGTTGAATCTCTCGGGTTTCATCGTCGTGCAGGACTGAGTGTTTCGGCGTCGTTGAAAAGTCGAGAATACCTTGCAAAAGGCATACCCTTTGTCAGTGCCAATGAAGTAGATGTTTTTATTGATAATCCCGTTGATTTTTTTCAACAGATACCAAGCAATGAAGATCCGGTCGATATCAAAGAGCTTCTCAGTTTCCATGACAGGCTTTATGCTTCGGAAACACCAGGAGGCCTGATTGGAAGAATACGAGGATTTGCGGAGACGCATGTGGAAATGGACAAAGCCATGGAAAATGTAATCAGCTACCTTGACACAATACGGTGATACTTAGTTGCACCCATTTTTGATTTGAGTATGAGTAGCGTGTCTCTGATACAATTACCATTGCTGGTTTGTTGATGAACCCATATATCAAATTACAGTGCAGACGAAGGACGTACCCTTTGTTTTAGGATGCGGTTGAGGCAACAGAGGGAGAGAGAGTGGCATACGAATGAAAAACATGAAAGACTCCCTGCTCGAAAGAATCAGTGACCGCACGCTTGTTGTCGGGGTGGTTGGCCTCGGCTATGTCGGGTTGCCGCTTGCTGTTGAGAAGGCGAAGGCAGGGTTTAAGACCATCGGCTTCGATGTGCAGGATGAAAAGGTCGATCTGGTTAATTCCGGGCAAAACTACATCGGCGACGTGATAGACGACGACCTTGCGGCGCTTGTCAAGGCGGGCATGCTTTCTGCAACGACGGATTTTAAAACGGTGGCAAGTTGCGATTTTATCGCCATATGTGTTCCGACTCCGCTTGACTCGCATCAGCAGCCCGACACTTCCTATATCGAACAATCCACCAAAGAGATTGCAAAGCATCTGAAGCCTTCAACAATTGTGGTCTTGGAGTCAACGACCTACCCGGGAACCACGGAAGAGCTGGTAAAACCGCTGCTTGAAGAAGGGTCGGGGCTGTGTTGCGGCGTTGACTTCTACCTGGGCTTCTCGCCCGAGAGGGTCGATCCCGGCAATGCCGTCTACAAGACCAAGAACACCCCGAAAGTCGTCGGGGCAATCGGGAAGGATGCCACCGAGGTTATCTCCGCCATATACGAGGCTGTTCTTGAGGGGGAGATCACGCAGGTCTCAACACCGAGGATCGCTGAAATGGAAAAGATACTTGAGAACACCTACCGAAACGTCAACATAGGGCTTATCAACGAGCTTGCCATGCTTTGCGAGCAAATGGACATCAACATCTGGGAGGTTATCGACGCCGCCAAGACGAAGCCTTACGGGTTCGCCGCATTCTATCCGGGACCCGGGCTTGGAGGCCATTGCATTCCCCTTGACCCTTATTACCTGTCATGGAAGGCGCGCGAGTACGGCTTCCATACGTCGATGATCGAGGCATCCATGGCGGTGAACGACCGCATGCCCATCTACTGCGTCGACCGTGCGGCACGGATACTCAACCGCTTCTCAAAGCCCATGAACGGCTCATCGGTCCTGGTTCTGGGGGTTGCCTATAAGCAAGACATCGACGACTGTCGCGAGTCGCCTGCCCTGAAGGTCATCGACGAGCTGAAAGCACGAGGAGCCGAGGTGTCATATTACGACCCTTGGATTCCCTCCTTCCGCTATCGGGAAGAGGATTATTCCTCCATTCCGGGACTTGACGCCCAGGGGGTTGGATCGTTCGATTTGGTGATAGTCTGCACGGCCCACTCCAATGTCGATTACGGATCAGTGCAAAAGCACGCCCAATACATCTTCGATGCCAAGAACGCCATGAAAGACATCGTGAGCCGTGATAACATCGAGGTCTTGTAAAGGCCGCCTTGCAGGAAAGGGAGTCAGTTGAAGTATGCACTTATCGGATGTGGCAGGATAGCGACGAACCATGTTGCGGCTGCCCTTGACAACGGTTTTGAGATTGTGGCGGTATGTGATGTCAATGCGGCCTGCACGGAAAACCTCTTGGTGAAGCATGGCCTTGAAGGCAACTCGTCCGTCAAGCGCTATACCGACTACAGGCGGATGCTCGCCGAAGAGCCCGGCATAGAGCTTGTCGCGATAGCGACGGAAAGCGGCATCCATGCGCGCATCGCGCTTGACTGTATCGCAGCGCACAAGCACCTGATAATCGAAAAACCGATTGCCATGTCGATTGACGACGCGGACGAGATCATCGAGAAAGCAGGACAGGCGGGGGTTCTTGTCTCTGCCTGCCATCAAAACAGGTTCAATGACGCCATCCAAAAACTTCGCCAAGCGGTGGATTCGGGGCGTTTCGGGAAGATTTCTCATGGCAGCATCCACGTGCGCTGGAACCGGAGGCAGGACTACTACACGCAGGCTCCTTGGCGTGGGACGTGGGAGCAGGACGGCGGCTGCCTCATGAACCAGTGCATCCACGGAATCGACCTTCTTTGCTGGATGATGGGAAGCAGGGTCGAGTCCGTCTACGCCCAAACAAGGAAGCGCTTCCATGACTATATCGAGGCCGAGGACATCGGTATGGCTGTCTTGACCTTTGCTAACGGGTCGATTGCGACTATCGAGGGCACGACGAACGTCTATCCGGAAAACCTCGAAGAGGCCCTGTGCCTTTTCGGGCAAGACGGAACGGTTAAAATAGGGGGCAAATCGGTCAACGCGGTAGAGGTCTGGAAGTTCGCCGATAACACTGAAGAAGATAAGCAGCAGGAAGGCTTCAGCGAGCAGGTCCCGAACATATACGGCAACGGCCATGCCCTCCTTTACGCCGACATGGAAGAGGCAATCGTCGAGGGGAGAGAGCCCTATATCGATGCGGTCGCTGGCCGGGATGCGCTTGAGGTCGTGCTTGCGATGTACAAGAGTCAAAAAACAGGCTTACCGGTGCGCTTGCCTTTGGAGGATTTCTCAAGTGAAGAGATGCGAGGGGAATTTTCATGAGCGAGCATTTCATACATGAAAGCGCCTTCGTTGATGAAGGGGCCGTCATCGGGGAAGGCACCTCGGTGTGGCATTTCTGCCACTTACAGGCGGGGGCCGTTGTAGGCAGTAACTGTAGCCTCGGGCAGAACGTCTACGTTGGCAGCAATGCGGTGATCGGCGATGGCGTCAAGGTGCAGAACAACGTGTCGGTATACGAAGGCGTTGTGCTCGAAGACTACGTTTTCTGCGGCCCGTCGTGCGTCTTCACGAACGACCTCACCCCTCGGGCGAAATACCCGAAGGGCAGCCAAGGGCGCTTGAAGACCCGTGTGCGCACGGGGGCGTCAATCGGTGCGAACGCCACTATCGTCTGCGGCACAGAGATAGGGAAGTGGGCGATTATCGGTGCGGGGGCGGTTGTCGTGAAGGATGTGCCCGCATACGCCCTGATGCTCGGAGTGCCAGCCCAAAGACGAGGCTGGGTCTGCGAGTGTGGCACGACGCTTCCAGCCTCCCTGCGGTGCGATTTCTGTAACCGGGAATACCAAGAGACGGAAAAAGGGCTGGTTGAGTTTGATGATTCAATTTAGGGATCTACAGAGGCAATATGCGGCACTGAAGCCCGACATCGACGATGCCATTGCCCGCGTGTGCGCGTCGGCTCATTTCATCGGCGGGGACGAAGTCTCTGCCTTAGAAGGGGAGTTGGCCGATTTTGTGGGAGCAACGCATTGCGTCAGCTGCGCGAACGGCACCGATGCCTTGAGCCTCGCATTGATGGCCTGGGGGATTGGGCCGGGGGATGCGGTCTTTGTCCCGGATTTCACCTTTTTTGCAACTGCGGAAGCACCCGCCCATATCGGTGCAACGCCTGTTTTGGTTGACGTGGGTGCCCAGACCTACAATATTGACCCCCAAAAACTGGAACAGGCAATACAGGCGGTGATCGAAGAGGGCAGCCTTGTTCCGAAGGTCGTGGTTGCGGTTGACCTGTTCGGCCTGCCTGCCGACTATCCTGCAATCCGGTGCATTTGTAATAACTATGGGTTGTTGATTCTGGAAGACGCAGCACAGGCTTTCGGGGGGTCGTATAAGGGGCAGAGGGCTTGCAGCTTCGGGGATATCTCTACGACGAGCTTCTTTCCGGCAAAGCCTTTGGGGTGCTATGGCGACGGCGGCGCGGTCTTTACCGACAACGACGAATGGGCCTCCCTCATGCGCAGCTATGCGGTTCATGGCAAAGGCTCCATGAAGTACGACAATGTACGGGTAGGCATCAACAGCCGCCTCGACGCTGTCCAAGCGGCAATTCTTCGCGTAAAGCTTGCGGCATTCAAAGATCATGAGCTGGATGCAATCAACAAGGCTGCCGATTACTACCATGCCAGCCTTGAAGGCAGCGGCTGCGGGTTGCCGGTCGTGCCGGCGGGCTACTACAGTTCCTGGGCACAGTATACGGTCCGCCTCCCCAAGGGCGTTGACCGCGATGCGGTGCAGGAACGCCTCAAAGGCCAGGGCATTCCGACCATGGTCTACTACCCCAAACCGCTCCATCAGCAGCCTGCCTTGAAAGGCGTCGCACGCCGTTTCGACGACAATGAGGCTTCCAGCGCACTCTGCCAAACAGTGCTCAGCTTACCGATCCACCCCTATCTGGAAAAAGGAGAAATGGATCGGGTGGTTTCTGGACTATGAGGTTTTTGGAATCTTGCTTTTGAAGCATTTTAAATGTGTGCTTAATTCTGTACAAAATTGTGCTATAGTATCTTTGACGAAAGGAGAAATCATGGCTCCGCTCACTATTGGGTTCACAGAGGCCCGCAGAAACTTGTCAAAAATAACCGACGAGGTGAACCGTACGGGACGCCCAGTTACCATCCTGAAGAACAGTCGCCCGTTTGTGACTATATCTCCAGTTGACAACATCGCAAGTGAGGAAGACTCGATCTTGCGCGATGCCCTAGAGGCGTTTCATGCCATGCGCGACGAGGCCCGGTCCCGAGGGTTCGCAAGTGAGGCCGAGATCGAAGCAGAGATTGCTGCCGTGCGGGCCGGTAGAGGCAAACAATGAGAATTGTGATTGATACGAATGTTCTTGTTTCAGCGCTCTGGCAAGAAAGCGGAAATCCTGCGGCATTGGTTAAAAAGGTTTTGGAGGGCGAGTTGGAGCCCTTATATGACGACAGGATTATGGCAGAGTACCGCGAAGTGCTTGTCCGTTCGAGGAGGGATTTTTTGACAATGAAGGATAGCCGATGACGCTATCGCCTAGACAGCGACCAAAAGATTAGGGTTTTCGTCTAGACCTGACCCAGGAGACAAGTTTGTAAGGAAGAAAAACCAACCGATGGGTGACGGCAAAATAACGAATCCTCAAACCCAAGGGTAAGCTTTTGCTTGCTTCTTTGTCGTATTTAAGGTGTTTCTCTAGTCGTGCTATAAGAATTTCTTCTTCACTTGAAACAGGCTTGGTCGTTCTTGTTGAATAGTAGTAGCAGCGCTCAAGCCAGGCAATCCTGCTGTTGTTCAGGTAATCCGACAAATAAGGAAAAACTTCGAGGGTTGCGGCTATGGATTCTCGCTTGATCTGTCTTTCGAGTTGTTCAATATGCCAACTGCTCAACCTGTTACTGCTTACCGAGCTTTCTGTATTCACAAAATGATAACCAGCATAGGGGATATGGATAAAAGTTTGGGCGTCAATAAAGGTCAATGGGTCTGCAAGGAGCCACTGTTCACCTTGTTTGGCTAGGCTTCTTTTAAAAATCTTACACCAGGTTTCTGTGCTGACTTTTCCGTTAGTGGTCGAAATGACGATTTCTTTTTGACCTTCTATTTCAAAATATGTATCGACAAATTTTTGACTGACTTTCTTAGTTCGCCAGTCGTGATGGTGATATCCAGAATCAACCACATCTACTTTTCGGTCGTTCGCTATTTCCATCAAGCGCTCGTAACAGTCAAGCTCTAAGTAGTCATCGTGGTCGGCATTCGTTATATAGTCTCCCGTTGCACGGGTGTATCCGATATGGAACTTCGCGTGGGTCCCATAGTTTTGCTGGTGTAGCACCCTGACTCGTCCATCACGCTTTCCGTATTCGTCACATATTCTTTCGGCACCGTTGCTTGAGCCATCATCTAGTAAGATAATCTCTAAGTTCGAATAGGTCTGATTGATTATGCTCTCAAGGCATCGGGTGAACTTTTCCAGGGGCGGGTTGTACACCCCCACTATTACCGATAGCTTCATCCCTTTCGCTTCCCTCATGCTTCCCCTTGCTCCTTTTTCATAAACGATAATATGAATTCAAAGTCTTTCGATAGCAGTAAATAGGCAGAAACAAGCGACAGCCATACAACGCCACGAACAAGTATGGTCAAAAGCAAATTAGGAAATAAAAGATAAGGCTGGATAAAGGTGAGGGCGACGAAAAGGAATACGCCGAGAAAAAGGGGCTTTATTAATACAATCAAGGGGTCGATGGTTTTCCCATCCAGCCCGAGCCTCATTAACAAGGATGAGGAAACAAGGAAGTTGAGAATATAGGAAACCGCTACTGCTATAGCTACGCCAACAAGCGTTCCCGACACGATGCCAATGGCAATCGAGGCACCAATAATTGCAAGAGATATCCAACCGTTTCTATGAAGCATACGGGGCAGGTTTCTCGACTGCCAAAACACAATGATAATCTGAGCTAGCATTTGAGCCCAAATACTAAGGCTGAGTATTGCAAAAGGAAGAATGGCTTCTGTCCATTGACTGCCAAAGAGAAGATAGACCATCTGTTCTGCATTCAAGCAAAAGAAAACAGAAACCGGAATCGCAAGAAGGGCCAGCATCCGGCAGGCCTTAAGGTAGGTATTACGTATAAGGGTTATATTTTGTTCATACACTGACAAAGTTGGCTGTACCACAGGAGAAACGATACCGAGAACTATTGTTATGGGAAAAGAGATAAGCTGGTAGCTTTTAGAATAGTTTCCCAATGCGGCCGAACCTAAGAACCTACCGATGAGCAGGTTGTCAAGGTTTCTGTATAAGTAATTAACGAGTGAAAAACCTACTTGATATCGTGCAAAGAAGAAGATTTTTCCGACAGGTTCAAGTGCCATAGACCGCGCATATTTTATGTCGGCAATTGAGAGGTTCAACAGTAATGAAATTATTGCGGGAATTGTTGCAACAATAACCAAAGCATATAAGCCAGCGCCCAACAAGGTTGCAGCTATACCAAAAATTGCGCCAACGGTAAGTCCAACGAGAAAGCGGATATTGATGTCTTTAAACCTCTTTGCCTTTAACAATATCCCTCTTGGAACGCTATTGGCTGCATCTGCAATAATCAGAATAGACATAGACCAGCTAATGGGGATATAAATTTGGTTGCCGAGGATTTTTGCAAGAAGGAATCCGCTGAAGCCGAAAACGACAGCTAAAAGGATGCCGAAAAGAAGGGCGTAATTAAAAATCACACCGTAATCTTCCTCGGTCAATTCCTTGTTTTGAATAATGGCGGGAACGATTCCTTGAACGGCTATCAGCGAAAACAATAGCACTAAGACTTGAACCATTCCAACAATTCCGAAATCCTCAGGTGTCAACAGCCTTGAAAGTATGACGTGAATCAGTAAGGTAACAATTACGTTTCCAAATTGCCCTATTGATTGGAAGAAAAGCCCCTTTTTTATTTCATTTTTTATGGGGTCTCCTTAGCGATGGTTTTGGATATGCAGCAACGTCCAAAATTATGATCATTCCCATTCTTGCTAGAGGTATTACGTTTCCAGGGGTCTCTATACTTCTTAGCATTAAATAATATCAGAATCGGTATTCTCTGAATAGTTTCTAAGTTTCAGTAGAGACGCCCTATGTACACTTGCCAAAGCCCGATGAGCAATATGGCGGCCATGATTCCCAACACTAGGGCGTTGTATGCCGTCTTTCTGCTGCTGTCGAGCCTGCGCGGCCATGCAAGGCGGTGGCTGCCGAGGAAGACCAAGGTGCAGAATAATAATGGGATAAGGTACCGTGGCTGTACATAGTCGATGACCTTGCTTCCTACCGCGTTTATTTCAATATAGAGCGCCGTCGTTATTAAGGTGACTGTCACAAGGTTGAGCGACAGGGTCAATGCCCGCGCCTTCCCGGTGCATACGGCTTTGTCGGATTCGGACTTGTCGGTCAGGGCAGTAAGGCCCAGCAAGCCAAGCGCCAGAATCCAGAGTATCCACGAGGAGTGCCCCAGGTATGCGTGATGGGTAATAAAATCTTTCGACCCGAAGAAAGAATAGTAATCTGTGGCGAGGAACGAGAACAGTATCTTCGCATATTCAAAAGGATTTGAAAGAATGAAATTTACTTGCTCTGTTGCATTGACGGCCGACCCGCCCCGCATGTCCCCCGTGCCGGGCCCATTGACGAAGAGGTATGGGACGATGAAGCTTATGGCAACAAGCAGGCTGATGGATATGACACTTGCCCGGAAGAGCTTCGAGGCGGAGGTCGTGGCGAACTTGGCCTTCGGTATCAGCAAACAAAGCAGTATCAGGGGGAAGTAGATCGCCTTTGGGCCGAAGGCGAGAACGAAAGACCCGAGCAGCAGGGCTGCGCGCTTGGGAGTGACCGGGTCGTCGGGCGTCTGTAGCTCTCGAACAAGGCAGGCCCCACCAAATAGCATGAATGCGTTCACCCAATAGTCGTAGCTGTAGTTCGATGCGAGGAAGACGGCTGTCGGCAGCAAGGCGATTACTCCGAAGAGCATCTTCCCGGATCTGAGCTGCCTCATGCCGAAATAGGTTACCAAGGAGTAGAGGAGCGCATTGGCTAGGCGGGCAAGCACGTACTTTAAGGAAAACGGGATCGAGAGCATGGACAAAACCGTATACACCAAAGAAGCCGGCAGGTGTCCGACCCGTTGGTAGAGGGATCGAATGCTGTCACGCACTATCACCCCGCTTGTAATCGCATCCTTCTTATCGAGGCCGGCAGAAAACCCGTAAAGCTCGGCAAGCTCAGAATACCGATAATCTGGCGGCCTCGAAAGTCCGGCCAGCTCTGCCTCTGAAACACTCAATGCAATCTCATGGCCCGGTGTTGACCATTCAAGGACATGTCGAAAATGAATGCCGTCATCCCATGAAGTCCGATTGACATCAAGGGCAAGCGACGAGAAGCAGGTGACGGACAGCACGATGACGAGAAAGAGGTTTTCGGGCTTCGTCCTAATATCGTGGCGGAACACGAAGAAGGCAGCGGCGAGGAAGCCGCAGATGAAGAAGAAGCCCATCCAATAAGGGTTGTACCAGGTTCCCGCGCTGGTACGGCCGAAAAAAAGATAGCAGGCAAACCCCACTGCAATTGCAAAAGCTCCCGAGACCAAGGAGAGGAAAGCAAGCACAAACGCCTTCTCGCGGAGAGAAGAGGTGTGGGCGGCAGGATTTGTTCTCGGAGTTTCCTCCGTTAGCTCATTAGTATTCATCTAACAAATTCTCTAGTGTCGAGAGGATAGTATTTGTACCGGCCAACAAAGCAGTCAGCGGAGTGAAGATTGGGGTTTCCGAAAGGGTCGCCATTGGTTTTATAGCGGGGCCACTTGTGGTATAGCAAAGAAATTTCTCGATGCATGAGCATTATTTTTTCAGTGGTGCTCGTGCTGCCCCTTGAGAGCGACTCGTAATGAAAGAGCTCGACGGCGGGCGAGAATATCACGGAAAGTCCCCGGTCACGTACTTTCAGGCAATAGTCGACATCGTTGAAGTTGACGACAAAACGTTCATCAAAACCGTCGACATTCTGGAAGACCGCGCGCTTCGTCATGAGGCATGCCGCCGTGACTGCGCTCAGCTCACGGGTTATGAGGGTTGTGGCGAAATATCCGAGGTTGCTTTTGTCGAGGTCGGCGTTGATATGGTCGGCGTTTTTGTCCTCAACGTAGACGCCTGCGTGTTGGATGGTCCCGTCGGGATAGTAGAGCTTCGCGCCGACGACGCCTACCTCGGGCTGCTGGCATATCCCGAGCATGGTCTCAAGCCAGTCGGGGCTTATCACTTCGGTGTCGTTGTTGAGGAGCAGGAGGTAGTCTCCCCGTGCCTGGCCTGCCCCAAAGTTCATGAGCTTGGAGAAGTTGAACTCGTGCTCCCAGGTGATGAGTCGGATTCGGGTGTCGCGTTCGGTGAGGCTTTCATAATACGCGAAGGTTTCCTCGGCGCTGCTGTTGTTCTCGATGATGATAATCTCGAAGTTCTGGTAGCTGCTCTTGTCGAGTATCGAGCTTATGCAGGTGTCGAGCACGGCCGCATTGTCCTTGTTGGGGATGATGATGGAGACCAGGGGCTCGCCCATGACGTGGTACGACACACGGAACCTGTGCTCAAGGCGGGTTGGCGTGACCGAAGCCTCTATCGATTGGCGTGCAAGGTGTCCCTCGATTGCGTGGATGCCTGCCGTATCCGCATAAGGCTTGCTGCTACTGGTTGCCGCCGCAGTCGAGCTTGCGCTGACCCGCCAATGGTAGAGGACCTTGGGGACATGGTGGACCTGGGCCCCCTGTTCGACCGCTTGCAGTATCAGGTGGTGGTCTTGGGCGCCGTCGAAGCGGGCATCGTTGATGGACAGCTTGTCGAGGATGCCCTTCCTGACCATGAGGAAGTGGCAGATGTAGTTGTTCTCCCGGAGCATGAAGAGGCTGTAGTCCGGCTTGAAGTAGGGGTTGCCGTAGCGCCCGTTGGGGAACAGCTTGTCCTCGTCGCAGTACAGGAGGTCGAGGGCGGGGTCTTCGTTGAGCGCGAAGGCGTACTCGAAGAGCGCGTCGGGCTCAAGGGTGTCGTCGTGGTCGAGGAAGGCGACGTACTCCCCCCGTGCCTCCTGGATGCCTGCAAAGGTGTTCTTCGAGATACCTTCGTTCGCAGCGAGCCTGACCTCGCGGATGCGCGTGTCGGCAGCGTTGCATTCTGCGACCGCCTTTCCCAGTGCCGTGTTCTCGGGGTCGCCGTTCACCAGGATAAGCTCGAAGCCTTGGTAGGTCTGGGCCGTGACGCTTTCCACCATGTCGTGGAAGTAGGGCAGAGGCGTCTTGTAGAGGGGGACGACGATGCTTATCAGGGGGGCATAGGGCAGTTGCGTCGCCCGCTGCCGCTTCTTCGCCTGCTCGGGGGTGCGGTGCTTCTCGAACCACTGCGGGTATGCGGGGTCCTGGCTTGCGTCAAGGGTTAGCTGGTGGTATGCGGCAAGGAGGTTGCCGTAGGTCTCTGCGTCCAGGGCGCCGAAGCTCGGCTTGAAGGCCGCATCCGGGCTTTCGAGCAGGAAGGTGTAGGACGCTATCCTTTGGGGTATGCGGACGGAGAGGCCGACACACCGGAGGTCGGCGGGGGAGCGGGGGCTTTTGGGGATTGTCTCGCTGCTCATGAGGATCGGGTCTATGGGGACGGCCTCGAAGGCGTTGTCGAGCATAGTGAGCGACCAGGGCCGCTCTTCTGCTTGGGGCAGGAACAGCGAGAGCCTGAGGATGTTTGCCGTGTCGGAGGGGATGCAGCGGTCGAACCTGATGGTGGGGTGGGTGAGGTAGCCGCCCTGGTCGATGTCGCGGATCGCCATGCAGGCTTCCTTCTTGAGGCGGTAGTTGAGCCGCGACGTCCATTTGAGCTGCGCAGGGCGGACGGTGATGGCCGAGGTTGAGGTCGGCGCCGCCGCGGCTGCCGCCGGCGCCGCCGCGGCTGCTGCTGTTGCAGCGCTCACCGCTGCTGCCGACGCTGCCGCAGCGCCTGGCGCCGCCCCCGCCCTGCCGGTCCCGCCCGGGGCCAGCTCGTTCAACGTGAGCCGTATTGCCCGTGACGCGATGGGGAACACCAGGACCACGCGCCGGGTTCGGCCGTCCTCGTCGAGCACATAGAGCTGGGTCGGCACCGCCCTTCCTTCGGGGGTGGCACCGGTAAGGCCCAGTCGACTTTCCGGAGAGGCCAGCCCGCTCACGCGCATTTCCATATACGCCTTGCCGTCGCCCCTACAGACGCAGGCAATCCTTGTTCTCATAACACTCCTTGAAAAATGGCACAGTCCAAGCGACCAAGGCCGCCCAATCGCTGATAGCGCCCGACACAGCCCAATCGCTGACAAACAGCACGCTTTGCCCATTGTACCCGAGCAAAGCACGCGCAGTATTCTACCACGCCTTCATCGCACATAAACCACTATCTTGAAGGCCTATGAAAGGCCGTGTGACAAGGGGCCGTATAACCTGTCACACAGGCAGCCGCCGTCGCTGCGCTCGGCGGCGTGTGACAGGTTATACGGCCCCCTGTCACACGGAAGGGGCGGGTGGCGGCAGGGGCCAGCGGTGGTAGGGGGCCTGCGGAAGGGGTGGCGGCCACCCCGGTGGACCGGCCGAAGGGTGGGCTGACAGGCGGTTATTCTGTTTCAGAACAGGCACCCGGCATTGTTTCATAACGCAGGGGGAAGAGGGAGTGCTAGGATGGGGAAAGAGAGGTGGGAGATACGGGAAATCTACGGCACGGAGCTTGGGCAACTTGGGCGATTTCGGAAACCACGTTACGGAATTTAGACAATCTACGGTACGGATTCAGATTCGGAACAGCCGCTATTCACGGCGGCGTGCTGAGGTCGTTTCGACTTGAGGTAAAGGGGACATGATATTATGTACAGAGCAAAGCCGAAAAACTTCAGGCACGCGCTTCCCGATACTATGCACAGGGTTAAGCCGATTTTCTTGAGGCAGGCGCTCCCTGCCTGCCTGCTTGCGGCTATGCTTTTCGTGACTGTGCCGTATTTCGCTCAGGCCGACGAAGGCGAATCCGGAAACCTCGCCACCCCCGTCTTACCCAGTGCAGATTTGGTGGAATGGGCCACGCTCGAAGCAGAGGCCGCAGAGGGCATCGCGGAAGCCAACGCCCCCACCGAGGCTGCCGCCCCCGCCGCCGCGGACACCCCCGCTGCCCCCGGAATCGACGAACCCGGCAACACGCCCCAGTCGCTTGCCGGCATATCCCCCCTCGATGCCACGATAATGCCCCTCGCCGACGACCCTGCCGACGCCCCCCGATACGGGCAGATTTCCCTGGTGAAGTTTGTCGACATCTCCAACGGCAGCATGGGCGGCATGGCGCTCGACAGTTCGGGGCATGTGTGGACCTTCGGCTACAACGGCACCTATGGGCAGATGGGCAATGGCACGACGAGCCCTCCTTATTACGGTGGCATGAAGCGCGTCACCTGGTTCGCCGATAACGGCATCTTCGTAAAGGAGATCGGAACCACCTATTCGACCCGCTATGCCCTGGGAAGCGACGGCCGCGTGTACGCATGGGGTTACGGCAGGTCTGGTGCCATGGGCGATGGCGGCAACACTGCCACTAACGCAACCCCAGCACCCGTGCCGGGGCTTACCCATGTCAAGCATATCTATGTAAGCGACTCATACCTCACCGATCCCTCGATTATCGTCATGACGGAAACCGGGGAGCTCTATGGCTGGGGGAACAACGGCGGCGGCCTTTTAGGCATCGGAAACACCGCCACGCAGACCAGCCCTGTCCTTATCCCGCTTCCTGCCGAACTGGCAGGGAGGAACATCGTGACGATTTCCGTCGGCAGGACCTGCACCTTCATCCTTGACGACCAAGGGGACCTCTGGGGTGCAGGTGCGGACGGCAATGGCCAGCAGGGCAGCGGCCCGACAACCACCGCACGGACTACCTTCACCAAGATGGACAGGTCGCTGACGGGCATGGGCCCCGTTGTCGACGTGTCGGTAGGGCACTCCGCACTCCAAAACGTCTCCGACCGCGTTCTTTGCTGCGACATAAACGGCGATGCCTGGGAGTGGGGCAGGACCTTTGGCGACGGCTCTGGCACGAACACGGCGGTGATCAAGCGAACCCCGCAAAAGATAGGCCTGGACCCCGCCGAAGTTGACGCAATCGGCTATACGCCCCTTGCGCAAAAGGTCGAGGCAAGCGAAATGGTAGGTTACTTCATCGACCAGCACGGAAGGCCCTGGGGTTGGGGGAGCGGCTACTACCAAGGCTTCGGCATCGACAGCGGCTGGAACTCTCGCGACGGCGGCAACCTGACGCTCATCCGTTCCACTGCCGCACGGCAGGTGCCCCCCATCGTATGCGACGGCGACACGCAGGTCCAAGACGCAAACCCGAAATACCCGCGGTACCTCGAAGACTACGAGGTCGGCGGTGTCTTGGTCACGCGGGCCAACAGCAAGGTTGCCAGCTCCCGCTTTTGCTATGGCTTCAACGACTTGCACCCGACCATC
The DNA here is from genome assembly GCA_009782605.1 of Eggerthellaceae bacterium. GTDB lineage: Bacteria > Actinomycetota > Coriobacteriia > Coriobacteriales > Eggerthellaceae > WRIS01. The sequence continues at coordinate 28,354 of WRIR01000019.1, read as the reverse complement.
TACGATGAGAAGTATATGCTCAAAGACGAAGACGGCAATGTCTTGGACGAAGACGGCAACCCTCTGAGGTACTGCACCCGTGCGCTCGCGAGAAGCACCGGCCTTACCGAAGGGTACTACTATCGATCTGACGGCGGTACGGCAAACACGATACTCATCCCGGGAGAGCGCGGCATTCCTGCCGTCGATCCCGATGAATGGGTGTGGATACGGCTTGCCTTCCAGCCGATACCCTATGTTGCGCAAATAGATTGCAGCCTGGGAGCCTATGCTATCTTGGATGTAGACGGCAACATCTACAAGTGGTGCGAGACCGGTTCGGGAAACATCGCCTGGGGCTGGGACTACGAGCCCCAATACGATCAGACCGGCACGGTTGCCTCGGGCCTCTACGACAAGTATTGCTACGAGGTCATGTACATGCGCGGCGCGCCGACGGTTGACCGTATCTCGCTTATGGGCGAGGAAACCTTGAAGGTCTATACCGAGCCGGGCGAGCCGGTGGGCTACCCCCTGGACGTCACCGTGCACATGCCCCGCTCAAGCTACAACGATGCGCTCGAATCGCACGTGTATTCCGATCTGGTGCAGCTTCTGTGGATCATCCTCCCCTACGACGAGGACGACCCCAATTTTTATCGGGATAGCAACACCTTCACCGTCGAAGGGTTCATGGAACTCTACAACGCCATGGACGACGCCTACAGGGGGTCGCTCTTGGACGAGCGCGCACACTCGGGCAATGCGGAGCGCAGCGACATCTACAGCATCGATATTCCCTGCAACGGGCGCCTGATCGTCTTTGGCGACAACGAGCGTTATGTCTCCGCCGATGGTGGCATAACCCAGGACTACCTCAACAAGGACGCAATCTTTTACAGCGACATCATCGACACGGTCTACACCCCGGCAAACCTTGCCCATCGGGGCGAGGGCGTCGACCCCAACGGCGTTGTGACGGAAGTCTACGCGCGCATCGACGACTCCGTTTCCAAGAAGAACGACGACCTGGCCTACCTTTACGACCCGGCCCGGGACAAGGATTTCTACGGCCTGCCCCTCGACGCCAAGGGCGAGGTCATCGAAGACCCCACCTTCGGCTATGACAGCGTCGAGATACTGAGCTACGAATTGTTCGGCTACCCGGCGGTGGCCCCGGGAACCGAGGACCCCTTCACCTTCTGGAAGTGGATGGAGCTCATTCCCGAGGAATGGCTTGCCCGCGCGCTTGTCGAGCAGCCGAAGAGGGCCGACCTTTACCTGGACGACGGTAAGTACGCAGGCTACACCCACACCTTCTACTACGAGCCGCGCCGGTGGACCGAGGCGCCTTCGGGCATCAAGGTATGGGACGACGACAGCAACAAGTTCAACACCAGGCCCGACGAGATTACCCTGGTCCTGAACCAGTACCACCGCGACCCCGAGACAGGCGAGATGGGGGCCTTCATCGAAGAGGTCACGCGCATCACCATACCCCCGACGGTCCTCACCGACGACACCTGGGGCTTCGAGTTCCGCGACCCCGACACGGGCGAGATGGTCTGGTTGAAATCCTACATCTACACCTACCGCCTGTTAGAGCTCGACATCCCCGCCCCGCCCTATAAGAGCACGACGGAATACCCGAACCTTCCGGACCCTGTCGCTTCGGGCGCTAGCGAGGTGGAGGATTTCAGCGGCATCGAGGTGACGAACACCCTCGATTTGCGGCCCGTCCTGTTCTACAAGGTCGATGCCGACGACCCCGACCACCCGGTCATCACGGACGACTACGCGGAGTTCACGCTGACGAACGCCATGGCGGGCGGGAAGGTCTACGATGCCGACGTCCAAGAGCAAAACAGCGTCATCCTGCGCTCAAGCCTCGACGACGGCCGCGTCGTCATGCCGAAGCAGGGCCCGGGCACCTACCACCTGACCGAGACCAAGGCGCCTGCCGGGTTCAACCTGCTCACCATGCCCGTTGTTGTGGTCATAGGCCTCGACGGCAGCATCACGGCGACGCTGGGGGACCTTCCCCTCATGGACGTGGCGCTTACCGGCGACGATGAGGACACCTATGCTGCTGCATTCAATATCACGAACAAGCCCGCCGCGGAACTGCCTATGGCAGGCGGGACGGGGGCCCTTCTGCTCCTGTCTGTCTCTGCGGCGATCGCCTTCATGGCTGCATTCAATGGGTTCATGCGGAGAAGAGGAAGAACGGGATAAAAAGCAGGACAAGAGCCAGGACAAGGGCCAGGATCAGGGCCAAGACAAGAAGAAAGAGAGTGCGTAATGGAAAAGATTGAGGTGCAAAGGAGTAGGGAAATGCGGAAAAATCAGAAGAGGAAGCTGCTCGTGGCGGTGTTCTCGCTCGCGTTGCTTGCGGGCCTCCTACCCCAGATGGCGTTTGCTGCCGACCCCATCGCAACGGACGTGGTCATCCACAAGATGGCGGTTCAGCAGGGAACGGCTGCGGTAGACCATGACGGGAGCGAGCTTGCCAACCCGCCGGGCATCCCCCTTGCAGGGGTCCAGTTCAAGTATTGGACTGTTTCAGACAGTGTGACCGACGCCCAGAAGGCACAGCTTGCCGGGTTGCGGGACCTTGCGGCCGCCGAGGCCTATGCTGCGGCGAACCCCGCCGTCTTGTCGAACCCCCAAACAACTGCCGCAACCGGTGTTGACGGCACGGTGAGGCTGAACAACATGGCGGAAGGCAAGTACTTCTTCGCAGAGGTCCCCAACCCGGCCATCAGCATCTCCGACTATGCCGGCGTGCCCTTCCTGCTGGAGCTTCCCGCCATGAAGCCCGACGGCAGCGGCTACTACGGCACCGGCGCCAACGCGATGCACGTGTACCCGAAAAACGTGATCGCCACCCCGGGGCTCGATGTCGAGACCCGCAACGCCGACGGCGACCCGGTAGGCCCCTCGGAGATGGACCTCTACAAGTGGAACGAGGACACCGAGGAATGGGAGTATGTCGATCCTTTGACCCTGCCGAACGGCACCATAACCTTGGAGGACCTGGAGTCGGGCAAGTACAAGGTGGTCAACACCGAGGCGCCCGACGGCTACCTCGTTGACGACCGTCCCATCTACTTCGATGTCGACAACGGCCAGATCACCTTCCCCGACTATGGCCCCGATGGGGAGCCGAACAACCCCAAGGCCGGCTTCGAGCCCGGCGACGGCAGCAAAAACGACACGCTCTTCCTGACCATGGAAGAAGAGCCCAAGCCCGAGAAGGCCGTCGACGGCACGGACGAGGCAAGCTACCAGATAGGCGACACGATAACCTGGGAAGTGACCATCCCGGTCCCGAACGAGATTGCCGACTACGAGTATTACCGGATAGTGGACACCCTGGACAGCCAGCTTTCCTGGGTGGGCAACGGCAATGTTACTGTCTTGGCGGGGAGCACCGCGCTGCCTGCATCCGCCTATACTGCAAGCATCTCCGGGCAGGTCCTCACCATCAGCTTCGCCCCGAGCGCTCTGGTGGCTTATCAGGGGCAGATCATTACTATTACCTATGACACCGTCATCAACGCTACGGCGGTCATGGGCCAGCCTGCCAAGAACAACGTGAGCCTTGAGTTCAACAACGGCCACGGCGGCGAGGGCGCGACAGTGCCGGAAGAGCCGCCTGCGGTGTGGACCGGCGGCATCAAGTTCCTCAAGGTGGACGGCAACAGCCAGACCATGATGCTTTCGGGTGCCGAGTTCAAGATTGCCACGAACGCGGCAGGGACCGACTTCATCAAGTGGAATGCCGAGCTTATCGCGGCCAACTCTGCCGGGAGCTTTGTCACGCCGGTCGATGGCAACGACATCGTCATGGTATCCAATGCCAGCGGCCAGTTCGAGATTAAGGGCCTTGCGGGCGGCACCTACTACCTGGTAGAGGTCAAGGCGCCCTTGGATTCGAGCGGGCATCCCTACAACCTGATGCGCGACCCGGCGGCTTTCGAGATCACCAAGACCAGCTATGAAGCCAACGCGAGCGACGGCGTGAAAATCCTGAACAGGCAGGGTTGGACGCCTCCGATGACCGGTGGCATGGGCACCCTGCTCTTCACCCTGGTCGGCTGCGCGCTCATGACCCTCGGAGCCTTCCTCTTCTTCAGGAAGAGGAAGGAAACCCAAGGCGCCGCCAGCTAGAGCCCAAGGCACCGCCAACAAGAATAGCACAAGGACAAGCTGCCCCTTCCCGCTACGGGAAGGGGCAGCTCACGTGTGACAAGGGGCCGTATAACCTGTCACACGCGACTCCGCAGGTTGCGCGTGGCATGTCGCGTGTGACAGGTTATACGGCCCCTTGTCACACGTGAGCTTCTGATGAAATCCTGGTGAGATACCTGTTAGGTTCCTGTAGCTTTTCCGTTGGATTCTTGTTGGGAAGGCGCTAGAACGGCGCCAGGTTCACGCGAGGGTTCTGCATACATCCTGTGTACGATCTGTAAACTCCGGCTGTTAGAATAATACCTACGGAAAGCCCGTGCGAAGTAGGGATCGGACCCCCTCGACAACCATGTGACTAAAAATCACGAGGGGAGGTGATTCCTATGAGGATTGACTTTTTACTTTCTCTCGCAGGATTTATCCTGCAGGTCGTAATGTTTATTATCGACTTAATAGAAAGGACCCCTCCCGATAAGGAAGGGGAATAAAGTAAATCCCGAACCGCCTGGGCGATCCGAGAGCCGTGCGGAGTGTGACTCCTCCGTGCGGCTCGCTTTGCATTATAGGTCATGCCGGGTACCCGCACAAGGGAAATTACCGAATATTCGTCATTGCGGGCCTGACCCGCAATCCTTCCGCTTCTGGGCCGTGACAAGGGGCCGTGTGACAAGGGGCCGTATAACCTGTCACACGCGACTCCGCAGATTGCGCGTGGCATATCGCGTGTGACAGGTTATACGGCCCCTTGTCACACGAGGGTTATACCCGCGGGTTGGCGGCGGGTAACCCCGTGGTTGGTGGGTTGCCGCCCGCGGGTTGTGGCCGCCGGCCAGGTCGTCCGCCGACCGCCCGCCTGCCGCGAGCCGCCTACCAGCGGGTTTATCGAGGTTTTTGGCCGATGGGGGAAGTTTTTTGTTGCACAGGGGGCGGGGTGGATGTAAGATGTGAAACAAGGTAGTTGGTTTGGGTAATCTCCGGTTCGGATTCAAGGCAACGCGCTGCGTCGTGATGACGCTCGCGGTGGTGCACTGAAGCCGTCCCGGCTAGAGGTAAAGGGGACATATCATTATGCACAAAGCAAAGCCGAACAACTTCGGGCGCGCGCTTCCCGATACTGCGCGCAAAGCAAAGCCTCACACTCTCAGCCACACGTCACGCACGCCCTCCGATGCTGCAGCCGCTGCGGTCGCCGCGCACACGGCGCGCCCGCACAGCATGGCGCAGCCGGGCGGCCCCCGCCGCGTGCTTCCGGCCGCCACTCTGCACAGCGTGCGGCCGATTTTCTTGAGGCAGGCGCTCCTTGCCTGCCTGCTTGCCGCCATGCTTATCGTGACCGTGCCCTATTTCGCACAGGCCGACGAAAGCGAGCCCGGAAACCTCGTCACCCCCGTCTCACCCAGTGCGGACATGGTGGAGTGGGCCACGCTCGAAGGGGATGCCCCCGAATCCGCGCAGCCAGGCCCCGACGCGCCCGCCCAGGAAGCGGAGGGCACACAAAGCGCTGCGGAAACCCCAGGCATCGACCCTGCCGCAGAAGGCCTCGCCGGAATTGACGAAGCCAACAACGCACCCCAGTCGCTCGTCGGCATAGCGCCCCTGGATATCGGGATAATGCCTCTCGCCGGAGACCCCAACGATGCCCCCCAATACGGGCAGATTTCCCTGGTGAAGTTTGTAGACATCTCCAACGGCCAGATGGGCGGTATGGCGCTTGACAGCTCAGGGCATGTTTGGGTGTGGGGCTACAACCTGTATGGCGAATTAGCTGCAGAGGGTACCGTTCCCGACACAGGCTATTATGGCGGAATGAAGCGCGTTCCGTATTTTGCCCGCAATGGCATCTTCATAAAAGAGATCGGCTCTAGCTATGAAACCCGCTATGCCCTCGGAAGTGATGGCCGCGTGTATGCGTGGGGTCACGGTGCCAACGGTGCCATGGGCAACGACTCCAGTACGCCTGCGAATCGGACACCGGCACCTGTGCCGGGGCTTGAAAATGTCGAGCACATCTTTGTGAGCACTTCATATCTTGGTCAGGCATCGGTTTTCGCCTTGACAAAAACGGGGGAACTTTACGGCTGGGGAAACAATGGCGGTGGTCTTTTAGGTATAGGAAACTCTACTACGCAAACCCGTCCCGTCCTTATCCCGCTTCCTGCCGAACTGGCAGAAAGAAATATCGTGAAGATTTCTGCTGGTAGGACCTGTGCCTTCATCCTTGATGACCAGGGGGATCTGTGGGGCTCGGGTGCGGACAACGATGGTCAACAGGGCAACGGTCCGGGAGGCGCACAGACGACCTTTACCAAGATGGACAGATCGCTGTCGGGCATGGGCCCTGTTGTCGATGTGTCAGTAGGCTATAGTCTCGCAGCTACTTCCGACCGCGTTTGCGCCTGTGATGTGAATGGGGATGCTTGGGAGTGGGGCAGAACCTATGGTGACGCTGGTGGGGCTGATGCAGTGCGAGTCAAGCAGACTCCCACCAAGATCATTCTTGATCCTGACGAAGTCGCAAACTGGGGCTATACCCCCCTTGCACAAAAGGTAGAAGCAAGTGAGCGGGTGTGCTACTTTATCGATCAGCACGGCAGGCCTTGGGGTTGGGGAACTGGCTATTACTTTGGCTTTGGCACGGACGGCCCCTATATAGGCGCCACCGGCAATACGCAAGTGATACCCTCCACAGCCGCAAAACAGGTGCCTGCCTACATTGGTGACGGCGATACCCAGGTAAGTGCTACCTTTGCCTACAACAAGTACCCGAAGTATCTAGAAGGCTACGAAGCGCCTGATGGCGTTCTGGTAACTTCTGAGAATTCCTTCCATCCCAGTCAAGCTGGACAAAGAGACGTGATGGGCTACTATAGCTATGGCTTCAATCCTTCACATCCAACCATTTACGATGAAAAATATATGCTCAAAAATGAAAACGGCATTGTCATGGACGAGGATGGGAATTACCTCAGAATGGCGACCGCTACCACCATGAACGGTGTTTCAGGTTTGACTATTGGCTACTACTACTACTCCGATGGCAATGGTACGCAAAACGGAACGGGCGCGAACAACAACATACTCAGCCCAGCAACGCGTGGCATTCCTGCCATCGATCCCGATGATTGGGTATGGATACGGCTTGCCTTCATGCCAACGCCTTATATCTCGGTATTTGACTGCAGTCTGTCAGCTTATGCGTTCTTAGATGCAGACGGCAATATCTTTAAGTGGGGCAACGACGGTTCGGGATCGGTTGCCTGGGGTTGGGACTACGAGCCCATGTATGATTCCTACAGCCAACCGAGGGGGGCGACCGACGGCCTGTACGACCGTTATACCTACGAGGTCATGTACATGCGCGGCGCTCCGACGATTGACCGTATTGCGCTTACGGGTGGGGACACGAAGAAGGTCTACACCGAGCCGGGCGAGTCGGTTGAGCACCCCCTGGAAGTTACCGTACACATGCCCCGCTCGACCTACAACGATGCGCTGGAATCGCATGTGTATTCCGACCTTTCACAGCTTCTGTGGATCGTCATTCCCTACGACGAGGACGACCCCAATTTTTATCGGGATATCGACACCTTTTCCGTTGAGGAGTTCATGGAGCTCTACGATGCCATGGACGATGTCTATAAGGGCGAGCTTTTGAGTGAACCCCTACAGTCGGGCAGCACAAAACGCGAAGAGACTATCATCATCGACGTTCCCCGCAATGGACGCCTGATCGTTTACGGCGACAACGAGCGCTATGTCTCCGCCGATGGCGGCATCACTCACGATTATGTCAATAGGGACGCGCTGTTCTACGACACCATCATCGACACGGTCTACACGCCGGCGAACGTGGCCCATCGGGGCGAGGGCGTCGACCCCAACGGCGTTGTGACGGAAATCTACGTGCGCACCGACGACTCCGTGTCCAAGACGAACGACGACCGGCTCGACCTCTACGACTATGACCGGGACAAGGATTTCTACGGCCTGCCCCTTGACGCCAATGGGGAGGTCATCGAAGACCCCACCTTCGGCTATGACAGCGTCGAGATACTGAGCTACGAATTGTTCGGCTACCCCGCGGTGGCTCCCGGGGACGAGGACCCCTTCATCTTCTGGAAGTGGATGGAATACATCCCCGAGGAATGGCTGAGCCGCGCGCTCATCGAGCAGCCGAAGAGTAAAGACCTTTACCTGGACGACGGCGAGTATGCGGGCTACACCCACACCTTCTACTACGAGCCCCGCCGGTGGACCGAAGCGCCCTCGGGCGTCAAGATCTGGGACGACGACAGCAACAAGTTCAACACCAGGCCCAACGAGATTACCCTGGTCCTGCAGCAGTTCCACCGCGACCCCGAGACAGGCGAGATGGGGGACTTCATCAAAGAGATCACGAGCATCACCATACCTCCGACGGTCTTGGATGACGACACCTGGGGCTTCGAGTTCCCCGGGTACCTGAAATCCTACATATACACCTACCGCCTGCTTGAGCTCGACATCCCCGTCCCGCCCTACACGAGCAAGACGGAGTACCCCAAACTCGTCATATCGGGCGATATCGAGGTGGAGGATTTCAGCGGTATCGAGGTGACGAACACCCTTGACCTGCGGCCCGTCCTGTTCTACAAGGTCGATGCCGACGACCCCGACCACCCGGTCATCACGCACGACTACGCGGAGTTCACCTTGACGAACGCCGAGACGGGCGGGAAGGTCTACGACGAGGCCGGCGTGGAGTGGGACTCGGTCGTGCTCTCAAGCGACGACGACGGCCGCGTCGTCATGCCGAAGCAGGGGCCGGGCACCTACCACCTGACCGAGACGAAGGCACCTGCCGGGTTCAACCTGCTCACCATGCCCGTTGTCGTGGTCATCGACCCCGACGGCAGCATCACGGCGACGCTGGGGGACCTTCCCCTTATGGATGTGCCGCTTGACGGCGACGATGAAGACACCTATGCTGCTGCATTCAATATCACGAACAAGCCCGCTGCGGAGCTGCCTATGGCAGGCGGGACGGGGGTCCTTTTGCTCCTGTCTATCTCCGCGGCGATTGCCTTTATGGCTGCTTTTAATGGGTTCATGCGGAGAAAAGGAAAAACAGGGTAGAAAGAAACAGGGCAAGATCAGGGTAAGAAGAAAGAGAGTGCGTAATGGAAAAACCAGAGGTGCAAAGGAGTAGGGAAATGCGGAAAAATCAGAAGAGAAAGCTGCTTGTGGCGGTGTTCTCGCTAGCGTTGCTTGCGGGCCTCCTGCCCCAGATGGCGTTTGCTGCCGACCCCATCGCAACGGATGTGGTCATCCACAAGATGGCGGTACAGCAGGGAACGGCTGCCGTCGACCATGACGGGAGCGAGCTGGCCACCCCGCCGGGCACCCCCCTGGCAGGGGTCCAGTTCAAGTATTGGGTGGTTGCAGACGATGTGACCGACGCCCAGAAGTCGCAGCTTGCCGGGCTGCGGGACCTTGCGGCCGCCGAGGCCTATGCTGCGGCGAACCCCAGCGTCTTGTCGAACCCCCAGACGACTGCCGCAACTGGTGCTGACGGCACGGTGAGGCTGAACAACATGGCGGAAGGCAAGTACTTCTTTGCGGAAGTATCCAATCCCGCCATCGAAATCTCTGACTACGTCGGCGTGCCCTTCCTGCTTGAGCTTCCCGCCATGAAGCCTGACGGCACCGCTTATTACGGCACCGGCGCCAACGCGATGCACGTGTACCCCAAAAACGTGATCGCCACCCCGGGGCTCGATGTCGAGACCCGCAATTCCGACGGCGACCCGATAGGCCCCTCGGAGATGGACCTCTACAAGTGGAACGAGGACACCGGGGAATGGGAGTATGTCGATCCCTTTACGCTGCCCAACGGCACCATAACCCTGGAGGACCTGGAGTCGGGCAAGTACAAGCTGGTCAACACCAAGGCTCCCGACGGCTACCTCGTTGACGACCGCCCCATCTACTTCGAGGTTGACAACGGCCAGATCACCTTCCCCGACTACGGCCCCGATGGGGAACCGAACAACCCCAAGGCCGGCTTCGAGCCCGGTGACGGCGACATAAACGACAAGATATTCCTGACCCTGGAAGAAGAGCCCAAGCCCGAGAAGACCGTCGACGGCACGGACGAGGCAACCTATCAGATAGGCGACCCGATAACCTGGGAAGTGACCATCCCGGTTCCGAGCGAGATTGGCGACTACGAGTATTACCGGATAGTGGACACCCTGGACAGCCAGCTTTCCTGGGTGGGCAACGGCAACGTCGTTGTCAAGGCGGGGGCGACCACCCTTACATCCCCGGCTGCCTATTCTACGAGCATTTCCGGCCAGACCCTTACCGTCAACTTCGTCCCGAGCGCCCTGAAAGCCTACGAGGGACAGACCCTCACCATCACCTATGACACCGTCATCAACGCTACGGCGGACATGGGCCAGCTTGCCAAGAACAACGTGAGCCTTGAGTTCAACAACGGCCACGGCGGCGAGGGGACCACGGTTCCGGACCTGCCGCCCGCGGTGTGGACCGGCGGCATCAAGTTCCTCAAGGTGGACGGCCAGAACCAGAACATGACGCTTCCGGGCGCCGAGTTCAAGATCGCCACGAACGCGGCAGGGACCGACTTCATCAAGTGGAATGCCGAGCTTATTGCGGCCAATTCTACGGGCAGCTTCGTGACGCCCGCCACAGGCCAAGACATCGTCATGGTGTCAAACGCCAACGGTGCCTTCGAGATCAAGGGCCTTGCCGGCGGGACTTACTACCTGGTAGAGATCAAGGCCCCGCTGGATTCGAACGGCCGCCCCTACAACCTGATGCGCGACCCGGCACCCTTCGAGATCACCAAGACCAGCTACGGTGCCAACGCGAGTGATGCCGTGAAGATCCTGAACAACCAGGGTTGGGCGCCTCCGATGACCGGCGGCATGGGCACCTTGCTGTTCACGCTCGTCGGCGGTGCGCTCATGGCCCTCGGCGTAGTCCTCTTCTTCCGCAAGAAGAAGGAAACTGCGAGCGCAATAAGCTAGAATCGTACAAGGCCAGACTGCCCCTTCCCTCTACGGGAAGGGGCAGGGGTTGACAGGGGGACGGGGCGTTTGTCACAGTTCGATAGACAAACTTGTCCCCGAACGTATCAAAATGTGACAAACGCCCCGTCCCCCTGTCAACCAAGGGGTGTCAAAGTTATACGTCCCCATTGACACCTGAGTCAGTGCAACGAGGGGGATGGTGTTTTTCCGCTTTTGACTAAGCTAGGTGCTCCCAAACGTGTCAAAATGTAACAAAGCATACCCACTCCACATCAAAGTTTGAAACGAGCAGTTTTTCCGTGAAGCTAGCAGCAACAATCAAGCGCCTCGCGTTAAGCAAGTATGTATACGCCCTCGTCTTTGTGGCGGGGGCTGCTGCTTTCTTCTACCCCCTGGTTACGAACTACATGAACTACCAGGCGCAGACGCAGGTCATCTCTGCCTACAAGAAGGAGCTTGCGGCACAAAACGCCATCGACGTCGCCGAGCTGCTGGAAAAGGCAACAGCCTACAACGAGTTCATCGCACGCCTTGAGGGAAACGCGACCGACGCGATAACCGAAGAAGAGCAGGCCCTGTCCGAGGTTGCCTACGACGACCTTTATATCGTGGGCGCGCAGGCCTTGGGCTATGTGACCATCCCCAAGATAGACGTGGAGCTGCCCTTGTTCCAGGGCAGCAGCGACGCGATCTTGAACCATGGCGTGGGGCACCTGGAGCGCAGTTCCCTGCCTGTCGGGGGCGAGAACACCCACAGCGTCTTGGTGGGGCACCGCGGCCTTCCGACCTCGCGGCTTTTCCGCGACCTGGACCTGCTTGAGAAGGGCGACCTGTTCTTCGTGCACGCCTTCGACACAAGCCTTGCCTACGAAGTCGAGTCGATTATCGTGATCCTGCCCACCGAGGCGGAGTTCTTGCAGATACAGAAGGGCCGCGACCTCTGCACCCTGATAACCTGCGAGCCCTATATGGTGAACAGCCACCGCCTGTTAGTGACGGGCCACCGCATCGACTACGACCCGGACCTCCTGGACCAGGAGGTGGACGGGCGCATCAGCTTCTTCCGGAAGTATTGGGAGTATTTCTTGGTGGGAGGGCTGACCGCGCTCGCGTGGCTTGCGGTGTTCCTTGTGCGCCGTCGCCTCAAAACGACATGGAGCGAGGGGTGAGGGGCCTTATGAGCAAGCAAGCGAAGGGCGCGGGTGCGGGTGCGGCGAAGGGCGCGGGCGCGGCCAGGGCCTTCCAGGGCTATTTGGCAAAATACGTGCTTGCGGCCCTGCTGTTCAGTGTGGGGGCCAGCATATTCCTCTACCCCGCGGTTTCGGCCCTCATCAACGAGCGTGCCCAGACAGTCGTGGTGCGCACCTACAACGAGGCCGTCCAGGAGACCCCCCGGGCGGTAAAGGAGATCAGCCTTGAGCAGGCGCGGGCCTACAACCTTTCTTTGGTGGGCCGCCAGCCGCAGCTGTTAGACCCCTTCGACGACGCGCACTTCCGGGACAGCTCGGTGGTGACCTATCTGAAGATCGGGGACGTCATGGGTTATGTGGAGGTGCCCAAGATAGGCATTACCGTGCCCATCTACGAAGGCACGTCCGACGCGGTCCTGAGCAAGGGGGTGGGCTGGATTCCGGAGACCTCGCTGCCCGTGGGCGGGGAATCGACCCACACGGTGCTGAGCGGGCACAACGGGCTGCCGACGGCGCGCCTGTTCACCGACATCAACAAACTTGAGCCGGGGGACGAGTTCTTCATCAGGAACTTCGCCGAGATACTAGCCTACCGCGTTTACGACATCCAGGTGGTCGAGCCCCACGAGGTCGAGATTGCGGGGATCGTCACGGGCAAGGACCTGGCGACGCTGCTCACCTGCTACCCCTACATGGTCAACAGCCACCGCCTCCTGGTCACCGGGGAACGGGTGGCCTATACCGGCCAGCTCGACAAGGCGCCCCGCGGCCTGAACCCCCTTGAGGACCTGACCCCCGTCGAGCGGAACTTCGTGGTGACGCTTACGGTGGTCCTCGGCCTGCTTGCGCTGCTGGTTGTCCTTGCTATACTGTTGCACAGGAGACGGAGAAGAAGAGGGAATAGAGGTAAGGCTGATGGATCGTAGCACCCGGAGAAGGAAGATAGCGAGCGTGTTCCTGTTCATTATCGGCCTTTCCATACTGATGTACCCGCATGTTGCCCAATACATCAACAACCTGCACGCCACCCAGCTCGTCACGGCCTATTTCGCCGAGGGCCCGGAGACGGGCGGCGATGGGACGGGCGGCGGCGCGGGCGGTTCCGGGGGCCCGGGCGGCGACATCGACTTTTCGGACTCGGACATCTTCGGGAGCATAGTCATCCCCAAGCTCGCCCTTGAGCTGCCTATCTTCACCGGCCCCACCGCCGAGAACCTTGAGCGGGGCATCGCCCATGTGGAGGGGACCTCCCTGCCTGTCGGGGGCGCGAGCACCCACAGCGTCTTGGCGGGGCACCACGGGAGGGTGACGAACGAGTGGTTCACCAACATCGACCAGCTGACGGAGGGCGACCTGTTCTATATACGGACAAAGGAGCAGTTCCTGACCTACAAGGTGATCTCGTTGAAGGTGATCGACCCCGAGGACAACTCGGACCTGCTCATCGTGCCCGACCGCGACCTGGTCACGCTCTACACCTGCACCCCCTCGCGCCTCCAAAGGGTGATAGTAACCGGAGAACGCCTCCTAAACGACTCCTGGACCTAGCGCGTGTCAGGGGCGTGTCAGGGGGACGTGTGACAGGGGGCCGTATAACCTGTCACACGCCGCCGAGCGCAGCGTGGGTGGCTGCCTGTGTGACAGGTTATACGGCCCCCTGTCACACGTGTCCATCCCCTTGTCCATCCCCTTGTCCATCCCCACCTAAATCCTGCGGGCGCTCTTCTTGCGGAACTTTAGGGCTGCCAGGACGAAGAACAGCGCGATGAAACCCCAGAGCACGGTGAGGTTCATGCAGATGTCCATGAGGCCGGCCCCGCGCAGCATGACCGCACGCAGGGCGTCCACCCCGTAGGTGAGCGGCAGGCACTTGCTCAAGACCTGCAGCCACTGCGGGGAGCTCGAAAGCCCGAATATCCCCGAGAGCAGTATCTGGGGCACCACGAAAAGCAGCATGAGCTGGATGACCTGGAAGGCGTTGCTTGCCAGGCCCGAGATGAGCAGCCCGAGCGTCACCGAGACGAGCGCCAAGGATACCGCCGTCAGGACGACGAGCCACACCTCGCCCTCGTTGGGGAACCCGATGAAGGTGATGGCGACCCACAAGATGATGCTCGACTGCAAAAGCGCCAGGAACCCGAAGCCCAGGGTGTAGCCGCCGAGTACCTGCGCGGGCTTCACAGGCGTGGTCAGAAAGCGCGTCATCGTGCCGGCGCCGCGCTCGTTGACCAGGGACATGCCGCTGGTGAGGAACACGAAGACAAAGAGGAACACGCCGATAAAGACCGGCCCGTAAAAGTCGAACATCTTCCAGTCCTCGTTGCCGTGGAGGTAGCTCACCTCGACGTCTTGGACGGGCATGAAATCGGTGATGTCGAGCGTGAACATGTCGGAAAGGTCTGCGTCGAGGGGGGAGCTTCCATCCTCAAGGAGCTCCGCGAGCTCGGGAGGGAGCTGGGCCCGGGCCGCGTCGGGAAGCGTCAGGGTGACAGACTCAAGCACGGCCCTCATGTCCTCCTGGCGTGCCTTCGCCTCGGCCTGCCTCTCGGTTAGCTCGTCCCTCTTCTGGTCGATGGTCGCCCCCATGTCGTCGGCGGCGGCCTTGCGGGCATCGCTCAAGGCGGAAGAGACCGCGCTCATGACGGCCGCCGTCTTCGTCGAGTCGGTGCCCTCGACCCAGATGTCCAGGGTGGTGCTGTCGTGCATACTCAGGACCGCGTCGGCCTCGTCGTCCCTCAGCATTGCCTCGGCCTCGGCCACTCCCGCCAAAAAGACGCGGGCGTCCTGCTGCTCAAGCGCGGCCTGGAAGCCTGCGGGAAGGCCCACGGTGGCAAGGCGGGGCGAATAGGCCCCCGCGCCGAGAAGGACCGACAGCAGCCACAAGACGATGAGCGGCCCGATGAAGAGCAGGGCCAGGGTCCTCTTGTCGTGGGCGAATTGAAGGAGGATGCGCCGGGCGATGGCAAGTATGTTAGTCATTTTCGGCCCCCTTCCTTCCGGCGCCTCTCGCTCTGTTCGCTTTGGCGCCCTCGCTTTCCCCAGCGTCTTTTGCTCCATCCGCCCCGGCGCCCTTCCTTCCTTCGGCACTTTCCTCGGCGTTTTCCCCCAGCCTCATAAATGCGCTTTCCAGGTCGCTGGTCCCCGTCCGCTTCAGCAGTTCGGCAGGCGAGCCCTCGGCGATGAGCTTCCCCGCGCGCAGCATGGCGACCGTGTCGCAGCGCTGGGCCTCGTCCATGATGTGGGTGGTCACCAGGAGCGTCTTCCCCCGCCCGGCGAGCTCGCGGAAGCCCTCCCAGATATGGATGCGGTGTTCGGGGTCGAGGCCGACCGTCGGCTCGTCGAGCACGAGCAGGTCGGGGGAGTGCAGGAGCGCGACGGCCAGCGACAGCCTGCGCTTCATGCCGCCCGAGTAATGCGAGACCATCTTCTTCCTGTCTTTCGCAAGGCGGGTGAAGGCGAAGACCTCGTCCGTTGCCTGGGCAAGCGCCGTGCCTTTCATGCCGTAGAGCGTGCCGAAGAAGCGCAGGTTGTCCTCGGCGGTGATGTCGTTGTAAAGCGCCTCGTCCTGCGGCATGAAGCCTATCCGCCTGCGGGCCTTCGGGTAGGGTGCCGCCTCGCCGAGGACGCGCACGCTGCCGGAAGCGGGGAGCATGATTCCCATGACGAGGTTCACCAGGGTGGTCTTCCCGCAGCCCGAGGGGCCGAGCAGGCACAGGATGGTGCCGGGCGCGACATTGAAGCCCACGTGGTCGAGCACGGTCTGCCGCATGTCGGCCAGGGGGGTCTTGCGCCCGAAGCGCTGCACCACGTCGACAAGCTCGATGGCGGGGGTGTTGTCTCTTGTTGCAGGCCCGTCTTTCATGTGGCGCTTCCTTTCTAAAGTGTCAATGGGGACGTATAACTTTGACACCTTTTATCGCATTCCGTATCGCATTCCGCAGCGACAGGGCAACCTGGGTGAAAAGGTGTCAAAGTTATACGTCCCCATTGACACGTCCCCCTGACACCCGTCATGCCCCGAACAGGTTGGTGCTGAGGTATTTCTCGCCCCGGTCGGGCAGCATGACCACTATCACGCCGCCGTCGAGGCCTTCGGCGACGTGCAGGGCGGCCAGCATGGCGGCACCGCTCGACATGCCGACGAAGATGCCTTCCTCGCGCACGATGCGCCGCGCCATCTCGTAGGCCTCTTCGGTGTCGATGAGGATGCTCTCGTCTATCTCGTCGATGTTGTATATCTCGGGGACGATGGCTTCGGCGAGGCTCTTGAGCCCCTGGATGTAGTGCCCCTTGACCGGCTGCGCCTCGATGATCTTGACCGTGGGGTTGCGCTCCTTGAGCATCATGCCGACCCCCATGAGCGTGCCGGAGGTGCCCAGCGCCGACACGAAATGCGTCACGCGGCCCTCGGTCTGCGCCCAAATCTCTTCGGCGGTGGTCTTGTAGTGTGCGATGGCGTTGTAGTGGTTGGAGAACTGGTTGGGGTTGAAGTACCTGTCCGGGTCGGCTTCGACCAGTTCCCGCGTCTTTATGATGGCGCCGTCCGTGCCCAGCTCGGCGGCGGTGAGGATTATCTCGGTGCCGAAGGCCTTCATCATCTTCTGCCGCTCTATGGACACCGCAGAGCTCATCACTATCTGGACCCGGTAGCCCTTGACCGCGCCTATCATCGCCAGCCCGATCCCGGTGTTGCCCGAAGTGGCCTCGATGATTATCTTGTCCTTGGTGAGCGTGCCTTCGGCCTCTGCCTGCTCTATCATCTTGAGCGCTATGCGGTCCTTGATGCTGCCGGTGGGGTTGAAGCCTTCGACCTTGGCGTAGAGCTCCACCGCCGCGTTCGGGTTCATCCGGTTGACGCGCACGAGGGGCGTGTTGCCGATGGTGTCGAGTATGCTGCCGTATATCATGTAAAACCTCCTTACCCCCATGATACCACGTACTTACCTGCCCGCCCGCCGAATCGGAAGAAGGACAGAGAGGATGGACAGGAGTGTGACAGGGGGCCGAGTGTGACAAGGGGCCGTATAACCTGTCACACGTGGCTCGCAATGACGAGGAAGGGGGGAGGCAGTGCGTGTGACAGGTTATACGGCCCCCTGTCACAGGGACAGGTCCTGCGGGTTCTTGGGGAGTTGTCCCCATGAGTTGTCAAAAATGCAATAGTTATTGGCACAAAACCCCCCAAATGCACGATTCTGTAGGCGAAAACGGGGGCTCTTTGCTTGCAGCGTCAAGTCTTGCCTGTCAAACAGTCCATCTACCTGGTATTATCCGAAGAGCGCGAAAAAGCGCTCTGGAAGCAGTCGTGCATTTGGGGGGTGCCAACAACTCCGTCCGATTTGGCAAGTCGTGTGAAAAGGGGCCGTGGCCGTGTGACAGGGGGCCGTATAACTCACACGTGGCTCGCAATGACGAGGAGGGGGGGGGCAGTGCGTGTGACAAGGAGCCCCCTGTCACACGGCCGCCACCAATAGTCAGGGGAGAAGGGTGCGCTCGGCTTCGGTCAGGAGGCGCCAGGAGCCTTCTTCGAGGGTGCCGAGGGCCAGCCCGCCGAATGCGGGGCGGTGGAGGCTTGCCACGGGGTGGCCTATCGCCTCGAACATGCGGCGGACCTGGCGTTTCCTTCCCTCGCGGATGGTGATGCGCACCTGTGCGTGAAGTTGACAAAGGGACGGGAGTTGACAAGGGGACGGGGCGTTTGTCATCTTTTGGTAGACGTACTTGTTCTCAAGCGTATCGAAAGATGACAAACGCCCCGTCCCCTTGTCAACTCCCAGGAGCTCGACTTCGGCGGGCTGGGTGGGGCCGTCCTCCAAGTCGATACCGCGGGCGAGGCGGTCGAGGTCGCACGCACGGGGAACCCCCTCCACCCAGGCCTCGTAGCTTTTCTGGACATGGTGGCGGGGGTGGAGCAGGCGGTGTGCCAGGTCGCCGTCGGTCGTGAACAGGAGCAGGCCGGTGGTGTCGGTGTCGAGGCGGCCGACGGGGAAGAGCCCGGGATAGTCCCCGGTCGGAACCAGGGAGGCGACGCAGGGCCGGCCATAGGGGTCGGACATGGTGGTGATGTAGCCGGCAGGCTTGTTGAGCATGAGGGTCACCGGGGCGCTCGGGTAGGCTACGGGCCTCCCGTCGACCGCGACCTCGTCGGTGAGGGGGTCCACCTTGCTTCCCAGCTCGCGGACGACCTCCCCGTTCACCGTCACGCGGCCCGCCGTCATGAGGTCTTCCGAACCGCGGCGGCTTGCCATCCCCGCACGGGCCAAGAAGCGCTGCAGGCGCATAGGGACGATACGCTCACCCGCCGCGCCGCCCTCTGCGGGTGCGGATACGTTGCTCCCTGCGGGTGCGGGCGGGCTGTTGTGCGCCTTCCGGGCTGCCTCATGCACCGGGGTCGCCTCCTGCGGGCGCGGGTGGGGGCCGCCTTGCTTGAGCGTGGGTGGGCCGCCCTCTGCGGGCGCGGATACGCCGTCTTTGTGGCTATTCCTCGAAGTGCAGGTCATCGAAGTCTATCTTCTCCACGGCCCCGAGGCCTGCTGCCAGGGCCTGGGCCAGCAGGTCCTGCGCCCGCCCGCTGTCGGCGGCCTCGGCGTCGCCGTTGGCTTCGACGTCGCCGTCGGCCTCGGCGACCCCGGCACCCGCCGCGCCCGCCGTGGCGCCGCCACCGTCACCGCCGCCGCCCGCCGTGGCGCCCGCCAGGCCTGCCCAACCAGGCAATCCCGCGCCCGCGCCCGCCAGGCCGCCCGTCAGGTCGGGCGGGCCTTCGGCGCCCTCCCGTTCCCCGGGGTCTTGGCCTTCCAGGTCGGTGCCGTCTTTGCGCGTCACGCTCAGGCGCTCTCGGATGAAGCCGCGCGCCTCGTCGTCGGGCGCGAAGGACTCGATGTCGGGGAGGTCGTCGACCGTGCGCAGGCCGAACTTCTCAAGGAAGGTCCGCGTCGTGGCAAAAAGCGCCGGGTTGCCGGGCGAGTCCTCGAACCCGGCTTCGCGCACCAGGCCCTTCTCGATGAGCGAGTTGATGGAGCTGTCGGAGTTCACGCCCCTGACCGCGGCGACGCCCAGGCGGGTGACGGGCTGGCTGTAGGCGATGATAGCCAGCGTCTCGACGGCGGCAGGGGAGAGGCGGCGGGTGTCCCACGACACCACGTAGCGCTCGATGAGCTCATGGTAGGCCGGGTGCGTGAACAGCCGCCAGCCGCCCGCGACCTCGCGGAGCTGTATCCCCCGGTTCTCTTCCTCAAGGTGGGCGCGCAAGTCGACGAGCGTGCACTCCACCAGGCTCGGCTCGACTTCGAGCATGTCGGCGAGCGTGATGGTGCTGACCGGCTCGTCTGTCACGAACAGCATGGCCTCAAGTGCGGCCTTCACCTGGTCTTCCTGTAATCCAGAAAACATCGAGTCCTCGGCTTTCTTTCGTCATTTCGCCTGTTGGGCCCCTGCGGGCTCTGCCGTCCCAGCTTCCACTTCCGCCGACGCCGCCGCACCGCCACCCGCTGCGGTCCTCGGCACCTCCGCCGCTGCCTCCGCGTCCGGCACCGGCACCGCTTCCGCACCTGCGACTCCCGCCGCCCCCGCGCCCGGCACCGCTTCCCCCGCTTCCGTTTCCGCCACCGACGTGATAGCGTCGTCGCCCTCGAAGCTGAGCTCGCCGCTGCCCTCGATGTAGTGGATGTCGATGTCGGCGAAGGCCCGCTTCTGCACCAGCTTCACCATGGAGCGCTTGTAGAGCTCAAGGATGGCAAGGAAGGTTGCGACGAGCACCGGGTGCGGCGTGTGTGCGCTGACCAGGTCGGAGAAGCGCAGGCGCTTTGCGCCCGCGATGCGTTGGTGTATCGCCCGGACGTGTATCTCGATGGGGATCGGCTTGGCGGCGATGTGCTCGGCCTCAAGCAGGAATTCCTCGCGCTTCGTGTAGGAGTTGATGCACAGCAGCGCCAGGGCCTCAAGGGTAAGGCCTTCCAGGTAGTCGGGCATCAGGGTGAGCAGCGCGCGGTCGGGGCCGAAGGGGCGGCCGTGCATGCGGCCCTCGTTCTCGAAGCGCGTCTGGAGCGCGGTGGCGGCGGTCTTGTACTTCTTGTACTCGACAAGGCGGGCGACAAGGATGTCACGTGCCTCGGAGGCGGTGATTTCCTCGAACTCGCCGGCGACATCGGACTTCGGCACCGGGATGAGGCTTGCGGCCTTGATCTCAAGCAGGGTCGATGCCACCAGGAGGAAGTCGCTCGCCACGTCGAGGTCGAGGTTGCGCATCCGGGAGACCTCGGCGAGGAACTGGTCGACAATCTCGGTGATGGATATCGCGCCTATGTCCACCTTCTGCTGGCTGACAAGGTATAAGAGCAGGTCGAAGGGCCCCTCGAAGCTCTCTATGCGGATCCGGTACGACATTACAGCGTGATGTTCATGGCGTCGCGGCACAGCCGGATGGTCTCTTCGGCCTTCGGGCGCGCCTTCGCGGCACCGGCGGCCAGCACCTCTTTCGCATAGCCGGAAAGCCCTGCAAGTTCCCCGCGGCGGGCGCGGAAGGGTGCCAGGTAGGCGACGATGTCGTCGGCGAACTTCCTCTTGTGGGCGACGCAGCCGCAGCTCGCCTTCCTGCAGCACTCGTCGAACTCCGCGATGACGGCCGCGTCCCCGACCAGCCGGTGTATCTGGTGCAGGGGGCATATGTCCGGGTCGCCCGGGTCGGTTTTGAGCTTGCGCGCCGGGTCGGTGATGCAGCCCATGGCCTTGTGCCGCAAGGTTTCCTCGTCGTCGGATATGAAGAGCGCGTTGTCGTAGCTCTTCGACATCTTGCGCCCGTCGAGCCCCGGCACACGCGCGCCCGCGCCCGCGATGAGCGCCTGCGGTTCCACGAGCGGGCCGACCACGAGGTCTTCCCCCTTGCCCTTGCCGTCCTTGACGACCTCGCCGTAGGTGTAGTTGAAGCGGCGCACTATCTCGCGGCCGACCTCAAGGTGGGGCAGCTGGTCCTCGCCGACGGGGACCTGTGTGGCCCGCATGATGGCGATGTCGGCGCCCTGCAGCATCGGGTACTGGAAGAAGCCGACGTTGCCGAGGTCCTTGTCCTGTATGTTGTCGCGCTGCTCCTTGTAGGTGGGCACCCGCTCAAGCCAGCCCATGGGGGTCACGAGCGCGAAGTATATGTTGAGCTCGGCAATCTGGGGGATGTCCGACTGCCGGTAGATGGTCGACTTCTCCGGGTCGATCCCGGCGGCGCACCAGTCGAGCACCATGTCCTCGGTGTGCTCGATGAGGCGGCCCGGGTCGGCCCAGTCGCTCGTGAGCGCATGCCAGTCGGCGACGAAGTAGTAGGTCTCGTCGAAGTCGTGCTGCAAGGCGAGCATGTTCTGGAGGTTGCCGAACCAGTGCCCCAGGTGCATCCTGCCCGTCGGGCGGTATCCGGTGAGGATGATCTCTTCGGGCGTTTCGGGCATCCCGGGCGTTTCGGGCATCCCGGGCGTCTCGGGCGTCTCAGGCATTTCGGGCATGGCGTTCCCCTCTCTCGTGTCTTTCCGGTTCGGACCGCGCATCTGGCCTGTGACCTTGCGCAACTCTCAGCCGATTGCGAAGGGGAATACCAGGTTGGCTATATTCCCGGCGGTCGCGCGGAGGTATAAACTGACCGGGTTTACCCCAAGCAGGTAGGGCAGCCCGATGACGATGACGAGGAAGATGGGGAAGGAGTATTGCTGGATTTTGTAGTAGCCCGGCAAGAAGCGCTCGGGCAGGATGAAGGCGAAGATGCTCGATCCGTCGAGCGGGGGGATCGGCAGGAGGTTGAAGAACATCAGGTAGAGGTTGATGAGCGTGAACAGGGGGAGGAAGAGCGCGTAGAAGTAGAGGAAGAGGTCGTTGTCCAAGCCCGACCCTTGGGCGACGGGCCACAGCGCCCAGGCGAGCCCCGCGCCGAGCAGGGCCAGCACGAGGTTTGCCGCCGGGCCTGCCAGGCCCACGATGAGGTCGCCCTTGCGGGGGTCCTTGAAGTAGCGCGGGTTGTAGGGGACCGGCTTCGCGTAGCCGAAGACCGGCCCGTTTGCCAGTATCAGCATCGCGGGCAGGATGACCGTGCCGAAGGGGTCGATGTGCTTCACCGGGTTCAGGGACAGCCGTCCGGCGTCCTTCGCCGTCGGGTCGCCGAGCTTGTGCGCGGCAAAGCCGTGCATCACCTCGTGGCACACGATGGCCGGGAGGAAGCTCAGGATGCTGCATATGATGTACGGGATGTTCGCTGACATAATGGCCTAGTCTACCTTATGAAGGCCCCGGGCGGCACCCTGACCGGAAAACTTCATAAGCAATCGGCCTGGTTGGCGGGGTGCTGGTTGTGCGTTGTGAGTGCCGGTTGTCGCCTGCTTCCGGGTGCCGGGTGCCGGGCGGCGGGGTGCTGGTTGCCGGTTGTCGGGCGGCGGGGATGCCGAGTGCCGGGCGGCTGGCGGCGGGGTGCTGGTTGCCGGGTGTCGGGCGGCGGGGATGCCGCCTGCTTCCGGTTGCCGGGTGCCTCTCAAACGTCGGCTTCAAGCTGCTGCCGTCTCAGCTCTGCCTCAAGCTCTTCGGAAAGGAGGAACCATTCCTCTTCCGCGGCGGCGATCCGCTTCTTGAGGCGTGCGTGCTCGGCAACGGCGTCGCTTGAGGCGTCCTCGCTCGTGTAGAAGGCCGGGTCGCTCATGAGGTCGAGGAGCTCGGCCATGCGTTGGTTGTCCTGCCCCATCTGGGAGTCGAGCTCCGCCAGGCGGGAGCGGTGGTGCTTGAGCGCGGCGTAGGCCCTGTTGCGGGCCTCGGCTTCCTTGCGTTTCTGCTCCTTCGTCTTCGGTGCGCTGCCCCGCTCTGCCGTGAGCTGGGCCTCGGCGGCAGCGCTGCCCGCGGCGGCGGTGGCGGGCAATGCGCCGTTGCCGGTGGCAGCGCGGTTGCTGCCCGCGGCGGCGCTGCGGGCGTCGGCGGCAGCGGTGAGGGCAGCGCGGTTGCTGCCTGCGGGGCCCGCCGCAGCCGCAACCCGCCCCCCGCCCGCAGCGTCCTCGCCGGGAAGCGGGTCTGCGTGTTCCGCGAGGTTTTCCGCCTGCTCGCTCTTGAACAGGTAGTAGTCGTAGTCCCCGTCGTAGTTCGTCACTGTGCCGGGGCGTACCTCGATGATGCGGTTGGCTATAGAGCGGATGAGGTGGCGGTCGTGGGTGATGAAGAGGATCGTCCCCTCGAAGGCCCGCAGCGCCTGTTCCAGGATGTCGGAGCTGGCGATGTCGAGGTGGTTCGTCGGCTCGTCGAGGCAGAGCAAAGGGCTCGGGGCGACGAGCATCTTCGCCAGGGCAAGGCGGCTCTTCTCGCCGCCCGAGAGCACGCTTACCTTCTTTTCCACGTCGTCGCCGGTGAACAGGAACGCGCCGAGCAGGGTGCGCACCTGGGCTATGCTCCAGCCGGGGGCCACCCGGTCGAGCTCCTGAAAGACCGTGTTGCGCGAACGGAGCTCTTCGAGCTGGTGCTGCGCGTAGTAGGTCGTGGTCACGTGTATGCCGTAGCCGATCTTCCCCGCGTCGGGTGCAAGCACGCCCGCGACCATCTTGAGCAGGGTCGACTTTCCCGCGCCGTTGGGCCCCACCAGGGCTATCTTGTCGCCGCGGTACAAGGTGAGGTCCAGCCCGTCGTAGACCTGCGTTTTCCCGAAGCCCTTCCAAAGCCCTTCGATGCCCACGACCACCTCTCCGGTGCGGGGCGGCTGCTTGAAGTTGAAGTGCACGGTCGCCTTCTCTTCGGGAAGCCTGATGCGCTCTATCTTCTCCAGCTTCTTCAGGCGGTCCTGCGCCTGCTTCGCCTTCGAGGCCTTGTAGCGGAAGCGCTCGACGAAGGCCTCCATGTGGGCTATCTCCTTCGCCTGGCTCGCCGCTGCCGCGCGCAGCTGTTCGAGCCAGGTTTCGCGCGCCTTGAGGTAGGCGGAATAGTTGCCCTGGTACAACATGAGCTCGGTGCCTTCGAGCTCGGCGACCCGGTTGACCATGTTGTCCATGAAGGCGCGGTCGTGGCTTACCACGATGATCGCCCCCGTCCAGCCGCGCAGGAACCCTTCGAGCCACTTCACGCTTTCGAGGTCGAGGTGGTTCGTCGGCTCGTCGAGCAGCAGGACCTCGGGTGCGCTCACGAGCAGCTTTGCGAGTGCGATGCGCATCTGCCAGCCGCCCGAGAACTCCGTCGTCGCGCGCGTAAGGTCGCCCTCCTTGAAGCCGAGGCCGAACAAGACGCTGCGCACCTTCGATTCCAGGGTGTAGCCGCCCAGGGCCTCGTACTGGTCGCGCGCACGGCCGCAGGCCGCAAGCTGGGAGGGGGTCGGGGCCGCGCCGAGCGACCCTTCCAGGCGGCGCAGCAGCTGTTCGGCTTCGAGGATGTCGGTCTGGGACGAGATGACCTCCTCGAAAATGGGGCGTTCGGCCATCTCGATGGCCTCTTGCTCAAGGTAACCGACCTGGGTGCCCTTCGCGAACATGGTCTTGCCGCTGTCGGCGCCGTCCTTCCCGGCGATGATGTTGAGCAGCGTGGTCTTTCCCGCCCCGTTCGGCCCGACAAGCGCCAGGCGGTCGTGGTCCTCAAGGCGCAAGGACAGGTCCGAGAACAGGACCCGGCTTCCAAAGGCCTTCGTGATATGCTCAAGCTGCATGATCATCTGCTGACGCCTGCTCCGGGCCGCCCCGGGCCGCCCCGGGCCGTGCCCGGCGGACCCCCGACGAACTCCCGGGTCGTGCCCGACGGACCTCCGGGCCGCCCCGGGCCGCGGCCGACGGACCCCCGGCCGCCTCCCAGGGCGCGGCTCCTTTCCCTCCTATCCATGAAGGCTGCCGCGGTTGGACGACGACAGCCCTCGGCCATTCGCGAAAAGCCTCGGAAAACACGTATAGGGCCCTTTCGAGCCCTATACGGACGATACTGATGGCTCCCCGGGTAGGATTCGAACCTACAACCCTCCGGTTAACAGCCGGATGCTCTGCCGTTGAGCTACCGAGGAATGCTGCACTTAACGCGCAAGAGCAAATTATACCCTAAAGCCCCCCCATGGCAACAAGAAAATCAAGAACTCCTGGGAACTCGTGGGGACAGGCCCTGCCTGCCGTCATTGCGGGCCCGACCCGCAATCCTGTCCGCTCCGCCCGCCGTCATTGTCCGACCCGCAATCCTGCCCGCCCCGGCCAGGCCCCCCGCCGTCATTGCGGGCCTGACCCGCAATCCTAAAGGCGCAGAACCATAGGCGCTTCCAGGACCGGCGTAACGAATAAGTGGTGGGCCCAGCAGGATTCGAACCTGCAACCAAAGGATTATGAGTCCTCTGCTCCACCGTTGAGCTATGGGCCCCATGCCTGGCGAATGCCTCAGAAGCCGGATGCGGTTGATTATTGTAACCTAAAGTGAGGGCACCCTACCAAAAAATATATGGATTCCTTGCGTAAAGCCCCGGTGACCGCTAAAATACATCAAGCACGGCGATATTGGCCGTCGTGGTTTCGGGCGTTTGGCTCAGCGGGAGAGCACTACCTTCACACGGTAGGGGTCACTGGTTCAAATCCAGTAACGCCCACCATCTATTCGTTACGCCGGCTTGCCAGCCGGCGTAACTATTAAACCTTCGCTGTCTTTGCCGGTCCTGCGAGTTCTCGTGCTCGTAGCTTCTGCGCCTTGAGGATTGCGGGTCAGGCCCGCAATGACGGCGGGGCGCCTGGGCGGGTCAGGCCCGCAATGACGCGGGGGTGCACGGATTCGACTGGGGCGACGGATGGGGCGACGGGTCAGGCCCGCAATGACGCGGGGGTGCAGGACAAAATAGGAGCGCCCCTGCCCGCCCCTGCTCGCCCTGCGATGAATACACGCTTGTTAATCTATAGAATATGATATACTAAACACATATATTGAGATAACAAATAATTATTGATAGGTAATGATATGTATAGAACCGTACAGGACTGGGAGTTGTTCCTCGGCTCGCAAATCAAGGAGCTCCGCCTTCGCCTGAACGTGAGCCAGGGCGAGCTTGCCTTGCGGGCAGGCATCGGCGTGGCAAGCGTCTCGCGCTTGGAGGGCGGCAAAGGCTCTTCCCTTGCCACCCTCGTCAAGGTCTTGCAGGTGCTCAGGCAGGAGGACTGGCTGGAGCAGCTGGCCCCTGCGGCCTCGGTCAGCCCCGTACAGGTGCACGCCCTCGGCAAGCCCCGCCAACGTGCCCGCGCACGCGCCCCCATCCGCCCGACCGGCCCGGCCCACGGACATACGGGAGCCGTCCCCGTGAGCCGGGCTGCCACAACGGAAGCGTCGTCCAAGGAAAGCGCGCCGCCTGGCACCGAGGACGCGCCTGCGGGAGGCGGCCATGCCCTATAAGCCCGTCAACAGCATCGAGGTGCTTTGCTGGGGCCAGCCGGTCGGGGCACTGGCCCTCGACGCCCGCTACGGGGTGTATGCCTTCGAGTATTACGAGGCGCACCGCCGTTCGGGGCTGGAGCTCTCGCCCTTGCTCCTTCCGCTGTCCGAGCAGGGGGCGAAGGTCTTCCCCTCCTTGTCGCGGGAGACCTTTTACGGCTTGCCGGCCTTCATCGCCGACAGCCTGCCGGACAGCTTCGGCAACATGCTGATAAATGGCTGGATGGCAGCGCACGGCGTCTCTTGGCGGCAGGTCACCGCGCTCGACCGCCTGGCATACATGGGAACGCGCGCCATGGGCGCCCTTGAGTTCCGCCCGGCCCTGCGTGACGGGGACGTGCCGCCCAGCGCCCTTGAGATGGGCAGCCTCGTCGAGACGGCACGGCAGGCCTTGTCGGTGAGGCTCGGGCAGGACTCCCAGAATCCGGAGATCGGGCTTGCAGGGCAGCTCGGCGCAGTCGACGGCCCCCCCGGCTTCGGCAGCGACCGCGAAAGCGACCCTTCCGAAAATGCCTTACAGCAGCTTGTCGACATCAGCACGAGTGCGGGGGGCGCCCGTGCCAAAGCGGTGGTCGGCTACCATGAGCAGGCGGATGCCTTCGTGTCCGGCCAGTTCGGCCTTCCGCCCGGGTACGGGCACTGGATCATCAAGTTCGACCTTTCGCCCGCAACCCCCTCCGGTGGCCCGTGCCGGCAGGCGTACGGGCGCATCGAGTACGCCTACTACCTCATGGCCTGCGACATGGGGATAGACATGCATCCCTGCCGCCTGTACGAGGCCGCAGGCCGCGCACACTTTATGGCAAGGCGCTTCGACCGCACGTCCGAGGGCGGGAAGCTGCACATGCAGACCCTGTGCGCCCTGGGAGGGCTGGACTTCAACGTGCGCGACGCCCACGACTACCACCAGGCATTCATGGCCGCCGAGGAGATCGGCCTGGGCTACACAGCGGCAGACGAGCTGTTCCGGCGCATGGTATTCAACGTGGCGATGGCGAACAACGACGACCATACCAAGAATCTCAGCTTCCTGATGACCCCTGACGGAGCCTGGAGCCTCGCCCCGGCCTACGACCTGACCCATGCCTACAGCCCGGACAGCCCCTGGGTCAGCAGGCATTTGATGGCCGTCAACGGGAAGTTCTCAAACATCGAGCGGCATGACCTTATGGTGCTGGCCCGCCGCTATCGCGTCTCTGCCCCCGGGGACATCATCGACGCCGCCTTGGCAGCGGCTGCCCGCTGGCCCCGCTACGCCGAAAAGGCACAGGTCCCCCCCGAAAAGGCGCAGGCCATCGCCCACGACATAGAACGCTGCACGCAACCCCTCGGGTGAGCCCTCCGGGGCAGGACGTATCGGGGACCTTCCCTGCGTCCGAGACACATCGGGGACCTTCCCTGCGTCCGAGAGCGACAGCTGAGAACGATAGTCGCTTGGTGCGTGTTAGGTGAAGCGGGGTAATTGGTATTGACAATATCTGAATGAACAAAACAGAAGGACTTCCTTACAATCGTTGTTGTCAACACATCGAGAAGAAAGGAAGTCCAAATGAAGACTACCACACCCTGCACGAAAAC
>WRIR01000018.1 GCA_009782605.1 Eggerthellaceae bacterium | reverse complement strand
CCACCGTGTCATGCGGGCCCCTCCCCCGCGTATGGGAGGGGGGAGGGTGGGGAGGGCGGGCGGGGGGGGGGGGGGCACGGGGTGGAAGGGGGCTAGATGCGCTCCTTCTTGTCGTGCGCGTCTGAGTATTCCGCGACGTTGACCGATATCGTGTGCGAGATCGGCTTCCATTCGACCTTCTTGAAGATCGCAAGGAGCGCAATCGGCACGTAGGTCAGCATGAACAGCGGGAACGTGAACATGTACAGGACCTTCTTCCCGGCCGGGGCATGCATGTTGTCCCATTCCGTAAAGGTCGTCAGTGCGCCGAAGACGAACATGAACACGAGGTAGTTGAATATGCAGAAGAAGATCGACGACACCGACGAGGCGATCATGATGCCCGGCGACATCAGGCCGGCCGCAGCGAGGGCCAGGATGATCGCGTTGAAGGTGACCGAGACGATGGTCAGGAGCATGCCCGGGGAAATCGTCATGAGCATGTCGTAGCACGCGAAGCGCTTGCCCTTCGGGTTGGTGAGGGCGCCTTTTACGAGTTTCCCGGCATAGCGCAAGAACACCTGGTAGAAACCCTTCGCCCAGCGGAAGCGCTGGTTCCAGGAGTCCTTGAAGGTGATCGGCTGCTCGTCGTAGAGCACGGCCGTCGGGGTATAGCTGATGCGCACGCCTTCGAGGATGTTGTACGCGGAGAACTCGATGTCCTCGGTGAGCAGGTGCCACTTCCACCCGCCGTGCCTTTCCAGAATGTCCGCAGCGATGAAGAAGCCGGTGCCGGAGATGGCGCAGCTCGTGTTCAGGGTCACGCGCGCCTGGTTGAGGTACTTGGCCTCGCGCAGGAACCAGACCGCATAACCCGCCGAAATCCAGTTCGAGGCGTAGTTCTTGGAATTCCGGTAGCTCGTCGAAGCCTGTGCGCCGCAGTCGAAGGTCGCGTTCATCTCGCGGAAGTAGTTCACGTCGAGCACGTTGTCGGCATCGAAGACGAAGAAGGCCTCGTAGTCCTTCTCGCGGTAGCGCTCCTTGATGCAGGTATAGCCGTAGTCGAGGGCGTAGCCCTTCCCTATCTCCTTGTCGTTGGTGCGTGTGAACACGATAGCCCCGGCGTTGCGGGCAACCTCGGCCGTGTTGTCCGTGCAGTTGTCAGCAATGACGAAGACGTCGATGAGCTCCTGGGGGTAGTTCTGCACCTTGATGCTGTGGACGAGGTCGGAGATGACAGCGCTCTCGTTGCGTGCCGAGATTATGACCGCATACCGGTGGTTCTTCTGGGCACGACGCTCGGGGGGCCGCCGTGTCAAGACGACGAACACGTAGAATATCTGATAGGTATAGCAGATGCTAAAGGTGATAAAGACACAGAAATTGAAGACATCGACGAAGGATATCTGTGAGAAAAACTGGTCAAACACGGCAAACAAGCTCCTTTGGTTCCGCTACCATCACACAGGGCACATTAAAAGCGCCGAAGCGCTTCATCGACAACCTATACGAACAATCTACCAACACGCATCAAAACATCAACCCTGTTCTTGCTTTCGAGGAATTATAGACCTTTCCTGCGCCCTTGTCGTGCATTTACACCAAATTGTTTCCAATTTTGTTTTGTTCGCCCATGGTTCACCTGTGGTTGTTCCTTAGGGTATAATGCTCTTCTCACAGGCCAGTGTGGCGCAATGGCAGCGCAACAGTTTTGTAAACTGTGGGTTGTAGGTTCGAATCCTATCACTGGCTCCATGAAACACCAGGTCATCGCTTTGTGCGGTGGCCTTTTTGTTGAGACCCGAATATCGTGGCGGCAAACCGCCGGCATATAACGCTTGGGATGGGCGGTAACACGGGGGCAACCGGTGTAAAAACGAGCGGCAGATGGGCAAGAAAATGGTATATTATTCTACCTGGCTCTACTGACGGGGAAACAGGACAGGAGAAAGAGGTGGATATGAAGGGATTGGCATTGGCAGGAGTGGCACTGGTGCTCTGCCTGTCACTTGTTGGATGCAGCGAGGCCGATCAGGCCGAACCGGGGCGAAACGACATAACGCAGGACGGTATAGCACCGGGCGACGCGGCGCAGGATGCACAGGATGATGCGGCGCAGGGCGATGCAACGCAGGGTGCAACACCTGACCCGGAGGCAGCAACAGCGGCGGCAAAGGCACGGTCGGAGGCACAGCGCTATTTCCCAGACCCCGAAACGGTCGAGTTCCCGGCAACGGCATCCGAGCCGCAAAAAAGGGACTCGCAATATTTCGAGACGGGAACCGTCTGGTACAAGAACGAAGTCGGTGACAGGGTAAGAGGCGAATACAGGCTTTGGTACGACCTCGACGGCAACCTGCTAGACCTTGAGCTCGACGGAGAGACGCTGCGCTAAAGCCAGACAATAGGCTTGGGCTATTTTTGGTCGGTGGCGTCGAGGAAGATTTTACGGGTTGTGAAGTTCCAGATCGTTACTATGAAGGTCGCGGCTATCTTGGTGATCCGGTAGTCTATGCCGAAGAGGCTGACGCCGATCCACATGAACAGGTCGTTTAGGCCCAGGCCGATCACCGAGAGCACGACGAAGATGATGAACTCCCGCTTCCGGCTCAAGCCTTCCTTGTGCTTGAACACGTAGCGCATCGAGGCCAGGTAGTTGAAGACGACCGCAACGGTGAAGGAGACTGTCGCGCTGACCAGGTAGTCGACATGGAAGACTTCGGTCAAAAGGATCATCAGGCCGTAATCGATGAGGAACGCGATTACTCCCACCACGCTGAACTTCATTATCTGGGCCAGTAGCTTCTTCATGTGCGCTTCAGCCGTTTTCCAAAAGACTCCCTGTCCGTCAAGGATGCGGCTACAATCATAGCAGATAAACAAATCAGGGACCGGCGCGGCCCCTGATTTTCCTTTGGTTCGTGCGTATGTCGAAAATGCTAGTCGGTGGCGGGTGCGACCTCTTCGGCGGCCTCCCCTGCCCCGTCGGCCTCGGTGGCGGCAGGTTCAGCAACGGCCTCGGCGGTGGCTTCCCCGGCGGCTTCCCCAGCAGCCCCGGTGGTTTCCTCGACGGCGGCCGTGACGGCCCCGTCCGTTACAGCCTCGGTGCCGGCGGCGGATTCCATCGCGCTTTCGGCCTCGGCCTTGCGGGAGGCCTTTTCGGCCTTTGCCGCAAAGGAGGCGGCGCGGTTCGCCTTTTCCGTAGCCTTGGCCTCGCGCTCGGCCTTCTTCTTGGCCTCGGCGGCCTCGACCTCAGCGGCACGCTCGGCCTTCTTGGCGGCTTCGCGGGCGGCGACAGCCTCTTTTGCGGAGCCGAAGCGATCGGCGAAGCGCTGGACGCGCCCGCCGGTGTCGATGAACTTCTGCTGGCCCGTGAAGAAGGGGTGGCAGACGTTGCAGATGTCGATTTTCATCTCGGGCTTGGTAGAGCGGGTCTGGAAGGCATTCCCGCAGCTGCACCTGACCGTGCAGTCCACATAATCCGGGTGGATTCCTTTTCTCATGTTCTCTCCATTTCATGCCTTGGTTTCCGACCAAGGCGAATACAGCCTGCCTATGATAGCACAAGGTCTTCGGTTTTCCTTGAGAATTTACGTTCTCCCGCAGGCCCCCGCAGGCTCCCCGCAGGTCGGCAGCCCTAGCAGCTCCACAGACCGTGGAGGTTGCAGTACTCGTAGGCCTTGACCACCGCATCGTCTGCGGCCAAGGCGAACTCGGCCACAGGCTCGTCGCCTGCGGCAAGCTCGACGAACTGGTAGCCCTTCTTCGTCTCAAGGCATATAAAGGCGATCAGGTGGTCCTTCTCCATGGGATGGGCGACACTTCCGACCTCGACCCTCACAACAGCGCCGTCGACCGCCACCACCGGCACGTGCTTCTCGGTGGCCGCATCGGTCGTGTTCTCGGCCAGCTCCTGCATCTTTTCACCGCAGCAGATCATCAGCGGCCCCTTGTTCAGGGGCTTGAAGGCGACATTCCCGCAATTCCCACAACGATAGAACTTCAAATCCATAGCAATTCCTTTCCCACTGTCCGTTTTCCCACAAAGGACATATTACCCTGTCGGCGTATCGGGAAGGCCTTGCTGGGGCAACTTCTTCCGAACTGCATATATCAGCACCAGGGCGCCCGCCACCATCATCGGCACCGACAAGAGCTGCCCCATGGTGAACCAGGTGCCCGCGAGGTAGCCCAGCTGGAGGTCGGGCTCGCGGACGAACTCGATAATGAAGCGGAAGGCCCCGTACAGGACAAGGAAGACCCCGATGAAGGTGCCGCGGGGACGCGGAGGGGCCTTCCGCGACAGCAGCAGGAGCACGGTGAACAAGACGATGCCCTCAAGGAGCGCCTCGTAGAGCTGCGTGGGGTGGCGCGGCACCGCGCCGGCAAGCCCGCCGAAGACCACGCCCCAAGAGGCTTCTGTCGGCGCACCCCATAGCTCCCCGTTGATGAAGTTCGCAACCCGGCCGAAGAGCAGGCCAAGCGGCGCACCTATCACCCCTAAGTCGGCGAGCGTCAGATAGGGGATGCCGGTGAGCTTCGCCGCGACAAGACCTCCCGCCAGTGCGCCGGCAAGGCCTCCATGGAAGCTCATCCCCCCTTCCCAGAACGCCAGGATCGCCTCCGGGTGCTCGAAGTAGTACCCGGCACCGTAAAAGAGGATGAAGCCGGCGCGGGCGCCGATGATGACCCCCGCGATTACACATATGAATACGACCAGCAGTGCGTCGAAGTCGAACCCTATCTTCCACCGCTTCGCAAGCCGGTAGGCGACCAGCGCGAAGCAGAGGAACCCGAGGGCATAGGCAAGCCCGTACCAGCGCAGGACAAAGGGCCCGATCGACACGATAATCGGATCAAGGTTTTGGAACACGTCATTCAGCATCGCTCACTCCATAGCAAAACGCCGCTGTGCAGAAGCGGCATCCCATCGTTGTTGTTTCTTTGTCCTTCAGGCATCGCGGCCTCAGGCATCGCGGCCCATGCCGGCGTCAAGTTCGATCGCGGCAAAGCGCACCTCGTCCTTTAGCTCGTCGGGTATGGCCCGTATCGAGGAGACGGCCTTCGAGCAGTGCGGGCAGCACAGGGTGAACAGCGCCGAGTCGGCTTTCAGCACCATCATGGAATCGTAGTCCCGAACATCGAGGGTGTGCGCACCGCACGAAGGGCAGGTAAGCGTCGTCGTAACCATTGTGGCCTCCTTCCCGCTTCCTCACTTGACCGCCCCATTATAGCAGAAAACGGTTCGGATTCCCCCCGCGTACTTCGGGGGGCCTGTCTCCCGCAAAGCGGAGGCCGGGGCGCGGGCCCTGCGTGAGGAAGAAGGTGCAGAACCGGCATACCTGCTTGACAGCCGCCTCGTAGTCGAGGTCGGGGTTGAGAAGGATGCCGAGGTCCTGCTCTAAACGGTGCGTCGGGCGGTCGCAGGCCGTGTAGAAGCAGTCGGCGGGACAGGCCTCGCCCGGTATGTTGTGCGGGCAGCGCGACTGCATCTCTTCGTCGCAGCCGCGCAGCTCCCAGCAAGAAGCCATGGCCTTGCCTCGCGATACCCGCGCAGCGCGCTAGGGCGCCGGAACGACCTTCGAGACTCCGGGTACCCGCTCCTTGAGGATGCGCTCGACCCCGTTCGCCAAGGTCATCTGCGACATCGGGCAACCCTTGCAGGCACCCTGGAGCTCAACGGTGACCACGCCTTCCTCATCGACGTCGACCAATGCGACGTCTCCGCCGTCCGCCTGGAGGCTCGGGCGAATCAGCTCAAGTACTGCGGCAACATCTTCCCTGTCAATCATGGGTATCTCCTTTATCGCTCTTTCCGCACCTCGGTGTGGATTCCTTAACCGCCTGAGAGTATACCATGACTCCCTTTTGTTCCCGCCGGGGGTTTTCGGCCTGTGGGCTTTGGGGCACATGCTCACACCTTGCCGGAGGAAACGCAGTCATCTAGCGGATCGGCTTCCAGTCCTCCCCGAGGACCACCAGTATGTCGGTGTCGAAGGCGTAAAAGCCGTTTGACGCGATGGCGCGCCCCATGCCGAGGCTGTGCACGACCGCTTCTGCCGCCGGGGCAAAGTCCTTGGAATGGTAGACGACCAGGGTCTCCTTGTAGACATAGACGTCGGCGTTTCCGATATCCTCTATGCGGTACCCCTGCGCCTCAAGGACGTCTGCCATCTGGCGGGCGCTGCCTGTGACCCCCGCCCCGTTCCTGATAAGGATGCTAAAGGATGCCGGGTCGATGCCGGTCAGGTCTGTCTCCGCCGTCCCGGGCGGCTCCCCCGCCACGAAAGCCTCCTGCACCTGTGCCCATGCGGTCACGCCGGGGATGAAGTAGCGGATGCCCGAGAAGGTGCTTGTCTCGAAGTATCCCGGAACCTGGCCGGTATAGACGCTTTCCGGGCTTGTGCCCGGGAAGGCCTTCACCAGCGTCATGAAATCGACAGCCCCAAGGTCCGTGGAAATGTTCTCGGCAATGCCGTCGAGGGCGACTGCCAACTCAAGCCAGCTCTTTTCAAGCAGGCGCTGCCCGAGTGCCACCGCGACCCGGGACTGGTTCTTCGATCGCACCGTGTCGCCACTGAGGAAGTTCGTCGCACGGGACAGGATCAGGGCCTCTTCCCCGCTCAAGGTCCGCAGTCCCGCTGGGATGTAGATAGCGCCTGCCTGGGGGTCGTCCACTTCGTCGGTGACGTCGACGCTCAGGCCTCCCAAGGAGTCGACGAGCGCGACAAAGCCCTCGCGGTCGGTCTTCACGAAGTGTGCAATGGGAACCTCGACAAATTCGGACACTGCGGCAATCAGCTCTGCGTCGCCGCCGACGAC
Organism: Eggerthellaceae bacterium; assembly: GCA_009782605.1. GTDB lineage: Bacteria > Actinomycetota > Coriobacteriia > Coriobacteriales > Eggerthellaceae > WRIS01. Next base: position 42,672 of record WRIR01000018.1, on the reverse strand, counting down.
CTGGGCCTCTGAGAGCCGGTGGTAGGCGCCGTCGCTCAGGAAAACCTGGAGGTTGGCGGGGATGGACAGGAGGGTTATCTGTCCGGCGTCCTTGTCGACGCGCATGAGCATGAGGAGGCTCGGGCCGTTGTAGTCCCTTCCCGGCTCGAAGAACTCTGCGGCAAACAGCAGGTAGGCCGGCTCGCCCGCAGCTGCGGCCACGAGGGCCTCCCGTGCGTTGGAGTCGCCGAGGCTCATCTTGTCGCTCACCGACCCCGCATAGGCAAAGGCACCGGCACCGGCCGCAACAGCCGCCACAAGCGCCAGGGCAGCCACGGCTATGGCAATGCCCCGAATGCGGATGCGGCGCTGCTGCGTCTGCGCAAAGGTTGGCCTGTTCGTGCGCCTCTCCGCCTCGGAAGAGGTCTCGCCCGACTCGGTCTCGGGGGTGAGGTGGTCGACCACGCCCTTGCGGGCACGCTCGGTCCTCCGTGCGCTTGAGAACATGTCCTGCGGCATCGGCGTGACGCCAGACGCGGCCGACACGCCCTCGGGCGGCTCCCCGCCGGAGCGTATGCCGTCCTCAAGGGGCCTTCCGGGCACGTGCGTGCCGACCGTCACGTTGTTCATATGGGGAAGCTTGCGCCGGGAGTGCGAATACGAGAAGCCTTTTGTGCGGTGTGTCATGCGCCTTGCCGATCAAGCCCTGGTCACACATGACCGCCGTCGGCCGGGACAGAGCGGACATCGGCTCCAAGGGAGCACAGCTTGCCAACATAGTCCTCGTACCCGCGGCCGATATGCTCGATGTTGTGGACCTGCGTCTCGCCCTCCGCGACAATACCAGCCAGCACGAGCGCGGCACCGGCCCGCAGGTCGGTGCACGAGACGGGGGCGCCCTGCAGGTCCTTGACCCCCCGGACCAGGGCATGGTGCCCCTCGATGGTGATGTCAGCACCCATGCGGACCAGCTCTGACGTGAACATGAAACGGTTCTCGAAGATGTTCTCGGTGATTATCGTGTTGCCGTTTGCCAGGGCGGCAAGCAGCATGAACTGGGCTTGGAGGTCGGTGGGGAACCCGGGGTGCGGGAGCGTCTGTATGTCTGTTGCCGCAAGCGGGCCTTCCCGGCTCACCGTGACGCTCTTGTCGCCGATGGAGACACTCGCCCCCATCGCCTCCAGCTTCATGATCGCCATGCGCAAGAAGTTGGGGTCGATGTTGTTCACCGTGACCGGCCCGCCCGCCGCAGCGGCACCGGCAAGGAAGGTCCCGGCCTCGATGCGGTCGCCCACCGTCGTGTGCTCGCAGGGGTGGAAGGAGTCCAGGGCCACACCCTCGACCTCGATGGTGGCGTTCCCGGCACCGGAGATGCGGGCACCCATGCTGTTGAGCATCCCGGCCAAATCGACTATCTCCGGCTCGCGGGCGGCATTCTCTATCGTGGTGTTCCCCTTGGCGGCCACCGCCGCCATAAGAAGGTTCTCCGTCGCCCCGACGCTGGGGAACTCAAGGGTGACCAGCGCGCCATGCAGGCCCTTTGGCGTGCGTGCCTCAAGGTAGCCGTGGTCGATGGCGAACTCGACCCCCAAGGCCTCAAGCCCGACCAGGTGCATGTCGATTTTCCGGGCGCCTATCTGGCACCCCCCGGGCATCGCGACGCGGGCATGCCCGAAGCGGCCGATAAGGGGGCCCAGCACCGCAATAGAGGCACGCATCTTGGAGACCAGCTCGTAAGGGGTCTCAAGGGTGTCCAGCACGGCGGTGTCTATCCGTATGTCGTGGCCGTCGCGGGACAGCTTGGCGCCGAGGTGCTGGATGACGTCGCCCATGACGTCGATGTCCGAGATGGCAGGGACGTTGTGGATAACACTCTCGCCTTGCCCCAAGATCGACGCCGCCATGAGCTTCAACGCAGAGTTCTTGGCGCCCGAAACGGTGACGCTCCCTTTCAGGGTCTTGTTCCCCTGAACGATGATGACCTTTTCAGACATCCGCCTATGCGCCCAGCAGGAAGCGGGTAAAGGCGACGGCCTCGATGGTGGTGCCGAGCTCCTTGGCGACTGCTGCGGTGTACTGGGTGACCGTCTGGTCGGGGTTCTTCACGAACTCCTGCTCGGTCAGGCAGTTCTCCTTGTAATACTTCTCCATGCGGCCGAGCGCCATCTTTTCCTGGATGTTCTCCGGCTTGCCCGACTCGGCGGCCTGCGCCTTGTAGATGGCCATCTCGTGCTCGACAACCGACGGGTCGACGGCCTCGCGGTTCACCGCAACCGGCTGGGCGGCAGCGACCTGCATCGCGATATCGCGGCCGTAGCGCTTGAAGTCCTCGTTCTTCGCAATTGCGGCATCGCCCAGCTTGAACTCGACCAGCACGCCTATCTTGCCGCCGCCGTGGATGTAGCTGGCGACCGCGCCGCCCTCCTGGCGGGCATAGGCAAAGCGGGCAAGCTGGATGTTCTCGCCGAGGGTATGGATGGCCTCGGTCACCACTGACTCGACCGTCTCGCCGTCCACCTCGGAGGCCTGAAGCGCGGCGAGGTCGGCCGGGCGGCTGGCAAGCGCCGCTTGGGCGATTTTGTCGGCATAGGCCTTGAACTTCTCGTTGATGCCCACGAAGTCTGTCTCGCAGTTCAGCTCGACGAGCGCTCCGGACATGCCGCATTCCGCCACGGCTGCCGCGATGGTGCCCTCGTTCGTGGCGCGGCCTGCCTTTTTCGCGACCGCCGCCAAACCGGCTGTGCGCAGCACGTCAACGGCCTTGTCGATGTCGCCTGCGGACTCGACAAGCGCCTTCTTGCACTCCATCATGCCGGCGCCGGTCATCTCGCGTAGTTCTTTTACCAAAGAAGCAGTAATCTCTGCCATGGGTTTTCCTTCCTGTTGTCTCTCAGCTTCTCTCAGCTGTTGTAGAGCGGGGTTTTCCTGTCTTCGGAACTGTTCTCGCCGGAACTGCTCCCGTCATTCTTGCATCGGCCGTCGATGCAGGGGTTATGCCTCTTCCCCGGCAGCCTGCTCGGCGGCGGGGACTGCGGCCTCGGCTGCTGCGGAGTCGTCGGCTGCTGCTGCTGCTGCTTCCTCGGGGGCCTCCGTTGCGGCGGGCGCCTCAGGTACGGATGCCTCCTCGACAGCAGGGGCCTCCTCGGCGGCGGCTTCGACCGGCTCGGCGGCCGGCGCAGGGGCGGCAGCTGCCTCGGCGGCGGAGTCAGGCACAGGAACGACATCAGCTGCAGCCGCACCCTCGGCGGCTTCGGCCGACGCGGCGGCCTGCGCGGGGGCGGCAGCGGCAGTCGGCGCGGGAGCGGCGGCCATCTCGCTCTCCGTGATGAAGGAGGTGCCGCCTGCAATAACCGCGTCGGCAATGAAGTCGGTCAGGAGGGCCACCGAGCGGATTGCGTCGTCGTTGGCGGGGATGCCGATCTCGACGTCGTCGGGATCGGAGTTCGTATCGAGGGTGCCGACGATGGGCAGGCTCAGGCGGCGGGCCTCATGGATGGCTATCGTCTCGCGGTTCGTGTCGATGACGAAGATAGCCTCGGGAACTTTCTTCATGTTCCGGATGCCGTTCAAGTTGGTCTGGAGCTTGGCGAGCTCCTTGCGCAGGAGTATCTGCTCTTTCTTCGGCAGCAGGTCCATGCGCCCGTCGGCCTCCATAGCCTCGAGGTCTTCCATGTGGGTCACCCGTGAGCGGATAGTGACGAAGTTCGTGAGCATGCCGCCAAGCCAGCGGGCGTTCACGTAGGGCATCCCGCAGCGGTTCGCCGCATTGGAGACGGCTTCCTGGGCCTGCTTCTTCGTGCCGACGAACAGGACGGTACCGCCCTTCCTGACCAGGTCGGAGATGAAGGTGTAGGACTTATCCATGCCGATAAGGGTCTGCTTCAGGTCGATGATGTAGATGTCGCCCCGGCTGCCGAAGATATAGGGTTTCATCTTGGGGTTCCAACGGCGGGTCTGATGCCCGAAGTGGCTGCCGGCGTCAAGCAAGGCAGCAATGCTGACTTTAGTCATAGTCTCTCCATTCGTTAGTCCTCTACCCGCGGTCATCCCTGAGTCCGCAGCCTTTTCCGGTGGCCACTGGCGGTTTCAGGTCGCACAGGCATGTGTATTCAAAACTTGGTAATTGTACCATCGTTTCATACGATTACAAGCAGGTATTTTTCTGGGTTCACGGGGGGTTCGCATTTTGGTTCACCAGGGGTGCGCATCCGGACTCGCAGCAAGCCGATCGAGCGCTGGGCACACGCCCTGCGACACCGGGCTCCGGGGGGACGGGGCGAACCCAAAGCGAGCGGCCCCGCCCCCGGTATATCCCTGACGGCCGGGACTATGTCGGACGCGATGTCCGCACAGCCCCGGCCGTGGATAGTTCTTTCCCTTGTGCCGTGTGCGCCTAGGGGGCGACGGGCGGCTCAGGCTCGTAGGGGTTGGCCTCGAACAGAGCCAGCAGGGCCTCCCCTGTGGCAGGGGCGTCCCAGGTGTCCATGCCGTCGACGCCGGCCTGCACGACCGCGCCGCGGAGGATGATCTGGAAGCCGTTGATGCCCTCGGGGTCATGGCCGCAGTCTTCTATGAGGCTCAAGATGTTGGCCTTGCAGCCCGACTGATGCACCTCGGCCGGGGTGCAGTCGCAGGTGAGGCTGCCTATGCTGCCGCCCTGCGGGGTGGTCGCCGCATCAGGGTCGCCCGCGATGGCGCAGCTGCTGTGGTGGTTGTAGGTGGGGGTGCAGGTGCAGTCGCCGGGCTCGTAGCAGTCGGCGGTGTGCTGGGACGAGAAGCCCGCCAGCCAGGCATACTCAGTATCCCAGTTAAGGCCGGAAGTAGCGGCAAGCTCGTCGGCGGTGAAGTTCTCCCTGATTATGACGCGCGTAAAGAGCGGGGAGGTCTGCTCGCCCTGGGCGACGACGCCGTTGTCCTTGACGGGATCGCTGGGGGGCTGGGGGATGCCCTTGAAGACCCATACCAGCTCCACGCTGTCGGTCTCGTCGGTGGCGCTCGCCTCCAGAAGCTCCCAATCGTCATAGTTCCAGTCGATGTCTATGAGACGCAGGAGGCGGCCCGCCCAGTCGGGGTCTGTGGGGTCGTCGGAGAGCGGGTTGCCAACACCGTCGGTGAAGATCACGCGGATGGCCACATACTCGTCGACGTCGGCCTCAGACGTGTTGACGATGTAGGGATCCTTGGGCACTTCCCTACCGGGAGTCAGGTCCTGGCCCTTCTCCGGGTCCCAGCTGGGCTCTTCAAGGCTGCCCGTGATATTGGGCGCGAAGGAGAACACGTTCGTCCTCTCGTTGGTGATGGCCGACAGGTAGGCAAGCGTGGCTCCGAGCGCCACCAGTGCCACCAATACGATGGAGAGTATCACCACCCTCTTGCGTTTCCGCGGGTCCACGCTCCTTGTTCCTTGCTCGCTCATTTCCCCTGCCTCCTTCTTCTAATGACTTGTACCGCGGGTTCCTATACGGGAGCCCACACATATATTCTCCACTTTGCATCAACTGTGCTGCTTATGCAACTGTTATCCAATGCTGGGGGCCCTCCCCCACAAAAAAATTAAGCAATCTCCTTAATTCCGCAGGGACGGGCGGACCGGGGGCTTGTTCCACAGGGGCGGGCCGGAGGCTTTACGGGGCACGGGCTTGAGGCCCGGTGCTCACTCCTTGAACTGGCTGGGGTGGCGCTCGAAGAAGTCGGTGCGCGGGGGAAGCTCGCGGATGAGGTGGCGGCCCTCGTCGATGTCGCTTGCCGAGCAGAGCTCTTCCATGTCCTCGAAGTCGTAGTTCCAGCTGAAGAAGTCGTCGTAGTCGAAGCCCAGGTAGTCGCATATCTTCTCGGTCCCTGCCGGCACCACCGGATGCATCATGAGCGTGCAGGCGCGCAGCAGGTAGAAGCAGTCGACAAGCACCTGGCGGCGCCTTTTTTCGTCGCCTTCGTGCTCGACTGTGCGGATCTGCTCGGTCCAATACTTGTTTGCCCAGCGGATGAACCCGTCCATGAGCGACATGACGGAGTGCAGCTCGACCTTGTACATGAGCGCGTCATAGCGCGACAGGGTGTCGTGGGCCTCGCGCCTCGCCTCGGGCGAGACCTTCCCTATGGGCATGGCGCCGTCGAAGTTCCTCTGCGCCTCGTAGAAGCAGCTCCGGGCAAGCCGGTTGAAGACGTTCGTGAGCAGGGCGCTCTCCTTGAGCACCGGGTCGGCATAACGCGCGTCCGTGCGCTTCGCCTCGTCGGGGTCGAGGCACTTCGGCTTGAAGCCGACCGACTTCTGGTCGAGCCCCAGGGCGAGGAAATGGGCCCGCAGCTGCTCGAAGGTGTAGTGGTCGAGCAGCTCGTCTGCGCTCGGCGGCTTCACCTCGCCCGACGAGGACGCCTTCCTGTCGCCGAAGAGGACGTGGTGGTTCGCGACGAGCCGCGTCTGGCGGATCGGCTCGTCGAACAGGGAGGGCCTTCCCGGCCCCTGTTCCCTGATAGCCTCGAAGAGCGCGGGCTGGGCGACGCCGTAGAAGTACAGGTTGTCCTGCCCGATGAACTGGTAGACCTCCGCGTCGGCGGAGCACCAGAAGTCCTTCCAGGTGCTGCGTGGCAGCCCCTTCTTGTCGTTCACCGCAAGGGAGAAGGATATCGGGGCCCACAGGCTCTCCGGCCAGCACCAGGCCGTCAGCCCCCCGACCCCGTCTATCACGGGTATCTTGACACCCCATTCGATGTTGCCCGAGATGCGGAAGGGTACGAGCGTCTTGCTCGTCCGGAAGCGGATTCCCGCGTCGGCCAGGGCAGTGCGGGCCGCGTCGCGGTCGTCGATGGAGGCGAACTCGGCCTCGAAGCTCTGCTTCCCCTTCTCGGCCTCCCGGCAGCTGTGGGCGGGCAGGGACGCGGCGAGGGCGCGGTAGCGTTCAAGGTCGTCGTTCTTCACGTGGATGACGGGCGGCGCGAGGAATTCCGCAACCGCGGCCGGGACGATTGTGCGGATCGCGGGGTCGGCCTTGAGGCTGGCCACCTGGTCTTCGAGGAAGCCCTTGAAGGACGGCAGGTCGAAGTACCAGTTCTCGACAGGCAGCATCGCGGGGACGGTGTCCGTGATAGACGACCGGGGGGCGATGAGGTCCTCGGGGGCGTACTGGTGACCGAGGTCGCACTCGTCGGCATAGGCGTGCTCGCTCTTGCAGCCCTGCACGGGGCAGCGGCCCTTCACCTGCCGCCCGTTCAGGAAGGTCTTCGCCTCGGCGTCGTAGAACTGCAGGGTCGCACGCTTTTCCAGATGCCCGCTCTCGTGCAGGCGCGTGACGAAGGCGTCGGTGACCATCTGGTGTATCTCCGCCGAGTGCCCGATGCCGCTTCCCTCGAAGATCGACAGGCTGATGCCGTATGCGGTGAGGGTCGCGCGCTGGGCCTCGTGGTTGGCCCGCACGTAGTCGGCAATCGGGCCGTCGAAGCCCCCGGCCTCGACGAGCTTGCGGTAGCCCTCGTCGATGGGCGATCCGAAACAGTCGGTCCCGGAGATGAAGCGGACGTTATCGGCGCCGATGCGGTCGCGCAGGAAGCGGGCGAAGCAGTCGGCGGGCACGAAGACGCCGCCGATGTGGCCGAAGTGCAGCCCCTTGTTGCCGTAGGGCATCCCGGCGGTGACCGTCACCCTCTTCGGCCAGAGCGGCCTGCTGGGCGCGGTGGGGGCCTCGGGGGCGGCCTCGCGGGCCGCGGCGGGAGCTGCGGCATCGGCGACAGCGGGAGTCGCGGGGGCCTCGGGGGCGGCGGCCGGGGGGACGGCGGCCTTGGCCGGAGTCGGGGTGGCGGGCGTCATCGCGTGCCCGTGCTGAGCAGCCGGTCTTTGCCAGTTCTGCTGGTCGTCCATATCATGTTCTCCTCGTTGGTAGGGCACCGGTAACGAGCGGGCCTTGTCCGGCTTCTCTTAAAACTCGAAGTTCTCGGTCGACTTGCTCTGCTGTGCCTTCTTCGCCGTCTTGATGAGGAATTCCTGGTTGTTGTTCGTCTGCTTGAGCGACTTGATGAGCATGTCCATCGCACGCTCGGGGTTGTTCAGGTTCGCAAGGATACGGCGCACGGCCCAGATGAGCGGCGCCTCTTGCGGGTCGAGCAGCAGGTCCTCGCGGCGCGTGCCCGAGGCGACCGGGTCGATTGCCGGGAATATCCTGCGGTCAGAGAGGTTCCGGTCAAGCTTGAGCTCCATGTTGCCCGTGCCCTTGAACTCCTCGAAGATGACCTCGTCCATCTTCGACCCGGTGTCGATGAGCGCCGAGGCCAGGATTGTCAGGGAGCCGCCGCCCTCGATGTTGCGGGCAGCGCCGAGGAAGCGCTTCGGCGGGTAGAGCGCCGTGGAGTCGACGCCGCCCGAGAGGATGCGGCCCGACGCCGGCTGTGCCAGGTTGTAGGCGCGTGCGAGGCGGGTGAGCGAGTCGAGCAGGATGACGACGTCCTTCCCACTTTCGACGAGGCGCTTCGCCCGCTCGATCACGAGCTCCGCCACCGCGATGTGGTTCTCGCTCGGCATGTCGAAGGTCGAGGATATGACCTCGCCTTTGATGGAGCGCTCCATGTCGGTGACCTCTTCGGGACGCTCGTCCACCAGCAGGCACATGAGGTGCACCTCGGGGTTGTTCGCCGAGATGGAGGCGGCAATGTCCTTGAGGATGGTGGTCTTGCCCGCCTTGGGCGGGGACACGATAAGGCCGCGCTGGCCCTTGCCGATGGGGGCCGCGAGGTCGATAACGCGCGCGGTGATGGTGTTCCTGCCGTGCTCCATCCACAGGCGCTCGTCGGGGTAGACCGGCGTCAGGTCGGCAAAGCGGACGCGCTTCTCGGAGCTTTCCGCCTTGATGCCGTTCACCGAAAGGACCTTCTGCACCGCCGCGTACTTCTCGTTCTCGCGAGGGGGCCGTACCTGGCCGGTCACATAGTCGCCCTTCCGGAGGTTGTTGCGCCTGATGGTCGAGAGCCCGACGTAGGCGTCGGTCTCGCTCGGGAGGTAGCCCTGGGTGCGCAGGAACCCGTAGCCGTCGGCGAGGATGTCGAGGATGCCCTCGACGTTGATGAAGCCCTCTGCCTTTACGCTTGCCTCGAAGACCTTTTCGACCAGCTCGGCCTTTTTGAGGCCGGCCGTGTCGACACCGAGCTCTTCGGCCTTCGCCCGCAGCTCGGTGACCTTGAGCTGCTGCAGGTCTTCGAGGGTCGTCTGGGGGACGGCCGCCTCGTTGCGGCCCGGGCCGGAGTGCTGGCGCCGTTGGCGCCGCTGGCCGTTGTTGGCACCGTTGGCGCCGTTGCTGTTCTGCTTGTTGCTGCTCTGCTTGTTGGCCGCCTTCTGGCTGGCCTTGCCGTTTTGGCCGGCCTGGCCCTTGGCGCCTTGCTGCTTGGGGGCGTCGGCGGGCGCGGAGGGGGCCGCAGGCTCGCCCGTGCCGGCGTCAGGGGCCGGGGCGGCCGGGGCCTCGGGCTTTGCAGCCGGGGCGTCAGACGTGTCGGCCGAGGCGTCGGACGACTGGTCGGCAGAATGTGAGGCCGGGGCCTTCCTTTCGGAAGGGGCCGGGGCAGAAGGGCCCACCGTCACAGCCGGCCTGCGCGCGCGGCGCGTATAGCCCGGCGACGGGGCCTCTCCGAAAAGGGCGGCGTTTTCGGCCGGTTCCGTTGATGCACGTTCAGTTTTCTCGTTTTCACTCATGCGTTTTGTACTTTCTCCCAGTCTTTTACAAAGGATTCCAGTCCGCGGTCAGTCAGCGGATGGGAAACCATCTTCTTCAGCACGTCAAAGGGGACCGTCGCAATGTCGGCGCCCAGGAGGGCGGCCTGCGTGACGTGGTTGGCGCTCCTGATGGAGGCCGCAATGACCTCTATCTGCTCGCCGCCTGCGGTGCTTTCGGTAAAGTCGTAGTTGCCGATCGCCGTGACCACGTCGCCCAGCTGGTCGAGCCCGTCTTCGGAGATGTCGTCGAAACGGCCGACGAAGGGGCTGATGTAACGGGCGCCCGCACGGGCGGCTAAGATGGCCTGGGGGACCGTGAAGCACAGCGTCATGTTGACGGCAATGCCCTCGGCTGCCAGGACCTTGGTCGCCGCGAGGCCTTCGACCATCGCCGGCACCTTGACGACGACGTTCGGGGCCAGGGCGGCAAGCACGCGCCCGTCGCGGACGATCTCGTCGCGGGTCATGGCCACGCTTTCCGCCGAGACAGGGCCTTCGACGAGCGCGCATATCCGCGTGATGTGGTTGTGGAAGTCGGCGAGGCGGCCCCCGATGCGGGCATACAGCGTGGGGTTCGTGGTGACGCCCGCTAAGGCGCCCCAGCTGGCTGCTTCGGCTATCTCGTCCAAATCAGCGGTGTCTAAAAAAAACTTCACCTAATCCTCCTTGCAGGCTTGTCGGGGCTACGCATATACGTTTTTGTGCACAGATGCATTTTTGGGATTTCTAACCGGCTCTTTCATAGGAGGTTAAAAGGAACGAAAACATACTAGCGCATGATTACGGCCCTTTCAAGGGGCTATTCTGCCATAACGGCAAGATAATCGCAAGAGGGCTCCTTGTTGTACTGACGATTTGGTTGGCAATCGGCTATACTGACAACCGAGCCCCAGAGAAAGGATGTTCTTTTGAACACGCAAAACCCACCGGCAGGCCGGTATCCAGACCCAGACGGCAATGGTTCTGTTGATATGGGGCAGGTAAACCTTGGAAGGAAGTTGCTTGTCGCCGCCTTTGTGGTTTAGGAGGCGACAAAGGAGAACGGAAGGAGCAGAAAACGAGGGAGAAAAGGGGAGAGAAGGGAAGCTACTATAGATTTTCTTAAGCCAAGAAAATACAGGCACACTAGTTTTCATTGTTAAGATTGGAGGAAATGTTAACATGAGAAAAAGCGAAACGCCTCTCAGTAGGCGGAAATTCATCATCGGAGCGAGTGCCGCAGCTGTTTCGATGGGCTTTGTCGGCACAGGCATGGTGGGGTGCATCAACCAGCCAGAAAACAACCAACCAGAAGAAAGCGGGCTCGGAGGCACTACAAGCACTGCAGGGGAATGGATACCCACATGCTGCAATATGTGCTTCAACGCATGTGCAATTCTTGTGAATGTGGTAGACGGGGTGGTCGTTGACGTAAAGGGCGACAGCCGCAGCCCTATCGGCGGAGGGCGCATTTGCGCAAAGGGGGCAGCAGGGATCATGCTGCTTTATGATCCAGACCGAGTAAAGCAACCCCTTATAAGGACAAACCCGAACAAGGGATTGAACGAGGATCCCCAATGGGAAGAGGTCTCCTATGACGAGGCCTTCGATATCCTGCTGGAAAAAATGGCAGGCATACGAGACTCAGGCGGGAAGATAGCCCGACACCAACTGATCACTGCCTTACCGACAAGCTATATCTTCCGGGCCTTGTTAAACCCCCTTGGTGCCACCGAAGGGTCACAGCCCGACATATGCGGCGCTGGCATCCATACTGCCTACGATATCTTTACATCGACCGGCAACGGAATGCCCGACTACCGGTATTGCGATTACCTGCTTCAGTTCGGTACACAGGCAGGTACTGCGACACGGCATGGACTCAACATGACCGCAGCTTTATTTGCCCAGAGGCGCGCGGACGGGATGAAGCTGGTAAGCGTCGACCCCCACATGAGCGCGAGCGGAGAAAAGGCCGACCTCTGGGTTCCGATTCGTCCAGGCACCGATGCTGCATTCGCTCTGTCTATGTCACATGTCCTTGTCAATGAGCTGGAGCTTATTGATTATGACTACCTGAAAAACCGCACGAACGGGCCTGCCCTGGTTGATGTTGCCACGAACAGGATCGTACGGGCAGCCGACTCGGACAAGGCCTTGTACATGGACTCCGACAATGTTGTGAAGCCATACGACGAGGCGGCGGACCCCTTCCTGGAAGGCACCTTCGAGTACGAGGGGAAGACCGTCACCACCGGCTTCTCGCTGTATAAGGAGCATCTCAAGAAGTACACTCCCGAATACCAGGAAACCATCACGACGGTTCCTGCGGATACCGTACGCAAGGTCGCAAAGGAGTTCGGGGAGGCAGCCCGCATTGGCGAGACCATCGACATCGAGGGCGTCAGCATGCCCTATCGCCCGGTTTGCGTTGACCTGTTCTCCGGCATCTCGCGCCACAAGCATGCCTTCTTGACCCAATGGAGCCTCATGCAGCTGAACGTGCTCGTTGGCTCATGCAACAGTGTTGGCGGGTTTATCGGATATGCCCCTGCGTGCAACGGTTGGACAGACGACAGCGACTTCATACAATGGCGGCCGGAGATTTGGCCGGACGACGGCTTCACCGACCATGTCCTTATGTTCCTTGGACCAAAAGAGTCGGCCTCCTACTATCAAGTTATCAAAGAGGGAGACTTCACCCCCCAATCGAACGGCATGGTCGAGCTTCAACCCTTGGGCCTCGGCCTGGATGCGCATTTCTATATGATATCCCAGGCACACCCCGAGATCTACCATACCGAGCCAGCGCGTATGCTCATAAACCTCGCCTCGAGTCCTTTGACCTTTTGGGGCAACCACGACGAGCAAGCCGAAGTCTTGAAGGCTTATGAGTATGTCGTGAATGTTGACATCTACCTGAATTCCTCGACATATTTTGCCGACCTGGTTATCCCGGAGGCAAGCTATCTGGAACGGCTCGATCCCCTCCCGCATTCGTTCTGCGGACACCGCACCATCGGCGGCATGGGAGTACCGTGGTCCGTCAACCTCCGGCAGCCTGTTATCGAGCCGCTCGGAGGAGCCATGGGCGGGCTGGCGATGTGTGCGGAAATCGCCGACCGTGCGGGAATCAACGGGCCTTTCATTGGGACCTTGAACTATATGTTCCATGTCAAGGAAGAGAATTCCATTCCGCTCGACCAAAAGCTCGACCCTGAGGCATTCTGCGACTCGGTTTACCGGTCCGTTGTCGACGATGAGCATGACCTGGAATGGTTTAAGCAAAACGGCCCCTACACACACCCACGCAAGGTAGATGAAGTGTATATCTGGGCTGGGGATGCCCCAGGAAAGGTCCCGCTCTACTGGGATTTCATGCTTGAGGCGAAAGACAAGGTCGAAGCGAAGGTTGCAGAACTCGACATTCCGTGGGAAACGCAAGACTACGTTCCCCTGCCGGAATGGATGCCTTGCGTCGACCACGAGGTAGACGACCCGGACTTCGACCTGTTGCCGATTTATTGGACGAACGCCGTAAACGTGGATGCATGGTCGGTCCAGAATGCCTGGATCAACGACCTGAACGAACAGGATCCCGTCGGCTTCGCGATAGAGATGAACAGCGCGACTGCCCGGTCAAAGGGCTTCTCCAGCGGCAACTCGGTACGCCTTGTCAACAGGCAGGGTGCTTCTGTGGAAGGCAAGGTGGTTATCTCTGAAACCATCCATCCAGAATGTATCTCTGTCCTTGGCGGGCACTGGAACATGCAATCGAAGTACACGACGATTTCCCAAGGCAAAGGTGTTGCGGTAAACCACCTCATCCCGGGCACAGATCCAAGCCGGTTTGACCACGTGAGCATGGCGTTCGACCAATGCGTGCGTGTCAAAGTCGAGTTAGCGTAAGGGGGCTGGTCAACATGGGTTATGGAATGGTTATCGACCTGAAGAAGTGTATCGGGTGCCACGGGTGCACCTTGAGCTGCAAGGCTGCCAACGGGACACCGCCAGGAAACCTGCGGGCAAATGTGCTCAAAAAACAAGAAGGCACGTACCCGACTGTGCGAATCACCAGCGTTCCCGTTCTGTGCAACCATTGCGAAAACGCCCCGTGCGTCGAGCAGTGCCCGACAGCTGCCATGCAAAAAGACGAAGACGGCATCGTCACTATTGACAAAGCGGAATGCATCGGATGCAAGACCTGTATGCTTGCCTGTCCTTATGACGCTCTCAGCTATCGCGAGAATGAGGACGGCTACTTTGGTTCAGTACTTAACGAATATGAGGCCTTGGTATACCAAGGTATGCCAGTCGAAAAAGTCGACAAGTGCGACTTCTGTAAAGGCAATGGGCGTTTGAAGAACGGCGAGAAACCTGCGTGCGTGCAAGCTTGCATGGCCGGAGCAAGGACCTTCGACGACCTTGACAATTTACAAGGCATCATTGCGCAGGGGGGCGGTTACCAGCTGCTCCCCGAAGAGGGGACGAACCCTTCGGTTTACTACCTGCCGAATCGATACTACTAGATTTTGCCCGGCACCTGCCTGATCGCAGAAAGGCGCCTCGTTGCATCTGCTTGGACGAGGCGCAGCCGGCAAGTAACCCGGGATAGGCGAAAAGCATATCTTGCGAAGAGGGGCTATCGTGAACACTGTTAAAGAATCAGGCGAACTATTTGCGTCGTCGGATATGTACCAAGCACTTGGCGAGTTCCTGCACAGGACAACGCCCGAACTAGCTGCTGCGTTATGTGACGGCAGGTTTGCTGACGACATTGCGTCTATCCTGCACGAACTCGGTTTTGCCGACACTGAGGCCAGCCTTCTTACAGGAGGGTTCTCAGAACTCCTGACGAGCTCTGACGAAGAGAGGGATAAGCTATTCCACGCGGTTCGACGGGATTATACCCACCTGTTCTCCAACCCCCAGTTCAGTGTAATGACGCTCTATGAAAGCCGGTTCTTGGGCGGAGAAGAGCGGGATCCTGCCGTACAGGCCCATTCGGGGACCGTGCACGAAATCGGCTCGCTCTATAAGCGGGCAGGCTTTGAGTCGGCCATACAGCCGAGCGAATATGCCGATCACATGAGGGTTGAATTCGAGTTCATGCAGGTACTCAGGAAAAACCAGGGCATCAGTGCTGAGAGCGGCGATGCCGACTCCTATCAGAAAATCGAAGACACTGTCCAGATATTCTTCAACCGGCATCTCAAGAAGTGGGCTGTCCCTTTTTTTGAAGAAGTAATCCTAAAATCAAAAGAAGACGTCTATAAGACTGTCGCAAGGATTGCGATTGCATTCTTCGAAAAGGAATTCGACGAAGGCGCTCTTTCGGAACAAGAACAGGTGTGAACAATGAACGTGAGCGGCCTGGTTCTGTCTGCCAAAGGTTTTTCAAAGGCAAATAGTTATGTGACCCTCCCCATCGGGCGATTCAAAGACGGGGACGTCTCCGACAGTCACGGAGAGATTATCCAAGAAGTTGAGATGAACGTTGTGGTCAATGGCCGCTATGTCCATACGCTTACCTGTTCGCCTTGGGATATTGATGAGTTGGCCGTTGGGTATCTGTTCTTGAAGGGCGCTATCACGGATGCATCACAAATCGACAGCATGTATGTCGACGGACAAAACGGCCTCGTCTCCGTCCTGTTGAAACACCAAATAGCTATTCAAGACAAGGACAGGATAATCCCATTTGAACCGGCAGGTTTTAGGACAGCGAAAAAGAAACCGCATTTTCGGGATAGCTCTGAGCTCCCTGATGTTGTCTCATCGCTCCTATTGTCGGCTTCGCAAGTCAACGCAATGGCCGCCATGCTCGACCATGATTCCCTCTTGTTCAAGCAGACGGGGGGCACGCACAGTGCTGCCTTGATTGACGATAATTCAGTTGTAGCATGGTTTGAGGATATCGGCAGGCACAGTGCTGTGGATAAACTGGTGGGTTGGTGCGTGCTCAATGATTACGATGTGCGCGACAGCGTGCTGCTTTTCAGCGGACGAGTGCCCTATGAAATAATAATAAAGGCGATCAAGGCGGCATACCCCGTTATCATATCTCCTGGCGCTCCGACAAACCTATCCATTGAACTGGCCGATAAACATGGTGTCACTTTAATAGGCTTTGCAAAAGAGGGGTGCTTCAATATCTATTCGCACCCCGAACGCGTGACCGCCCCCTAGGGTGGATGTCCGGCTCAGGGAGCCTCACCTTCTCTCGGTGCTGCAGCAGTTTCCCCGTTGGGTGCAGGGTCCGTGCTTGTCGGGAACGGCAGGGTGTTGAAGAAGCAGCTTGTCGAGCCGGTGTGGCAGGCAGGGCCGGCGGGGGCTACTAATGCAAGGAGGGTGTCGGCGTCGCAGTCGTAACGCAGCTCGACGAGCTCTTGCGTGTTTTTACTGGTGGCGCCCTTGTGCCAGAGCTCTCCCCTGCTGCGTGACCAGAAGTGCATCGACTTCTGGTCGAGCGTCAGCCGGAGGGCTTCCTCGTTTATCCATGCCATCATGAGCACCTCGCGCGTGTTGGCGTCCTGCACGATGCAGGGGATGAGCCCTTTTTCGTTGTAGGCAAGCTCGGGGAGGGACATGCGGGTTCCTTTCATAGGCTTTCACGGGGTTTTCGTGGGGCGTGGCTCCGGCATATCGGACTGCTTCCCTGCCCCGCCCTTCGCACAGGCGGGGAATACTACTACTACTACTACTACTACTACTACTACTACTGACCAACCGGGGGCGACAAGCCCCCTTTGTCGCCTTTCACACAGGCGGGGAATACGGGGCCTAGAGCGCAACGGCGACGCCTTGGGCTTGCAGGTATTCCTTCACCTCGCGGACGGTCAGCTCCCCGAAGTGGAAGACGGACGCGGCTAGGACCGCGTCGGCCTCGCCTTCGAGGATGCCCTCGGCGAAATGCTCGATTGCGCCCACGCCGCCTGAGGCGGTCACGGGGATGCCAGTCGCACGGGCCACCGCACGGGTGAGCGCGCAGTCGTAGCCGTCCTTCGTCCCGTCGCGGTCCATGCTGGTCAGCAGGATCTCCCCCACGCCCCTGCGTGCGGCCTCCTGCGCCCATTCAACGGCGTCGAGGCCCGTGGCCTTCTGCCCGCCGCTCACATAGACCTCCCACCTGTTGGGGTTGCCCGCAACCTGCTTCGCGTCGATGGCGCAGACGATCTTTTCCGCACCGAAGGCCTGGACGGCGCTCGTGAGCAGGCCGGGGTCGGCAACGGCCGCCGAGTTGACGGAGACCTTGTCAGCACCGGCGGATATCATGTCACGGATGTCTTCGATGCTGCGGAAGCCGCCGCCCACACAGTAGGGCAGGTTGAGCTCCCTGCTCGCGCGGGCCGCCATCTCGACGGTGGTCTTGCGGCCCTCGACCGTGGCTGTGATGTCAAGGAAGACGACTTCGTCGGCCTTCTGCCCGTCGTAGCGCTGGGCGAACTCGATCGGGTCCCCCGCGTCGCGCAGGCCAACGAAGTTGACGCCTTTGACGACCCGGCCGTCCTTCACGTCCATGCAGGGTATGACACGTTTCACTCGCATAAACAGCCTCCTCCGCAGGGGTCTTCGGCCATGCATACTTCCCCTGCCCTCCTCGTGGCCTCGGCACAGACCATGACCGCCGCAGCCACATCCAGTTCCTTTTCATAGATCGCCCGGCCGACGATGATGCCTTCTATGGAGTCGGCCACCGCCCCCAGCGCCTCGATGTCTGGGATGCCTGCCACGCCGCCGGACGCGATCACGGGGCTCCCGAAGATCCCCGCAATTCGCACGTAGGCCGCCGCGTCGACGCCGACCTGCATCCCATCGCGCTCGATATCGGTGTAGACAAGGTGCTTAAAGCCCAGCGACGCGACACGTGCCACCAGTTCTTCGGCCGGGATGCCGGCCCCCTCGCTCCATCCGGCGAGGGCCACTTCCCCGCCCCTCGCGTCGATGCCGGCCGCGAGCAGGTCGCGGTGGTGCGCCAAGGCGGCCTCGGTGAAGGCCGGGTCGGTGACAAGGCTCGTCCCCAGCACGACCCGCGACACCCCGGCGCCGGAAAGCCGTTGTATCGCCTCGATGCTGCGGATGCCGCCGCCTGCCTCGACTTTCAGCTGGGTCTTCGTGATGATCTTCTCGATGGTTGCCGTGTTCTCGGGCTTTCCCGAGCGTGCGCCGTCCAGGTCGACAACGTGGAGCCACGTAGCTCCGGCCTCCTTGAAGGCCTGGGCCTGGGCGACCGGGTCGTCGTGGTAGACGGTCGCCTGGGCATAGTCCCCCTTCGCAAGGCGCACTACCTTGCCGCCGAGGATGTCGATCGCGGGAAGCAGATACATGGGCTTTCTCCTTTCGGTTTCCGGTTTGTCCGGGGTTTTCGCTTCGCTTTTGGTAGAGCATTCTGGAAATCAGCAATTCTATCGCCCAAGCTAGCAATTCTATCGCCCAGGCCGTCATTGCGGGCTTGACCCGCAATCTTGCCGAACCTCTTTTGTGAAGATTGCGGGTCAAGCCCGCAATGACGTGATGATAGGCGCGGTAGCGGGGTCAGGTACTTTCTCATGAAAGGGTCCCCTTTGTCGAGGGGAGCACCCCGACGATGCGCGGGTCGACGGCGACCGCCGCCGAGAGGGCGCGTGCCACCGCCTTGAATGCGGCCTCGATGATGTGGTGGGAGTTCTCCCCGGCGAGGCTTCTCACGTGCAGGGTCAGGCCCGCGTTGCCCGCGAAGGCCACGAGGAACTCCTTCACGAGCGTTGTGTCGAAGTTGCCGATGATCTCTATCGGCAGCTTAACCTCGTAGTGCAGCTGTCCGCGCCCCGAGAGGTCGCAAGCCGCCAGCAGCAGGGCCTCGTCCATGGGGACGAGGCTCGACCCGAAGCGCGTGATGCCGCGCTTGTCCCCGAGCGCGGAGGCGACGGCCTGCCCGAGGACGATGCCGACGTCCTCGACCGTGTGGTGCGCGTCGACCTCAAGGTCGCCTTTTGCCGCGACGGCGAGGTTAAAGAGGCCGTGGCGGCCGAAGGCGTCGAGCATGTGGTCGAAGAAGGGGATGCCGGTCGCAATATCCGTCTCGCCGGTGCCGTCGAGGTCCACCCTGAGGACGATGTCGGTCTCGTTCGTGATGCGCGCGAACTCGGCCCTGCGAGCCGGAGAAGGCTGGGGGATGCCGGACGGGGCTTGTGCCTGCGCCGTATCCTGTGCCTGTGCCTGCGCCGTGGAGCGCCTGTCATTTTCCATGCGAATCCCCTTCCTGTGCGAGGATGTCTTCGAGGACATCCAAGAAGCACCGGTTCTCATCCGGCGTGCCGATGGTCACCCGCAGGCAGTTCTTGAGGCCCCGCTCGCGCGAGAAGTCGCGGACGAGCACGCCGCGGCTATACAGGGACTCCCACACCTTGGAAGCGTTCTCCAGCCTGAACAGGATGAAGTTCGCGTCGGAGGGATAGGGCCTCACGCCGCCCATCTTCCCCAGGGCCTCGAAGACGAGGTCGCGCTGGTCGATGGTCGCGGCGATGTGCCGGTCGAAGGCCGCCCGCTGCTCAAGGACGCATGTGCCGATGAGCTGGCTCACCGTGTCCACCGAATAGGGCTGGCGTACCTTAAGAAGCTCGCTTATGACATCGGCGTGGGCAAGGAGGTAACCCAGGCGCACGCCCGCCAAGCCGTAGGCCTTCGATAAGGTGCGCAGGATGGCCAGGTTCTTGTACCTGTTGAGCCAGGGCAGCACCGTGGCGCCGGCGAACTCGAAGTAGGCCTCGTCGACGAGCACCATCGCGTCGCTTGACTCAAGCAGGCGCTTTATGAAGGAAGGGTCGGCGGTGTTTCCCGTCGGGTTGTTAGGGCTCGTCACCACTATGAAGTCGATGTCCCCAAAGGCCACCCGGTCACAGACCGCCTCTTCGTTGATGCTGAAATCGGCCTTGCGCGGGATGCTGACGACCCGCGTGTCGGTGATACGCGCGTTGTGCTCGTACACCGAGAAGGTGGGGGGCATGTTCAGGAAGATGCGCCCCGCGCCGCCCCAGGCAAGGACGAAGTTGAACAGGAGCTCGTCGCCGCCGTTGCCCACGAGGACCTGGTCGGGGGCGAGGTTGTGGGCCTGCGCTATCGTGCGGCGCAGGGTCTCGGCAAGCGGGTCGGGATAGCGGTTCAGCGAGGCCGCCCCCACGCAGGACTGTATCGCGCGATGAAGCTCCGACGGGGCCTGGTAGGGGCTCTCGTTCGCCGAGAGCACGACCTTTGCCGGCATGGATTTCGGGTCGTAGGGCTTTATGCCTTCGAGCTTCCGCGCGGGTTTCCGGTAGGTGTTCATGGGTCGCTCCCTCGGTGTCCTTTCCTTTGGTGTTCCGTTCGCTGCCTGTGCTTATGCTCGTGGTTCTGCCTGCGTTTCTGCCTGTGCCTGCGTTTACTGCTGCCGGGCGGGCGCCGGTGTGCCTTGGTGAGCGAGGCGGTACTCCACGCTGCGTGCATGGGCCCAAAGCCCCTCGTGGTCGGCTATCGCGACAATCGCCTTGGCGTCGTTTTCGAGGGCGCTCGCGGAATACTGGATGACGCTCGACTTCTTCACGAAGTCGTCCACCGAAAGCGGCGACGAGAAGCGGGCGGTACCCCCTGTCGGCAGCGTGTGGTTGGGGCCGGCGAGGTAGTCCCCCACCGCCTCGGGCGTCCAGGGGCCGAGGAAGATCGCGCCCGCATTGCGGATGCTTCCCAACAGGTCGATGGCGTGCTCAAGGTGGATCTCGAGGTGCTCGGGGGCTATCATGTTGACCGCCTCAAGGCCTGTGTCGAGGTCGGGGCAGATGATGGCGAGGCCCTGGCTTTCCAGCGACGCCTTCGTTATCTCGGCGCGGGGAGACGAGGCCAGGTGCTTCCCGATGGCTTCCTCGACCGCGTCGGCGAAAGGCCCGCTGAAGGTGACGAGGTAGCAGCTTGCAAGGGGGTCGTGCTCGGCCTGGGCCATGAGGTCGATGGCGACCAGCGCCGGGTCGGCCGTGTCGTCTGCCACCACGCACACCTCGGAGGGCCCCGCGACCATGTCGATGCCGACGTCGCCTGAGACGACCTTCTTCGCCGCCGCGACATAGGCGTTGCCCGGGCCCGTGACCTTGACGACCGGCGCGATGCTTTCGGTGCCGTAGGCCAGCGCCGCTATCGCCTGGGCACCGCCGATAGAATAGACTTCCGTCACGCCCGCGATGCGGCAGGCCAGGAGGATGGCCGGGTCGAGGGAGCCGTCCTTGGCCGGGGGTGTCACGCACACGATGCGCTCTACGCCGGCGACACGGGCAGGGATGGCGTTCATGAGCACCGACGAGGGGTAGAGCGCGCGGCCGCCGGGGGCATAGACACCGACGGACTCAAGCGGGGAGACCATGCTCCCCACCAAGGCGCCGTCCGGGCGGGTGCAGAACCAGCTTTGCTGGCGCTGGCGTTCGTGGAAGGCGCGTATGTGCGCCGCCGCCGCCTCCAGAGCCTGTGCAAGGCCTTCGCCTACCTGGGAGACAGCCGCCTCTATCGCAGCGTCGGGCACCCGGAAGCCCTCAAGGCGCACGCCGTCGAACTTCTCGGTGTAGTCCCGCAGCGCCGCATCGCCCCGTGTGCGCACGTCCTCGACGATGGAGGTGGCCGCGCGCAGGGCATCTGCGCTGAAGGCCCCGGGGCGCTCGATCTGCCCACGCTCGAAGGCCCTGCCCGGCGGGACGACTATGCGGCGCATGAGGGGTTTGCCTGCGGCGGGGACGACCGGGGCATCGGGCGTGCTGGGCGCGGCGGGGTTGCTGGATGCGGCCTGACCGGCGGGGTTGGCGGGCATGTCAGTCCCCCTTCTTCTCTTGGAGCGCCTGCGCCAGGTACTTGACGCGCGCATCCATCCTGAAAGCGCTCACGTTCGCAAAGAACCGCGCGGTCGACGGGAGCACTTCGTCGACGATGACCAGGTTGTTCTCACGGAGCGTGGAGCCGGTCGCGGTGATGTCCACCACGCGCTCTGCCATGCCGGTCAACGGGGCGAGCTCTATGTTGCCGTGCAGCTCGACGATCTCGACCTGCATGCCTGCCTTCGCGTAATAGGCGGCTGTGATGTTCGGGTACTTCGTGGCAACGCGGATCGAGCCGAGACGGCGGTAGTGGTCGTTGACCGCTTCGGTGGCGCCTTTCGGCTCTGCGACGACGAAGCGACAGCCTCCGAAACCCAGATCGACCAATTCCACCACATCGGAGTCAGCCTCAACGAGCGAGTCCTTGCCGCAGATGCCGCAGTCGGCCGCGCCGAGAGCGACAAAGGCAGGGGCATCGGTCGGTCGCACGATCACGTACTCGACCCCGGGGTTTTTGATGATGAGCTGCCTGCCCGGGTCTTCCAGCCCCCGTGTGTCCAGGCCTGCCTGAGCAAGCGCCTGCACCGCTTCGCCATACAACGCGCCCTTGGGCACCGCGATGCGCAGGGGGCGTTGGGGGCCGGGTTCGCGGGCGGGCCCTTGGAGGGCGCACGCCGCCATGACCGATTCGAGGTAGAAGGCAAAGCCTGCCGCCGGGCGCTCCTGCCCATAGGCGGCAAGCATCGAATCGTAGCGGCCGCCGGAGCCCAGGGGGGTGCCCAGCCCCGCAGCATAGGCCTCCACCACGATGCCGGTGTAATAGTCGAAGGAACTCATGACGGAGAAATCGACAAGGACCTTGTCGGAAAGCCCCTTGTCGACCAGCCGCTGATAGGTGTCCTCGAAGGCGTCGAGCCCGTCCGAGCAGCCGAGAGGCTCTGCCAGCGCGCGCACCGCGTCGATGGCCTCGCGGCCGCCGCGGATGCGCGGCAGGGCCTTGATGGCCAAAGCGAACCCTCTCTTGGCCCCGGTGCTTTCCGCATCCTCGACGAGGCGGTCGAGCTCGACGAAGTTCGAGGCATGGTAGGCCGCGAGCACCTGGGCCTTCCAGGCCGCCGGGGCGCCACTTGCCTCCAGCAGGGCCCCCAGCACGCCGACCGTGCCGATGGCGAGCTTGAACTCTTGGAGGCCGCATTCCTGCAGGGCCTCGATGAAGAGCTCCAGGATCTCGGCGTCCACCACGGTCCCTTCCTCGCCTATCGACTCGATACCGAACTGCGTCAGCTCCCGGGCGGCCGCCTGTGCCTGCGCCTCGGCCTCGCGGAAGACACGCTGCGTGTAGCGGAACTTGAAGGGCCCCGGCAGGCCTTTCAGGCGCGTCGCGCACATGCGGGCTATCTGCATAGTCACGTCCGGGCGCATGGCCAGGAGGGCTCCTTGCGAATCGAAGAACTTGAAGGGGGCGGCAGGGATGCGGCCCCCTGCCTGCAGCACGTCCATGACCTCAAGCGTCGGGGTCTCAAGCGGCGTATAACCCCGTTGGGCGAAGCAGCGCTGTACGCGGTTCGCGATCTCTTCACGGAAGCGCGCCTCTTCGGGAAGCACGTCCCTGAAGCCGGATGGGGTAACGAAGTTCATGGCCGCTCTTTCTCAGTCTCGGTAGCATCGGCAATGCTTGGCTTGTTACTTTATCACAGTATAGTGCTAAAGTATAGGTAGTACAGGGAAATTTCCAAAAAGGCGCGGGCGGCATGATGCCGCCCTTCTCACCTTGGGTATCTTTGGATATGTAGGCCTCAATACATTTCCTCGCATTTTGCGGACGGCCTTGGCCTTCTTGCTCGACCCTTATCCGACCTGCTTGAAATGCTCTTTCCCGACGCCGCACACAGAACAGGTATAGCCGTCGGGGAAGTCGCCGACGTGCTCGTGCCCGCACACGTTGCAGCGGTATACCGCTGCGTCCGGCGACCGCTTCTCCACAACGCCCGCAGGCCCCAAATCGCTGCTGCGGTCGTGATAGGAGGTGTGCAGAAGGCGCTCGGCGCGCTCGCTCAACGGCTTTTCGTAGTGCTGCTCGTAGACCGCCTTGATGTCGGGGTTCTCGTGGCTGAAGCGCAGAGACATCCCGCTGTCTTTTTTGTAGAGGGACGCAATGCGCGATTGGCGGATGTCGTCGACCATCGGTATCTGGGTCTTGGGCTGCCCGCCGCCGCCGATGCAGCCGCCGCGGCAGGCCATGACCTCAATGAAGTCGTAGGCACAGGTGCCGGCAGCCACTTCGTCGAGCACCTGCTTCGCGTTGGTGATGCCGTGGGTGACCGCCACGTGGACGGGGGTCCCCGCAATGTCGATCTCTGCGCTGCGGATGCCCTCCATGCCGCGGACCGGCTTGAGGTTCAGATAGTTCTTGCCAGGATTCTTCCCCGCTACATAATAATAGGCAGTCCGTGCCGCGGCCTCCATCACGCCGCCGGTGTTGCCGAAGATGACGCCCGAGCCCGAGGCCGCGCCCATCAGCTCGTCGTATTCGCCGTCTTCCAGGGCGTCGAAGTCGATATCTTCCGCCTTGAGCCACAGCGCCAGCTCGCGCGTCGTGATCACGTGGTCCATGTCGCGCATTCCGGGCAGGTCGAGCTCCTTGGAGGCGTCACACATCTCTTCTCTGCGTATCTCGAACTTCTTCGCCGTACACGGGGTGAGGGCAACGTTGACGATGCTTTGGGGGTCGATGCCGTGGTGCTGGGCGAAATAGGTCTTGATAGTTGGGCCCTGCATGCCGATGGGGCTTTTCGAGGTGGAGATGTGGGGCAGCATATCCGGGTAGAAGGTCTCGACGAACTTGACCCATGCCGGGCAGCAGCTCGTGAACTGCGGGAGCGGCTTCGACTTGTTGACGATGCGGTCGACCAGCTCGGACGCCTCTTCCGTGATGGTCAGGTCGGCCGCGAAGTTGGTGTCGAGCACGTAGTCTGCGCCAAGCGCGCGCAGGGCCGCCACCATCTTCCCCTCCACGAAGGTGCCGGGGGCAAGCCCGAATGCCTCGCCCAGGCCGACCCTTACCGAGGGGGAGGTGGAGAATATGACGACCTTGTCGGGGTCGAGGATGGCCTCTTTCACTTCGGGGTACTCATAGCGCTCGGTGATCGAGCTGGGAGGACAGACGTTTGCGCACTGCCCACAGTGGATGCAGATGGGGCAGTCGCCCGTGCTTTCCAGGTCGTAGAGCCTGCCGACCACGATGTCGCCCTCGCACATGTGGCGGCAGGCACCGCACTTGATGCACAGTTCCTCATGCCTCATGATGGAAGGATTTCCCTGGTCAATCGGGATACGGATGTCGGTGAATTGATGAACGCTCATATCTCAAGTCCTCCTTCGGGTTGAGCCCATTCGGTATTTTTCGATGTCCACACACCGATTACAATTATAAGGTATGAGCCTCCCATCACCCCCCATCGTCCCCCATTCAACACAAATGAACCTATACGGTTCTCGGCACAGGTTGCCTCTTTTCGGCCTGCCCTCTGTGTGACAGCCGATACGGCTTGGCTGTGTCACGTGCCCCTCACCTGCCTTCGTTTTGAACTAGTCGAATTCTTCGACTAGTTGCCCATTTTTCTAATTCTCCGGAAGATAAAACCTCGATGGCGTAGGAATGTGGCTCTGCCGGGTGTTCGTGGGAATAGGCAAAGGCAGAGGCAAGGCGAAACGCGGCAAGGTGGTGTGCGGCGCGGCAAGTGTGGTGCGGTGCGAAGCTCGGCGCGACCCCGGTGCGATGCAGCGCGAAGCGCAGCGGAGGCCCGGCGCGGCACTTGGTGAATTCGGGAAAACCTGAAAAATCACCTGTAAAATCACCTTTTTTATCGGATTCCCCGAAATAAAAACCTGCTACATTGAACCGCTATTGGACAGTATCCAATAGCGGTTTGCTGTCTTTACAGCTGAAGTAATCACGACAAGAAAGGACAAAAGGGAGGTTGAGCATCTATGGAAAAACACACACATGAAGCACCGCCGTCAAACCCGGCAACTGCCCCGGCACGGACCCCGGGCCTTGGGGGTGCGGCAGTTTCCAGACGCAGCCTTGTCAAGGCGGGCGGGGCGCTTGGCGCACTGGCCCTTGCCGGAGGCATGTTCGGCAAAGTCGTACCCCGGTTTGTTGCCAAAACACCAGAAGCAGTCGCAGACTCAAAGGAAAGGATTGTCTGGAACCACTGCGCAATCAATTGCCCGGGGCGCTGCTCCTTGAAGCTTCATGTCAAAGACGACGAGATTGTCCAGGTTGAGACCTATGCGGTCGATGACGATGACATCGACAGCGTCCAGCCCCGCGCATGCCTTCGCGGACGCTCCTACCGTGCCTGGGTCTATGACCCCAACCGTATCAATTACCCGCTCAAGCGCGCCGAAGGCACTAAGCGGGGCGAAGGAAAGTTCACCCAGATAAGCTGGGACGAAGCCATCGAGCTTGTCTCCAGCAACCTCAAGCGCGTCATTAGCCAGTATGGCAATGAGGCCGTATACATCAACTATGCTACGGGCGTTTCCTCTTCGACAGGCCGCTCCTGGCCCCGCCTGCTGAACATACTTGGCGGGTATTTGGGCTACTATGGCACGTACTCGACAGCAGAAATCAACTGGATAACGCCCTACATCTATGGAAGCAGCGGTGCCGGGTCTACGATCAGCGCCGCCGCCGAGGCTGCACTGGTCCTGGTCTTCGGGTCAAGCCCCTGCGAGACGCGCCAGGGCGGAGCTGTCTCCAACCACGACTATGTGGCCATGCGCGAAAAAACCAAAGGCAAGGTATACGTGTTTGACTACCGCTACAGCGATTCGATGATGGGCCATTCCGATACCTGGGTTCCCATCAATCCGGGAACCGACGCTGCGCTCGTCTCGGCACTGGCCTATGAGCTGATAAGCACG
The DNA here is from genome assembly GCA_009782605.1 of Eggerthellaceae bacterium. Taxonomy (GTDB): domain Bacteria; phylum Actinomycetota; class Coriobacteriia; order Coriobacteriales; family Eggerthellaceae; genus WRIS01. The sequence continues at coordinate 16,284 of WRIR01000018.1, read as the reverse complement.
AACCTTGTGGACCTGGATTTCCTTCATACGTACTGCCAGGGCTTTGACGAAGAGACCATGCCGGAATCCGCACAAGGGAAGAACCTGTCATACAAAGACTACATCATGGGCACCGGTTATGACAGGATAGCGAAGACCCCCGAGTGGGCTGAACCCATTACCGGCATCCCCGCCAACCGTATTAGGGAGCTTGCCCACGAGATCGGTACCGCCAAGCCGCTGTATGTCGTACAGGGCTGGGGTTCGCAGCGCCGCAGCAATGGCGAGCTTACTGCCTGGGCAATTTGCATGCTGCCCCTCCTGACTGGCCAGATAGGCCTGCCCGGGACCAACAACGGGTTGCGCGAGGGCTCCTATGCCATCAACCTCGATACCATACCGGCAGGCAACAACCCGGTCAAGACGCAGATATCGGTTTTTTCCATGGTAGACGCAATAGAGCGTGGCCCGGAGATGACCGAGATGCGCGACGGGGTCAAGAACGCCGAAAAGCTCGAAGTCGGCATCAAGTTCGTCGTCAATTATGCCGGAAACTGCATCACCAACCAAAACTCCGACATAAACTGGGTCCATGACATCATGGCCGACGACACCAAGTGCGAGTTTGTCGTCGGCTCTGACATCGTCATGTGCGACTCGATGAAGTACTGCGACGTCATCCTGCCCGACATATTCCGCTTGGAGCAGGAGTCCATGATAGGCACCGGCGGCGATTCCGCATACATGATAGCCGGGTCGCGGCCCTATGGGCAAAAGCACGAGCGCAAGAGCGCCTACGAGGCCATTTCCCTTATAGCCAAGGCCCTGGGGGTCGAAAGGGACTTCACCGAAGGAAAGACCGAAGGCGATTGGATCAAAGACCTCTACGAGGCTGCCCGCTCAAAGGACGACACGCTGCCGACACTGACGGCGGCACGGGAGATGGGCGTGTTTTGCCGCAAGAACCCCAAGGGGCACACCATCGCACTTGAGGCCTATCGCAAAGACCCTGTGGGAAAGGCCCTGTCGACCATGTCGGGGAAGATCGACATCTACTCGGAGGAACTGGCTGACTACATTGCCGCCCACGAGTTCTTGCCGGATGACAGGGTCACGGCCATACCCACCTATGTGCCGGAGTGGTACGGTGTCGAGACGACGACGGACCAGTACCCGCTGGCGCTCTCCGGCTTCCACTACAGGGGCCGCATCCATTCCTCATGGGGCGGTGTTGAGCTGTTGAAGGAGCTCAATCCGCAGGAGCTCTGGATCAACCCCGCAGACGCTGGGCCCCGTGGCATCGAGTCGGGCGACACTGTCCGGGCATCGAACGAGTTTGGCGCAATGGAACTCCTTGCCCGGGTGACTCCGCGCATCGTCCCCGGCACGGTAGCCGCACCCCAAGGCGCATGGCATGACGCTGATATGAACGGCGACAGGATCGACCGGGGCGGCAACTACAACACCCTTGCAACCCATCGCCCATCGCCTTTTGCCAAGGGAAACCCGCAGCACACCAATATATGTCAAGTCGAAAAGACTGGGTAGGAAGGAGGCGCCATGAGCACATACGGATTCTATTTCGACGGCACCCGCTGCACAGCATGCAAAACCTGTGTGTATGCGTGCAAAGACAAGAACGACCTTGGCCTTGGTTTTGCCTATCGCAAGGTATTCGAATACACTGGCGGAAGCACCAACAGGGACGGAGGCGGCGCAATCAGCACTGACTGCTTTGCCTACAGCGTCTCCCTATCATGCAACCATTGTGACGACGCGGTTTGTATAGAGGTATGCCCCACGGCTGCCATGCACCGCGACCCGGAAACGGAGCTGGTCTGTGTGGACGCCAAGGTCTGTATCGGCTGCGGGTATTGTGCGCTCTCATGCCCTTATAGGGCGCCAAAAGTGGATCGCGAAAAGGGGCATTCGGTAAAATGCGACGGCTGTCACCACCTTGTCAAAAACGACGAAGCACCGGTCTGCGTACTGGCCTGCCCGACTCGGGCCCTCGGGTTCGGCACGATTCCTGACATGCAGGCAAAGGGCGAGCAGGCCAATATCGCCCCGCTTCCCACAAAGGAATACACGAAACCCAACATGTTCATCAAGCCCAGCAAAGACGCACTGCCGGCTGCACTGCCGGCCGGGACGAATAACGCTTTCATTGCCAACCCCCTGGAGGTGCTGTAACCATGGAACACGCATATGCAGAGCTGCCTTTGGCAGCATTCTCTACACTGGCATCGATCGGGGCCGGGGTATTTGTGGCCCTGGCGCTGGCGATTCCCGGCGGCCTGTTTTCGAGCTCGCCGGAAAAGCTCAAGAAAATCGACAGGCTCACGGCTATTCCGGTGCTTCTTGTGGGAGTCGGCTTTATTGCTGCAATGTTCCACCTGGCCACGCCGCTTAACGCCCTGAATGCCCTTAACGGCGTTGGCCGGTCGCCCCTGACAAACGAGGTTGTCGTAGGGCTTGCTTTCATGGTAGTGGCCCTGGCTTATTGGGTTGCGGCCCTCACGGGCAGGCTGGGACTTGGTGTTCGGAAGGCCTTGGTGTCGGTTTTGGCCGTCCTCGCGGTCTTCTTTGCAGGCTTCATCGGCCTTGCCTATGCGATTCCCACCATCCCCACCTGGAACACGCCTTTTGCGCCTGCCTCAATGCTCGGGTACTGCCTTTTGGGCGGGAGCTTGTTCGGGCTGCTGATCCTCCAGGCCGCAGATGTCTTGAAGGATGTCGCATCCGGGTCGTTCAAGGTGCTTTTTGTGGCCTTGGGCCTGCTTGGGGCCGCTGCCGCAGTGATCGGCACCCTCGGGCTATTTATGGTCGCCGGCGGCATCGAGGCCGCAGGCCATCAGGTAGCCGCAGCCCTGCCGTGGCTTGTCGGCAGTATAGCAGGGCTGGTTTTGTCTTTGGCCCTTGCGGTCATTTCTGTTGTCCGCGTACCGCGCCTTGGCGTTGTCGCCCTTGGCTGCCTCGTCGTCTTGTGCTCTGTGTTTGTCGGACGCCTGGTGTTTTATGCCCTTTATATAACCGTTGGGGTGTAGCGGGGCAATGGATATCCATTCCTCTGTTTCCTTTGTCGGTGCTACCCTTGGCCCCCTGTATCTGGTCGATCCGGAGCAGGGGGCCTGCTCCGGCCTGTTAGAAGCATTCGCGTTCTCGGATGCAGAGCAGCTTGGGCGGGAATGGCCCTTCGTCGGCGATGCAGAAGCTGCTGCCTTGATATCCCGGATGAAGGAGGGGCTGGAAGGGGGGCCGGATACCCTGGTGTGGGAATTCCGGCGCCTGTTCGCAATCGGGCCCACCCCCAAGCCGGCGCCTCCCTGGGGTTCTTACTACACCGACAGGGAAGGCGCAACCTGCTCTACCGCCACCCTGGAACTGAGGCGATGGCTGGCAGCTCAAGGCATCGGGCAGGCAGAGGGCGACAAGAAAGTTGAAGACCACATTGGACAGATGCTTGCCCTCATGTCTTGGATTGCCCTGAATGATCCCCGGCTGTTGGAGGAATTCCTCAGCCTGCATTTCCTGACATGGTCGGGGCATTTTTTGGAAGCCTTGGACGCATCGACGGACCACCTGTTTTACAAGGGGCTTGCACTCCTGACAAATGCCAGTTTATGCGGAATCCGTGACGAGTTGAAGCTCTCTATAACATCCCCCCATTTTTTCCGATAGCGGCGAAATTGCAGCCTGTCAAGCGTGCAAGCACCAAGCAGCCTGTCTTTGACGGTTTTGTCCTATTCTAGCAGTTTGATGAAGCCCCATTTGCCGTCAAGTTGCACGCAAAAGGGATCGCCCCTGCGGATAATAAAACCCTCAGGGGCAATGCAGTACAGCGTTGCAGCCAGGCTACTTAGTCAGCCAGGGCGACCTTAGCAGCATGGTAGCCGCTCGTCCAGGTTAAGGCTAGGCCGCCGAGAATCGAGGTGTTCACAAGACTGGTGCCATAGGTTGACTCACCGCAGATCCCGCCTGCTGTCGTGAAATTGGCATACAGGCCAGGAATGACCCTGCCTTGCTCGTCGAGTACGCGAAGATCCTCGTCAACGCGCAAGCCGGCAAGCGTCTTTCCGATGATGACACCCATCTTTGCACCATAGAAGGGCGGTTCCGTAATGGGATTGAGGAAGACTTCAGTGAGAGGATACACGGTGCCCGTATCCACGCCATTGGCGCAGTTCTTATTCCACTGGTCTACGGCTTCCTTTACGGTCTGGGGATCGAGCCCAAGCAACTCGGCCAATCCCTCAAGGGTGTCCGCCCGCTTCATCCGGCCATCATCCAACGCCTTCTCGAACTCGACACGCCAGTCGGTATCGAACAGGTCTTGCTCGACAACCGGATCATCCTTGGTGACCGGGCGCCTCTCGGCCAGGGGAGGATTAGAGATTTTCCACATATACTCCTCGAAATTGCCATCGAAGATCGCGTAGGCACGGTGACCGATCCGTGAGGCCTGAACCTGAGCGCGTGCGCGGTCTTGACCAGGTTGGGCAAAGGGGAGTTCGTCCTGATAGGAGTTCTCACCTGCACCCCACTCGTAGAAATTACAACGCTTGCCACGGATGTCGATGTTAAGCCAGGGAAGTTGGGTTATCTGGCGTGCGCTCCAGAAGTAGACCCAGTTGCCTGTGCCGTTATCCATCTCGGATTCCCATCCGCACCAAGAATCGATGCCCGCCATGTCGGCGCCAACGCCCAATGCCATACGGGTGCACTCACCTGTGTGGTAGGGCATGGGACCACCGGAAACAGCTACTTTGTACGCAGTAGGGATGTATTTCTTGAGCATATCGGGGTTCATGCCAATGCCACCCGAGCAGAGGATAACGCCTTTGTTGGCCTTGAAATACATGTCGCCGTTAGAGTCGGTCGCTTTGATGCCTACGACCCTGTTGTCCTCGACTATAAGTGCTGAGCAGGGTGAGCTGTAGTGGAAGTCAGCGCCAGCCTCTGCACCAAGTGCCGCAAACTGATCGGTTACCACCCTAAAGGACATGCACTTGTGCTGCTCGTTCTTTGCAACGGGCGTTGGCTGATAGAACATGCCACCGCGCCCACCGGTGAGATCGGCTCCCTTTTCCAGCATCCAGTCGATACATTCGCCAGCGGTCTCGGCCATGTTGCCAAGGAGGTCGTTATAAACGGTGAATTGATAGTCCTTCTCAAAATACCTGATGAATTTGTCCCGTTCATAGGGGAATTCGGGCACGCTGAATTCCATCCCCTGCTGCCAAGTGCCGGTACCTGCAAGATTAACCCAACCATTTGCGTGCTGTGTCGCGCCGCCGGGGGCATCTTGCTTCTCGACTATGATGACAGAGGCACCTCTGTCGCGTGCCAAGAGTGCTGCGGCAAGGCCGCCGCCGCCTGTTCCTACAATTACAAGATCGGCCTCTGCGGTCCATTCTGCAGGCGGGCCCTCTGGGGCGATGGGCTCTGCGTTCTCCAGTGTCGCAGTAGCACGCCTGCCCTCGGGGATATGCTCGTCGATGGTGCCGCTGCCGGTTGCCCTGTTCGCACCCGTTGCAGGATCGTTGGAGCTGCCAGGCTGGCACCCGGTCAGCGTAACACCCCCGAGCGCTGCTACTGCTCCCACAGCACCGACTGCTGCACCCCTCTTGAGAAATGATCGACGTGATAGCTGCTTGTTGTCTTCCATACCTTCCCCCCTCTTCCTCTCTTGCGATTACTGTTTATCCGTGTTGTTTTACTACAGGCCGGATATGGCCCACAGCAAAACACGGACTCGTTCACTGTATTCATTGGACTGGGGCCGTTTGTCGTATGAAATCGGCATGGATCTTGTTTTTGTCATATAAAACATACATTTGCTGGAATGAATGCCGTCTATGCGCCGATTTTTCACACAAAAACGCGTTCCTGTTATTTTGCTGGATTGACTAAGCATGTACGCACCCGTAACATTCCATTGGAGGGCAAATACAGGTTCGCATTGTTAGGCAAGGGAAGCCTTTTTGAAATGAAAACAAAAGCCGATACAATCGCATCAACGAGAAAGGCTGCGGTTCGCTTCATCGTCAAGAGCGTCCTGAGCACGTTGATTGTAGCTGTGGTTTTTGCGGCATCAATTATCATTAGAAGCGAGCTTGGTGGGGAAAACAGTGAATTTGCCGCGGTGGTTGTTTATTCTGCGTTCTTCATAATCATACTAGGGTTTTCTTTTGTCTCGCATCATCATAGCATCGGTATGCCCCTGCTCTTTTGCCTGCTTGCTCTTGCAGTTCTTGTGATGTGTTTTGTACTGGTGGGGAATTCTTCGGTCGCATCGGCGCTCTCCAATGCTGTCCTGGGAGGAGCCCGGGGTCTGAGCATCTTGTTGATGTGCCTGGTTCTGTCCCCTTCCCCCACAAGAATTCTTCGCCCCCTTGTCTTTCTCGGGGCTACCATTGCTGTATTGGCTTTTCCTGTTCTCAATAGGGTGTCCGATCTCAGTATGGGAACTATTCAACAGGCCTTGTTCGTAGCTGTCCTCATTATGCTCGCGCTTTTTATGGCTTTGGAGAGCGAAAGCCTGCGCTCTTCGTCTTTAGCTAACCAAGCTCTCAAGGCTCATGGCGAGGGGAAATTCAGCTGGCGGGACATATTCTTCTCGCAGAGCAAGACAGCGCAGATAACACTGTTCGGCACTATCCCTTTTTTCTTTTGCAGTGGGTTTTTCAGCAGTTTCACCTTAGACCATGGGTATAGCCTCGTATATTCGAATCAGGTTATGTATGGCCTTGCTGCTGTGTTGCTTGCCTTGTTCGTTATCGACCGGACTATCCGTCGTAAGTCATGGTTCAACTTGCTCTGCTTTGTTATCGAGGCAATCATCATGGTGGCTATATTCTTCCTGCTCGTCTTTGAGGATTACCCCCTTGAGCTCTTTGGCATTATGCGAGCAGGGGTGATCGTCTTGATCGTGTGGCTCCTTGTCTTTTTGTCTGAGGTGGCAGAGGAACAGTCGCTTTCTCCTGTCTTCCTGTACGGGGTTTTTGCCTTGGTGTGCCTTCTTCCCCATATCGTGGGGGACATCACAGCATACCTCCTGCTTCCGGTATCGGCAGATTCCGGGCCCATATTGGTGAGCGGGACACTTTTGACGATAGTCGTTACTGCAGGAGTCATCATCATCCTGCTCATCAACAACAAGATCCTTGATACTGGGTCCAACTCCCTCGACCAGGCCACGCCCCGGGATAACAACATAGCTACGCTCGGCGACGGCGAGGAAAGTCCAGCACATATACGGCTCAAGGCCATATGCGCTCAATACGGCATTTCGGAAAAGGAGAGCGAGGTTATCTATCTTTACACGCAGGGGCGCAGTGTGCGCAGCATTAGCTCTAAGCTCTACGTATCCGAATCAACTGTCAGAACCTACATTCAGCGTGTCTACGCCAAGCTCGATATCCATAACAGACAATCCCTCCTCGATATCCTCGATGGCGTCGAGTAACCTGGCACAGGGCTTTTCTTTGCCAGACGATGTTGGTATCAGCTTCCTTGCGCGAGCCCTGCAAGTTCTGCCAGCTTGAAGGCGGTGTTTGAGTTGCGTATTGTGATCTTTTGGTAGGTCGTCCGCTTGGACACGCTCCCCCACCGCGTCCGCGAGAAGGTCTCCATCGGGGCGGACCAGAAGATCAGCCTGCCGTGATAGGCGCACTTCTCGTATTCCGGCTTTATCTCGCCGACCTCGGCACACACGTCTTGTGCCGTCGCGGGCGGGATGACGAAGATGGCGTTGTGCTTGGCGTCGGGGGCGCTGCCCCACCAGTCGGGAGCATGGGCAAGGGCATCCGCAAGCTCGCCGGCAGTCAGGACTGCGACGGCAATGCTCAAGGCGAACTCTTCTGCAATGATGGCCTCGCAGGCCGCTTGCACCGCCGATGCGTCCAGGTCGCTTGTGAAAACCACGTTCCCGCTGTTTATGTAGGTGCGCACATCGGAAAAGCCCGCCTCGCAGAACGCGGCTTTGAGCTCTGCCATGCTTATCTTGTTGTTGCCGCCGACGTTTATGCCGCGCAGCAGCGCTATATAGGTCTCCATGGTTCCACCTTCCTGTTTCATGGTTCAACTACCACGAGTATACAGCCTTGAAACGAGCTGAATGCCACGAATATGCGAATTGGGGATTGTCCGAATTGCACGAATATGCAGGCTGTCGTACTTGCCGGCAGCATCACGCCCAGCACCGTTGTTATTCGGGGTCGGAATTCCGGAGTTCCGTGTCTCCGAATACTTTGCAGCAGTCGGGCCTCGGACGAGCCTCAATCCTGATAGACTCCGATATCGGCAACGCTGAGCTTGCCGGAACACGCAAGGCCTTGTCCGATGGTCTGGCCGATCTTGGGGTAGGCAAAAGTCACCGTCTCGTCAGCGGCCACGGCCGCACCGAGTGCTTCGCCGGTGTCTGGGGAAATACCCGAGGGGATGTCGACTGCGAGGACATATGCCCCGGCAGCACGGGCCTTGCACAGGGCGCGAACTGCCTCAAGGTACGCTCCTGCCAAAGCACGCATGAGCCCGATGCCGAAAAGCGCGTCGACGAGGATTCCCGAACCTGCTATCACCGACAGGTCGTTGTCATGTATGGCAACCCCGCAATCCCTCGCAAGGAGTGCCTGCTGCCTTGTTTCCGCAGTCATCTTCCGCTCGTCGCCGACGAACAGCGCTTCTGCAGGTATGCCCGCACGGCTCAACAGCCGCGCCACCGCAAAACCGTCGCCGCCGTTGTTGCCCGCGCCGCATACGCACAGTAGGTTTTTCGATGTGGAGGGAGTGTTTCCCGCAGACAGTGCAGGCACCCCGGCCCGCAAGGCCTCCACAACCGCTTGTGCGGCTCGCTCCATCAGCACCAGAGACGGCACGCCTTTTTCCTCGATGGCTCGCCGGTCGAGCTCCTTCATCGTTGTGCCGCTCACCAGCTCGCCCTTTAGCACCTTGCCGACCAAAGACCAGCGGTGGGCGTATTCCGGCGTTGCCTGTGTTCGCCGGTTCGCCGGGCTTGTCGAGGGCAGGTATATGCCGCGCATGCCCGCCTCGCTGCTGCACAGCCCGTTGAAGGCGTCGGTGGCTGTGCGCCCTGTCGTGAATACCGCGCAGATGTCGCTTGCGTCGATGATTTCCCTGAAAACATTCGGCTTTGCCCCGCGGATGCTCGCATCGGACGCGCCTTCTATGACGACCCGCTCGAACACGTCCCAAAGCGCGATGCCGTGCTCATGGACGAAACGCTTCCGAGCCTTGACCTCGGGCGCCGGCTCCCGCACTCCCAGACTCGCGGCGAGGGACGCCCAGAACACGTTTTGCGGATGTCCGTAGAAATGCCCCGTCTCCCTCGACTTCGGCGACGGAAAGGTCCCCAGGATCAAAACCCTTGAGTCCCTGCCGTATTCCGGCTCCCACGGGTGCGTGAGCTTCATGGCCTTGGCTCCCCTTGAAACTCCTTCGGGCTAATACGAAAAACCTTCGGCGACGCGCATCTCGATTGCGTAGAGATGCGACTCTTCGTCGGCGGTGATCCTCACATCCTCTTCGACTATCTCCAGCGCATCCCGCGTGGAAAGGCCGATGTCCCTCACGGCCACCTTGCCTTCCAGCAAGACCAGGTATGCCTGGCGGCCCTTCCCGACCTTGAACTCGATGGCCCCGCCCTGCGGCAAGACTGCCGCATAGAGGTTCACATCCGCATGGACCTTGATGGGCGCCGTGCTGTCCTTGGCATCGTAGCCGGTGGCAATGGGCAGCCAGGTGTTGTAGCGGTCCTCGAACTTGAAGCGGTAGTCGCCATAGGCCGGCGTATAGCCTTCCTTGTCGGGGAACACCCACGTCTGTATGAGGCGCAAAGGCTCGCTCCCCCAATTGTGCTCGCTGTGGGTAATGCCGGTGCCCGCGCTCATGTACTGGGACTGCCCACGCGTGAGCGTATGCTCGTTGCCCATGCTGTCCTTGTGGGTGAGCTCGCCTTCGATCACATAGGTTATTATCTCCATGTCCTTGTGGGGGTGGGTGTCGAACCCGGTGCCCGGCTGCACGACATCGTCGTTCAAGACGCGCAGCTCGCCGAACTGGATGTTGTCCGGGTTGTAATACTCCGCAAACGAGAAGTGGAAATGGCTGTCAAGCCACCCATGCTGCCCGCGGCCCATCTTGGTGCTGTCCACATACCTCAACATCGCGCTACTCCCGTCTTCTCGTGGTGCCCCTCGCTCACCGAGCACCCCTATGGTACCACCTTATCGGCCCCCCGTCTCGCTCCCCCGTTTGCTCATGAGATTTTGTTTTCTCCGATAAACCTTGTAGAGATAGAATTCAAGCGGGCACGGGAGGCAATCTGGGGCACCCGGGTCAGGCCCCCCTGCGCCGGGACGCCCGCCCGCCATTGTGGGCGGGCGGGCGTCTCCAGCTAGCAGGAAAGCGGGCCCTCCCTCAACCCGTGGTGCCCGCTGTTGCCTCCCGAGGGCTGCCTACTTCAAAAAGGCCGCTATTGCCTTTGCTGCCAGCCTTCCTGAGTTGATGGCCCAGCTTGCCTGGGAACCGGGCATGTAGCGCACGTCGTAGCTGTCTCCATGGAGCGACCCGGCATCGCAGCCGCCGACGTAGAGGCCCGAGATGACCTCGCCGTCCCTGTCGATGGCCTGGACCTTCTCGTTCGTCTTTATGCCGCCCACCGTTGTAAAGTAGGCTGCGGCAACTTCGCAGAGCCAGAAAGGCCCTTCCTCAACCGGGAACATGAACTTCGCCTTCTTGCCGAACTCGACGTCGGCACCCGTGCTTTCCGGGTCGCCCGCAGCTGCCGCCGCACAGAGCTTGTTGTAGTCGTCGACGGTCGTTCTCAGGGCCGCAGGGTCGAGCCCGACTGCCGCCGCGACTTCCTCTATGCTCTCGCCCCGGTGGACCGTCGAGAGGCCTTCGAGGCCGCTGCGGGCCTCGGACATGGGCCGCTCCATGGGCGCAAAGCCGAAGACGGCGTTGTAGGGGCCCGTCTCCTCCCAGTTCCTCATGTCGTTTTCCGTAAAGAGTATGAAAACCTTCTTCTGGTTGCGGACGCATACGCCTGCGCCGGAGAAGTTCCCGATGAAGATGTCTTCCCGCGTGAAGCGCTGGGCATCCTGGTTGACCCACAGCATGGGCTGCACGCCGGCCGCGTAGGCATCGGTCTGCCAGCTGGCCGTGATTGCGTCGATGACGACCGGCCCGCACCACATGACGGTGCTCAGGCTCTCCGAGGGCTCGGCTCCCACATCGACGGCCATCTTGATGCCGTCGCCGAAGCGGACCGGCATGCCGAGCGCCTGCACGTTGTGCGTCTCGAACGATGTCACCGCATCGCGGAACTTGTAGTTGTTCGAATAGCCGCCCGTGGCAAGCAGGACGACGTTCGTGTCGATTTGCAGTATCGACCCGTCCTCCCTTTCCGCGAGCAGCCCGACGACCTTTCCGCCCTCTTTGAGGATCTTGCGCGCCCGTGTCTTGAAGTACGCATCAATAGCAAGCCCGTCGAGCTTAGCCGTCAGGGCGTTTACGAAGTTCTGCCCCCGGAGCTCAAGGCCCCCGTCATCGTACATGAGCGCGCGGTTCTTGTAGGCGACCGCGGCACGGAAGGCAACGCCGTTTTCCTCAAGCCAGTCGGCGGTCTCGGCCATTTGGTGGACGAAGGCGCTGACGAGGTTCCTGTTGGGGATATGGTGATGGTAGTCCATGTGCTCGGTTATGGCGTCGGCCGCCGAGTCGTCCGGATAGACCTCCCGCTGGAGCCGGCTCTCGACGCCAGTGACGTACTCGGTGCCGATGAACGACCCGCCGAACAGCCCCTGCGCCTCTATGACAACCGGCGTCAGGCCCAGCTCGACGCACTGGATAGCAGCAGCCATCCCCGTGCCGCCGCCGCCGACGATGCAGACCTCGGCAGCGATCGTTTCGGCCGGCTCACCGACCGGCCCGATGTCCCATACGCTGCCTGCCTCGTTGTTGGGCGGGGTGCCGTTGCTCGGGGCACCGCCCAGCCCGGGGCTTGGCGGCCGCTTGCTGCACCCCGCCAAGGCAATGCCCGCACCGGAGCCGATCGCCGCAATCGACGCACCCTTGAGAAAATCCCTTCGTGATAACCCTTTTTCCATAACTCCTCCTCCTTGAACCATTGAAACTCGGATTCCTCCATCTGTATAGTAGGGTCCCGAGGCAGAGGCGGTCAATGAGCAAAAAGTTAATAAAGTGAAGAAATGGTTACCCGGAACGATTGCCCGGAGTGGCTACCCAGGACAGCTGCCCGAGACGCTTGCCCGGGACGGCTACCCGTCCACGTCCTTGCCGAAACGTTCGCAATACTTAAAGAACTCAAGCTCGTGCGCATTGAGGAAGTGGGTGCGCAGATAGGACAGTCCCGACGTCAGGCGTATGTCTTTCGAAGGGATCGACAACACCTTGTCGGCCCTGGTGAAAGAGGGCAGCGCGGTATGGGACTCTGCGGCAAAGCCGATGCCTTGCCCCGCAAGGACATAGTTGTATATCCAGAATATCTCAGACATCGAGAAGAACTCGCCAAGCTGGATGCCTTTTTCCGTGCAGGCCCCCATAAGCGCGTCGTAGCACTTGAACCCGTGCCCGGGAAAGGCGAGGCTCACGCCGTTGAGGTCGTCTATCCCGATCTCGTCCATTTTGGAGAGGCTGTGGGATGCGTTGACCCAATAGCACACCCGCACCGTGTCGAACTCTACGGTGGCGAACTCGGCCCTAAAAGGCTTCATGGTGAAAGCCATGTCGGCCATCCCGGTGGAAAGCATCTCGTCTACCAAGTGGTCGGGTGCTTCGGTGATCGTCATTTGGACACCCGGATGCGCGTCGCTGAAGCCCTTGATGAAGTCGTGGCCCAGCCATCCGAGTATGCCCACCGACGAGGCAAGCCTGATCTCGTGCCTCTCCCGGGCACGAATCGCGTTGATCTCGCCCTTGAGCCGCGCAAGGTTCATGTCGAGGTTGTCGACGAAGGCCATCAGCGCATCCGCATAGGGCGTCGGGGCCTTTGCCCCCTTCTCATCAGGGGTAAAGAGCTTGACATCCAATTCCTTCTCGATGCTGCCGACAGCCTTTGTGAGCCCCTGTACGGAGATGGGTGCCTTTTGCGCCGCCGCCGTGAAGTTCTTCGACTGGTACGCGAGCTTGAAATACCTCAAGGCATTCGTATTCATGGCGCTCCCTCCCCGGCGGTTCCCCTCAGAACCGTGCGCCACCCTCATGACGCAGTAAATCGGTGAATACATGTTATACCGTCGGGAGAAGAAGTCAATGCCGAAGAGGGCGAAGGAAACGGGCAAGGGGGGCTTGACGAAAGGATCCCCATGGCGCAAAATCATAAAAGAACAAAAGAGAACAAAAAATGACAAAGGAAAGATAAGCACGATGAACATTGACGCATTCCTGCCTGCGTTTGGAAACAAGCCGAAGCATATCATCGGACGGGGCGGGATAACGGCAGATTTCCTTGAAGGACTCTCCCTGCCTATAGGCCATCGCCGTCGGGCCACCATCCTCATCGGGCAACGGGGCACGGGAAAGACCACGCTCCTTCTCGAGTTCGCGGAGCTTGCCGAACAGACAGGATACATACCTGCCCGAGTGACGGCAAACGACGAGATGCTGGACGAGATCATCCAGACCATCCAGATCAAGGGCTCACCGTTTGTGCCGACCGCAAAACCGAAGATAAAAGGCTTTTCTGCCGGAGCGGTGGGGTTCTCGGTTGGCCTCACCTTCACCGAAGAGGCCAAGACCCAGTTCGGGCACAGGATCAAGCTCGGGCTGCTCTGCGACGAACTGAAGAAGCACGACAAGGGTGTCCTTATCCTCGTGGACGAGGTGCAGCCCAACACTGCCGCTATACGAACCCTGGCAACAACCTACCAGCATCTCGTGGGGGAAGGCAAAGATATCGCCATGGTGATGGCCGGGCTGCCCGCCTCGATGTCCGCGGTGCTCAATGACGACATCCTCACCTTTTTGAACAGGGCGTACAAGATATTTCTTGAACCGCTTCCCTTTGGCGAGGTCAGCGTCGCCTATGCAGCTGAGTTCAGGGGACAGGGAAAGACCATAGCACCCGATGTGCTAGAGAGAGCCGCCTCGGCCACAAAGGGCTACCCCTACCTGTACCAGCTTATCGGGTACTACGTCCTCAGCTTCGCGCAGAACGCCGACGTCATCACCGCCGAGCTTGTCGAGCAAGCCATCGAAACCTCCAAGCGTGAGATGGTCGAGGGTATCTTCACCGCAGCGCTCAAGCCCCTGTCTGCGCGCGACAGGACCTTCCTGAAGGCGATGTCGGAGGACAGGGACGAAAGCAACATCGCCGACATCCAGGCGCGCATGGGGGTGAGCCGGGGGTATGCGCAAACCTACCGCACACGCCTCGTCGATGCCGGGGTCATCGCACCTGTCGCCCGAGGCAGGCTGTCGTTTGCCGTCCCCTACCTCGGCGAATACCTCCGCGGGGAGTTCTGAGCGGCCCGGCTGCATCCGCACCCGCACGCAGATATTGCGGTTGAAAGCATTCTACCAACCCAGTTATCACTGAGGGGTTTCTTTGGCTGTCGCTCTCCAGTTCAATGGTGCCAGATTGCGATAGGAAAGCTCTCTCATCGCCCTATCAACCAGAATCTCCCGCCCTTTGATACTCCCCAGGTCGTAGCTATTCTTTACACCCAACCCCCGTAGCCCTTTTATTGTCGAATAGCTCTCTTTCCCAAAGTCAGAACAGGCGAAAACAACGGTATCACCTGAAGCGGTATCAGCCAACAGTGAGCGGGCAAACTCTCGCAGCTCACTATCGGGAATAACTTCGGCATTTCTTATTGGCGATCTCTTTCGGGTTTCTTGCGGCCTTGCGTCAATCAAAACGTACGAGCCATGGCGCTCAACATACGTGATCAGCTTTTCACATGAAAGCCCCAACTGCCCTTTTTGTGATTCTTTCCGCTCTTTGCGATCTTTGAGCTTATGTGCCATATCGGGATAATTGCTGACATCGTACATGAGAGGAGGGACGGCAATGACCATGAAGACAAGAAATACCAGCAGGTAAATCGAGAGAACCAGCAAGTAAAATTCTGAAACCTCTACGGTATGAATCTTTGTGGTTGCCGCAAGAAAAAACAGACCAACCAAAAGAACCAACATCAGAACGAGCATCCTCATCATGGGGCTAAAGTAGAGCTCTGTTTCTTTCCTAGCAAGGATTCTCGCTTTTTCTTTCGCTGCTTGATTTTTGATCCCTTTGCCCAACAGCTCAAAGCCCTCTTGCGAAAGCGCACGTGCTTCCTTTAGATCAGGTTTAATGGTTTTAGAAAAGGGAACAGGAAAGGTGTTGCTATTGTCGCTTATCCATGGCCAGAGCTTGGAAACTATTTTCCCTACAGTCAACAACACAGAAATAATAGCCAAAAAGTTAGATATTATCGCTTGGGTAACCATAAATATCCTTTCGGTTGAAACCACTTCACTATTGAAGCATTATATCCAAGCCAACCACCCTGCTCAAATCCCCCTGTTTCAAAAAACTGTGCTGTTCCCGAAACCGGCTGCCTTTTAGTCTATTTCCCAACCCGGGCAAGACACACCTCCAACCCATGGCAGTGGCCGTGCCTTACGTGTCCTGAATATGATGCAACAATTGGCCTGGCCTCTTCAACGCAAAGCTCCCCATTTGCTAGGCCCGTTGCCACTCGCAACCCTCCGAACAGATTCAAAGATTCTCAGACTACAGATTCAGCCATAAAGCAGGACGGACGCCGCCGGAGTCGTAGTCGACGTCGTAGCCGCTGGCGTAGACGCCGCCGCCACCGATGACGAGCGCCGCGTGGCCGGCGTAGCCGCCTGGCGAGCGCAACCACCACCAGAAGTCCGAGCCTTCATATTTTGCTATACGCTCTTGGCCGCTTGAAAAGTATTTATTCACTTCATCAAGAGAAAGGAGGAACACCTTGTCCTTGGTGGGCTTGCCGCCAGCTGTGCCGTACTCTGCGTTGTTTTGATTCTGGTTGACGACCTCGGCAACACGAGATTTAATCTGTTCAGGCAGGCTCTTGTAGAAATTATGATGCAACCAGCTGCGCAGGGTGCAGTCTGCCCAAGTGATGTTACCTCCCGATTCGTGATATGGCATATGGGCAATGATATTTGGCTATTCGCCCTTTAGTGTGGGTAGGAAGGTTTTTGGGTGAAAACCCGCCGCACCAACTTTCCCTGTGTTGACAGCCCTGCGGCGGCTGGTCACGGCTTTTTTGCAGGACGGCTCGACGC
>WRIR01000017.1 GCA_009782605.1 Eggerthellaceae bacterium | reverse complement strand
CCGTTCCCCGGCGGCGCTCGCCGCCCTCGCACTCTCCGCAGTCCCGGCCGCCCTCGCAAGCTACGTCGCCCTGCCCATGGTGCAGGGCGCGGGCCCCGCCGCCGCCCCGGAGGGGCCCTGGGCCGCCTGGACCGCCCTGGGGGCGGCAGCCTTCCTCGTCGCGCTGGTCTTGCTGGTGCGCTCCGCCCCGCAGGGCAGCTATGGTAGAGTAGGGGAACCAGGAAGGCCCTGACCAGCCGCCGGCCAGGGCCTTCCCCCGCACCTTGAAATTTCCCCATACCTCGCCGGGGCGCGCCCGCCGCCCCCAGCACGGCCGGCCAGTGGATTGCCGCCAGGGCCTCCGAGGCCAAGGCCAAGAAGGACCTGGACAAGGTCGACTGGAAGGCGGGCCTGCACCTGGGCCTGGCCGTCGTGGGCTTCGTGCCCGGCCTCGGCTCCATAGCAAGCGGGGCCGACGCGCTCTTATACCTGTCGGAGGGCAACTACAAGGACGCGGCGGTGGCCTCCATCGGCATAGTGCCGTTCGGCAAGGTCGCCGCAGGCGTCGGCAAGGTCGCGGTGACGGTCGCCCCCGAGCTCGGCAAGGCCCTCGGCGCCACGGGCAAGCTCGCCGCCCCGACCGAGAAGGCGGTGGCGAAGACGACGGGGGCGGGCAAGGCGGAGAACACGGGTAGTATTGCTGTAAAAAGTTCCGGGAAAGTGGAAGATGACATAAAAGTTATTGGTCGACTGGAAGACACTTCGGTTGCAAAAGATTGGCCAGGACATGATGTATTGGATCTTCCCAAAGATAAATGGACAATAGGCACGAATGATGCTTGGGTAGAGTCTGGAGTAACTAAGGGGCAAACTTTTTATATTGCATCGCCAACAACTCCGAAAAATATCGAAGGAACGGTTTTTGGACGAGAGCTAGGTCAGTTAAATGAGGCGGGTTATTCGAGGGTTGGAGATTATATGCTTCCTTCAAAATGATTTAGGGAGAAAAACATGGATATTGCCAAGCGGCTAAGACTCATCTTGAGAGAATCTGAAAACGAGCAATACGGACCGGAGGTCATATCGACACAAATGTCAGAAACAGACAAAAGGATCAACGAAGTAATGCATTACTGCGACACAATGAGCAAGGAAGAACGAAAGGAAGCTCGCAGCTCTATCACAATAGATATCGCACAACTGCTTTTGTGTTTTGGAGCTAGAATGGCAACCTACTCTTTAAGGTTGTCCGAGGAAAAGTGTCTTACTTATGGCCTGTCTGCAATTGATATGGCATTTGAGGTATTGGATATAAGAGACATATGGGTTGTTTTGGTTTTGTACTGTGATGTACAAAAAAGGAGTGGTTTTTCCCTTGATGGCATTTTTGATCGAGGTGGTGAATTTACACATGAATTGAAAAACTTTATTCACAGGAAGGATGAGTTTAAGACCTTGGAATGCATGGGCTATTCTTTGGAGGTTGATGAAAATGACCTACTTATATATCGACGGGCTTGGTAATCCTCGGGTGGGGCATCGATTACCCAATGTGCTGCGAGGACGTCTCTGCCGACACATTCAGAATGCCGTCAACCTTGTAGGGAGGCAGTGGAACCTCTATAGCAAGAACACCGGCCCTGCGGCCGGCACGGAAGGAAGGTGCACACCATGGACATGACGCCCGCGACGCTCGCGCTTGCAGGCCTGGCCGCGGGCCTCGCCCTCGTGCTGGCGGGCAGGCGGCGAGGCGGGAGGCCCCGGCGGGCGCCCCAGGCCGCCGCGGCCCTGGGCGGCGCCCTCTGCGCGGCGGCGCTGGCGGGCCTGCCCTTCCTGGCGGCCACGGGCCAGCTCGCCTCCGGGCCCTCCGGCCTGCCCGCCGCCTGGCCGCACGCAGGATACGCCGAGGGCGTGGCAGGCGGCGGCGGGGACGCCTACTCTGGCGGCTTCGAGCACGGCCTCTACCACGGCCAGGGCACGCCGGCCTACCCCTCCGGCCACACCCAGCAGGGCCTCTGGCAAGACGACGAGCTCCTGCCCTAGGGCGGGCAGCCCGCAGGGACAGGTTCCGCACGCCGCCGCCCCGCCCCGCGGGTTGCCTATGCGACGGGGGGCCGCACAGCCCCGCCTGCGCTCGCCGCAGGCTGCCCCTGTGGCACACTCAGGCAAGAAATCTTACAAACCCGCAGGTCAGCGAGGTTGAACCTCATAATGAGGGACAACCTCCTGGCCAAAAGGCCCTCCTGGCGGCCACCGGCCAGCCCGCGATGCTGAGTGAATGCGTGAGTGGATGCGAAAACGCTCCTTGCGCATGGGGGCGGATGATGCTATATTGTTTGATTGTGTCTTTACCAGACATCGATGCAATACTTTGGCTGAACATATAGAAGGAAACGAACATGGATATCATTCGCGCAATCGAGCAACAGCAGATGAAGCAGGAGCTTCCCGAGTTCACTATCGGCGACCATGTGAAGGTGCACTACCGCATCACCGAGGGCAACCGCGAGCGTATCCAGGTGTTCCAGGGCGACGTCATCCGCCGCCATGGCGCCTCAAGCCGCGAGACCTTCACGGTTCGCAAGATAAGCTTCTCCATCGGCGTCGAGCGCACCTTCCCGGTGCATTCCCCCAAGATCGAGAAGATCGAGGTCATCCGCCACGGCGACGTCCACCGCGCCAAGCTGTACTACCTCCGCAAGAAGATCGGCAAGGCCGCGAAGATCAAGGAAAAGGCCTACTAGCACCCACAAGGCTCCCCGGAGCCTTTTTTGTAGTGCCGTTGGCATGGCGCAGACAGTTCCTGACATCAAGAAACGCCTGGCGGGCATCGATGCCCCGGGCTTTGCCGTGCTGGAACGCTCTTTGTGTGCCGATACGCGCAAGGGAGTCAAAGAGGCCCTTGCGGCCACCAGGCGCAGGCTCGACGCCGAAGAGGCGGAGGCCGCCCGCCTGAGGCGTATGTACGAGTTCGAGGACGGCCTGGCCGACGGGCGGCTGCTGGTCGGCCTCGACGAGGTGGGGCGTGGGCCCCTGGCCGGCCCGCTTGCGGTCGGGGCCGT
The DNA here is from genome assembly GCA_009782605.1 of Eggerthellaceae bacterium. Taxonomy (GTDB): domain Bacteria; phylum Actinomycetota; class Coriobacteriia; order Coriobacteriales; family Eggerthellaceae; genus WRIS01. Next base: position 48,112 of record WRIR01000017.1, on the reverse strand, counting down.
GGTCTTGCCGAGGGAGCCTGAGATTGCGGGGCTGAACGACTCGAAGAAGCTCTCCGCAGCCCAAAGGACCTCCGTTGCCGAGGCTGTCAAGGCCACGGCACGGGCATGGGCGGTCGAGTACGTCGAGGCGGATGAGATCGACGCGGTCGGGATAAGCCTTTGTTTGAAGATGGCCTTCTCGCGTGCGGTGCGCGCGGTCGAGGCGGCAGGGCTCGTGCCTGCCGTCGTGCTCCTTGACGGCAACCCGCTCGGGTTCGACGACCGCGAGGTCAGCGTCGTCAAGGGCGACGGCTGCTGTGCCTCGGTCGCCGCCGCCTCGATTGTCGCGAAGGTCGAGCGCGACAGCCTCATGGAAACCTACGCGCGGCGTTTTCCACAATACGGTTTTGAGAAATGCAAGGGCTATGCGAGCCCCGAGCACATCGAGGCGATCAGGGCCCACGGGCTTTGCCCCCTGCACCGCAAGAGCTTCTGCAATTCGCTTCTCCAACAGCGCCTTTTCTGAGCCATCCCCCTTTTTCCCCGGTTCCCTTTTGCCCTCCGGGCAGCTTTCTGGCAGTTTTTCCTGCAATCGGCGTTGGATTCCTTTGAGAAAAAGACTTGATCCCGGTGAAGGACCCGTTGGATCCTGCTGCACTCCCCATCGAAGGCCTGTAGCATTTCCGGGAGCTTTCTGTGCAGCTCAAACAGTAAAACCTGTATACATTCTGCCTACTCAGCTCGTTATGCTTATACCTAGGAGAAAGGACAGGTGAGTATGTTGAGCGAGAAGGTATTGAGCGAGAAGGCACCGAGCGGGGTCGTGGCTGTGGCCGCGGGGAAGAAAAGCCCTGCGAAGCGCAGGGCGCCCGGCAAGAAGCCCGAGCCGGACAGGCACAACCAAGAGGTGGGGGCCCGCGGCGAGAAGGCCGCAGCCAGCTTCCTGGAGCGAAGGGGCTTCGACATCCGCGAGCGCAACTGGAAGTGCGCCGCCGGGGAGGTCGATATCATTGCGGAAGAGGACGATGCCTTGGTCTTCATCGAGGTGAAGACGCGGACAAGCTGCGAGCACGGCTTCCCTGAAGAGGCGGTGGACGCGGAGAAGCGGCGGCGCTACGAGAAGATCGCGGGCTTTTACCTCAAAGACCACGACTTCGTCGACAAGTCCGTCCGCTTCGATGTGGTCTCCCTTCTGGTGGTCGCCCCCGAGCGGGCCTTCCTGCGCCACCACCGCAACGCCTTCGCGGTCTGTGAGTGAGGGTGCCCGCCCCGCCGGAGGGAGCAGCCGGCCACAATGAAGCCCGAGTGAAAGAAGCAGCCTATGCATGTGCAGTTCGTTATCCATGGGGCCACCATCAAGGGGGTTGAGGCCATCCCGGTCGCAGTCGAGGTGCTCGTCTCAAGCGGGATGCCCTCGTTCTCCATCGTGGGGATGCCCGACGCGGCGATACAGGAGGCGCGCGAGCGGGTGCGTGCGGCCATAAAGGCGGGCGGGTTTATGATGCCGAGCAACAAGGTGGTGGTCAACCTCGCCCCGGGAGCCCTGAAGAAGACCGGGTCGGGCTTCGACCTCCCCATTGCGGTCGGGATACTTGCGGCCACGGGCCAGATACCCACGGCAGGCCTGGCCTCAAGCCTTTTGGTGGGGGAGCTTTCCCTGGAGGGCCTCGTCAGGCCGGTGTCGGGCCTTTTGGCCTATGCGGTCTGTGCGCGGGAGCAGGGACTCGACTTCGTCTGCGCCCACCCCGAGGATGTCTTTGCCGACCTGGACGGCCTGACCCGCCTGACCGTAGGCTCGCTCGGCCAGTTCCGCACCGCAGAGTTCTCCGAGGCCCCCAGCCAGCGCCCCTGCCCCTCGGCGCCGCCCCTCGACTTTGCCGATATTGCGGGGTTCGACGTGGCGAAGCGGGCATTCCAGGTTGCCGCGGCAGGCGGCCACGGCGTGCTTATGATGGGGCCACCCGGCTCGGGGAAGACCATGCTCGCCTCACGGCTCCCCTCGATCCTGCCGCCGCTCAACGAGAAGGAGAAGCTGGAGGCCGCCCTCGTCCACTCGGTCGCGGGCCTTGACACCGGCTCCATCCTCTCGCAGGTGCGGCCCTTCCGCAGCCCTCATCACAGCGCAAGCCTTGCGGGCCTGGTCGGGGGAGGGAGTCCTCCGCGGCCAGGCGAGATATCCCTTGCGCACAACGGGGTGCTGTTCTTGGACGAGTTGGCGGAGTTCAAGACCTCGGTCCTCCAGGGGATACGCCAGCCGATGGAAAGCGGGATAATCGCGCTCACGAGGGCCGACGGCAACGTCGTCTTCCCTGCCCGGTTCATGCTGGTGGCAGCGAGCAACCCCTGCCCCTGCGGGCACTACGGCGACCTCGACATCGCCTGTGCCTGCACGGCTGGCCAGGTGCGCAGCTACCAGAACAGGATAGGCGGGCCCCTGCTGGACAGGATCGACATCCACATCGACGTCTGGCGCAGCGCGGCGAAGCAGGTCCTGCGGGCAGGCGAGGGGAAGGGCTCGGAGGCGATGCGGGAAGGGGTCATGAAGGCACGTGAGTATGCCTCGTTCCGCCAGGCGTCCCGTCATGGCGCGGCTCTGCAGAACGGGTCGGCGCGGCTGCTTGCCGACTGCAAGCTCGGCTACGAGGAGGAGTCCTTCCTCGAAGAGATGGCAGGCGTCCACCACATGAGCGGCCGGGGGATCATGAGGACCCTGTCCATTGCACGCACGATTGCCGACATGGACGAGCGGCCCCGGGTCCTCAAGAAGCACATCTGCGAGGCGCTGAACCTGCGCATACAGGAAAGGACGGGATGGTGATGGGGAGGGTGCCGTCGCCTCAATCGCCTCAAGAGGCAAAAGCCATGCACAAAAAGGCGCGCTATCCCCGCTACAAGGGGCCGAAGGTTGCGGGGGAGCGCTTTGTCCTGCACGAGGGCATGGACGGCTACCCCGACGCCTTCCGACAGATCGCCGACCCGCCCGGCGCCCTGTACGTGATAGGGGACCGCCACGCCCTCGTCGAGGGCCTGGCTGTCATCGGGGCGCGCAAGGCAACCCCCTACGGGATAGCCTGTGCCCGCCTCTTCGCGGACCGGGCGGCCGAGCGGGGGGTCACGGTCATATCGGGCGGCGCCTATGGCTGCGACAGCGCGGCGCACCGGGCGGCGGTCGAGAGGGGCCGCCCGACCGTCGTGTTCCTCGGCGGCGGGCTGGACGAGCTGTACCCGGCCGCGCACCGGGGGCTTTTCCAGGAGGTCGTCGATGCCGGCGGGGCCCTGGTGTCCGAGAACGCCTGGGACTACCCCCCGCTGCCCCACACCTTCCGTGCGCGCAATCGCCTGATAGCCGGCCTCGCGCGCGCGACCCTCATCGTCGAGGCCGGGCTGCCGTCCGGGACCTTCTCGACCGCCGACGAGGCGCTTGCCGCGAACCGCGAGGTGCTGGTCGTGCCGGGGTCGATCACGTCTGCGGCATCGAGGGGGGCGAACCGCCTGCTGTACCAGGGGGCGACGCCCGTTGTCGGCATCGAGAGCTTTGACGACATCCTGTCCTCGCTGTTCTGCCTTCCGGAACGGGAGCATGCGACAGGCGGCGGGCCTCGGGAAGGGAAGGGGGTAGATGCCCTGCTCGGCGCCCTCCAGGCAAGTCCCTTGCGCATGGACGAGTTACTCGCCCTCGTCGAGGCGGAGGGGGCCCCGGACGCCATGGAGTCGCTGATGACGCGCCTGGCAGGGCTGCAGAAGCTCGGCGCGATAGCCCGCTATCCCGACGGCCGCTACGGCCCCGCCCGCGTGTAGGCTGCGGGAGAAGGCCCCGAGGCAGGCCCCGCCCGCGTGCAGGTTTCACCTGTAGGCCCCGAGGCAGGCCCCGCCCGCGTGCAGGCCCCGCAGGCCCTGCGGCTGAAAAAGGGCCCGAGGCTGCTGAGTTGTTGGGAGAAGGGGTTGTTTTCTCGGGTCCCGGCCCACCCGGCGCGCTTCATTTGTTATGCTTTGCCCTATGGAGACACGGATAGACATTATCGGGGCGGGGCTTGCGGGAAGCGAGGCGGCGCTGCAGCTTGCCGCCCGCGGTATTGCGGTGCGCCTCTTCGAGATGCGGCCCGACCAGCCCACGGCGGTACACCGGACAGAGAAGTGCGCGGAGCTCGTCTGCTCAAACTCTTTGAAGGGTACCAAGCCCGAGAGTGCGGCAGGTATGCTGAAGTCCGAGATGCGCGCCGTAGGCTCCGAGCTGCTTGCCATAGCCCTCAGGCACCGGGTGGCTGCGGGCGGTGCCCTGGCGGTCGACCGCCAGGCCTTCGCCGATGAGGTCACCGCGTGTATCGAGGCACATCCCCGTATCGAGCTGGTCCGCTCTGAGGTCACGGACTTCGACACCGGCGCCGATGCGGTGATAGTTGCGAGCGGGCCTTTGACGAGCGAGGGCCTGGCATCTGCGCTTTCCGGGATAACCGGCGAGGAACACCTTGCCTTCTTTGACGCTGCCGCGCCGATCGTCATGGCCGACTCCCTAGACCGGGGGGCCCTGTTCCGGCAGAGCCGCTATGAGGAAGAGGCACCCGGGGATTACCTCAACGCGCCCTTTACCAAGGAGGGCTATCAGGCCTTTATCGAGGCGCTGGTGGGTGCCGAGCGTGTCGTCAAGAGGGATTTCGAGACGCGGGACCTCTTCCAGGCCTGCCAGCCTATCGAGGAGACGGCCCGCAAGGGCATCGACGCGCCCCGCTACGGCGCGCTCAAGCCGGTGGGGCTCATCGACCCGCGGACAGGGAGGCGTCCCTGGGCGGTGCTGCAGCTGCGTGCCGAGGATGCCCGGGCATCGAGCTACAACCTCGTTGGCTTCCAGACGAACCTGACCTTTCCCGAGCAGCAGCGGGTGTTCCGCATGGTGCCGGGGCTGGAGCGGGCAGAGTTCGCGCGCTTCGGGGTCATGCACCGCAACACCTTCATCAATGCCCCGCAGCTGCTCGACAGGACTTTGCGCCTCAAGCCGGGGGGTTGCTTTGGGCCGGTGCCGTTGCCGGGCGTGCCCATCTTCGTCGCGGGCCAGCTCTCGGGCACCGAGGGCTACTGCGAGGCGATAATGTCGGGGCTGGTGGCGGCGCTTGCGGCCTATGCGCTCGTGTCGGGCAGGGAGATGCCAGAGCTGCCGCAGGAGATGGCCTTCGGCGCCCTGCTTGCCTATGCGACCGACCCGCAGACAAGGGACTACCAGCCCATGCACGTCAACTTCGGGCTCCTTCCGGGGCTGGACGTGCCTGTGAGGGACAAGAAGGAGCGCTACCGGGCCTTTGCGCAGCGGGGCGAGGCGGCGACGGACCGGCTTGTCGTGCGCCTCATCCTCAGCGGGCTGATGCGCGACGGGAGGCGCTGAGGCGGTGGGGAGAAAGGAAGGCACCGCCGCCATGGGGCACGCTGCCGCAGAGCATGCCGTTCTGGAACACGCCGCCGCAGAGCATAGTGCAGCGGGGGGCCTCGACGCCGATGCGGGCCTCGACGTCGAGGCCGTGCTGAGGGTCGAGGCCTTCTGCGAGGCCTTGCGTGTGGAGGACAACGCCTCTGCCCATACCATCCGCGCCTACCGCAGCGACCTCTTCGACTTCTTGCGCTGGGCCTGCCGCGAGCAGCTTGCGCCCCTGCAGGTGAGCCATCGCCAGCTGCGGCTCTACCTCGGCGGGCTTGAGCAGGCGCACTACACGAAAACGACGATGAACCGGCGGCTGAGCGCCATCAAGGGTTTCTTCCGGTGGCTCAACGTTTCCGGCCTTGCCGAGTCAGATCCGGCGGGCGTGCTGCAGGGACAAAGGCAGGGCAGGAGCCTCCCGCGTATGATACCTGCCGCGGACATGATAAAGCTGCTTTCGACCTACGGCAAGCGCGACGCGCAGGGAAGGCTGCGGGAGCAGTCCCCGACCGACATGCGCAACCTCGCCCTGCTTGAGTTCCTCTATGCCTGCGGCGCCCGCGTCTCGGAGGCCTCCGGCCTTTTGTCCTCCCACGTCGACTTCAAGGCCGGGCAGGTGAAGGTCTTGGGGAAGGGGAGCAAGGAGCGGATCATCCCCCTTCACGACCTGGCAATCTATTCCATGGAAGGTTATGCCCGCTTCGCGAGGCAAAAGCTCCTTCGGGACAGGCAAAGCGGCTTCTTCTTCGTCTCGACGCGGGGCAACCAGATGACGCCCGATGCGATACGGAAGCTCTTCAAGGAGGCCTTGCGGCTCGCGGGGCTTGACGCGACCCTTTCCCCCCATGACATGCGCCATACCTTCGCGACCGACCTCCTTGAAGGCGGTGCGGACCTGAGGAGCGTCCAGGAGATGCTCGGCCATTCCAGCCTCTCGACGACGCAGATATACACCCACCTTTCGGCGGCCCACCTCAAACGGGCGCACGGCCTGGCCCATCCGCGCGCCTCGTCGTCTTTTTGAAGTTTTCGGTGCATATTTGGGATGAGCGGTGCGCATCGGGGGAGAACTAGGATATCATGTTGGGCGGTACAGAGTTGTTTTTCAGTCCAGGATGGAGGACGGAACCAGGTGGGCATATAATGACAACAGGTGAACCAGGATGCATCGTAGGATGGCTTCCTCGGAATTGTATGGCTGCACGGTGTGTAGGGGCGGGTGAGTAAGGTGCTGGAAAAGATATCTTCGGGGCTCTCGCGCAGCGAGGGCGTGCTTGTGTTCAGGGCGGTTCGCCAAGGCCTTATGCTCACCATACCTATACTGCTCATAGGATCTTTCTGCCTCATCCTCCTTAACCTCCCCCTTCCGTCCTATCAGGCATTCCTCGACTCCCAGCCGCTGTTCGGCCTCTTCTTCAAGACGGTCTACGACGTCACCCTCGGCATGTTCTCACTGTATGCCGCAGCGGGCATCAGCCTGTGTTATTCCCAGGCCTATCTGGAAAAGCGCGGGGATTTGTTCGTGCAGGGCGCGCCCCTTGCAGCGGTCGGGGCCTACTTGCTTTTTATGGGGCTCGGTACGGAGGGCTTCGAGTTCTCCTTGCTGTCTTCCCGCTCTCTGATAGTCGCCATCCTCGTGGGCCTTGCGGCCTCGGCGCTTTACTGTGCCTTTATCGCCCGCCTGCGGCGCAAGCCCCGGCCCTTCAGCGGCGCGACCGACAACGTGCTCAACCGTGCGCTTGCCTCGGTCCTGCCCATCGTCCTTATCATGCTCGTTGCGGCAGGGGCCAATACGGCACTTGCCGCCCTTTTCGGCGTGTCCTGCTTGGGAGAGCTCCTTACCTGGGGCCTTGATGTCGCCCTTCCTGTGGAGGGCTCGACGCTGGGCGGCGGGCTGCTCTACCTTCTTGTGAACAACCTCCTTTGGTTCTTCGGCGTGCATGGCACCAGTATGCTCGGCGGCGCAGCGCAGGCCGCCTTCGCGCCGGGTGCGGCCTCGGCGGCCGCAGGAGGTGCGTCGGCCCAGGTCATTACCCCGGGCTTCTTAGACGTGTTCGCCTCCATCGGCGGCATCGGCGCGCTTTTGAGCCTCCTGCTCGCCATCCTGATCTTCGGACGCAAACGCAACGCGAAGAAGCTGGCGGGGCTTGCCGCCGTGCCCATGGCCTTCAACGTCTCCGATCTCATGTTGTTCGGGCTCCCCGTTATCTGGAACCCGGCCCTGCTCATACCCTTCCTTGCAGTCCCCCTCGTCAACCTGGTCCTTTCCTATGCTGCCACGGCTGTGGGCCTGGTTCCCCACGTGACCGCCGAGGTCGCGCCGCTCACCCCGCCCTTCCTGGCCGGCTACCTTGCTACCGGGTCGTGGACGGGCGTGGTTCTGCAGGCCTTCAACGTCGTCGTCGGCATGTTCTTGTACCTGCCTTTTATGCGCCTCTTCGAGAAGAGCCTCGTGCATGTCAGGCATCGCGAGTTCGAGGGCCTGATGCAGATGTTTCGGCAATACGAGCTTGAGCGGGGCAACGTGGTGCTCACCACCATACCGGGAACCATAGGCCTGCTGGTGAACGGGCTTTCCCACGAGCTTCGCCGCGCGGTGAAGGACGGCACCTTCGACCTGCACTACCAGCCGCAGTTCGACGCCTCGAACAGATGCGTCGGGGCAGAGGCCCTGCTGCGTTGGAACCACCCGTCCCACGGCATGATGTACCCGCCGCTTGTGGTGAAGCTCGCCGAGGAGACCGGCCTTCTTGAAGACCTCGAGAATGCGGTGGTGTCACGCGCGCTCGACGATGCCTTGCGAGCCCAAGAGCTTGCCTATGCGGGGATACTGGAGGGCGACTTCTCTATCAGCGTCAACGTGACCGCGCGAAGCCTGCAAAACGAGGTCTTCGTGAACAGGCTCATAGAAGGCGCCGCAAAGCGGAAGCTCGGCCCGGGCAGGCTTATCCTGGAGGCGACCGAGAACGATGTCTTGAACCTCAGCGAGGCGACGGTGAGCCTGCTTATACGGCTGCTCGACGCAGGCGTGCTTCTGGCCATCGACGACTTTACGGCGGGAAACACCTCCTTCAAGTACCTCGAGACGAGCGCCTTCAGCATGATCAAGCTCGACGACACGATCACCCAGGGCATCACGCTCAACCTCCGCTATGCGGACACGGTCGCCGCCATCGTGCGCCTGGCCGAGAAGCTCTCTTTCGCGGTGCTTGCCGAATACATTGAGACGGAAGAGCAGCGGGCCCGCTTCGAGGCCTTGGGATGCACGCATTTCCAGGGATACCTCTATTCGCCGGCCCTGCCCTTTATAGAGATGGTCGCGGCCGTAGGGTCCCCCGAGGCCGTCGGGGCAGCCCCTGGCGCGGGCAAGAAGGCCGCCGCGCCCGGCAAGGAGGTTGCTGCTGTTGCGCCCGGCAAGGAGGCTGCCGCGCCCGACAAGGAGGCTATCGCGCCCGACAAGGAGGCCGCGCCTGGGCCTGAGAAGCCTGTTTCCGGGCCTGAGAAGGCCGTATAAGGCGAGCCCTTTGCCCCGGCTGCCCGTGTCGGGCTTAAGGGGGGGGGGCAGGGGAAGGCATCCCGCACAAACGAAAGAAGCAAGGAACCTATGGCACAAGACTCCATCGTTATCAAAGGTGCACGCGAGCACAACTTGAAGGACATCAGCCTTTCCATACCCCGGGACAGGCTCGTGGTGATAACCGGGCTTTCGGGCTCGGGCAAAAGCTCGCTGGCCTTCGACACCATCTATGCCGAGGGGCAAAGGAGGTATGTCGAGAGCCTTTCAAGCTATGCCCGCCAGTTCCTCGGGCAGTCCAACAAGCCCGACCTCGACAGCATCGACGGCCTGTCGCCTGCGGTCTCCATCGACCAGAAGACGACGAGCAAGAACCCCCGGTCGACGGTCGGTACGGTGACCGAGATATACGACTACCTGCGCCTCTTGTTTGCGCGGGTCGGGGTGCCCCACTGCCCGGAATGCGGACGGGTCATCATGAAGCGCACGACCGACCAGGTGACCGACGAGATACTCTCTATCGGGGAGGGGCTCAAAGCCCTGGTGCTCGCCCCGGTCGTCGTCGGGCGCAAAGGCGAGTTCACCAAGCTTTTGGGCGATTTGGCCAAGGAGGGCTTTTCCCGCGTGAGGATTGATGGTGAAGTGAAACGCCTTGAGGGCGAGGTGATCACCTTGGACAAGCGCTTCAAGCACACGATAGATGTTGTGGTCGACCGCATTGTCTTGAAGAAGGACGCACAAAGCCGCATCGCCGAGGCGGTCGAGATGGCAACGAGGCTCGCGGACGGGCGCGTGTTCGTCCAGGTGCTCGACGACGAGGGAAACCCCCTGTCCACGGAAAAGGTGTCCTCGGGGGCCACCGGTGTGCTGCGCGAGGGCGAGTATGTGTTCTCGCTGGCGCTCGCCTGCCCCGAGCACGGGCACTCCATCGACGAGCTGCAGCCGAGGGATTTCAGCTTCAACGCCCCCTACGGTGCCTGCCCCGACTGTCTGGGCATCGGCAGCCGCGACGAGATCGACCCGGCGCTGCTTGTGCCCGACCCCACGCTTTCGCTGAACGAGGGTGTTGTCGCGCCCTTTGTGACCGGCAACTACTACCCGCAGGTGCTGCGTGCTGTCGCCCAGCATATGGGCGTTGACGGGGACACCCCCTGGGAGGACATGCCGGCGGCGGCCCAAGACGTGCTCATGTTCGGCCTGTCCGACGAGAAGGTACGTGTCGACTATGTGACTGTCGACGGGCGGGAGACCTACTGGTTCATCGACTGGGAGGGTGCCTGCGGTGCGGTCATGCACCGCTATAAGGAGGCCACGAGCGACGGCCAGCGCGACCGCTATGCGCAGTATCTCGCAATCGTGCCCTGCCCGACCTGTGGCGGCAAGCGCCTGAAGCCCGAGATACTGGCGGTCACCGTGGGAGGCCGGAGCATCTACGAGGTCACGAAATCGAGTGCGAAGGACTCGCTTGTCTTTTTCGACGCCCTCTGCTTCGAAGGCGCCGACGCCCAGATCGCCGCTCCCATCATCAAGGAGATCAAGGCCCGCCTGCGCTTCCTTGTCGACGTCGGCCTCGACTATCTGACCCTTGAGCGGCCAACAGCGACGCTCTCTGGCGGCGAGGCGCAGCGTATCCGCCTGGCGACCCAGATAGGCGCCGGGCTCATGGGGGTGCTCTACATCCTCGACGAGCCCTCCATCGGCCTGCACCAGCGCGACAACGCACGCCTGATAGCGACCCTGGAGCGCCTGCGCGACCTGGGCAACACCGTCATCGTCGTCGAGCATGACGAAGAGACCATCCTCCATGCCGACCACATCATCGACATGGGGCCGCGGGCAGGCGAGCATGGCGGGGAGGTCGTCGCCCAGGGCACGCCGGAGCAGATCATGGGGGTTGAAGGCTCGCTGACCGCCGACTACCTGAGCGGCCGCCGAGGCATCGCGGTGCCGGAGGGCCGCCGCGGCTTCCACCGGGGCTTCATCACTTTGACCGGAGCAAGTGAGAACAACTTGAAGGGCATTGCCGTCGAGATTCCCATAGGGGCCTTGACAGTGGTCACCGGCGTGTCGGGCTCGGGGAAGTCCTCGCTGGTCACCGACACGCTTGCGCCGGCCCTTGCAAACCGCACCAACCGGGCGCGCCACCGGGTCGGCTCCTACAAGAGGCTTGGCGGGGCGGAACTGCTCGATAAGGTCATCAACATCGACCAGAGCCCCATCGGGCGCACCCCGCGCTCGAACCCTGCGACCTATATCGGCCTTTGGGACGATATCCGCGCCCTCTTTGCCTCGACGCCCGAATCGAAGGCGCGCGGTTATGCTGCGGGGCGCTTCTCCTTCAACGTGAACGGAGGCCGCTGCGAGGCCTGCAAGGGGGACGGGCAGATCAAGATAGAGATGCACTTCCTGCCGGACGTCTACGTCCCCTGCGAGGTATGCGGCGGCCTGCGCTACAACCGTGAGACCCTGCAGGTCACCTACCGCGGCAAGAACGTGTCCGACGTCTTGGAGCTCACGGTTGAGGAGGCCTTGGCCTTCTTCGAGAACATCCCCTCCATCAAGCGCAAGCTTCAGACCCTGCATGACGTGGGGCTGGGCTACATCCACCTGGGACAGCCGGCGACTACGCTTTCCGGCGGCGAGGCCCAGCGGGTGAAGCTCTCAAGCGAGCTGCAGCGGCGCCAGACGGGGAAGACCTTCTACATCCTCGACGAGCCGACCACGGGGCTTCACTTCGAGGATGTCCGCCAGCTCCTTGAGGTCTTGCAGCGGCTCGTGGAGGCGGGCAATACCGTGCTGGTCATCGAGCACAACCTCGACATTATCAAGTGCGCCGACAGGATTATCGACCTCGGCCCGGAAGGCGGCGACCGGGGCGGCCAGGTCATCGCGTGCGGGACGCCGGAAGAGGTCGCCCAGGAGCCGGGGAGCTTCACAGGCGAGTTCCTGGCAAAGATACTGTGAGATACTGTGAGGATATCGCCGCAAAGCCCTTTACGCGCACGGCTGAACATGCGAAAATGCGCTGATTGCTATTGGGGCCCGAAGAAGGGGCGCGCGTGATACTCAGAAAGTCCGAAATCGGCGACATCGACCAGGTTATGGAAATCCTTGCAGACGGACGCCGTGCCCTGGAGTCCTTGGGCATCGATCAATGGCAGGGCGGCTATCCCCACCGCGAGGTGGTCGAGCGCGACATCGCACTTGGCGAGAGCTATGTCGTCGAGACGGCGGGAAAAAACCTGGTCGCCACGGCGATGATCAGCTTTCGGGGCGAGCGGGACTACCTCTTCATCGAGGACGGGGCATGGATGTGCGATTCGTCCGACGACCTTCCCTGCTATGTGGTGGTCCACCGGGTCGCGGTCATGGCCGCGCACAAGGAAAGCGGCGTTGCCTCCTTCATCATGCGGCGTGCGGAAGAGCTTGCCCTTGAGGGCGGCTACATAAGCGTCCGTATCGAGACCCATGCCAACAACGTGCCGATGCGCAACCTCCTGGCAAAGCGGGGTTACACGCAGTGCGGGACGATCACCATCACCCATGACGGGGAGTCCCCCGCCCCCCGCATCGCCTACGAGAAGCTGGTGGTGCTTTCGGACACGGGGGCCGGGCGCTGACGCAGGGGGAGGTGGGTTGTTGCCTTGGATTATTGTGTCACTTCGGCGCGAGGCACTATGGAAGGCTGTCTCAGCGCTATAATACAGGGTTATGCAAGCAGGATTCCGTGAAAAAATAGCACTGGTCTTCTTCTGTTGCCTCGTCATACTAGGATTTGGGGGGCTTATCGGCTACCTTGCCCTGGGGCATTCGTGGAACGTCGCCGCGTCGAACATCGACGATGCGACCGGCTCGATGGAGGGCTACACGGTCATCATCTATCCGGGCACGATCGACCCTTTCTTGGAGCCGGTCCCGGAAGAAGTCGCGGAATTACCTGACAAGGAACCGTCCGACAAAGCAGCATCTGATAAAGAAGCCCCCGACAAGGAGCTGTTGGACAAAGCGGCATCCGACAAGGAAGCCCCCGAGAAGGAAGCCCCCGAGAAGGAAGCCCCCGAGAAGGAAGCGCCTGACAAAGAAGCCCCTGACAAGGACGGCGTCGCGGCGAAGGGTGCCGACGTGCAGGAGGATGCGGATGAGGCCGATGCCTCCGATCCGGGAGGGAAGGGCCTTCCCCGGGAGGGCGGCATCCCGGGCAGCGAGGCCGAGGACAGGCGGCGGCCCCCCAAGGCAGCGGCACCGGTCGATACTGCTGAAATCCTGGCACGGTACCGCGAGAAGAAGGCAATGGTGCTCCCGCTCGACACCGAGAACCTCTGGCGCTACCATGACGGGACCATCCGGAAGGTCGGCACCCAGCGCTTCGGGGTCTTCGCGGTCACCGAGGATGAGAGCCGCTACCAGATTGCGCGGAAGGTTAGCTACTTCAAGCGCCACGAAGTTGACTTCATCGTTGCGCTCGCTCCCGACACGGAGCTTCTCAGGGATATCAAGGGGATCGACATCGTCATCTCCGTGCAGGAAGAAGGGCTGTTCGTCATGGGGGAGACGAAGAACGGCACCTTTTACGTCTCTGCCCCGGACATCGGCTCGGTCGGGGCCATCCTCATCTCGCCGAACAAGGTGGTTTCCGCGAAGGTCATCAGCCCCTGACCCTATTATAGTGTAAAAACAGGTGTTTCGCGTGAAACATCCGCGCCTGAACAGGTGTTATTTGAAAAAAGAAGGCCCCTTCGCTGGGGCCTTCGGCAATCCGGTTCGGGGAGCCCGGTTCGGGGAAGGGCGGGCACCTATACGACGCCCTGGGCGAGCATGGCGTCGGCAAGCTTCTTGAACCCGGCGATGTTCGCGCCGACCACGTAGTTGCCCTCGAAGCCGTATTCCTTCGCTGCCTCGTTGGTCGCGTGGTAGATGTTCTTCATGATGCCCTGGAGCTTCGCGTCGACCTCTTCAAAGGACCAGGAAAGGCGCTCGGAGTTCTGGCTCATCTCCAGGCCCGAGGTCGCCACGCCGCCGGCGTTCGAGGCCTTCCCGGGGCAGAAGACGATTCCGTTCTCGATCAGGTATTCGGTTGCGTCAAGCGTTGTCGGCATGTTGGCGCCTTCCGCAACGATTGCACAGCCGTTGGCGACGAGCGCCTGCGCGTCCTCGATAAAGAGCTCGTTTTGGGTCGCACAGGGGAGGGCTATGTCGCAGGCGACGCTCCAGACGCCCGTGCCGTCCTGGTACTGCGCGCCCTTGACCCGGGCGGCATATTCCGAGATGCGCCCGCGCTCGACTTCCTTTATCTGCTTGACGACATCGAGCTGGATGCCGTTCGGGTCGAAGACCCATCCGGTGGAGTCTGAAAGCGTGACGACCTTGGCGCCGAGCTGCTGCGCCTTCTCGGTGGCGTAGATGGCGACGTTGCCGGAGCCGGAGACGGCGACGGTCTTGCCCTCAAGGCTCTCGCCGTGGTTGATGAGGTGTTCTTGGACGAAGTACACAAGGCCGTAGCCGGTCGCCTCGGTGCGGGCAAGCGAGCCGCCATAGGAGAGGCCCTTGCCGGTCAGCACGCCTTCCCAGACGTTGCGGACGCGGCGGTACTGGCCGAACAGGTAGCCTATCTCGCGCGCACCGGTGCCGATGTCGCCTGCGGGGACGTCGGTGTCCGCGCCGATGTGCCGGCACAGCTCGGTCATGAAGCTTTGGCAAAAGCGCATGACCTCGCCGTCGGACTTGCCCTTGGGGTCGAAGTCGCAGCCGCCCTTGCCGCCGCCCATCGGGAGGGTGGTCAGGCTGTTTTTGAATATCTGCTCGAAGCCGAGGAACTTGATGATGCCGAGGTTGACGGAGGGGTGGAGGCGCAGCCCGCCCTTGTAGGGGCCGAGGCAGCTGTTGAACTGGACGCGGAAGCCGCGGTTCACCTGCACCTGGCCGGAGTCGTCGACCCAGGGGACGCGGAACATGACGGTGCGCTCCGGCTCGACGATGCGCTCAAGGAGCCCGGCCTTCTCGTAGTCCGGGTTGGAGTCGATGACCGGCTTCAGCGAGGTCAGCACCTCGGTTACCGCTTGGATGAATTCGGGCTCGTGTGAGTTCTTCGCTTTTACCAGCTCGATGACGTTGTCGACATAGCTCATCAATGACCTCCTGGGGAAAATGGTTTTGAAACGCTGATAATTATACGGTTTCTTGCTGCCGGGGCCGGGAAAAAACCGCGAAATGATGCTTTTTCGGGGCGGTTCTCCGGTCAATTCTGCTCAATTCCCTCTGCTCTCGGCGGGCTTTACCGGCACTTTTCCACCCCGCACCCAAAAAAATTATCGAAAAACGATAAATATATATTGCAAATCAGTAAGGGTCTGGTATCATTTCCCCAGGAGGTATGTGAAGATGAAGCAAAAAGAGATGTCATACGTGCTCAAGGCCATCGACGGGACAGTGATTGTTGCCTGCCTTGTCCTGATGTTCTTTATCCTGCCGAGGCTGGCCGGGGACTCCCTCGGCGGCCCACAGGTATTTGCCGCCTACTGGCCCTTCCTTGCTTTTTCGTGGATCGGCCTCGCCCCGCTCGTTTTCCTCGCGGTCATCGCCTGGGGCATCTTCAGCGACATCGGCCGCGACAACTCCTTTTCCGAGAGGAATGCGGCACGCCTTCGGGCGATGAGCTACCTTTCCGCCGCTACCATCCTTGTTTGGCTTGGCGGGCTTGCCTACTTCGCCTTCTCGGGCCTTTCCGTCCTGGGCATCATGCTCGCTTTTGCGGTGGCCATGGCGATCATGGTCGTCATGGCGGTGGTGTGCGCCTGCCTTTCCCACCTCACCGCGAAGGCGGCGCAGATAAAGCACGAGAACGACTTGACGGTCTGAGGTGTGAGATGCGTATCGTGGTAAACCTCGACGTTATGTTGGCAAAGCGGAAGATGAGCCTGACCGAGCTGAGCGAGCGGGTAGGGGTGACTATGGCGAACCTGTCGGTCTTGAAGACCGGCAAGGCGAAGGCGATCCGCTTTTCGACGCTGGCGGCAATATGCGAGGAGCTTGGCTGCCAGCCGGGAGACATACTGGAGTATTCCGACAAAGGAGAGTAACCCATGCTGCATACCTGTGAGAACTCAGGGCTGGGCGCCGAGATGCCCGAGCCCCCGGCAAAGCCTTGTCAAAAGCCGCCAGCAAGGGTGTTTGCGGCACGGGAGTGGATCGGTGTCGCCCTTGCCCTTGCGGTGGCGGTGCTGTGGTTTTCGATGTTCAGCTTCGAGGCCCTGCTCCGGGGCGGCCCGTCGCTTCCCGGCATAGGGATCACCGTGCTCGTGTTTGCCTGCTTTGCTGCCCTTGCAGCCATGCTGGGCAGGAGCGCTTGCATCACGCCTTCGCGTATCGTCCTGCTGGTTGCCATCGGGGTGCTCGCGCTTGTCCCGGCGGTGTTTGCGAACGGCTTCTTGCGGATGGCGAACTGTTTCATCCTCCTTGGGCTGTGCGTGGTTGCCTACTTCCTGCTCTCAGGGTTCGGCGCGCGCACGTGGTGCCGCCTGACAACGGTCATCGAGGCAGTCGGCTTCTTCACGGCCTCCTTGTTTCGCCATGTAACCAAGCCCTTCAAGGCGCTGCGGAGCCTTCCTTTCAGGGGCAGGGGGGAGTTCAAGGGAGTTGTTATCGGGCTTGTGGCCGCTGGTGCGCTGCTTGTGGTCATTGTGCCGCTGCTCGCTTCGGCAGATGTCGTGTTCAGGGGCTACCTTTCTTCTTTTGCCGCCTGGTTTCAAGGCATAAGTTCGCTTGAGGGCGCCTGGAAGGCGGCGAGGGCTTTTCTCGCATTCCCCTTTCTGTTCTCGCTGCTTTTGGCGGCATACCTCCAGGAGGGGAACCGCTTCGGGCCGCTGTCCGGGCCGCCGGTGTTCCCGGGGGCTGATGCCGGTGCCGCGTGCGTTTCGGGCGGGCCGGGCGCTGCGGGCGGCATCGGCTGCGCTGACGGCGCGGGTGGTGCTGATGGCGGCGGAGGCCAGGGCGCCGATGACGGCTGGGGCGCCGAGGATGCTGTTGCGGCGAGTAGAGGGGTGGGGCAGGGGGCTGCCGCGCTGCCCTTTGCGACCGCCCTTGTCATAGTCGATGCCGTCTTTGTCGTGTTCGTCGCCGTCCAGTTCGCCTACCTCTTCGGCGGCGCGGGAGGGCTGGAGATAAGCGGCGGGTATGCCCAGTACGCCCGTTCCGGGTTCTTTGAGCTGGTTGCCGTCGCGTTTATCAACCTTGCCCTTGTGCTTGCCGCGGTTCGCTTTGCCCCCGCCGTGCGCGCCTTGAAAGTCGTCCTTGTTGCCGCCGAGCTCGTCTTGGTCGGCTGCACTTTCGTTACCCTCGTGTCTGCCTATTGGCGCATGGGCCTGTATATCGGGGAGTTCGGGCTTTCCCTGCTGCGGGCCTTGACCTTGCTGGGGATGGCGTTTGTCGCGGTTTGCCTTGCCGCCGCCGTGCTCAAGGTGTTCAAGGAGGATTTCTCGTTCTTCCGTGTGTTCTTCGTTGCCGCGCTGGGCCTGTGGATCGCCTTCAACTATCTGAACATCGATGCGCGCATCGCCGAGTACAACGTGGGGGGCTACCTTGCGGGAAGCATCGAGCGGATCGACGTCGGCTACCTTGCGGGCCTTTCGCCGGACGCCTTGCCTGCTTTGGAGCGGCTTGCCGCCCATAAGCCCTCCTATGCGGACGAGGTGGCAAACTGGAAGGCCGCCTACCGAGGCAGCGCCGAGATAGCCCCCTGGTACAAATGGTGCTACAGCTACGGAAGGCTCGGCTCCGACAGCAGTTAGGTGGGAGAGAAGCCCTTCACATTCCGCATTGCAAGCACTGCCATAGGCTTGTTCATGCCTGTGTCGTTCTAGAGAAACTTCGAGACGAGGGTCTGGATAGCGTGCTCGTCGAGTTCGCTGAAAACAGGCTTCTGTTCACCAACTGCCTTGCTCACCATTTTCGCAATTACCTTATCAAGCCCCCGTAGGCTGTTGATGTCCAAGCGACCACCAAGTGTGCCGACAAAAAGGGCGCTGTCTTTGAGGCTGGCGGGAAGCATCTTACCGATAATTTCATCGACGCTTTCTGGAAAGCAGTTGGTGATAAAGTAGGCAGAGGGTAAGGTTTCCAGTTCTTCTTTGCGAGCATCAATAAAGCGCTTGGTTTCTCCGTGAACCAACCCTACGCGCACTCCACCGCCGATGATGGCAGCGCAGTAGTTTTCGTGCAGGGGGGTTTTGGCGGCGCGGGCCGTGCTGGAAACGTCCGCAAGGTCTATCAGCTCAGCGTTCGGCAGCACAGCAGCGATTTTCCCCGCAGCCTCTTTTGCCGTCCCCGACTTCGACGCGTATGCTACGAGAATACTTTTCACCGCCGCCTCCTATCTTTTTGCTTCTCCTACGACCCTTCGAGGGTTCCCATGTAGTGCAGCTCTGCTGTTGTGAGGGTGCCGAGGTTTCTGCCGTCTGCGAGAAAGGTCTCCACGCCGTCGATTTCCGGCCGCAGCCGTTCTCCCAAGCTGTCGTCAAACGCAATCGGTACGCCGGCAAACTCAGCAAGGTTGGGGAAGGGACTCATGCTCTCAAAGACTTCGGCGTCGATGCCCTTGCTGACAGGGTCGAAGACGATGCGCACCATGCGGTCATTGAAAGAAACCTCGCTCACAACCTGGGCGAGAAGCACGCCAGAAGCTGCCCGATCGCTTATGTAGCCCTCAAACGCAACAATGATTTCCGAGGCTGTAACCGGGGACATGTCCACTGTTTTTTCGGTCAGTTTGAACAGCTTGATCCTGCCAAGCAAGAAATCCTCTAGCGAGCAAGTCTTGCTCCCCACCACGTAGCACAAGGCCTGCGGATGGCGCTTAAGGAAGGCAAGGCTGCCGCCCGTTCCTTTGATACGTCCGCTTTTCACCTCAAGCGCAGTAATCGACGTACCCTTTTTCAGCACGAAGTCAACCTCTTGGTTGCGGTCGCGCCAATAATAGACCTCAAACCCCTCTTCCCGCGACCGGGCAAGAAGATATGCCCCAACGGCACTCTCTACAAGGTGGCCGCGAAAAGGGGCATCCTCGACAGCTTGAGAAGGTTTAACGTCGGCCGCCAGCACCATAAGCGAAGTATCATAGACCATAAAGCGGGGGGAGCTCTTACGTTGGCGCACCTTCTCGAACGTGAATTTCCCGAGCCCGCACAGCATGCCGGCATGATCCAGCAATTCCAGGTAATGAGCCAGGGTAACCGTGTTGCCCGCGTCTTGCAGCTGGCCCAACAGCTTGACGTAGGACAGCTCTTGTGCGGAATAAGCTGCGCCCATATAGAAGAGTGCGCGCATAAGTGCAGGCTTTCGGACCTCTTCCATCTGCAAGACGTCCTGCATTATTGTCGGCTCAACAATCGAGGCGCTCATATAGCGCATCCACCGCTCGATATCGTCCCGCCACCCTGCAGCACCCGGGTACCCGCCAAAATAGAGAAAATCCTCAAGAGTGTATCCAAAGGCATCCGAGCATTCCTGGAAGCTCCAATGAGGAGAATACAGTATCTCAAAGCGCCCCATAAGGGATTCGGACATGCCTTTTTGAAGCAAAAGGGAGGACGAGCCGGTCAAAACAACCTTTAGCGGAGTTTTGTAGTGCGTGTCCTCGTCCCACAAGAGCTTGACAAGGGACGACCATTGGTTGATCTTTTGAATCGCGTCTATGATGAGGATGGCTTTCCCGTCTGTTTTGTCGCTCAGAATGCGGGCCCTTTCCCATTCGTTCCTCAGCCAGTTTTGTGAGGTGTTCATAGGATCGTCGGCGCTGACAAAATGTATCGAGGCAGACACGCTTTCGAGTGCCTGGGTGACCGCCGTGGTTTTTCCTGTTTGACGCGGGCCAACGACGATTTGGATAAATTTGCGGGGTTCTCGCAGCCGTTGGACGAGCTGCGAGACCAGTTTGCGTTGAAATGCCATCAGTGTTCTCCGGGCAATTACAAATTACTCATTATGATGAGTAATTATCTCATTACAATAAACAAAAAGCAACTAGGGCGCGCAAGAAGAAAGCCCCGGGCACTTGGTGCAAGCTTTGTAGAATAAAAGTGCCTTTCGGTATGAGCAGATGAAAAAGCAGAATCTATTCTTACAAAGAATATGTAGAATACTATTAAAATCGGTTGACAGAATGCTTTTTTCTGATTTATAATAAAAACAAATAGGATACTATTATAAAAAATGGAGGTTTTGTTATGTCCAGGGTTGTTCAAATATCGTTTTCCGACACCGAGTACTCTGAAATCGAAGCGGCGGCAAATGATGCAGGCATTTCTATTGCGCAATATGCAAAGGACAGAATACTGGCAGATGGCGAGTTCCTAAACCGGTATAAGGAACTACTTGACGCCGTTTCAACGATGAGGGACGAAACCAAGTTCAACATCAAGGCCGTCTTTGGATTGCAATGGGCCTCAATACCAAAGGGGCTAAGGCTTGGCCTCGGGCGTGAGTTCTATAAGCAGGTTGCAGCGGGTACTGTAGCGAACGTAAAACCAACTGTCAAAGATGCAGCAAACACCCAGTGGTACATCAAGAAAGAGGTGTGACAATTATGCCCTACTCGTTCGATTTGCGCACCACAGCTTAATCGGCGCAGCATTACATATCATCCAGCTCCTTTGGCAACTTTTGGCCATATTCCCACACAAGTTTTTGATTCTTGAATTGTAATTAAAAAGAGAGAAATCGTCGTTTGCGCTCGATACTCAACTACATTTTTTGCCTAGCTGCTGCACTATTTCGTTCTTCATATATACAAACAAATGTTTGTATATAGTTTCGAGACGTGGTATTATATGGGTAGTCAATGTTGGGGCAGTTGTGCGCCCTGAGTATATCCCACACATTCTGAAACAACCTGCGAATAGCCTGTCTTGTTGGTCGCAGTAACCTGCTTTGCGGTTGGGAGGAGTAGCACCGATGGAAAACAATACCAAAGACATTGCTTCAGCTGAAGCTATCGGAAATATCAAAGACCTCATTTTTACCGCGCGAGGCAGGCAGGTATTGCTGGATAGTGACGTAGCGCGGCTGTATGGATATGAAACGAAAGCCATCAATCAGACCGCTAGTCGCAACATCAGGCGGTTTCCACCAGATTTTCGCTTTCAGTTAACACATGAAGAGATGGATGGAATCTTGAGGTCGCAATTTGTGACCGCATCAAACTTGAAGTCACAAATTGTGACTTCAAGTTTAGAAAGCCATGGAGGTCGCAGAAAACTTCCCTATGCGTACACCGAGCAAGGAATAGGCATGCTTTCAGGGTTGTTGAAAAATGACACCGCCATAGATGTCAGCATCGGCATCATGAATGCCTTTGTCGAGATGAGAAAACTCCTAGCTGCCAATGCCGACATATTTGCCAACCTTGCACACATAAACACCAAGCTGCTGGAACATGACCACAAGCTCGATGAGGTGTTCGCCTTCCTGGCACAGCCAGAAGTTATCAAGCAAAACATTTTCTACAAGGGGCAGTTCTACGACGCCCATCGGCTGGTGCGCGATATCATTGGGCAGGCAAAATCCCGCATTATCGTTATCGACAATTACGCAGACGGCTCTGTGCTGGATTTGCTTACCGACAAGGCAGAGGACGTCAGGGTTACGATTATTGCCGACACGGCTTCTCGCATCCCCAATACTGCGGTTAGCATGTTCGAGAAACAGTACGGCAGCATCGAGATCATAGTAAGCAAGGATTTCCATGACCGCTTCATCATGGCTGACAATGAGATATACATCTTTGGAGCATCGTTGAAGGATCTAGGAAAAAAGTGCTTCGGGGTTTTCAAGAGCGAGGACACCGCCCGTTTCTTAGCGTATGTCGAGCAGGTGATCGGAACAAATGCGGAAATGCGTTCTGCAGAAATTCTCAACAGCGAAGAAGGGGCAACCGCCTTTGCCACATGATTGGCCAAAAAGACACTCAATGAAGCGTGGTAAGGTTTTGATGTTGGCTAAGGTTAGATGGAGGAACTGGTTCCAGAAGGTCTCGTCATGCTTGTCTTCCTGTCCGCACCCGTGCCATTCCTCGACAAGCGTTCGGCTGCAAGGATGCGCTGGGAGGTGTGGTTGGTGGGGTGGCTCATAATCAGCACTTCCAATTGATTTTTGCGGGGTTCGGCTCGTTTTGTACTGCGGCAGCGCGGAGGGAGGCTTCCATGTTTTTGCATTCTGCGGCGGCGGCTTCCAGAAGCGACTCCCATGGCGCGTCTGCCCCCAGCGCGTCGTAGGCCACGGCAAGGGCGCCGTAGAGGGCCAGGCCGAGGGAGTGGGTCGGCGCGTGTATGGTTGCTGCCGCCTGGCCGCAGGTTCGTGCGGCGGCCTGTGCCGCTGGGGCCTTGTCGGCCTCGCGGGCTGCGGCGTGGCACTCGTTCAGGATGATGTCCTTCACATAGGGCAGCTTCACCGTGCCGGCAAGCCATTCCCGTGCGGCATCGAGGGCGTGCTCGCACCTCGCGTCGCCCGGGTAGGCCTTCTCGTAAATCGGCAGAATGTGCTCGCCCGCGTAGCCGATGCACCAGTTCGCAAGCGTCGTTTTGCTTTGTGTCTCTATCAGCCGCATGAGCGACTGTATGTAAGGCGCTTCGACATCGCTCAACATCTTGCGGTACTTCGGCATGGGGCCTGCTCCTTTGTCTCTGCGCTAATCGGTGGTTTTCAAATTGTATCCGAAAACGGGGGGATTCGCCGGGTCCGGGGAAAAATAACGCGGCGCCAGCGATGCCCGAGCGCCCGGGTGCCCTGCCCGAACGCCTGGTCGGCTGCGTCCGAGCGCCCGGGGCCCTGCCCGAGTGCCTGGCCGCCGACACCCGGGCACCCGAGCACCCTGCCCAAGCGCCCTGCCCGGGTGCCGCCGACACCTGGCAGCGCCCGACCGCCCTGCCCGAACGCCTTCCCCGACTGCCCGAAAGGTGAACATGTGCAGGTGGGGTGGGGCGGCGGGGAAGAGGGTCGGCAGGGCGGCGGCTTTGCCCTATACTATACCCATGAACGAGAAGCTTGAGCGCATAAAGGACGAATTGGCTTCGGTGCCGGCCCTTCCGGGGGTGTATCTGTGGAAGGACGCGGACGGGCAGGTCATCTATGTGGGCAAGGCGAAGCAGCTGCGCGCCCGGATGCGCCAGTACGTCAACTTCCAGGACGAGCGGGTGAAGATACCCCTGCTCGTGGATGCGATCGCCTCCTTCGACTACCTCGTGACCGAGAGCGACCATGAAAGCCTCATCCTTGAGAAGAACCTCATCAACCAGCATGCCCCCTTCTTCAATGCGGACTTCAAGGACGACAAAAGCTACCCCTTCATCGCGGTGACGAAGGGGGACGCCTTCCCCGCGATAAAGTTCACGCGCGAGAAGCACAAGCCGACGACGCGCTACTTCGGCCCCTATACCGACAGCCGGGCGGCGCGGCGCATGATCGACATCGCGCGGCGCATCGTGCCCATCTGCTCGGCCTCGTGTGCCGACTGGCGGCGTATCGCGCGCAGGCTTGAGGGCGGCGCAACGCCGGACGGTGCCGTCCACCCCAATGCCCGGGCCTGCTTCGACTCCCACGTGGGCATCGGGCCGGGGGTGTGCTGCAACAAGATAAGCGTGGAGGACTACGCCGCACACGTGGGGCGGGTCGAGCGCTTCCTGGCAGGCTCGCACCGGGAGTTCGTCGAAGAGCTTGAGTCGGAGATGTTCGAGGCGGCAGCCGACCTTGAGTTCGAGCGGGCGGCGCGGCTCAAGGCGCGTATCGAGACCATCGACACGCTTGCCGACAGGCAGCACGCGGCATCCACGCGCGACCTCGATGCCGACATAATCGGGATATTCCGCGAAGAGACCATCGCCGGCGTCCATGTGCTCATGGTGCGCGAGGGGCGCATCGTGAACAGCAACGAGTTCGTGCTGAACCGCGGCAAGGACATCTTCGACGGCGAACTCTTGCACATGTTCCTCCTGCGCTACTATGACGCGACCGCGTCCATCCCGCACGAGGTGGTCGTGCACGAGGCGCCCGACGACAGCCAGGCCATGGAGGCGTGGCTGACGGAGAAGCTTGCGAGCCCCCACGGCGCCAAGGTGCGTTTCGCGGCCCCGCAGAAGGGCGAGAAGGCAGAGCTGCTCGAAATGGCCGAGACGAACGCCCGGCACACGCTCATGCGCTACAAGGTGCGCACCAACTACGAGGACAAGCGCCTCAACAGCGCCCTGCTTCAGCTTGAGAGCGCCCTCGCGCTCGACGGGGCGCCGATGCGCATCGAGTGCTTCGACATCTCCACCATCCACGGCAAGCACTCGGTGGCATCCATGGTGGTCTTTACCAACGGGAAGCCCGACAAGAACCAGTACCGCCGCTTCAAGATACGGATGCAAAGCGCCGAGGCGAACGACTTCGCCATGATGGGCGAGGTGCTTGCCCGTCGCTATGCGCCCGAGCGGATGGCAGACGGCCGCTTCGGCAAGAAGCCCGACCTGCTGATAGTCGATGGCGGCAAACCCCAGCTGACGGCGGCCACCAGCCAGCTCGGTCTGCTCGGCCTGGACGACATCGCCGTTGCGGGCCTCGCAAAGCGCGACGAGGAGCTCTTCGTCCCGTGGCAGGAGTCGGGGCCCATCGTCCTGCCCTCGGGCTCGCCGTCGCTCTACCTCGTGAAGCAGGTGCGGGACGAGGCGCACCGCTTCGCCATCGCCTTCCACCGCGACCTGCGGGGCAAGGCCATGACGGCAAGCGTGCTCGACGACGTGCCCGGCCTGGGTCCCGTGCGGAAAAAGGCGCTGCTGAAGGCCTTCAAGTCCTTCCGCAACCTGAAGGACGCCACGCTGGAAGAGATACATGCCGCAAAGGTGGTGCCGCCCGGTGTCGCCGAGGACCTGCACGCGGTGCTCCGGCAGTATAATAGGGATGCAGCGGACAACAGGGATGCAGCGGGCAGCCGCGAAGGCGGCGACAGCCGCGGAAGGGACTCATGATGAATGAGATGAAAATAAGCACCGAAGCCGCATCCGACGGGGACGCCGTCTTGTACCGGCGGGAGGAGCCCGGGCTGGTGATCGTCACGGGGATGAGCGGCGCTGGCCGCACCGAGGCGATGCACGCGCTTGAGGACCTGGGCTACTACTGCATCGACAACCTCCCCGCCAGCCTCCTGCGCCAGCTCCTGGAGCTCGACAGCCTGCCGGGGCAGCCTGCCGCCGACCACAAGATAGCCGTGGTCTGCGATGCCCGGAGCAGGGATTTCTTCACGGGCTTCTCCCAGGAGCTGAAAAAGCTCGACGAGCGTCAGATCAACTACCGCCTGCTCTTCCTCGACGCGGACGACGCGAAGCTCGTCTCCCGCTACAAGTCGAGCCGCCGCCGCCATCCCCTGTGCGAGGAGGGGATGACCATCGGGCAGGGCATCCAAAAGGAACGGAGCCTGCTCTATGAGCTGCGCGAGATGGCGACCGACGTGATCGACACGACCGACATGCTCCCGCAGCAGCTGCGCGCGGCCATGCGCTCCCTCTTCTCCCTCAAGACCGACAACGACACGCTCACGGTCGCCGTCTACTCCTTCGGCTTCAAGTACGGCACGGCTGCCGACGCCGACATCATCATGGACGTGCGCTTCCTGCCGAACCCCTACTACGACCTGAAGCTGCGACCCCTGACAGGGCTCGACCGGCCCGTCCGCGACTACGTCATGTACCGCCCCGAGACCGAGGACTTCCTGAAGGCCTGGCACTCCCTGCTCGACTCGGTGATGCCCGGCTATGTGAAGGAGGGCAAGCAGCAGCTGGCGGTGGCAATCGGCTGCACCGGGGGGCAGCACAGGAGCGTCGCCATCGCGGAGGCGACGGGAGGCTACCTCAAGGCGAAAGGCTACCGGGTCAGCATCGCCCACCGCGACCTCCACTATGCGGCGGCGCACAAGGCAGGCCAAGAGAAGGACACGGCAAGCCAAGAGAAGGGCTCGTGACGCAGCCATGGCGCAGCCCCGCAAAGCAGACTCGTCCGTTTCGACCGCCCGCGAGCTCAAGGGCACCAAGCCGCTGATACGGCCCTCGCAGGGGCTGCGTGCGGTGGTCATCGGCGGCGGCACCGGGGCGCCGGTGTCCATCATGACCCTCCTTTCCCTGGGGATGCAGACAAACGCCGTCGTGGCGATGGCCGACGACGGGGGCTCGACCGGCATCCTGCGCGAGGAGGCGCAGGTGACGCCCCCGGGGGATGTCAGGAAGTGCCTCAACGCCTTTGCGGGCGACCATGAAAAGCCGATGACGCAGGCCTTCCGCTACCGCTTCGAGTTCGCGCGCAACCACACGCTGGGAAACCTCATGCTTGCGACGCTTGAGATGGCGACGGGGTCCTTCGTCGAGGCAATAGACGTCTGCGAGAAGCTGCTCGATGCCCGAGGGCATGTCTACCCCTCGACGCTGGACCTGGTGACCCTCATCGCCCAGACGCGGGACGGCAAGGTGCTGCGCGGGCAGGCGCGGGCAAGCGCCTCGGAGACGGCCCTTGCGAAGGTCTGGCTGGAGTCCGCGCAGGACTGCGAGCCCTATGACCAGGCGATAAAGGCCATCCGCGATGCCGACCTCATCGTGCTCGGCCCCGGCTCGCTGTTCACCTCCATCATCCCGAACCTGCTCGTGCCGGGGATAGTCGACGCCATACGCGCCTCGCAGGGCAAGACGCTCTTCATCTGCTCGCTTGCCGACATGCAGGGGGAGACCTGGGGCCTCTCGGCGCGCGAGCACGTCGAGGTCCTGCTCGACAACGGGATGGGCGGGCTGCTCGACTACGTGCTCATCCATTCCGCCCTCGCCCTGAAGCCGGACGACCCCTTGGAGGAAAGATATTACGCGGCGCTCGGCGAAAAGGGGCCAGGCCCGGTGCCCCTGGACGTCTCCGACGAGCGGATAGCGGCCGGAATCCGCCCGATATCCGTGTCCTATGGCGACGTGAGGGCCATACAGGCACGCGGGCCGGTCGTCCTCGTGCGCAACCTGGTTGACGAGAAGCGCCCCACCTGGCATGACCCCCATGCCTTGCGGGAGGCCTTCCAAGGAGTCTTGAAGCTGTGTCGTTTACTGCCGACATAAAAGACGAGCTTGCCCGGGTGCCCCCGAACTGCAGCCACTGCGAGAAGGCCACCCTGGCCGCGCTCGTCCGCATCGAGGGGACCCTCTTCTTCAGCGGGCCGGGAAAGTACCGCATCGAGATAGCGACCGACGTCCCGAGCGTGGCGCGGCTCATCATCAAGCTGCTCCACGGCCTCTATGAGCTCAAGACCAAGCTCAGCATCAGGCGCAGCGTCCTGCACAAGACCCCGAACTACCTCATCGAGGTGCCGACCCAGCCTTCGCTTGAGGCCGCCTTGCGGGACATGGGCGTCCTTTCCGACGACGGGCTGGAGATGGGCATCAAGCCCAGCCTTGTCGAGAAGCAGTGCTGCGGCGCGGCCTACCTGCGGGGCGCCTTTTTGGGGAGCGGCTTCGTCTCCCACCCCCGCGGGGACTTCCACTTCGAGATAACGGTCGAGTCCGAGGCCCTGGCCCAGGGGCTTGTCGGCCTTTTGGCGCAGAAAGGCATCAAGGCGCGCGTCATGTCCCGGCGCAGCAGCTTCATGGTCTACCTGAAGAGCGGCACGGCAATCCTTGAGTTCCTTGCCTATGCCGGGGCGCACCAAGGCGCGCTCGCGATGGAGAACGAACGGGTGATAAAAAGCGTCCGCAACGACGTGAACCGCATCACCAACGCCGAGATAGCGAACCAGGCGAAGAGCGCATCTGCCTCGGTTGACCAGATATTCGCCATCAGGAAGGTCGTCGAGCACCACGGCATGGACAAGCTCCCCCCCGCCTTGCAGGAGTTCATCAAGCTGCGTGTCGCGAACCCCGACGCAACCTTGAAGGAGCTCGGCGAGCATGCGGTGCCGCCCCTCTCGAAGTCCGCCATCTACCACCGCGTGCGCCGCATCGAGCAACTGGCCGAAGAGATCGACTAGGTGCAGGTGAGCCTCCCGACCCTGCGGGTCCCTGATGCGCCCCCGCAGGGCCCGGATTGCCTATCCTGCACGAAATCGACCTCGGCTGAGCTTTGGGCCGAATCCCGGGAAGAAGGATTTCCTTGCAGTGTGTGCTATTATTCAAACCCAGGCGGCTTACAGGAAGGGACAAGGGCTGTGGACATTAGTTATTTTCTTGAGTTCAACATGATCGTCAAACACGGAAACCTCTCCGAAGCAGCCAAGGAGCTCAACACTACGCAGCCGGTCTTGAGCCGCCATATATCAAGGATCGAAAAAGAATTCGGCATAACGCTTTTTGACAGGCATGCAAAACCGATGGAGCTCACAGACTCAGGCGCCCTTTTCCTGAAAGAGTCAACCTTGATTGCGAACGAGTACGGAAGGCTTGTGACCTGCTTCAAAGGCTTCAACGAAGGGAGCCTGGAGACGATCAAAATAGGCGGGCTGCTTGATTGTGGTGCGTCGAATGTATTCAGGAATGCAAAAACGGACCTCGTGAACACCTATCCAAACATGTCGATAAAGATAGCACAGCCCAGCTTCCAAACGTCCTTCGACTCGTTGCGGGACAAGGAGATAGACATTGCCATCGAGCCCTTTTCCTACCACATAGACATCCATGGCCTTGAGTCGATCGCGATAATCACCGAGCATCCCTATGTCGTCGTCGACAAGTCACACGGGTTTGCAGCGCATAAAGAAATCTCGGGCAAAGACCTGAAAGAGATCTCATTCACCTCCCCCAAGTCCAACCGCAGCCATGCGCTCAGAAAGCATCTGCAAGGCATTTGCGGCGCAGTGGGGCTTGAGGGCTCCATCCCCAAAAGCTTCGGCATCTCGAATGTCGGCTCATACTCAGAGCTGTTCTTGTTGGGGCTTGACGGAGAAGCGGTGATGCTTCCGGAGTCGATGGCGCTTATGCATACGGCCACATCCTGCGGGCAGTATGTCGCGATACCCCTGAAAGAGGAGAGGTTCTTCTACGATATCAGGGCGTTTTACCTCACCCAGCCCACACAAAAAACCTCACGCTTCATAGAGCGGCTTCAGATTGCCGCCGAAAGCCCTTCTTGCACGCAACAGGGTTCCTCCCGAGTGCAATAGCTGGGCTGGAAGGTCCGACTGCCGCACACGCCCACGGTCGGCTTTTTGCGCGCGCAAGCCTTGAGGCAAAAAACTACCGTGCCAGCATGGGCAAGCATGCAAGATTCGCATAGCAGCTTTGCATAAACTGCATCTTTCCGCAATGGCGAATTGCCCCCATTCCCTATTCTGACGAAGTAAGAAAATAAGCATTTCCCCCAT
Organism: Eggerthellaceae bacterium; assembly: GCA_009782605.1. Classification (GTDB taxonomy): domain Bacteria; phylum Actinomycetota; class Coriobacteriia; order Coriobacteriales; family Eggerthellaceae; genus WRIS01. Next base: position 18,877 of record WRIR01000017.1, on the reverse strand, counting down.
CGCGTGCCGATTGCCTATAATCCTGCCACGAATGAGGTCTGGGAATACAAAAAGAGGGAAAAGGAAGGAGGAACCGTGACTGATGACACCCAAACAACTGCCGACAACCTTGGTACGTCGGCACCCGAGACGGAGCCTAAGGCAAGGCGGAGAAAAAGGTGGCCTGTTGCATTGGCCATCCTAGGAGTGATCGTTGTTGTTGCGGGGGTAGGTTTTTTGACCTGGCACCAAACACCGGGGTTTTGTGGAACAGTGTGCCACACTACTATGGGCTCGTATCTGGAAACCTATGAGAACAGCAGCTACCTGGTTGCCAATCATGCAGCCGCCGATGTTGTCTGTCTCGACTGCCACGAAGCCGATCTGACTACCCAGCTTGCAGAGCTACAGGTACAGCTTGGCGGCGACTATCGGCTGCCCTTGGCAAAAATGGAAACCGACGACGGCTTTTGCTTGAGGAGCGGCTGCCACACAAGGGAAGATATAGTTGAGAGCATGTCCGACTATGAGACAAGCCTGGGCGATAAGGCGAACCCGCACGAAAAGACGGTCTCGGCGCAGTCTTCGATACTGCTCGACCCCCACAGCGACCCGTCGGGAGAAACGATCGCCTGCTCAACATGTCACACAGCCCACAGGAAGTCTTCAGAGATCGACCATTGCTTTGTAGCCTGCCACCACAACCAGACCTTTGAATCGTGCAGCAACTGTCATGACAGTATCTCTTAAAAAACAGGAAGGGGAAAGGAAATGAAGAACTCAAAATCTCTATCAAGGCGCTCATTTGTAACAGGGGGAGCAGGAGCCGTTGCCCTCGGCGCCCTGGGCCTGGCAGGATGCTCTTCGCCGAACGCTGGCGGAGGATCGGGATCGCCTGTGTCGGGCATACAGTGGGACGAAGAGACGGATGTCGTAGTAGTCGGCTTTGGTGGCGCTGGCGCCTCGGCTGCCATCAACGCTTCGGATGAGGGAGCTAGCGTCATCTTGCTGGAAAAGGCCCCCGAGGAACACGCGGGTGGCAATTCTGGTGTCTGTGGCGGTTGGAGCGCCCCTGCCGCCGGCGAAAAGCCAGGTGCTGCAGGTATTGCAAGTTACGGTACCTTCAACGCCCTTCGAAAAATATCCATCGATATAATTGATGATGAGGAGATCCATGGTCTGGTACATGAGTACGAGACTACAAAAGAGTGGCTAGTCTCTCTTGGTGCTGAAGAAGTCGATGGTGTTGTCAATCTGGGCAGCGGATATGCCGGTTTTGGATGGATAAAGCCTATTGTCGAGGGCAAGCCTGGCGTAAAAGTCATGTATGAAACTCCGGCCAAGCGGCTTATTTTTGATCCCAAAACCAAAGAAGTCTTTGGGGTTGTAGCAGAGTCCCAGGGCACAGAAATTAACATCAAGGCCAAAAGAGGCGTGGTTTTAGCCTTGGGTGGTTTTGAGAACAATCATTTTATGAAACAAACATATTACGCTCCCAACGCGCCCATTTATGCTTGTGGAACGCCTTATAACACGGGCGACGGAATTCCTATGGTTGCCGAGGTAGGTGCCAAAATGCGTGGTTTCAGCTCCATTGAGTGGGGGTGTCATTGCTGTAAGGCGGGGTCTGAGGAAATCGGCGTGGCACTTGCGTTTAGCTTTCAAGATCCCGATGCATGGGACAACGCTATCATGGTCAATTCAATGGGCAAGCGCTTTGTTAACGAGACCGAGCCCACCAGGTATGGCCAGTATATTTTGCGTCCCCTGCACAACAAGGACCAGCTACCTGAACTGGCGTATAGCAATTCCTTCTCCAAAACCGGAGAGGAAGACGATTACATCAATCTCCCTATGTATCTGATTTGCGGTGAGAAAAAGATAAAAGAAAGAGCATTGTTCTCAGCTGCAGCAAAGGATGCTGGGAATCATTTCGCGCATCTTCGCGGTTTATATACATGGAGCGATGATAATCAAGCTGAGATTTCCAAGGGATGGGTTATCAAAGCGGATACCCTTGAAGAGCTCGCAAGAAAAATGAATATCGATGCAGATGGGCTAGTGGCTACTGTAGCTGCTTATGAGGAAGCGTGCTCAACAGGGACTGACTTGGAGTTTGGCCGCGATTACACCCTCAATCCCATAGGTGAAGGCCCTTATTACGCTTGCGAACTAGGGCTTGGCATAATCAACACTCAGGGTGGCCCTGTAAGAGACGCGGAGCACCGTGTGCTCAACTATGACGACCAGCCTATCAAGCGCCTCTACTCGGGCGGCGAGTTCGGCTCCTTTTACGTATGGCGCTACCCAGGTGCGCTCAATGTCCCCGAGGCGCTTGGCAACCGCGTGGCCGGTACCAACGCAGCAAGGGAAGAGCCCTGGGATTAAGGGAAGAGCTCGGGGAGCACTATGCCCCGCCCCGGCACAGTTCTTCTTGTGCCACGCTGAAAGCCCCATTTGCTTTTCTTTTTCACGGAGGAAGGCCGAAGCCCGCACAGTCGGCTTCGGCCTTCCTTCTTCGGGAGCCTGCCTGGCAGCGGGGTGGGCAAAAAATTGCCCCGTCGCACGCTGCGCCGAGAACGCCAACTGCCTGCCGTGTTTGTTTTTAAGGTGGTTCTGCCATTGTGTGCGGCAGCAAATGGGGTTCTCCATGCAGGAACGAGGCAATGTGTGATATATTGGCGGTACGAAGCCATTCTGCCGAGCAAATACAGCCCACGTCTATACATGATAATACGGGGGGGTTTACTGCCTGAGATGGAGCGCTACGACCAAAAAATATCACCGCTCTTCGAGCTTTTGCAGGTTGTTTCCCAGTGCTCCGACTTGGACAGGATCCTCGACTGCACGCTCGATGTCGTGATAGACGGCCTCGGGATGCGGAATTGCGGCATAGACCTGCGCGAAGACGGCATGGACCGGTTTGCGCTGCGGGCGTCGCGCGGCCTGACGAAAACCCAGCTTCAGGCAATCGAGCGTTTTCGGCAAAAGCCTGGCGGCGACTTCTGCCAGCAGGTGGTCGACAGCGGGCAGGCGGTCTTTGTGCCGAACCTGGCGAGCAACGAGCTCTTCCAAGACACCTTGGACGAGCTGTGGGGCGGCTCGTATGTCAATGTGCCCCTGAGGTCGAAGTGCGGGGTCGTCGGCGCCATGGGGCTGGTCACCCATACCGACCAAGAAATCACCGAGTACGAGCTGGAGGTGCTGAAGGCGGTGGGCAACGTGCTCGGCATCGCCATAGACAACGCCTTGCTGGTAAAGAAGATACGCCGGGTCCAGCACTCCCGCTACGTCGCAGTAGTCGACGAGCGCAGCCGCCTTGCGCGGGAGCTGCACGACACCCTCGCCCAGGCGCTCGGGTGCATGATACTCAAGCTCAACATCGCCGACGAGCTCTTATCCAGCAACCAGGTATACCAGGCCAAGTCGAACCTGGTCGAGGCCCATCGGATATCCAAGGCGGCCTATACCGACGTGCGCGAGTCGATATTCAGCCTGCGCACCTCGCCTTCGCGTGAATCGGGCTTCCTGTGCACGTTGAAGGAATACCTGTCTGAGTACGAGACCTACTACGGCCTCGCAACCGACCTGGTGGTGGAGAGCGAGGACATCAACCTGCTGTCGCCCGAAGTCGGCATCCAGGTGTTCCGGATCATCCAGGAGGCCCTGGGCAACTCGCGCAAGCATGCACAGGCGAGCCGTGCGTCGATCCTGCTCCAACAGGCAGGGGACAGCGTCGTCGTCACCATCGCCGACGACGGCCGCGGCTTCAACCCTGCCGAGGTTGCGGACAAGGGGCCGCTCCATCTGGGCTTGCAGATAATGCATGAGCGCACCGAGGGCATCGGCGGCAAGCTTGAGGTCGACTCGTCTTTGGGCAGCGGCACGCGCATCACGATCCGGGTCCCCGTGACGCAAAGAGGGCGGAAAGGGCGATGACCCCGCTTCGCGTCCTCCTGGCAGACGACCAGACCCTGTTTCGGCGGGCAATAGTCTCGCTCCTGGCGTTTCGCGACGACATAGAGGTCGTCGGGGAGGCGAAAGACGGGTTCGAGGCGATAGCCCTGGCCCAAGAGACCCTGCCGGACGTCGTCTTGATGGACCTCAACATGCCCCACTGCTCGGGCCTTGACGCGGTAAGGATCATCAAAAAGGAGACACCCAGCGTGAAAGTGATCATACTCACCGTCTCCGATGATGACCAGAGCGTGTTCGCGGCGATCAAGAACGGCGCAGACGGGTACCTGCTGAAAGACCTGGAGCCCCGCCAGCTTTTCATGATGCTGGAGAGGGTCCGTTGGGGAGAGCCGGCAATCGAGGGGGCGCTGGCTGCAAAGATACTCCAAGAGTTCAGGCAGCCGGCCGCCTCGGCAAAGGGGCTTCCCGAAGCGGGCGGCGCCTTGACGCCGCGCGAGACAGAGGTGCTGGAGTTCATCGTCAGAGGCGCAACCAACCCCGAGATCGCCTCGTCGCTCTACATAAGCGAGAACACGGTCAAGCTGCATCTGAGGAACATCCTGGCGAAGCTCCACCTGCAAAACCGCATCCAGGCGGCGGTGTACGCAGTCCGGCACGGCTTGGTCGGCGAGCAGCCGCACGAGTAACCGGAAGGGCGCACAGCGTCCCTTGCCGCCCCCTGCCTGCAGCCCCCATCTGCCCTTTGCCTGCACCCGTCTTTTGGCTGCTGCCGCCTGAAACCGATAGGGCTATCCCCCTATAGCCCTATCGGTCTGTTTTCACCCCTCCATTAAAGCCTTCATGGGTGTATTTGAACAAGGAGAACCCCTGTACACTCGAAGAATCCCCGTTCCCTGCGCCGAAGAGGCCGGGCGCGGCGGAACAGGCAAAGGGGTTTTCTCCAAGCGAAAGGAGGCGCCACGACCGGGAGCAAAGACGAGTTGCCCACAAGTGACACTTCGATCAACCCCAAAAGGAAAGGAGCACTACATGAAAGACACCGTTAAAGCCATAGGGATGGCAGCCCTGGTCGGCGGGTGCTTCGGCCTTGTCGGCCACGCCCTCATGCTTGCCTTCGCCATGACGCCGGCCTACACCGAGGGGGCCACCATGCCCTTGGTGCTGATCAGCCTGGGCCTCATAGGCGCCGTGCTGTTCTTGTGCGGGATTTACCCGAAGCTTGAGGAGATAGGCGGCATGGGCGCCATCCTGCCTTTCAGCGGCCTCAGCTCGGCCATTGCCGGAATGACCTTCGGGTCGGGCAAGGCGCAGGGCAGCGCCGGAAAGGGGATAGCAGCCCCTCTTGTCCATATATTCCTCAAGGCCATCGTCCCCGCCCTCGTCGTCTGCTGCGCCATCGCCGCAGTGATGAAGTTCGCGGGCTTCGGCGGCGTCAACGCCGCGCCCTATCCTCCGGCGGGTGTCGCGGTGACGATGCTGGGGCCGCCCAACGGTCCGGAAGGCCCTCCCGCAGGCATTCCTGTGGGCATCGAGCCGATCTCCTTCCTCTGGTCGTTTATAAGCGTCGCCGTGATATCGGCCGTGGTCCAGGCCGTGTTCATGCTGAGGACCTTCAAGATGGGGACCTTCTTCCTCGGCCTGATAGTCCTGGGCGGGATACTGACCCCCTTCGGGATCATGAAGATGGCCGTGCAGTTCGGCGGCGGCGGCGTTGAGATGCTTATTATCGACGCAGGTGAGGCGATGGTGGCAACCTTCTATGCCCTGCTGTCGGGTCACCCCGTGCCCTTCCTGTCGTTGCTCGGCGTCATTGTCTTCATTTTCATACTGGGCATCGGCGCGGGCCTGATCAAGCTGGCGATGGACGCACGGAAAGGGCAGGCGTCAGAGGACTAGGCAAAGGACTAGGCAAAGGACTAGGCAGAGGACTAGGCGGGAATGCACACGCGCAGCACCGCAGGCTGACACGCCCCCCATTAATCGGGCACGTCCCCCTGTAAAAGAGAGGAAGAGTAAATGGAATACGAAGATGCCTTCGAAGAAGAGTTGCCGTGGATATACGAGAAGAAGCCATGGCGATGGGAGGAGGACGGCCTTACGGTGACACGGGGCTCTTCCTTCACCGGCCCTGGCTGCCATAACGGCTGCGGCGTCTTGCTCTACACCGACAAGGACAACAAGCTTGTCAAGGTCGAGGGAGACCCGCTCAACAACTACAACGAGGGGCGGCTGTGCATCCGATGCCTGGCGCTCAAGGATGTCGTCAACCACCCCGACCGCCTCCATTACCCCCTGAAGCGTGCGGGTGCCCGGGGCGAGAACAAGTGGGAGCGCATCAGCTGGGACGAAGCGGTGGAGACCATCGCGGCCAAGTTCAACAAGATCAAGGCCGAGCATGGTGCGGAGGCCGTCGTGTTCGCCCAGGGCACGGGCCGGGACATCGCCCCCTACATAATGCGTCTGGCTTTCAGCTTCGGCAGCCCGAACTATGTGTGCTACGGGCTCGCGGGGAATGCCTGCATGATTCCCCGGCTCTCGGTGCAGATGGCCACCCTCGCCTGCATCACCATGCCCGACTACTCCCAGTACTTCCCCGACCGCTATGACGACGAGGAATACAGCGTCCCCGAGTGCGTGGTCATCTGGGGCACCAACCCCCTTGCCTCCAACTCGGACGGCAATTTCGGCCACTGGACCGTCGATGCCATGAAGAGGGGTTCGAGGCTCGTCGTCATCGACCCGCGGCTGACATGGCTCGCAGCGAAGGCCGACCTCTGGCTCCAGGTGCGCCCCGGCACCGACGCGGCCCTCGCATTGGGCATGATCAACATAATCATCCAGGAGAACCTCTTCGACAGGGAGTTCGTCGAGCTTTGGAGCTACGGGTTCGACGCGCTTGCCGAGCGCGCTGCCGAATACCCGGTCGAGAAGGTGTCTGCGATAACCTGGGTCCCCCAGGAGAAGATAGTCCAGGCGGCGCGGCTGTACGCCCAGTCCAAGCCCGCCATGATCCACTGGGGCCTCGCCGTCGACATGACCAAGGAGTCGGTGCCCATCACCCACGGGATCAACGCCTTGATGACCATCACGGGGAACCTCGACGTCCCGGGCGGAAACGTGATCACCGAGCTGCCCTGCGGCGTCGCCGGCTACTACGGCTGGGGCTTCGACCTCATCAACAGAGAGCAGTTCGAGAAGCGCATCGGCATGGGCAAGTACCCGATGATACGCTACGGGATCCCGCTTGCCTCGCCTGATGAGATGGTCGAGGCCATCCTCACGGACAAGCCCTATCCCATCAGGGCGATGTGGATACAGGCCAACAACCCCATCGCCTGCATGGGCGCCGACCCGAAGAGGACCTACGAGTCCTTGAGCAAGCTGGAGTTCGTCGTCGTGGTCGACCTGTTCCATACGCCCACAACCGTCGCCTTTGCCGACATCGTCCTTCCCGCCGCCGCCTTCCCCGAGCGCAACGGCATCCGTGCCGTGTTCTATTACGCGCAAAGCATGAACCAGGTAACCCAGATAGGGGAGACCAAGGGGGACGCGGAGATCTGCCGCCTGGTCGGGAAGGCCCTGAACCCGGATGCCTGGCCCTTCGAGAGCGAAGAGGAGATATGGGACAGCCTCGCGCAAGGGTCAGGGTTGACCTTCAAGGAGCTGCAAGAGCACGGCCAGATGATCCATCCAAACATATACCGGAAGTACGCCGAGGGGCGCCTGCGGATGGAGGACGACCAGCCCGGCTTCAACACGCCGACAGGGCGCGTGGAGATGTACTCGACCCGGATGGAGGAATTCGGCCTCGACCCGCTCCCGTACTACGAGGAGCCGCCCACAGGCCCGGTGAGCACCCCCGAGCTGATGGGGGAGTACCCGCTGATCCTGACCACGGGCGGGCGCGAACAGGCATTCTTCCACTCGGAGCACCGCCAGGTTGCCAGCCTGAGGGCGACACACCCCCTGCCGGAAGTCCAGATACACCCCGAGACGGCAAAAGGGCACGGCATCGAGGCGGGCGACTGGGTCTGGATCGAGAACCCCCTCGGGAGGTGCCGCCAGAAGGCCTCTGTCACCAACGTGGTGCCCCCCTGGCTCGTGCATGCCGACCATGGGTGGTGGTTCCCCGAAGAGGAGGCCGCAGAGCCGCACCTCTTCGGCGTGTTCACGTCAAACGTAAACCAGCTGATACCGTATAACTGTGGCAGGTCCGGGTTCGGCAACAGCTACAAGTCGGCGGTCTGCAGGGTATACAAGGTGAAGGAAGGTGAGATGTAGATGTCTCGCAACGGATTACTCATAGATTACCACTACTGCACGGGATGCCTTTCCTGTGACTTCGCATGCAACCAGGAGTTCGGCTTCCCCCTTGGGCAATCGGGGATGAAGGTCGCGCAACACGGGCCTTGGCTCATCGGCGAGGACAAATGGGAGTACCTGTTCGTTCCCGCAGTGACCGAGCTCTGCACCTTGTGCAGCAAGCGTGTCAAGAGCGGCAAGCTGCCGACCTGCGTGCAGCACTGCCAGGCTGCCGTTATCACCTACGGCCCCCTTGAGGAGCTTGCGAAACGGATGGTCGGCAAGACGAAGCACGTCCTGTTCTCGCGGTAGGGCCGAAGGCCTGGCATGAGCGAGGGCCTTGGATGCATTCTGCGCTGACGCTGTAAGGAGGATTTCATGAGCACAGAGGTCGACAAAGACAGAAGGGACTGCCCCAAATGCGGGGCGGCGAACCCGCCTGCGGCCATGGTCTGCACGGAGTGCAGCGAGCTGTTGCCGAAGGTGCGGAGCACCAAGCGGAAACGGCCCGCCCCGCCGAAGCTGACCGGCGGGGCACAAGATCTCGGCAGCGGGTAGGGCACACCTCTCGCCGAGGGAGGTACTGCGGCCCAGCAATGAAAAACACGTGACATGCACGGCATTGTCACCCGAAGAAGGAGGAACGACATGGATCTGAACGGCAGTAAGTTTTTCATCAAGCACAACACGCCCGGCGGCGAACAGCACCTTCATGTGACCTTTTCCCTTGACGGAGGCACGCTGGGAGGGACGTGCGTCAACGGGGATATCGAATACCCGCTGATCAACGGCGCCGTCAACGGCGACGAGGTCGAGTTCGGCTACATACAAGATACCCCGATGGGCAAGATGAAGCTGCATTTCAAGGGAAAGGTGGCCGGGGACGACTACGAGGGCAAGGTCAAGCTCGGCGGCCCCTATGGCTTCAGGGCCTTCAAGGGGGTGCGCGAGTAGCCCCCCTGCGCATCGAGGTTCTTCATCGTCACGAGAAAGGAAAACCATGAGTAATGACACCCCCCTGCAAAAGAAGCTCCCCTGGCGCTGGACGGAAGGGGACTTGACAGTTACGCGCAGCAACGCCTGGTCCGGGCCGGGATGCCATGAGGGCTGCGGCGTCCTTCTGTACACAGACAGCGCAGGCACGCTGGTAAAGGTCGAGGGCGACCCGGAAAACCCCTTCAACCAAGGGCGGCTCTGCGTGCGCTGCCTCGCCCTTCCCGAGGTGACCTACCATCCCGACCGCCTGCTCTTCCCGCAAAAGCGCGCCGGGGAGCGCGGCGAGGACAAGTGGGAGCGGATATCGTGGGAAGAGGCATACGACACCATTGTGGAGAAGTTCAATGGGTACAAGGAGGAGTTCGGCGCCGAGTCCGTGGTGTTTTGCCAAGGCACCGGCAGGGACGTCACGTGGGCCAACGGCAGGCTGTGCTACGGCTTCGGGAGCCCGAACAGCTCCGATTTCCAAAGCGGGATGGCGTGCTACCTCCCGCGCCTTGCCAGCCTCTATGCGACAACGGGGAACTTCCTCGTCGCGGACTGCTCCCAATACTTCCCCGCCCGCTACGACGACCCCCGCTGGACCCCTTCCGAATGCATCGTGGTCTGGGGATGCAACCCGATCATCTCCAATGCGGACGGCTTCTTCGGCCATTGGGTCGTCGACTGTATGCAGCGCGGCAGCAAGCTGATCGTCGTCGACCCGCGGCTGACCTGGCTTGCCGCAAAGGCGGACATCTGGCTCCAGATACGCCCCGGCACCGACGCTGCCATGGCCTTGGCATGGCTTGACGTCATTATCCGGGAAGGCCTCTACGACGAGGACTTCGTCGAGAAGTGGACCCTGGGCTTCGACAGGCTGGCCGAGCGTGTGGCCGAGTACCCCGTGGCGGAGATGGCAAAGGTCACGTGGGTACCCCAAGAGAAGATAGAGGCCGCTGCCCGCATGTTCGCGAAGAGCAAGCCCGCGGCGGTCCAGTGGGGCCTGGCAATCGACATGACCAAGGAGTCCCTCCCGGCCGGACAGGCCGTCACCGCGCTTTGGACCGTCACCGGGAACGTGGACATCCCCGGCGGCATGATCACCACCTTCCTGCCCTATGGCGCCGACATATGGGGCGGGGACTGGGGCTACAGCCACCTGCCCAAGGAGACGAAGGACCGCCGTATCGGGCTGGACAAGTACCCCCTGCTCAGATGGGGGCTTCCCCTTGCGCAGGCCGACGAGATCGTGGAGGCCATGCTGACCGACGACCCCTACCCGATCAAGGCGGTCTGGCTCCAGGCGAGCAACGCGCTTGCCTGCATGGGCGCCGACCCGGAAAAGCTCCTGAAGGCCTTCCGGCGGATGGAGTTCGTCGTCACCATCGACATCTTCAAGACCCCGACGGCGGTCGCCTGCGCAGACATCCTGCTGCCGGCGCTCACCTTCCCCGAAAAAGACGGCCTGAGGGCGGTCTGGTACCATATCGGGAACATCAACAAAGCCATAGAGCCTGTCGGCGAGGGAAAGTCCGACGCGACGGTGGCAATCGAGCTCGGCCATCGCTTCAACCCCGACTCAGTGCCCTGGACGGGCGCGGTGGAATACTTCGACAGCGTCTTAGAGGGCACCGAGATGACCTTCGAGGAAATGCGCGAGGCCGGGGGCGTCCTCTACCCGGATTACGAGTACAAGAAGTATGAGAAGGCATTGGAGCGGGCAGACGGCGAGATAGGCTTCAACACCCCGAGCGGCCGGATCGAGCTGTGCTCGTCGGCCTATGAGAGGTCTGGCCTGGACCCCCTGCCCTACTTCGAGGAGCCCACCGAGAGCCCCTTGAGCACACCCGACCTCTACAAAGAGTACCCGATCGTGCTGACCAGCGGTGCGAGGACCTGGGGGTCCTTCCATTCGGAGCACCGGCAGATACCGATTCTGCGTGCCATGCGCCCCGAGCCGCTCGTCGAGGTGCACCCCGAGACATGCGAGCGCTACGGGGTCGCCGACGGCGACTGGATATGGATAGAGAACCACCGGGGCAGGGTCAAGAGGAAGGTCCATGCGACACAGATAATAGACCCGCGGGTCATCAATGCGGACCACGGCTGGTGGTACCCGGAGCAAGAGGCCGCGGAACCGAGCCTCTACGGCATGTGGGACGTCAACTTCAACAAGCTCATACCCTGGGACCCGGGCCGCAGCGGGTTCGGGGCGAACTACAAGTCGCTGCTATGCAAGATATACAAGGTGGCCGACGGAGAGGGGGCGTGAGATGGCTCGTCTAGGACTGCTGATCAACTACAGGTATTGCACGGGCTGCCACTCCTGCGAGGTCGCCTGCCAGATGGAACAGGGCCTGCCCATTGGCCAGTTCGGGATAAAGATCGCCGAGATCGGCCCGTGGAAGATAGGCGAGGACAGGTGGCAGTACAGCTATGTCCCCATACCGACGGAGCAGTGCAACCTGTGCGGGAAGCGGGTCGCCCAAGGCAAGCTGCCGGCCTGCGTGCACCACTGCCAGGCTGCGGTCATGAGGTATGGCAAAGTGGACGAGCTGGCCAAAGAGATAGGGGACAAGAGGCAGATGGCCTTGTTCACGCCCTAGCAAGGCCCCACCCTTCGGCACCACGGGCCCAGGGGCGCCACGGGCCCCAAGCGCGTGCCTCGGGCCAACCAGGCCCAGGACAGGGACAGCCAAGCGCCGTCCCTGTCCTGGGAGCAAGGACGAGAAAGCAAGAGGAAAGGAATGGTGAAGCGATGTGTTTCCGGCCACCAACCGCAGAAAAAGAAGAAGCGATATGCCCTGAATGCGAAACGGCGAACTCGCGCGACGATGTCGTGTGCAGCAGCTGCGGCGCCACCCTGCCGCGGCTTGCGCCGCCGCCGGGCGTAGCCGCGCCGGTCGCGCCTGGCGCAGCTGCGAAGGTGCCGGTCGTGCCCGACTCCGCCGCACCCGCGCCGGTCGCGCCTGGCGCAGCTGCGAAGGCGCCGGCTTCTCCGGCACCGCCTGCCACCCCGAAGCCGCCGGCTTCTCCGGAGCCGCCTGCTGCGGCAAAGCCACCGGCTTCCCCGAAAGGCAAGAAGATAAACGAGAAGTATATGTCGCAGGACTGGACGGAGGAGTGGTGAGCCCCCGTGAGGTGCTGTGGGGCCGCTCAGCCCCGCTAAGCCCCTGAGCCCCTGCCGGCTTCCGCCCGGTGCCGCCACGCCCCAGGCCTCCGGCTGCAAAATCCCAGGGTTTTATTGGAGTATGCTCAATAAGGCTTTTGCTTGAGGTATACTTACCAGGCAATCGCGAGCCCGGGCCGATTGCGCGGTATTCCCGCGTCCCCTGGCCGGTTGCGCGGCGTTTCGTCGTCCTACAGTCAACAAGGGAAGGGGTTTTGCATGGCAACCAAGATAGGCATCAACGGATTCGGTCGTATCGGGCGCTTGGTCTTTCGCGTGATGGCAGACGACCCGGATTTGGAAGTGGTCGCCATCAACGACCTCGGCGACATCCCGACCATGGCGCACCTGCTGAAGTACGATTCCGTGCATGGCCGTTTTGGGAAGGCCGTCGAGGCTACCGACGAGGGCTTCCTCGTCGACGGCAAGGCTGTCAAGGTGCTCTCCGAGCGCGAGCCGGCAAAGCTCCCCTGGGGCGAGCTGGGCGTTGACATCGTCGTCGAGTCGACGGGCTTTTTCACCGACGGCAAGAAGGCGCAGGCCCACATCGACGCGGGTGCGAAGAAGGTCATCATCTCCGCGCCGGCGAAGAACGAGGACATCACCATCGTCATGGGCGTCAATGACGGCGACTATGACAAGGCCGCCCACCATATCGTCTCAAACGCCTCGTGCACCACGAACTGCCTCGCACCCGCCGCGAAGGTGCTCATGGACAACTTCGGCATCAAGCGTGGTTTTATGAACACCATCCATGCCTACACCAACGACCAGAAGATACTCGACCTCCCCCACTCGGACCTGCGCCGCGCCCGCGCTGCCGCGCTGTCCATGATACCGACGACAACGGGTGCCGCCCGTGCGGTCTCGCTTGTGCTGCCGGAGCTGAAGGGCCGCCTCGACGGCTTTGCCACGCGTGTCCCCACCTTCGACGGCTCGATGGTCGACCTGACGGTCGAGCTGGAAAAAGAGGCGAGCATCGCGGAGATCAACGCCGCGGTCAAGGCTGCGGCGGAAGGCCCCTTGAAGGGGATATTGGCCTATACCGAAGACGAGATCGTCTCCATCGACATCGTGGGCGATGCCCATTCCTCGACCTTCGACAGCAGGCTTACCATGGTGCTGGGCGAGACGGGCAGCTTTGTGAAGGTCATCCTGTGGTACGACAACGAATGGGGCTACTCGAACCGTGTGGGAGACCTCGCGAAGATAATGCTGTAGGCCACCCACGGGCGGGAACACAGGCAAAAACGACAGGAAAGAGGCGCGTCTGGCAAGGCGCGCCTCTGTTTCAAAGGACCGGGTTTTCAAAGGACCGGAGTTTCGGAGGACCGACATGCCAGAGACAAGAAGCGTCAAAAGCGCCGAGGTAGCAGGGAAAAGGGTGCTGTGCCGGGTCGACTTCAACGTGCCGCTGAAGGACGGCACCGTTACCGACGACACGCGTATAAAGGCTGCCCTGCCAACCATCGAATACCTGCTCGGGCAGGGGGCGAGGCTCATCCTCATGAGCCACCTGGGCCGGCCTGCGGGCACCGGATTCGAAGAGGCCTTCTCTCTGCGCCCGGTCGCGGCCCACCTCGCCGCGCTGCTCGGCCGCCCGGTGCACTTCGTCGGCGACGTCGTCGGCGAGAAGGCCCGCGCCCGCGCCGAGTCGCTTGAAGAGGGCGAGGTGCTGCTTTTGGAGAACCTTCGCTTCGACGCCCGCGAGAAGGCCAACGACCCCGGGTTCTGCCGGGAGCTGGCGGCGCTGGGCGAGGTCTATGTGAACGACGCCTTCGGCACCGCGCACCGCGCCCACGCCTCGACCGCCGGCGTCGCGACGCTTCTGCCGTCCTGTGCGGGGCTTTTGCTCCTGCACGAGGTAGAGACGCTTAACGGGATGCTGGGGGAGCCCCGCAGGCCTTTTGTGGCGATACTCGGCGGGTCGAAGGTCTCCGACAAGATCAAGGTCATCGACGCGCTCATAGGCACCTGCGACACGCTCGTCATCGGCGGCGGCATGTGCTTCACCTTCCTCCTTGCGCAGGGCCTCGAGGTCGGCGCCTCCCTCAAGGAAGAGGATTGGGCCGACCGCTGCAAAGAGACGCTTGCGCGTGCGGCGCTCGCGGGCACCGAGATACTCCTGCCGGTCGACCTGGTCGTTGCCGACCGCTTTGCCGAGGATGCCCGGACCGACACCGTGGGCGTTGATGCCGTCCCTCCGGACATGATGGGCCTCGACATCGGCCCGGACACCGCCGCCCTGTTCGCCCGGACAATAGCCGGTGCGCAGACGGTGTTCTGGAACGGCCCCATGGGCGTCTTCGAGATGAGGGCCTTCGAGGCGGGAACGAGGGCCCTCGCACGTGCCGTTGCGGAAAACGACGACGCCGACACGATAATCGGCGGCGGGGACAGCGTGGCGGCAGTCAACAAGTTCGGCCTGGCCTCCAAGATGACCTTCATATCCACGGGCGGCGGCGCCTCCATGGAGCTTGTCCAGGGCGAGGCCCTGCCCGGCGTGGTGGCCTTGCAGGATGCAGGATAAAAGACGGCAGGCTCGATGACGGGCAGCAGGCAGCACCCAACGACGGCAGGCGACACCCGGCGGCAGCGGATGCCAGCGGACGGGGCGCCCCCACAAGACCGAAAGGATATGACGATGGCACGCAAACCTATGATGGCAGGGAACTGGAAGATGAACAACACCATCCCCGAGGCGGTGGTACTCACCCAGGAGATATCGAACCGCCTCAAGTACGAGTGGGAGAAGGTCGACGTGGTGCTCTGCGTCCCCTATACCGCGCTCAAGCCGGTGCTCACGGTCCTTGAGTACGACAAGGTCGAGGCGAAGGTCGCCTCCCAAAACGTCTTCTGGGAGGAGAAGGGCGCCTTTACCGGCGAGGTGTCGGTGGGCATGATAAAGGGTGTTGGCTGCAAATACTCCGTCGTCGGGCACTCCGAGCGCCGCGAGATGTTCGGCGAGACCGACGAGACGGTCAACAAGAAGGCCAAGGCCCTTGTCGCGGCAGGCCTGGGGGCTATCGTCTGCGTCGGTGAGTCGCTTGAGGTGCGCGATGCGGGCACGACGCTTGATTTCGTCTGCGCCCAGGTCAAGGCGGCTTTTGCGGGGTTGAGTGTGCCAGAGGCGCAGAAATGCGTCGTCGCCTACGAGCCTGTCTGGGCCATCGGCACGGGCCGCACCGCCACGCCCGAACAGGCCGAAGAGGTGTGCGCCGCCATCCGCGCTGCCCTCGCGGCGCAGTTCGACGCTGCGACTGCCGAGGGTATGCGTATCCTCTACGGCGGCTCCATGAACCCCGGCAACGTCGATATGCTCCTGGCACAGGAAGACATCGACGGCGGCCTGGTCGGCGGGGCAAGCCTGGAGGCGCCCAGCTTCGTCCAGCTCGTCCAGGCCTGCCTCAAATGACCCAGGCCGCAACCGTGCACACCCCGACCCAGGCTACAGCCCTGCACACTCCGTGCGCGCTCATCATCATGGACGGCTACGGGCTTTCTGAACCGGGGGAGGGCAACGCCATCACAAGTGCCGTTACCCCCTTCCTCGACACGGTCTTCGCCGAGCACCCCTCGGTGTCGCTCGACGCGTCGGGGGAGGCGGTCGGCCTGCCGGAGGGGCAGATGGGCAACTCCGAGGTGGGGCACCTGAACATCGGCGCCGGGCGTGTCGTCTACCAGGAGCTCACCCGCATCAACCGCGCCTGCCGGGACGGCTCGCTTGCGGAAAACGAGGCCGTTAACGCCGCCTTCGACGCGGTGAAGGCGTCGGGCGGGGCCCTGCACTTCATGGGGCTCTTGTCCGACGGCGGCGTCCATTCGATGAACCGGCACCTCTACGCGCTGCTTGAGCATGCCGTCTCCGCACAGGTCCCCCAGGTGCTCGTCCACTGCTTCATGGACGGGCGGGACGTGCCCCCGACGAGCGGCAAGGCCTTTGTCGCAGAGCTTGAGGAACGTATTGCCGGTTTGGACAGCGGGGCGACCACGATTACGATAGCGACCGTCTCGGGGCGCTACTATGCCATGGACCGCGACAAGCGCTGGGACCGGGTCGAGAGGGCCTACGAGACGCTTGTGTGCGGGACGCCCCTTACCGAAGAGGCCCCCCAGGAGATGCTTGCGCGCTCCTATGCCGAGGGCGTCGAGGACGAGTTCGTCGTGCCCTGCGCCTTCACCGAACGGGGGATGCGCGATGGCGACGCGGTCGTGTTCTTCAACTTCCGCCCCGACCGCGCGCGCGAGATCACGCGCGCCCTCGTCGACGAGGACTTCGACGGCTTCAAGCGCCCCGCCTGGCCGAGGCTTGAATTCGTGTGCCTGACCGAGTACGATGCGACGATCCCTGCCCCGGTGGCCTTCAAAAAGGAGTTCCCCGCACAGATACTTGCCGACGTCCTCGCGGGTGCGGGGTTGCGGCAATACCATATCGCCGAGACCGAGAAGTACGCGCACGTCACCTTCTTCTTGAACGGGGGCGTCGAAGAGCCCAAGGCCGGCGAGGCGCGGGTGCTGGTCCCAAGCCCCCAGGTGGCGACCTATGACCTGCAGCCGGAGATGAGCGCCGGAGAGGTCGCACACACCCTGGCTGCGGCCATCGAAGGCAAGGAGGCCGACGTCTACATCGTGAACTTCGCGAACTGCGACATGGTCGGGCACACCGGTGTGCTTGCAGCGGCCGTCAAGGCGGTCGAGGCCGTCGATATGGCCCTTGCCTGCGTGATGCCCGCCTTGGAGCGCGCCTGCGCCACGGTGTTGCTCACGGCCGACCACGGCAACGCCGACAAGATGTTCGACGAGGACGGGAACCCCTTCACGGCACACACGACGGCACCCGTCCCGCTCGTGCTCGTCGACTACTCGGGGAGGGGGCTCGCCCTCGCCGGCAGCCCCGGCACCCTGTCCAATATCGCCCCGACGCTCCTTGAGGCCATCGGCCTGCCGAAACCGCACGAAATGAACGCAGAATCTCTTCTTGCCAAGAAGCCTCTATGACGGCTATAATGCTAGGTCGTGGTTAAACGCACGATGCGTCCGTTAAGGAGAGGTAAGCTTTGAACGCACTGTTGATTATTCTTTTGGTTCTGCTGTTCGTCTCAGGCCTCGGCCTGATTCTCTTCATCCTGCTCCATTCGGGCAAGGGGACCGGCGTCTCCGACATGATAGCGAGCTCGGTGTACTCGACGCAGACCGGCACGAGCATCGTCGAGAAGAACCTCGACCGCATCACCGTCGTCTTCGCCATCATCTTCCTCCTGTGCCTTATCGGGCTTATGATCATATACCCCCAGGGGAGCATCGCCTCGCAGTAGCGCGGCACCTCCCGCGGCGTGCCGGACGGGGCGTTGAAGGGCCAAAGATCGGCGAAGAGGAATTTATGGCTGTACAAGCCGCAAGAGTTTGATAGAATATGCACGTTGCCTTTCCCATCCAGGGAAGGCGTTTTGAGTCGGAGTGGTGGAACGGCAGACACGCTAGCTTGAGGTGCTAGTGCCCAAACCTCGGGTGTGCGGGTTCAAATCCCGCCTCCGACACCAAATGTTGGAAGAGCCTTGTAGCCCAAGGCTCTTTTTTATGAGGACAGCAGGGCAACAAGGCGACAGGATGACAGGACGGCATGGTGCGGAATAGCAGGACGGCAGGGTGACAAAGTCTTTTATAAAAGCGGTTTTCTTCGATGTCGGCATGACGCTTATCGAGCCTTGCCCTGACATCGACGGCATGTTTTTCGAGGTTGCCCGCGGGCGCGGGCACCAGCTTTCCCGAGAAGAAGTGAGCAGCCACCTTGATGCCGTCAATGGGTTTTACGAGAAGGCTTATCGGGCGAACGGGGATTTTTGGTGTGTGCCCGAATCTGCCGCCCAGATGTATCTTGACATGTATCGGCTGATGGGCCGGTTGGTAGGGCTTGAAGAGGATGCGGAGGCAATTGCCCAGCATGTCCACCAAGAATACCTCCAAGCACACGCCTGGAAGGTTTACGATGATGTGAAGCCGTGCTTAGAAGCGCTCGGGAACCTGGGTATCCGCCTTGGCGTCATATCGAACTGGGCACCAAACCTCCCTCGTCTTTTGGAAGGGCTTGCGCTGCGCCCTTATTTTGAAGAGGTGGTGCCGTCCGCCGCTGTCGGGCACCGCAAGCCCCACAAGGCCATCTTCGAGCTGGCGCTTGAACGCATGGGGCTTGATTGTGCCGAGGCAGTGCATGTGGGTGATACGCTCGATTCCGATGGGGTTGGCGCCCGCGATGCAGGCCTGCTGCCGGTTATCATCGACCGCCAGCGACAGCACGAGGGCTGCGGTTTCACCCGCCTGTTCTCTCTCACCGAGCTCCCCACCCTAGTCGCCGGGATGGACGTGGGATTCTGATTTTGATTTCGATTTACAGTGCGTGTTAGGTGAAGTGGGGTAATTGGTATTGACAATATCTGAATGAACAAAACAGAAGGACTTCCTTACAATCGTTGTTGTCAACACATCGAGAAGAAAGGAAGTCCAAATGAAGACTACCACACCCTGCACGAAAAC
>WRIR01000016.1 GCA_009782605.1 Eggerthellaceae bacterium | reverse complement strand
CCCCCCGATCCCCCAGTCCCTCTTGACAATTGCTACTTAGCGTAATATAGTAGTGGTACTTAGCAATACGAGTAAGCTGGGCCTGCAAGGGCCTGGGAGGCGGAAGGGGCCTTATGCCGGAGAATATGAGCGAGATGCTGAAAGGGGTGCTTGAGGGCATGGTGCTTGAGATAATCGGGCAAGGCGAGGTCTATGGCTACGAGATCGTCAAAAAGCTCCAAGGGCTTGGCTTCAAGGACATCGCCGAGGGCACCGTGTACACCGTCCTGACGCGGATCGAGCGTGGGCACCTGGTCAGCATCGTGCGCCGCCCCTCGGCACTGGGCCCGCCGCGCAAGTTCTACACGCTCAATACCCGAGGCAAAGAAGAGCTCCGGGCTTTTTGGAGCCGCTGGGAAACCTTGAAGCAGCGGATCGACGACCTCAAGTGCGAGGCCTGACAGGATGAATGAAACCGACAAGGGGAACAAAAAGGAGATATGCCATGACGATAACGGACGAAACGAAGCAAAGGATAGACGAGTTCGCGAAAGAGCAGTCGCGCCACTATCTTGACCGCGCGAAGATGACCTACTGGGAGAAGGCCCAGGCGAAGGTCGACCGGACCAGGCACAAGGCCCGGGCGAAAGCCGAAAGGTTCAAGATGCGCTCGGTTCAGGCCGAGGAAGCGCAAAAGGACCTGAGCGCCTATATGGGCGACTTCGTCGAGGACCTGCTTTCACAAGGCATTGACGAAGACGCGGCCTACCAGCGGGCCCGCAAGGAGCTTGCCCACGACAGCGGGACCCCCTGCGCGGACGACCTGTACGGGCGCTACGCCGAGAAATACTACGACCATTACGGCCAGGTCGGGGCCTGGGGGCTCTTCGGCATCGAGGGGCCCGAGGACATGGGCGGCCCCGCAGGCATGGTGACCGGCCTCTACTACAGCGGGTGCGTCCTCGTCGGGTCTGTCCTGGGGGCGGTGCTCGGCGTCGTTGTCGGCTTCCTCTTCTTCCCGAACCTGTTTTGGATAGGCGCCGTCGTCGGCTTCCTCGCAGGAGCGGTGCTCGGCGTCGGGGCAGCGATGCTGCTGCAAGCCCGCGCCCTCACCCGCCACACCTGACACGCACGAAGGCCGGGGGCTGCCGACCGGGGAGGCCTCGCAGCGCCGAAACGTAGCACTCGGCTGCGACACTCGGCGCACTCGGCGGCATCCAACCATCGTACCCGGCGCTACCTTTTGCCTGACGTGCCACGAAAGTGGAAGTTATCGGCACAAAACAGCTCAAATGCACGAATTGACAGGGGGGGGCATCTGCACACGACAGCAGGCCTGCTTTACCGGACAGGCCGTCTACCTGGGATTATCCTGGGCTTGGAGAAAACGGTCGGTTGAGCTTCTTTTCAAGGTTGAAATAATTCATGCATTCGAGCTGTTTTGTGCCGATAACTCCGTCCGATTTGGCAAGCAGCCTGCTGTTCCTCTGCAGGGGGGCGGTGCCGGTCCTTATCGGCCGACCTCCCTTATCGGTCGAGGGATGCGTGGGCGGCTTGGCGGGCCCAGGCGTCGACTGCTTCAAGCTGTTCGAGGCTTTCTGCGGGGGCGGGGTCGTGCTGCTCCATGACGGCCTCGACGCATGCGGCAATGCCGAGGTAGCTTGCCTCGTGCGCGAGGAACGCCGCGACGGCGACCTCGTTTGCGGCGTTCATCACGCAGGGGAGCGTCCCGCCCGCCTCCCCCGCGATGCGCGCCAGGTACAGGCAGCGGAAGGTGTCGGTGTCGGGGGCGGCGAAGTCGAGCGAGCCCAGGGTGTAGAAGTCGAGCGGGGCAACCGGGGCCTCCCAACGCTCAGGGTAGGACAGCGCAAACTGGATGGGGATGCGCATGTCTGTGGTGCCGAGGTGCGCCTTGACCGAGCCGTCGGCGAACTCGACCATCGAGTGGATGGCGCTTTGGGGCTGCACGAGCACGTGGATCCTGTCGTAGGGCATGGCGAAGAGGTGGTGTGCCTCTATCATCTCAAGCCCCTTGTTCATGAGCGTCGAAGAGTCGATGGTGATCTTCGCCCCCATGTTCCAGGTCGGGTGGGCAAGGGCCTCTTCGGGTGTGATGTCACGCAGTTCGTCTGCGCTGCGGCCCCTGAAAGGGCCCCCCGATGCCGTTAGCCACAGGCAGCGCACCTCGCGCGGGTCCTCTCCCAAAAGGCACTGGTAGATGGCCCCATGCTCCGAGTCGATGGGAAGGAGCGTCTGGGGGGTCGCAAGCGGCATGAGCAGGTCGCCGCCGACCACCAGCGACTCCTTGTTGGCAAGCGCGAGCACCTTGCCGGCCTTGAGGGCCGCATAGCTCGCCCGCAGGCCTGCGGCGCCCACGAGCGCGTTCACCACGATGTCGGCCTCGGGAAGCTGCGCGAGCTCCACGATGCCCGCCGCGCCGAAGCAAAGCGAGGCCTCCCTCCCAGCTCCCGCGCAGTCGGCGACATGCTCCCGGAGCCCTGAGGCGGCGGGGTCGGCGGCAAGGCCCTCGTCGCCGAGGGCGAGGTGTGCCACCCCCTGTTCCCGCGCCTGGGCTTCAAGGATACCGACGCGGGTGTTGGCGGCAAGCGCCACTATCTCAAGCCTGTCTGCATGTTGCCGCACCACGTCGAGCGTCTGTTGCCCTATCGAGCCTGTGGAGCCTAGGACGGCGATGCTCTTCTTGCCCACCTTGTCAGCCATAGGGGATGCACCCGCCTACCACCAGCAGGATGGCGGCCGCCACCGAGACGAGGAACAACGAGTCGCAGCGGTCGAGCAGGCCGCCATGCCCCGGCATGATAGTGCCGGAGTCCTTGAAACCGGAATTCCGCTTGATGCGGCTTTCGGCCAGGTCGCCCAGCACGCCCATGAGCCCGCAGACAAGGCCGAAGACGACCGCCTGCCCAAAGCCCATCGACACCCCGGGAATGAAGTGTATTCCGACCCACACGAGGACCGACCCGACAAGCCCCGCAAAAAAACCCTCCCAGCTCTTCTTCGGCGAAGTGCGTGGGGCGAGCTTGTGCTTCCCGAACTTCCGGCCGACCAGGTAGGCGAAGACGTCGTTTCCCCAGACGCTGAGGTATATCGCAAGAATCAGCACGCCGTCCCAGGGGAACTCAAGCGACTCCGCCATGCGGATCACCATGAGCGACGAGAGCAGCAGGCCGGTATAGATCGCGCCGAAGAGGCTGACCCCCACATCGGCCACGCGGGCGCGCAGCCAGAACACATACCAGACCAGAAGGGTGACCGCAAGCCCGACCGTCAGGAGCAGGGCGCCCGTCAGCCCGAACAGCCACACGCTCCACGGATAGAGCATGGCTCCGATGACCCCGACTATCTCGTTGGGGAGCTTCGCGTCCGAGCGGAGCATGTAGAAAAACTCGCCGGCGCAGATTGCCGCCGTCGCAGAGAGCATGATGACCGTCGTCAGGTCGTTTATCAGGATGCCGACAAGCGTGATGAGGGTATAGATGACCCCCGTGCGCAGCCTGATCTGGAAATCACTCGGATTCTTGAACTTCTCCGGGGTCTTGTCCCGGGCGAACTCCTTGATGTTTTCCTTCCGGCTCACCGGGCGGCCCCCCTACCCCACGGCCCCGAAGCGGCGCTCACGCCCCTGGAAGTCGAGCAGGGTGCGCAAAAGCTCGTAGCGGTCGAAATCCGGCCACAGCACCTCGGTGCACACGAACTCGGTGTAGGCGATCTGCCACAGCAGGAAGTTCGACACGCGCATCTCGCCGCTCGTGCGGACAAGCAGGTCGGGGTCGGGGATCCCGGCGGTGGAGAAGTGGCGGGAAAAGGCCTCCTCGGTCAAGGCCTCCGGCGTGCGCCCCGCCCGGGCGGCCTCGTGCGCCGCATCCATATAACTCCCGACCGCGTCGATGATGTCGGCGCGGCCGCCGTAGTTGATGGCGACGACGAGCGTCATGCCGGTGTTGTCCTTCGTCATGTCCCAGGCGGCCTTGAACGCGCCCCGTGTCTCCTGGGGCAGCGCGGCCAGGCTGCCGATGGTCGCCACGCGGACCCCTTCCTCATGAAGGGCGTCCACTTCTGCAAGCATCGTCCGGGCAAACAGGTCCATCAGGCCCCTGACCTCGTCTTCGGGCCGCTTCCAGTTCTCCGATGAGAAGGAATAGATGGTGAGGTAGCGCACCCCCAGGTCAGAAGCGCAGCGAATGCTCTCTCGTACTGCCTCGATGCCCGCCTGGTGGCCTGCAAGGCGACTTCCCCCCCGCAGCTTCGCCCACCTGCCGTTCCCGTCCATGATGATGGCGACATGGGTGGGAATCCGGGCCATATCCAATTCAGCAGGGTCAAGCCCTGCTGGTGGCTGGGGGAATATGTCGTTTAAGGCCTTGCGCATAACCCGTCCGTGGCAAAGGATGAGCCGGGCAACGGCATACCCGGACGGCGCCGGGCCCGCCTCACCCTAGATCTCCATGACCTCTGCTTCTTTTTTCTTGAACACCTCGTCGATCTCAGCGATATACTTGTCAGTCAGCTTCTGACAGTCCGCCTCGCCGCGCTTGGCATCGTCCTCGGAGACCTGCGAGTCCTTCTTCAGCTTCTCGATGGCGGTGTTGGCGTCCCTGCGGGCATTGCGCACGCTCACACGCGACTCTTCCGCATAGACCTTGCACTGCTTCACGAGCTCGCGGCGGCGCTCTTCGGTCGGCTGCGGGAAGGGCAGGCGGATGACCGAGCCGTCGTTCGAGGGCGTGACGCCCAGGTCGCTCGACTGGATGGCCTGCGTTATCGCCGAAAGAGACGACTTTTCCCAAGGCTCGATGAGCAGCATGTGGGCGTCGGGGGTCTTTATGGCAGCCATCTGGTTGATCGGCGTCATGACCCCGTAGTAGTCGACCTTGATGCGGTCGAGCACCAGCGCGCTCGCACGCCCTGTGCGGACCGCCCCGAAATTGTCGCCCAGGCTGGCAACTGCCTTTTGCATGTGTTCTTCGGCATGCACCAATATATCGTCAATCATCGTGCTTCCTTTCAGCCAGTCTTGTCGCTGCGCCTATTGTACCGTGGTTCCCACGTTTTCGCCGCGCAAAACACGGGCGATATTCCCTGGAACGGTCAAATCGAAGACGATCATCGGCAGGTCGTTGTCCATGCACAGCGATGTCGCCGCCGAATCCATGACGTGCAGCTCCTTCGAGAGCACCTCAAGGTAGCTGATGGTGTCGTACTTGTGCGCCTGGGGGTTCTCGACCGGGTCGGAATCGTATATCCCCTCCACTTTCGTCGCTTTGAGCAGGCATTCTGCGTCAAGCTCGCAGGCGCGCAGGGCCGCGGTCGTGTCGGTGGTGAAGTAGGGGTTGCCCGTGCCTGCCGCAAGGATGACGATGCGCCCTTTTTCCAGGTGGCGGATGGCGCGGCGGCGGATATAGGGCTCCGAGACCTCCTGCATGGAGATAGCGCTTTGCACCCGCGTATAGATGCCCTGGCGCTCGAAGGCGTCTTGCAGGGCAAGGGCGTTCATGATGGTGGCGAGCATGCCGATATAGTCGGCCTGCGAGCGGTCCATGCCGCTGGCGCTGGCAGCCATGCCCCGGAAGATGTTGCCGCCGCCGACAACGATGGCGAGCTCAACACCGCCGCTCACGATGTCTTTTATCTGGGCGGCAAGGTCCTCGACAACCTGCGGGTCGATCCCGTACCCGACATCCCCTGCCAAAGCCTCGCCTGAGAGCTTGAGGAGCACCCGCTTGTACTTGTAGGCTTTGTCACCGTCAGCCATGGGGGCCTTCCCGTTATATGAGCCTTCCACGGCGCCTAGCCCGCGTCCGAGCCGAGGGTCACCTCGATGGTCAGCTTCTCTCCGTCGCGGTTGACCTCGATATTCACCGTGTCGCCCGGGTTCTTCGAGCGTATCTCAAGCATGAGGTCGCTTGCGGAATTGATGGCCCTTCCGTCGAACCTCGTGATGATGTCGCCTATCTCAATGCCGGCGCTGTCGGCACTCGATCCGCGATGGACCACCGTGACGTAGGCGCCATGGCTCACCGACAGGCCGTAGCGCTGGGCAAGCGAGGGGTCGACCGACGAGAGCGACACACCGAGCTGGGCATGGGAGGGCATCTTCCCGTCGATTATCTGCTGGGCGATGTTGATGGCGTAGTCGACCGGAATTGCGAAGCCGACACCTGAGAAGCTCCCGGAATACGACGTGATCAGCGTGTTGATGCCGATCAGCCTCCCGTCGGCATCCACCAGGGCCCCGCCGGAGTTCCCCGGGTTGATGGCGGCGTCGGTCTGGATCAGGTTCGTGTAGACCATCACGTCGCCGCCGGTCGTGGACTCCATGATAGTCGAGCGGCTTGTTGCGGAAACGATGCCTGTCGAAACCGACTGCTCAAGGCCGAAGGGGCTGCCGATGGCCATGACCCACTGACCGATGACCAGGTCGGACGAGCTCCCGATCTCGATGGGAACAAGCCCCGACGCATTGCGGGCCTTGATGACGGCAAGGTCTGAGCTGGGGTCGACGCCAACGATGTCTGCCTGGTAGACCTCTCCTGCAATGGTCACCTCAAGGGCATCGGCTCCTTCGATGACATGGTAGTTCGTGATGATATAGCCGTCCTCGGAAAGGATCACTCCGCTTCCGAGGGAGAACTCGACCATATCGTCGCCGAACAGGCCGCCGCCGAAGGGGCCCGCCGGAGAAGCCGCGAACACGTCGATGTTCACCACCGAGGGGAGGGTCGTCCTCGCCACGGCGACGGCAAGCGACTCATCGACATCTGAAGCGATACCGCCTGACCCGCCGGAGCCGATGAAAGCGGGCTCGGGGGCCTGTGCTGGACGGGATGAGAAGGCATTCCAGAGGCCGAAGCCCGAGAACATGAGGATGCACGCGAGCGCGGCGCCCAAGAAGCTCAGGAGGAAGTTCCGTGCGCCGCCGCCGGACTTCTTCTGCGCCCCGGCTGCCGGCGCCTGGTAGACCGGCTGCCGATAGGCGCTCTGGGCCTGCGCCGCAGGTTGTTGGTAGGCCTGGGCCGCGACTGGCACCTGCTGTTGCGGATATGTGGGGGCTGCTGAGAAGGGCTGGGTGGGCGCCTGGGTGGGCGATGGTGCCGCAGCCCTCTGGGTTGCGGCCGCCTGGGCTGCCTGGGTTGCAGCCGCGGCTGCAGCCGTTGTCGCCGCTGCGGTCGCCGAGGCCGTCTGGGTTGCGGTCGCCTGGGCTGCCTGGGCTGCCTGGGCTGCGGCCGCCTGGGTCGCCGCAGTCGCCTGGCGGGCCGCCTGCTCTGCCTGGCTCTGCGCGGCATCTGCCTGGCTGCGTGCGGCCTCTGCGCGGCTGCGTGCGGCCTCTACCCGGCTCTGCGCGGCCTCAACCCTGCTCTGCGCAGCCTCTACCCGGCTTTGCGCAGTCTCAACCCTGTCTTCATCGTACGACGGAGGGACGGATGCCCCTTGGGGGTTATCGTAATTCGAATCGCTCATATCACTTACACTCCTCCAGTATATGTTGTTTCAAGAATACCATGGTCAAACAATACCATGGAAAAGAATCCAGGGCCCATTCCCCATAAATTTGTCAACGTTGTGTTGAACAATTCGTGTTGCCGATCGGGCGGTTCATGTCGAACGGTTGAACTTCTGTTGGGTGTTCTCAAGGCCGTTCTCGACAAGGAAGAGCGTCGCCTCGCTGCCCCTTTGACAGGCCTGCCTGAAATCGTCGAGCGCCTCTTTCTTCGGCGCCTGCAAGACATAGTCGGCGGCATCCATGCGCCCCGGCGGGCGTCCGATGCCGACACGCACCCGGAACCAGTCGGGCGACGCGAGCTTGTCGGCCAGGGAGCGCAGGCCGTTGTGCCCGGCATGCCCGCCGCCGAGCTTCACGCGGATGGTGCCCGGCTCGATGTCGAGGTCGTCGTGGATGACGACCAGGTGCTCCAGCCCGATGCCGTATGCCTTGCAGAGCTGCTTTACCGGCCCGCCTGAGACATTCATGAAGCTCAGGGGCTTCGCCAGGACGAGGTCGCGGTCGTGATAGGCGGCTTTGGCGGTGTGCGCGCCGCACTCGTTTTTCCAATAGCGCACCTGGAGCTCTTCGGCAATGATGTCGAGGGTGTCGAAACCGGCGTTATGCCGCGTGTGGGCATAATTGTTCCCCGGGTTGCCCAAGCCGACCACGAGGTAGGCCTCGCGCACGCCGCCCGAGTCGCGTTCCGTGGGGGCGCCGCGTCGCTCAGAGCGAGTAGTCGGAATCAAAGATTTGAGAAACTGAGCCATCGTTATACACATTCGTGATAGCTTCCGCAAGCAGAGGCGCCACAGAGACCAGGGTTATCTTGCCCTTCTTGCCCCGTGAGGCCATAAGGCGCTCACTCGGCACAGGGATGGTGTTGCACACCACCACCTCTTCGATATCGGAGTTCTCCAGCCGCTCGTAGGCAGGGCCGCTGAAGATGGGGTGCGTGGCGCAGACGTAGACCCGGTCGGCGCCTTCGTTCTTGAGGGTCTCGGCGGCGGCTATCAGGGTTCCGCCCGTGTCTATCATATCGTCGTTGATGATGCATATCTTGTCGCGGACGTCCCCGATGAGGGCCGTGATCTCGGCCTCGTTGTGGTTGGGGCGCCCCTTGTGCATGATGACCAGGTCCGCGTCCATGACGTCGGAGAACTTCTTAGCGGCCTTTGCGCGCCCGACGTCGGGGCTCACTACGCACAGGCGGCTTTTGTCGAAGTGCTTCTTCTTGAAGTAGGTTGCCAGGATGGGCAGGGCCGTCAGGTGGTTCACCGGCGTGTCGAAAAAGCCCTGTATCTGCCCTTGGTGCAGGTCGATGGTGATAGTCCGGTCGACGCCGGCGACCGTGAGCAGATTCGCCACGAGCTTCGCCGTGATCGGCTCGCGGGCCGCTGCCTTGCGGTCCTGGCGCGAGTACCCGTAGTGCGATATGACCGCCGTGATGCTGCGCGCCGAGGCCCGTTTCGCCGCGTCCGCCATGATAAGGAGCTCCATGAGGGCGCCGTTGACATCCATGGACGGGCCGTCGCCGCCAGAGCCGCTTGCAACCGACTGGACGATGAAGACGTCCGCGCCCCGGATGCTGTTGAGGTAGCGGGCGTATATCTCGCCGTTCGAGAACTGCTTGAGCGATATCCCTCCCAGCCGCGTGTTCAGGTGCTGGGCGACCTCCTCGGCAAGCTCCGGGTTGATCGACCCGGAGAACACCGCCAGGCTCTTCTTCATGTCGATCACGTCAGGCGTGGCGTCAGCCATGTCGGACGTGTCGATTATGTCGGTCATCGTAACCTCGTCGGGCTCGTCAGTCATGTATGCGCTCCTCACTGTCGCATTCGGCACTGCCCTTCATTGTATTGCATCCACCCGCACATACAGAGAGAAACCTCCGTGGTTTTCAAAGTCTTCAAAGTTGGTGGGAGGCTGCTTTCCGGCACCCTTCCCGGCACCCCGCGTAGGTGCCCTTCCCGGCACCCCGCGTAGGTGCCCTTCCCGGCGCCAGCGGCCAACGCTGCGGACATCCCCGCGGCCACGCCCGCGGTCATTCGCCATGGCCGTCGCGGCACGCATCCTGGCGAGGCAGCGTATAGTCCTTTATCTCGGTCTGGCGGGCGCGCCCCAGGCCGAGGGCATGGGCGGAAACATCTTCGGTAATGACCGAGCCGGCGCCGATCAGGGCATGCTCGCCAATTGTCACCGGGGCGACGAGCATCGTGTCGCTGCCGACGAAGACGCCGTCCTCGATGACGGTGTGATGCTTGGCCTTCCCGTCATAGTTGCAGGTAATGGACCCGGCGCCGATGTTCACGCCGTCGCCGATAGTGGCATCCCCTATGTAGCTCAAATGGGGAACCTTGGAGCCGATGCCGACGGTCGCCTTCTTTATCTCGACATGGGTGCCGGCCTTCGCCTTCTCGCACAGGTGGGCCCCCGGACGCAGGTAGGCGCGGGGGCCGCAGGTCGCGTAGTCGTCGATGCGGGCCTCAAGCGCGATGGTCTCGTCGACCGTGCAGCCGACGCCGACAACCGTGTCGGTAAGCCGCGTGTTCGGGCCGATGAGGCTCCCCTCGCCTACCGCGGTCTTTCCGTACAAGAAGCACTGGGGAAGTATCTCGACGTCCCTTCCGATGGCGACCCCGGGGCCTATCCAGACCGTCTCGGGGTCGAGCATGGTCACTCCGGCGTCCATGTGGCCCCGGTTGATGCGCTTCTGGAGGTGCCGTGCGGCCTGCGCAAGCTGGACGCGCGAGTTGATGCCGAGGCATTCCTCAGGATGCGCCGTCGGCAGGGCGGAAACCCTCTGGCCGGCCGCGCGGCATATCCCCAGCACGTCGGTCAGGTAGAACTCCCCTTGCGCGTTGTCGGTGCTCACCTGCTCAAGCGCAGCAAAGAGCGCCTGTGCGTCAAAGCAGTAGAACCCAGAGTTGCATTCGGTGATGGCAAGCTCTTCCGCAGAGCCGTCCTTCTGCTCCACGATGCGCTCGACCTCCCCCGCACTGTCGCGGATAATGCGCCCGTACCCGGAAGGGTCCTCAAGCTCCATGGTCAACACGACGGCCGCCGCCTTGCTGTGTGTTTGTTCTTCGACGAGCTCCCCGATGGTCCTTGGGGTGATGAGGGGGCAGTCACCTGAGAGCACGAGCACCGGCCCGTCGAAGCCGGCGAAGGCCTCCTTGCAGGCCAGGACCGCATCGGCAGTACCGCGCAGCTGCTCTTGGAACACGATGGCGGTATCGCCCTCAACCAGGGGGATTACCTGCTCGCGCCCGTGCCCCAAAACGGTCACGACCTCATCGACCCCCGCAGCGCGCGCCGCGTCAACGACCCACCTGACGAGCGGCTTGCCCAACAGCTCGTGGGCGACCTTGGGCTTCTTCGAGTTCATGCGAGTCCCCATGCCCGCCGCGAGGATTATGGCAGAAGCGCCCATGATGTTCCTTTCGCCTCTTTCAACAGGAAAGCCAGTATAGCGCAAACACCCTTCGCGCAAAAGCCGCACCGCACCGGGGGGTGCCGCGTCACGGGCGGCGGGGGTGCCGGGGGGCGGCGGGGGTGCCGGGGGTGCCGCGTCACAGGGACACCCGGCGCGGCGGGCGCGGCCTCAGAGGGTCAGCGCTTCCTTTTCGTGAAGAAGGAGGCGAGCATCTTTCTGTTGTTTGCCAGGTGGAACACCACAGCAACCAGCATTATCCTTGTTGACCAGCCGTGTGCGCGATGCCATGTTTCCATGCCTGCCGCGTCGAGCTGCCCGAACAGGAGCCCGGAAAGCATGATGCCGCTGCATACCGCCGCCAAGAAGGAGGCCGGCAAAACCAGGAAGACCACGAGGCGCGCCCGTGTGGCTTTGTGTATGTTCCTTATCCTTTTCCAGCTCACCGCCCAATGGAGCACGACAAGGACGAAGAAGGCCGCGTTCAGCACCTCATGGACGAGCACCCCCGTGACGTGGCTCATCTGAAGCACGACGAACACGAGCAGCATGCCGCACTCGAAAGCAATCCGACGTTCCAGGCTCATCTTCATAAGGCCTTCCCTCTCGCTCGATCCAATCACCACATGCTACCACAAAGCAACCGTCTCGAACCAGGCGAGCAGCCGCGGCACCAAGTGACAGGCTCCCGCATACACGCGAACAGGCCCCACCCGAGCGGGCGACAGCCAGCCGATGGTCGAAGGCACCTTCCCTCGTCGGAGCAGGCCCCGCCCGCACGGGCGACAGGGTTTCGCGCACAGGTGAACGCCCCACCGCGCCAACCACAAGAACGGGGCGTAAAGAGCCCCGTGTCACAACCGTGGCAGTTGTTGGCACGAAACAGCTCAAATGCACGACTGCTTCCAAATCGCTTTCCGGATCGTTCAGATAACTCCAGGTAGATGGGCCGTTTGACGGGCCGGATTCGACGTTGCAGGCAAAAGGCTCTCGATATTGCCCATAAATTCATACATGATTTGATAGGAATCTCCTGAGTATGAAGGCGGGATAGATTTGTCGGACAAGCCCGCTACCTGGCCTTATCCCGAGTTTGAAAAAACGATTGGCCGTGCTTCTTTTCAAGACCTGAAAAATTCATACATTTGGGCCGTTTTGTGCCGATAACTTTGCCCGATTTGGCACGCGCCACACTAACCGCAGGAATGGGGGTGGGCATGTGGCCGCCTCTCTTTGTCAGATGGGCAGAAACTCATGTCAATGGGGACGTATAGCTTTGACACCTTTTCTCGCCTTTTCCTGTGAGGCGACCGAACAAAAGGTGTCAAAGTTATACGTCCCCATTGACACGTCTTGCAAGACACGATAGAAACATTCCAGGCATGACTAAAATACTCGTCTCCGTGTGATACAATATGTATCACAAAAAGGGAGGTGTTGCCACCGTGTTTGCTACCCATGTGAAGGCTGTCCGCGACTTGAGGAACAATTATTCTGAGGTTGCGAGGATTGTCAAGAATCGCGACCATGTCATCATAACGAACAACGGCAAAAGCGAGGCCGCCTTGATTCCCTATGATGAGTTCGAGAAGTACGAAGAATTCCTGCATATTCGCTATGTGAAGGAAAAGCTAGCCGAGGCCGAGGCCAGGGCAGGAAACCCCAGCGAATGGATCGATGCCGACGAGCTGTTCAGCGAATGGGACAGCTGGGATGCAGTAAGGCCATGAAGCTCCTTATTTCAAAGCTGGCACGAGACGACCTCAAGGAAATTCGCACATACTTGTCCGGTTTCGGGGAAGCTCCACCCAAAAAATTTAGGGAGAGCTTTGAGAAGTTTTGCATTCAGGCTGCAGAAATGCCGTACTCATTTGGCCGATACAGGCACAACCAGAATTACCGAAGGGCTGTCATAGCCTTTGATTACCTGGTTTTCTTCCAGATAGAGGAAAGGGGCGATACGGTTAAAGTCTGTCGCGTCCTCCACGGGAAGCGCAACACGGAACCCCACCTCTAACTCCGCAACCCCGGCCACACCGGGCCTTACAGC
Organism: Eggerthellaceae bacterium; assembly: GCA_009782605.1. Taxonomy (GTDB): domain Bacteria; phylum Actinomycetota; class Coriobacteriia; order Coriobacteriales; family Eggerthellaceae; genus WRIS01. Next base: position 40,121 of record WRIR01000016.1, on the reverse strand, counting down.
CGGAGAACGTGTCAATGGGGACGTATAACTTGACACCTTTTCACCCAGGTTGCCCTGTCGCTGCGGGATGCGATAAAAGGTGTCAAGTTATACGTCCCCCTGACACCGATCGCCTCACAGGAAAAGGCGAGAAAAGGTGTCAAAGTTAAACGTCCCCGTTGACACACGTCCCTGCCTCTTTCAGCAGGGTGAGCAGGTCCTGGCGCTTGTGGACGTTCAGCTTCACGTAGGCGCGCTTGCTGTGGGTGCGTATTGTGTTCTCGCTCACCACAAGGAGCTCTGCGATATGGGCAACGGTCTTGCCGCGGGCAATGAGCTCGATCACCTCCGTCTCGCGGGCCGTGAGGCGGTAGCGCTTGGCAACGACGCTGCACTGGCCGGAGATGCGGTCGCGGAACTCGCTTTCCCTCTGCGTGCGCAGGCCATGGAAATGCTCCGGGGGGCCCGGCTGCACGCCTGCGCCCTGCTTCCCTTCCCGCACACCCGGCGGCTCAAGGGCAATGAACTCGACGCTCCCCCCTTGGAGGGGGTTTCTCGGGTCGGCATCGGCCTGCTTGAGGTGCCCCCGGACGAAGTACAGCGTGATCGACAGGAACCAGGCGGCGAAGAAGGCCAGCACCGCGAGCGTTTCCGGGTCGGGCCCCGCCGCTGGGACAGCCAGGTACCCGGCAAGGAACCCGACGCTTTGGAGCGAGTAGACCAGCGTCCCGAAGAGCCCGTACATGAAGACCGGGTTGATGCCGTAGTCCCGCGAGGTCTGTGCGCACTGGATCATCATGATCATCGAGGCGAAGGTGAATATCATGTACATCATCGCGGCATAGACCCGCAAGAAGCTCAGCCCGAGCAGCAGGGGCAGCAAGAGGCTCGTGACGACATAGGGGAATACCGTGCGGAAGGCCAGCACCGGGTCAAAGCGGAAGCTGTGCCTTTGCCACAGGAATACGAGGGTCAGCGCCGAGACGAGGGCGCCGGCCATCGAGGCGAGGTTCACCACGAAGCCCATAGAGGGGTCGCCAACGGCAAGCGCCCTGATCACACCGCTCACCAGGCCGAAGCACCCGACACAAAGGGCGCTGCGCCAGCGGTTCCTCACAATCTGGCGGTAGCCCGGGGCGTTCTCGCGGGGCAGGTCGTCGAACATGGGCTGGCCGAACTCGACGCCTTGCGTGGAAAGCCTCAGGCACAGCCCGTTGAGCGGGATGAACACGAAGGCTATGACGATAGCGGCGACAGCGTAGGGGATGACGTGCAAAACCGCATAGATCAAGGCCGAGTACCCCGTGCCGATTATGAGGTTGAGATTCCCCTTGTCGGTGTCCTGCGAGGCAAAGACGCGCTGCCACAGGATAAGGAAGACCGCGCTGCCCATGCCAAGCAGGATGCCGCCGCCGACAATCAGGCCGTACATGAAGGCCGGCAGGTACAGCGGCGCAATAAGGCAGGTCGACCCGAGAAGCGTCGAGAAGACGCAGCCCGATACCGGGATATGCCTGAAGACATGGGGCAGCCAATAGGCGCAGCACATCGCCAGCAAAAAGGAGCCGGTGAAGGCAATGGACTGTGCGTAGAAGAAAACCGTAAGCAGCTCGAAGGTCTGGACCTCAAGCGGCAGCAGGGGGAAGGCCCCGCCCCAAATGGTCGTCGCAGCGATCGCTATGGTGAGGCCATAGCCGAAAGAGGCGATCGTGGGTTTGAAAAGCCTGAGGTTCATCGCCCCTTCTTCCGAGGATGGGGTGTGACAGGCATGTGGGAGGGATGTGACAGCGGGACGGTTCCCCTGTCACGACTGCCACGCCTGTCGAAAATGTGACAGGGGAACCGTCCCGCTGTCACATTGTTTCCCTTGTCACACATTTTACGCTCCACAAAGAATAGCAGGATTTCGCGAACAGCGCCAATGGGAATATGGCCAACAGCCGGCAGCGCGGCAGCGCGGCCGGGACTCCCCCGCCATGGCCGCCGCCCCTGCCGCCGACGGGGGCCGCAGGCAGCAGGGGCCTCCCGGATTCGACGCCATCAACCACACCACGAGCATGGGGCGCGGCGGCGGGCGGCAGGACGGGAGGCGCAAGCCCGAAGGGGCGGCGGCGAATTGCCGCCCTGGGGCAAAAGTCACATAGAATCATGTGACCCCTTGCCCCTGTTTTTGTCCCATAATCTTATCCAAGTCCCGCATATGCCTGTGCGCATGTGCATGAAGGGGCTGGATTGGTGCATAATAGAACACAGAGGGAGAGGGGATTTGAACATGGGTACGGATATCGAGAACAAAGCGCTTTCGCGGCGCACGTTCGTGAAAGGGGCTTCGTTGACCGCCTTGGCAGCAACCGCTGGCTCGGGCGCTGTGACGACCCTGTACGGCTGCAGCGGCCCATCGCTGCCGGGAGGCGGCGGCAAAGCGGGCGCCTCCGAAGAAAAGGTTGCCTGGGTTGCCTGCAGCCAGACATGCGGAGGGGCGCACCCCCTGCGGTTCCACATAGTCGACGGGGAGCTCAAGTATGTGGAGACCGACAACACCGGCGATGCCAACGGGCTGCAAAACCGCAGCTGCGGGAGAGGCCGGTCGATACGGAGGCTGATCAACCACCCTGACAGGCTCAAGTTCCCGATGAAGCGGGTCGGGGCCCGCGGGAGCGGCGAGTTCGAGCAGATAACCTGGGATGAGGCAGAAGAGCTCTTCGCCTCCAAGCTCAAGCACACGATAGACACCTATGGCAACGAGGCGGTCTGCGACTGCACCAACGGCGATGTCACCAAGCCGTCGCTCTCCTTCTTCAGGCGCCTGGCAAACAGCCTGGGCGGCAGCCTCAACCTGGTCTCGGGCCCTTCGGCGGCCATGGCCGGCATGGCCTCTGTCCTTCTGTACGGTGCCGCCAACATCCTCGACGCGTCAAAGGCCATAGAGGCGAAGAACGCCGACCTCCTGATGATGTTCGGCCGGAACCAAAGCGAGATGGAGCTGGGCGGATGCGACGGCGGCTGGGACATCGTGCAGGTCAGGGAGTCCGGCACCGAGATCATCAGCATAGACTACCGGCTCAACGAGACCTCGCTCAGCCACCCCGAAGAGTGGCAGCCCATCCGGACGGGCACCGACGCGGCATTGGCTTCCGCCATGGCCTATGTCTTGATAACCGAGGATATGGTAGACACCGAATTCCTCGACAAGTACGTGGTGGGATACGACGAGGGGACGATGCCCGAAGGCGTCCCGCCGAACACCTCCTACAAGGACTACATCCTCGGCACAGGCTATGACAAGGTCCCGAAAACACCGGAATGGGCAGCCCCGATCACCCAAATCCCTGCCACACGGATCGTCGAGCTGGCCCATAAGCTCGGGAAGGCAAAGGCGGCCTTCGTGGTCCAGGGGCTCGGCCCCCAGCGGCACTCGAACGGCGAGAGCACCACGGTCGCCATTGCCGCGCTGGCCCTTTTAACGGGGAACATCGGGCTTCCCGGGACGAACACCGGCCTGCCCACGCCCCTTGTCGGCCTGAGGTTTGCGGCCTTTCCGCCCTTCCCCGAGGGGGAGAACCCGGTCGAGGTGTCCATACCCTTCAACATGTGGCCCGTTGCGGCCGACCTCGGGACCGGTATGACGGCAACGCAGTACAGCGTGGGCGGCGGGGTGGAGAGGCTGCCCGTCGGGATAAAGTTCCTGTTCTCGCACAAGTCGAACCTGATAGCCAACCAGACCGCCCAGATCAACAGGATACACGACATCCTCGCAGACGAGTCGAAGGTCGAGTTCATCGCCGTGTCGGACATCTTCCTGACGAACTCGTGCACCTATGCCGACCTCGTCCTGCCCGACGTGACAAAGGGCGAGCTCTTGGAGGTCTATCCGAACGGGTATACCTCGACGACCTCGTCCCTGTCCTTTTCCTCGAAGGCGCTGGATGCCCCGCCTGAATGCAAGCCCTACTACGACTTCATCGCGGCGGTCGCGGAAAAGCTCGGCGTCAAGGAGGCCTTCACCGAGAACAGGAGCTGGGACGAGTGGGTCGAAGCCCTCTACGAGCAGGGCAGGGAGGCAAACCCGGACATCCCCACCTTCGAGGAACTGCGGGAGATGGGCTCATGGACGAAAGACGTCGGCGAGGTCATCGGCCTGTCCGCGTTCCGCAAAGACCCCGACGCCAACCCCTTGAGCACGCCTTCGGGGAAGATCGAGCTGTTTTCCGGCACCATTGCCTTCCTCTCGTCGATATGGGAGCTTGCCGACCCGACGGTGGACGTGCTCATGCCGGTGCCCGGGTTCTTCCCCGGCTTCGAGGGCTACACTTCCTTGACTGAGGACTACCCCCTCCTGCTGTCCGGCTTCCACTACAAGGGCCGCGCGAACTCCACCTGGACCTTTGTTGACACCGTCACCCAGGCCTTCCGGAACCAGGTGTGGATCAACCCGCTGGACGCCGAGGCCCGGGGCATACAGAACGGGGATATGACCCACGTGTCCACCCCTCGTGGCACCGTGGAGATCGAGGCCAAGGTCACGCCGAGGATCATCCCCGGCACCATAGCCATTCCCCAGGGCTCGCAGCACAAGGCGGATATGTTCGGCGACAAGATAGACAAGGGCGGGTGCATCAACACCCTGACGTCGCTCCATCCTTCTCCGCTGGCCAAGGGCAACATAGTCAACTCGAACATCGCTCAGGTAGTGAAACTGTAGAAAGGGGGGATCATGGCTCAGTTAGGCTTTTATTTCGACAATGCGCGCTGCAGCGGCTGCAAGACCTGCCAGCTCGCGTGCAAGGACTACAAGGACCTGGAGGCAGGCCTTATGTTGAGGAGGGTATACCTCTTCGAGGGCGGCGATTGGACACCGAGGGAGGACGGCACGTGGACAACGGATGCCTTTGCCTACCACCTTTCCATCGCCTGCAACCACTGTGACAACCCCGCGTGCTTCGCTGCCTGCCCGACAGGCGCGATTGCCAAGGATGAGGCGACGGGGCTCGTCCTGATTGACGCCGATGCCTGTATCGGCTGCGACGCCTGTATCACGGAGTGCCCCTACGACGCTCCCGTCCGTGACGATGCCCGGGATACCGTCATCAAGTGCGACGGCTGCTTCGACCGCGTGAATGCCGGGGAAAACCCGATCTGCGTTGACTCGTGCCCGGTGAGGGCCCTCGATTTCGGCGCTATAGCCGACCTGCGCTCCCGGTTCGGCGATGTGGCGCAGATACCGCCTTTGCCGGCACCGACCACCAGCCCCAACCTGGTCATAAAGGCATCGCCGGCTGTGAGCAGCCCCGCCATCGCAAGCGGATTTGTGGCCAACGGGAAAGAACTGGCGTAGGAGACGACGGGAGGGGCGACAAGGGAGATATGCAGTACGGTTTCTATTTCGACAACGCCCGTTGCTCGGGCTGCAAGGCCTGCGAGCTCGCCTGCAAGGACTACTACGACCTGGGGCCGGAGTTCTCGTTCCGCCGTGTCTATGCCTATGAGGGCGGCTCCTGGTCCCAGACTCCGGAAGGGGCCTGGGACCAGGATGTATTCGCCTACCACCTTTCCCTGTCATGCAACCATTGCAGCCAGCCTGTCTGCGTCCAGGTCTGCCCGACCGGCGCAATGCACAAGGAGGACAAGGGTCTTGTCTGCGTCAACAGCCATGTCTGCGTCGGGTGCGGGTACTGCATGTTGTCATGCCCCTACAAGGCCGCGTTTGTCAGTACCGAGACGCACGTCAGCATAAAGTGCACCGGCTGCTTCGAGCGGGTTGCCTCCGGCAAGGAGCCCATCTGCGTCGAGGCCTGCCCGGTGAGGGCCCTGCATTTCGGCGACATCGAGGCCCTGCGGTCCGCGCATGGGGAGACGACCTCGATAGCCCCCATGCCCAAACCGGTGACCCTGCCCAACATCGTGATCCGCCCGTCTTTGGCGGCGCGGCCCGTGGGCGACACCGCGGGGTTCGTCGCGAACCCCAAGGAAGTCTGAGAGGCGGGCCTCGTGGGAACCGACATCAGCATAGCGCTCACGATGTTCACGGTGTTCGCGCCTGCGGGGGCGATTGCCTTTTTCCTGCTGGCCCTCTGCATCCTGCCCCGCGACGCGCACCTTGGACAGACGAAGCGCCTCAACCGCTGGCTCATCCTGCCCTTGGCCGTCTGTATGACGGGGCTCGTCGCGTCTGCCACGCACCTGGGAACGCCGAGCAACGCCCTGTACGTGCTCTCGGGCTGGGGGCGCTCGCCCCTGTCCAACGAGGTCGTAAGCGCCCTGGCCTTCCTTCTCGCGGCGGGCCTGTACTGGCTTTCCGCCTTCAGCGACCGCATCCCCGTCCTCGCCTCAAAGGTGTGGCTCGCCCTCGCCAGCCTTACCGCGCTCTGGCTCGTCGCGATGATCAGCATCGTTTACGCGATTCCGACCATCCTCACGTGGAACAGCCCCTACATACCCCCTATCATGTGGCTGACGGCCTTTGTCTCGGGCCCCCTGCTCGCCATTGCAACAATCGTGTTTGCCGAAAGGACGGACCTCGGCCCCGCCCATGAGGGCCTTGGCGACGTGAAGGAGCCTGGTCGGGCAGGGGAAGGGGCGGGGCTTGCCGCAGCCGGGGCCCGCGCGGCTGCAGACGGGGGCCGCGGGGGCGCGGGCGGGGGCTGCACGGCTGCAGACGGGGGCCGCGCGGCCGCAGGCGGGACCCGTGAGGACTCTCTTGGGCCCCTCGGCGTAATGCTTGCAATAAGCTTGCTGTCGCTGGTGGCAGGCGCCGTGCTCCTGGCCCTGCAATACAAGGAGCTGGGGTCTTTGGAAAACGCGCTCGGGGCTGCCCTCGGCCTCGCACCCTGGTACGGGGCCGTCCTCGCTGCCTTTGTCGCCTTGGCTGCTGCCGGGATTGCCGTGGTGGCAACGCCCCTGTTCAAGAGACGGCTGCCGAGGCGCCGGACGGCTACCTTGGGGGTGCTCTGTGCCTTCCTCGGCATAGCCGCCGTCAGGGTCGGCTTCTATTCCCTCCACATGACCATCGGGCTCTAGCGCGTCACCGGACGTGTCACCGGGGACGGGTCCCCATTGGCACGCTCGGCCCAGGTGCGCACTTCCTGTGAGGCAATCGAACAAAAGGTGTCAAAGTTATACGTCCCCGGTGACACGTCCTCGATTGCTTGACTATAATACTTCATATTGTATAATATTTATGGCCTATTAATTACTATACTCTAGGAGACCGGACATGCAGGGTTTTCAAAAAGACGGAATTGTTCGGCGGCTTTCGCAGCTTGATGATGACCTGCTTTCTCTTTATGGCCCTCATGTGCGTTTTGAGCTGGTTATCGTTGGGGGTAGTGCGCTCATGATGCGAGAGCTTGCCTTGCAGGAGAGGTTCACGACAGACATTGATGTGCTGAAGGCGAGCTCCGAAATCGAGGGCCTGCTTGAGAGATACGACATGAACACCAACGTCTCCACCTTCCTTTACAAGTTTCCTGAAAACTGGGAGCAACGTCGTGTGCAGGTGCCCTTTGAAGGCCAAGTCCTTGATGTGTACACGCTTTCTCATGAGGATCTTGCTATCACGAAACTGCTTGCGGGAAGAGCGGCGGACAAGGCCGACCTTGATGCGATGCGGGCCAGCGGGAAGCTTGACATGGACAGGCTGCAGTCCATTCTTGATGATGCTGCCGAGGTCAGGATAAACCTTGAGGAAGAGGAATGGGCCTTGCTCATGGATAATCTTTTTCTTCTGAGGGAAGGTGGCCTGTTGTGAGGAGGCCAAATTTCGAGAGATGGCTGAGGCGGCAGATCTTGGGCCTAGCTGACACCGACTCATTCAATCTGAGGAAACTGGCTGCCCTGGCTCAGAAGGAAAAACCTCGGCTGGCCGAACCGCTCCTTCTGTATGCCTATACAACGGGAAAGACTGAGCGGCTGCTTAGCTTTGTCTGGAACGACGAGCTGTATCGCTCTTATCTGACTGCCTTGGAGGCGATAGAAAATACGGATTTGGCCGGTGTTGCGCTGAGTGGGCGTAAGGTGGGCAGCCTCTCGCGAGAGTACAGCAAGTTTCTTGACTCATATCGCGCTGCCTACAACAAGCCCGAGAGCAACAACGAATCCAAGAGGCTTCGCTGGGAGCGCAGCCGGGCTCTGCAGCTTGAGAAGGGAGTCAATACCTCTGAGATATACCAGGCCCTTGCCCTCAATGCCGGAAACGTGAACGCATACATGAAACACGGTGCCTTGGAAAAGGTGTCGCTAAAGAATGCTACCGATATCATGAAGTACCTGTATACGCGCTGAGGGCGGGACGTGTCAACGGGGACGTATAACTTTGACACCTTTTCTCACCACTTCCTGTGAGGCAATCGAACAAAAGGTGTCAAAGTTATACGTCCCCGTTGACACGCTCGGCCCAGGTGCGCAGGAGGGCGCGGTCTATCTTTATGTTGTGCCTCACGTCGACGGGGAAGGACTTCTTGAGGTAGAAGTGCTCTATCGGCTTTGTGTGCTCGTGGGCGTCGCGAATCTCTTGCAGCTCCCTGAGCAGGTTCTCGGTCATCGTGGTGCTTCCATCCTTCATCTCGACCACGAGGGACGGGACGATTCTTCCTCCGATGGAGGGGCCCACCAAGGCGGTCCTCCTGATGCGCTCGTGCTGGTTGAAGACGGCCTCGCAGGGAATCGGATACATCCTGCCCTGCCCTGCCTCGACGACATGGTTCTTGCGCCCCCAAAACCATATGCGGCCCTCTTCGTCTATCCTCCCCACATCGCCGACCTTGTGCCACAGCCTGCCCTCGACAAAGAGCTTGCTTGCCCGTGTGGCCCCCTCGTTCCTGTAGTATTCCCTGGTCACGGTGTCGCCGGAAACAATAATCTCATCTCCGTTGAAAATATCAACCGCAACCGAAGGGACCGCCTCCCCCACGCAGGTCCCCGACCCCCTGCGGGTCTTTTCCGCCGTGTTCGCCAGGATGTGCTCCCCCGAAATGTTTGATATCGGCAGGGACTCAGTCGCGCCGTAGGGGGTGTAGGTCGTCCCGTTCGGCAGCAGGCCCTGCCATTTCTCGTGCATGTCCACGGCGACGGGTGCGCCGAACAAAACGAGGCAGCGCAGGTCCGGAAACACTATGCCCTGGGCCTGGCAGTAGTCCGCAACCTTGTCCCAGATGGCCGGGGAGCCCGCCGCGAAGGTGGTCCGGTGCTCGACCATGCCCGCCACGAGCGGGCGCGGGTCTGTCCTCGCCGGGTGGGACGAGTCCATCTGCGGGATGCAGGAGGTCATGCCCATGGCAAGGGTGAAGAAGGAAAAGAGCGGGAAGCAGGGGCAGTCCACGTCGTCCGGGGTCAGCGAGAACATCTCTTGCAGAAGCCTGGTCTGGGCCATGAACACCTTGTGCGTGTAGACGACACCCTTGGGCTTGCCCGTGCCCCCGGAGGTGAAAAGGATCGCCGCCATCTCGTCTTCCGGGGCGTCGTACTTCTCGAAATCCGGGCTCTCGCCCCGTGAGGCTTCCCGGAGCTTGAGGCAGTCCAGCTTGACGCGCACGCCGCGGAAGCTCCTGCGAAACACCCAGGACAGGGTGCGGATGAGCGGCAGGCCCACCATCGCCGCCGGAGCCACCTCGGAAACCGCGCGAAGGAGGCTCTTCAACCCCATGCCCGGGTCGATGAAGATGGGGACGGCCCCGACCTTGAAGAGCGCGAAGGTAGTCGCCGGAAGCTCTATCGACGGCTGTATAAAGAGCAGGACCTTGGTGCCCCGCCCGATCCCCCTCTTCACGAAGTAGTGCGCGAAGCGGTTTATCGTCTCGTCGAGCTCGCGGAAGCTGACCCGCTCGCCTGAGAAAAGGATGGCCGTCTTGTCGGGAAGCAAATCCGCCTGTTTTTCGAGCAGGGACGCGGTGTTCATCGGACAAACTCCTGTATCTCCCTCAAAGCCTCGTCGGGGACGTCCTCAAGTATGTAATGGCCGGCGTTCTCGTACAGCCTTGTTTCAGCCGAGGGGAAAAACCCCTTCCAACGGTCGAGGAAGTGCTCCGAGAAGCAGAAGTCCTTCTTCCCCCAGAGGATCAGGACATCCGCGGAAACCTCGCGAAGCCTCGACTCTATGGAGTCCAGCAAGGGCCTCGTCCGGTGCCCGCGTTCCGTCGGTATGTCCTTGAGGAAGGAATAGATGCCGACCCGATCTGCGTAGGAGCCGTAGGGCAGCAGATAGCCCTGCCTGGCCTGCTTCGGGAGCCTGGTGACGGTCGTCATGAGGGTTGCGGCCCTGGCAAAAAGGTTGAGGCGCCGCACGAAGAACTCCCCAAGGATGCCCCTGCACAGCCTTATCCTTCTCGGGATCCTCGGGTCGAAGAAGGCCGAGGCGTTCAAGACCACTATCTTCGCCACGTTCTCAAGGTGGTTCACCGCATAGCCGAACCCGATAGCCCCTCCCCAGTCGTGGACGATGAGGATGATGTCCTTTAGGCCCAGATGCTCTACGAGCCTTTCGATGTTGTCGATATGGAAGGACAGCCGGTAGTCCGCGTCCTGGGGCTTGTCGGACAGCCCCATGCCGATATGGTCGGGGACGATCACCCGGTGCGTCTTCGACAGGCCCTCGGCAATGGTGCGGTAGAAGAAGGACCAGGTCGGGTTGCCGTGGACCATCAGGACCGGGACACCCTCGCCCTGGTCGACATAGTGCATCCTCATTCCGTTGATATCGAAGAACTTCTCTGGGCTTGTCATCGTGGGGCCGTTCGTGGGGAAGGGGGCGGGGCGGGAACAAAGAACCGGCCCCCCGCTGCCTCTTTGTCGGCAGACGGGGAACCGGCCTTTTTAGCCATTTTTTACCTTAGCGCGCGTTGTCGCTCGCCTGCTAGCTCCACTTGAGGACGATGCCGGTCCCGGCCTCGGGATATGCCCAGTCGATGGCGTCGACGGTGCAGACATATTGGCAAACGCCGCATTCCATGCAGTTGGTCATGCCGTATTTCCACGTCGCCTTGCCCTTTTCCATCTCAAAGGCACCGCCTGGACACAGCGTATAGCATATTGCACAGGCTTCGCCAATGCATTTGTCCTGGTCAACAAAGATGTGCTCTTCGCTTTTTGGAATCATCTCGAACTTGCCATCCAGGTAGTCGCGGATCGTTTTGCCGCAGAACTTCTCGCCATAAAGCAAGCCGGGGTTTCCCCTGTAATAATCCTTTGCACCCAATACGCTCATATTGAACTCCTATTCTCGTAGTTATTGACCGATTGGCCTTGGTTCCTCGTGACCTTTCAGTAAACAACATTTCATCATTGCCTCTGACATTTCGTCATTGCGGGCTTGACCCGCAATCTTACCAAATCCCTACTGGATTGCGGGTCAAGCCCGCAATGACGGTATGGGTGGTAAAACCAGTCGTTGCCTGAATGTTCCACTAGTCGTCGGAAGCAAGCAGGGCCATCATGTCGGTAGCTTTTTTGACGCCTGTCCTCAAAATCCCCGTCATGGCGCCCGCTATTACCGGAACCTCGCCCATAACCGGCAAGAACTTCGGCAGCATGCTGCCAATGATGGCAGGATAGGAATAGTTCTCGAACTTCTTCTGGAAGAAGAGGTTCATGGCTTCGTCCATGCAATCGATTACAACGTCGATGCTGCCTTCCCTCATCACCCGGTTAACCTCGGGAACATTGTCCTCGGGGAGCCAGGTTTCTTTCCAGCGCTCTTCAAATTCAGCGAACTTCTCTTCCGAGAAATCCTTCGCCTTTGTCATTTCGGCAGCAAGCTTACCGGCGATGATGCCTTGGGCCTGCGCGCAGTTGGCGCCGAAGTTGTCCAGCGGCTGGGCGAATCCGCCCGCGTCGCCCATAATCATGAGGCCCTTCATGTAGCTCTTCTTGGTGTAGCCCACCAGGTCGCCGGAAGCAAGGCAATGGAAGTTGCAGTAAACGAAGTCCGAGGCGTCGAGTATGTTTTTGTACGGCGGCATATTGAGCATCCACTGTGCACGTTGGTGAATGTTGGTCTTGTTGGCTATCATCTCTGCGAGGCATTGGTAGATGATCAGGTTGATGGTGCCGTCGCGCCCGGGCTCGCACACACAGTGGGCGCCCCAGAACTCAGGCCTGTTGCCCGCAAAAATGGGGAAGGCGCCGTAATCGACTTCGTTGCCCTCGTCGTCGAAGTAGGTGTTCATGAGCCTGCGCAGCTCGTCGGGGTCGCCCTTGAAGATGTACTTCAGGCCGAGCATGACCTTGTCGGGGCCCCAGTTGGTCAGGCCGGTCCTCTTGCCGAGGATGGCGTGCAGGCCCGAGCAGTCCATGACGATGGGGGCCATGAAGTCGCCCTTGTCGGTCTTGACGCCGACGACGCGGTCGCCGTCCCAGATGGCGTCGCTCACCGTGGCGCACACGAGCTCGGCGCCAGCCTTCACGGCCTGCTCCGCGACCCAGGGGTCCGTTTCGTTGCGGAAGACCGTCTGCATCTCGTACATGGTCTCGGCGCCGGGCTGGACAATCATGCCGTAGAACTTGTAGTCGTTGTCGGGGGTCCAGGCAAACTGGACGCCGCCAAGCTTGATGTGGCCGTCAAGGAAATCCTGGTCGACGAAGCCGGGCCAGCACTCCTCCATCCAGGTCTTGAAGAAATAGCTGCCTGACATGTTCTTCTGGCCAGGGATGGCCGCACGCTCAAGCATGACGACCTTGCAGCCACCTTGTGCGGCATGCTTCGCCGCAAGGGTTCCGGACGGTCCCGCTCCAACAATAACAACATCGTATTTCTCTGCCATACTAACCTCCTTATTTAAGGCTGATAAAATCTCTCCTGCGTCCTAATCATTGCTTTACCTGTCAAGTGCTGTTGTGTAAGGTGGCCTCCCTTCTCAAGAAATGGCAGTACCCCGCATCAATACGACGTGTGCGTCTTCGGGGGCCTCCCTGCAGAACACAGGCTCCTGCTGCAGGGAGGCCCCCGTTGTATCAACGAGGCATCATGTCCAAGATGGGCTTGAAGTGCTTCATCGCCCGAGCCTGCAGGTCCTTGATCTCGGCAGGGCCCAGCGAAATGAACGGCGTGAAGGTCGACATGAGGCTCAACACGGCTGCGGTCTGCCCTTTAAGGCCCTTGAGCGCCGCGAAGATGTCCCCCGACCCGCTGGCGCTCGCCACGAGCGCGGGGATGTCGTCGACCGGGACCTTGAGCCCCTTGATGCCCTCGGCCTTCACCTGTTCCTCGGTCATCACGCCGACGAACAGCGGCTGAGCGAGGGACACGACGATGGGAGGCGTGGGGGTTCCCTGGATATGGAAGTAGAACTGTTTTTTTCCACCCTTGGGCATGGCCTTGTCGAAGGCCTTCCGCTGCCGGTCGCTGAGCTTTGGCAGGAATCCGCCGATGAGTCGTGGGGTGAAGGCGTTGGAAAGGGATATAATGCCTTTCAGGTTCTTGCGTTTGAGGAAGTCTACCAGAAAACTCATGCGGGGATCGAGTGCATCGTTCGAGGAACGTTTTGCCACAGTGCCCTCCTTTGTGTCCGGGTCCTTCCTACGATTCTATGGGCATGGAGGGGAAATCTCTATTGTCCAGAGGGTGATTCCCAGGGGTGATTTATGGGCGGAGGGCCGCGGGGACTGCGGGCGGCGGGGACTGCGGGGGGCTGCGACCGCGGGAGCCGCGGGGGCTGCCGCCGGCCGCCCCCCCCTCCCCCTCAGTCCGCAGGGTGGTCGGAGTGGTTCAGTGATATCTGCGCGGCGGCGGAGCGGTTGTGCACCTCAAGCTTCTTGTATATGTTCTTCACATGGGTCTTCACGGTGTTGAGCGAGATGTGGAGGCCGTCTGCAATCTCTTGCTTGTTCAGCCCCCGCTCAAGGAGCTTCAGTATCTCCGCCTCGCGCTTGGACAGGTTCTCCACCGCGCGCACCGACTGCTGTACCGTGTCTGCCCGCTGTGCCCGACGCGCATTGAGCAGGTTCCTGCAAAGTGTGCGCCGCTTGGTCGACAGGGCCGCCTTCCCCTTGCGCTCGTAGAGTATCCGGTACAGCAGGTCCTCGACCGCCGAGGTCCCGAGCATGAAGGGCAGCAGGTAGCCCTCCCGGTCGGCGGCGTCGAGCGCGAGGGTCATCTGTATGACGGCGGTGTCGAGCTGCCCGAGGTCAGAGAGGCACGCGGCGCGCACGACCAGGGCCTCCTGGGCTATGCCCCGGTAGTCGGCCTTCTGGGCATCCTGCAAAACGGCCTCAAGCTCCTTGAGCGCGGCCTCGTTGCGGGACTGCGCGTGCGCTATCATGGCGCGGATGAGCGCGGCCTGCACCCGGTAGTAGCTGTTGTTGGGCGAGAGGTGCCGGTTCAGCTTGGCAAGCGCGGACTCGGCAGTGGCGGGGTCGCCCTTCGAGAGGGCTATCTTCGCGTGGCAGACAAAGGCCTCCCATGTGGAATAGCGCGGGACGATCTCCGAATAGGATGAGAGCGCCAGCTCCGAGGCGGCAGAAATGACGCTGTGCGACTCGAAGGAGTTCCCCTGCACCTCGTAGAGGTAGGCGGAAGCAATCTGCAGCTCAAGGTGGCAGAAGAGGTTGTCGGACTTGAGCAGCAGCGAGGCCGCCTGCGCGAGGTAGGTGGTCGCCTCGTCGATGTTGCCGCGGAACACGTTCAGCCTGCCCAGGCCGACGTACAGGAGGCCCACCGAGTAAAGCTCCAGCTTCCCGCCGCCGCCCAAAAGGGGCAGGGCTTTCTGCCAGGTCTCTATGGCAAGGCCGAGCTGGCCGCGATGGAAGTAGAGCTTGCCTATCTCATAAGAGCAGAACTGTTCCAGCTGGTTGCCCCCGAACGCGGCGCTCACCGCCTTCGCCTGGCTGTAGGAACGCATCGATTCGTCGATGTCGCCGATGTTCGCCAGCGCCTCCCCCAAAAGGCACAAAAGGGTCACCTTGAACCAGACGCTTCCCCCGTGGAAGCTGCTGAGCGCGCTTCGGGACATCTCTATCGCGTGGTGGTAGTCCCCGTCCATGTTGGCGTTGCCCGCCTCTATGGCGGCAAGTATCTCTTCCAGCCCCGCACGCAGGACCGGCTCCTTGTCCCCGTTCTGCAGGCTTGCGAGGCTTTGGCGGGCCTTCGTCAGGTAGATGTTGCTCTCCTTGGGGCGGCTCGCCACGAAGTTGCTCCACGCGTTCAGCAGCAGGAAGGGCGTGCTCTCGCTGAAACGTTCCTCGGGAAGGGAGCTGAGCCACCCGCGCTGGCGCGACTCGTCGAGCACGAAGAACTCGCCCTCTATCTTGTTGAGCACGTCGAGCATAGAGCGCTCGAACAGCCTGATCACGCGGTCATCGTCCTCGGCCGACAGGGCATACTCGATGGCGTCGTCGAGAAAGCCCCTGCGCTCGGACCATTCGCTCGCCCGCGTGTAGAGCGCCGGTATCTCGCCCGGCATGACAAGGGCGAGCTGCTGTTTTAACACCCCCGCGAAAAGCGGGTGGTAGCAGAAGCGCTCGCCCCGGTCGTCGGCCGGCGTGATGAAGAGGCCCGCCCGCACGAGCATGTCCAGGGTATGCTCGTGCACCTCAGGACCCGCAACCTCGACGCACAGCCCCTCGGTCAGCCTGTTCAGTATCGATGTCTTGAGCAGGAATTCCCTGACCTGCGGCTCCTGCTGGTTGAGCACTTCCTCGACGAGGTAGTCCTTGATGTAGCGGTTCGTGAGCGCCGAGACGAGGACGCCGCCCGGCGTGCCGCTTGAGCCCGGCGTGCCGCTTGAGCCCTGCATCGCACCCGATGCCAGCTGGAGCCCCGCGATCCAGCCGCCCGTCAGCTCATGGAGCTCCCGGACGTCCTCGTCGGGGGCGTTGATGCCTTTTATCTCCCGCAGGAACTTGGTGGTGCCGGCGAGGTCGAGGAAAAGGTGCTCGGAGCGTATCTCGACAAGCTGGCCCTGCCCGCGCAGACGCGACAGGGGCAGCGGGGGGATGCTCCGGCTCGCCAGCGCCAGGTGCATGGTGGCGGGCATGTGCTCTATCCAGAACATGAGGTCGTCATGGACTGCCTGCGAGGTGATCTCCTGGTAGTTGTCCAGGACGAGGTATATCTCGAAAGGCGCGGCGGCGATCCGGTCAAGCGCCTCGATAAGCCCCGCCTGGTCGGCGCCGTCGCCCCGCAGGGACTCCGCGAAGGCTGCGGGGGAAAGATCCAGCTCCAGCTTCTCAAGCGTGCTGAAAAACGAGTTCCAGAACCGGAAGCGGTCGTTGTCGCGTGCGTCGAGCGAAAGCCACACGGCATGCTGCCCGAAGCTGACGGCCACCTGGAAGAAGTGGTTCAGGCAGGTGGTCTTCCCCGACCCGGCAACAGAGACCACGAGGGTGAGCCTGCGGCCCAGTCCCTCGCGGAGGGACGCCTGCAGGCTGTTCCACGGCACGATGCGTGGCGGGGCGGGCGGGGGGATGGTCTTGCTCTCCAAATAGCTCACAGTTCTCCGATCACGGTGCTTTCCGCTGTCGTATTCGTGGGCAAACGGGCACGTCGAAGGTGCCTCTGAAGATGACAAGTAAACGCAATGTTAATGCGTATTCTAAGGAGCCCCCCAAAAGAAGTCAAGCACGCCTGTTTTTACGAGTTATCGCAGGAAAAACGAACTTGTGTATGGATTTTACGCCTTTTTTCACGGAAGGCGGGGGAAATTCACGCCAAAACGCCATTTTGACGTGAATTTACGCGGGCTCATACCAAAATTCCATACACAAGTTCGTTTTTGCTGCGATAACTTCCAAAATCGGTGCGAAACGGAGCAGGCGGATAAAGCGGAGGCGCGCCGGAGGCTAGCGGGTGCGTCTCGGACGTCTGCTGCTCGGTAAGCAGCCTGCTCCCCCGCGCGGGAGTCAGGGTCATCCGTATCTCACGCGCCCGCTCTGCGATGGCCTGCTCCCCCGCGCGGAGGCTAGCGGGTGTTCAGCTCCGCGCTGCCGAGGGACAGGGATATGTCGAGGGTGCAGGCCGGAGACGACACGGTACTGCTCGCATGCGTGCCCTGGTCCCGTCCGTTTATCCGTATCGAACCCAGGTCCGCCGTGATGCGATAGCTTGTCTCGCCCTCTTTGTTGGCAAGGTCGAAAGTGAGCGACCCCAGGTCAAGCTCGGCTTTCGCAAAGCCTTCCAGGGTGCCGGAATAGCCGACATCACCCAGGCGGTTGACCACCGTGAGGTTCTTGACCGACGAGTCCTTCACATAGAGGGACCCGCTGTCCATGCTGAAAGACGCCTGCTTTCCTGCCGTCACATCCCTGACGTCGCAGTTGCCCAGCTTGAGGTCCGCGCTCATCGATTCGGCGCGGATGCCCCTGCCCTGGAAGTCCCCCAGGTCAAGCTGTACCCTCAAGGAGTCCGCCTCCAGGCCCTGGATGCCCAGGCTGCCCAGCCTCAGTGCGACGTCCACGCCCTTGAACCTCGCCCCCTTCGGATAGGTGAGCGTCAATTCGTCTTGCATCCTGTTGCCCAGGAACCCGAAGCCCCACCAGCCCTTCGCGAGGCTCGTGCCAGTCACCGTCAAAACGCCGTTGCGCTCGACGACCTCAAAGCGCTGGAGGGTGGCCTGATAGGTGCCCCGAAGCGAGAAGGAGTCCCCTTCCACAAGCCGGAGCGACACGGCGTCGATGTCAAAAAAGACGTCGGTGACCTTGCTGTAGCTCTCGTCTATCCGAGTCATCCCGCGGCCTTCAGACCCCTCAACGATGAAGCCGCTCGACGTGAAAACGACCGGGCGCATCCCTCCGAGGCCAAAGCCGATGCCGGCCACGATAAGGCCCGCGACGATCAACCCCCCTGCAAGCACGAGGAAGTTCTTGAGTCCCTTGTTCATTGTCCTGTTCATGATGCTGTCCTCTCTCGTGCTGCCAGTTTCAAGCGGATGGTGTTAAAGAGCCGGGCGACGCCCCGGACACACAGGCTCCCCAGCTGCCAGAAGGCAATGACGAGCAGGATGGAAATCCCGAGCGCAATCAGGCCCACGCCGACGTAGAACACGCCGACTGCGAAATCCGTGAAAAGGAGGAAGAGGCCCGCGACGCCGGCGAACGCGCCGCTGGCGAAGAAGGAGACCGCTATCCCCGCAAAGGAGACGAGCACCGCGACGAGCGACACGAGGACGGCGACGATGACGGCCAGCAGCGCAGCGGCCACGGGCAGGCCGACCGGGATTGCCAGTATGGCGAGGATCACCGTCCACACCACCTTGAAGTCGGATTTCTCCATCGGCTGGGCATATGCCGGGGCCTGCGGGGCGGGCGCCATCGCGATATCGGCCTTTATCTGCGCAGCCAAGGCACGGGGGCTTCCCAGGGCCGCGCTGGCATCGGCGTTGCCCGCAGACAGGGCGTCGGCAAGGTACTCGCTGTAGTAGGCGAGGGCATTGCCCCTGTCGGCTTCGGCGAGCCCCTTGAGCTCCCGTTCCAGTTCAATGAGATACGCTGTCCTGTCCATTAGGCACCCTTCCGTGTGTCCCGGGTGTCAACGGGGACGTATAATTTTGACACCTTTTGTCCAGGCTGCCCCGTCCCCATTGGCACGCAGCAAAAGGTGTCAAAATTATACGTCCCCGTTGACACCCCCTGTCCATTTCCTTCATTTCCCGAGGAATCCGTCGATCATGCCCCGAAACCCCTTCCAGTCGTCCCTGAAGGCATCGAGCTGGGCGCGGCCGCTGTCGGTGATCGCGTAGTAGCGGCGGTTGCGCCCCTGGTGCGGCAGGTCGTAGGTCCTCAAAAACCCGCTGCCCTGGAGGCGCCGCAGGACGGGGTAGAGCGTCGACTCCGACACCTGAAGCCGCTCGCGCAGGCTTTGCGTGAGCTCGTAGCCGTAGGTGTCGCCCCGGGACAGCATGGAGAGGACGCAGGCGTCAAGCAAGCTCGCTGTTATCTGAAATGCCACCCGGCCTCCTTCCTCCTTTGTTTCCTATAATACTATATATCATATAATATTATAGGATGACGATTCTGTAACCATCCGGTAAAGATCAGGATAGGGGGTGCTGGGGGCCCAGGCAAGTCGGAGGGTGTCAATGGGGACGTATAACTTCGACACCTTTTGCCATGTAGCATGCTTGTCGGCATTGACATAAATAAAGGTGTCGAAGTTATACGTCCCCATTGACACCTTTGGGACAGGTTGACGGTCTGAGGCAGGGACAAAAGGGAATGAGCTCCCTTCGTGAACCGGGCGAACAATGCTTGCGAAACCCCCGCCCTTCACGCATACTGGAAGGCATGACCGATACCTTCAGCATCAAAAAGGGCCCCCTTGTTATAGCGCTCATGACGGTGGTGTTTCTCGCAGCCATGGAGATCACCATCACGGTGCTTGCCGCCCCCGCCATCACCCGGCAGCTTGCGGGATTCGACCTGATGAGCTTCATGTTCTCCTCCTACCTCCTTGCGGGCGCGGTGACGACGCCGGTGTTCGGAAGGCTTGCCGACCTCTACGGCCGCAAGCGGATGCTGAGCCTGGGCATCGTGATATTCCTCGTCGGCAGCGCCCTGTGCGGCGCGGCGCAGAGTATGGCCATGCTCATCGCCTTCCGCACCATCCAGGGGGCCGGCGCGGGCTCCATCTTCACGCTGGCCTACACAATAGTCGGCGACGCCTTCCCCATCGAGTCGCGTGCCGCCATCATGGGGGCGATGAGCTCCGTCTGGGGGATAGCAGGCTTCATCGGGCCGGTGATCGGCGGGTTCCTCATCGAGGGCCTGTCGTGGCACTGGGTCTTCTTCATCAACATCCCCTTCGGCGTTGCCGGCTTGGCGATCCTCAAGTTCTCGCTGACGGAGAACTTCTGCCGCGAGACACGCCAAAAAAGGCGGGCGGACTGGTCGGGCCTGGTCACGCGCACCATCGTGTTCGTGAACGCCATCGCCTTCCTGGCATGCGCCGCGATGCAGGGGATTGACGTCTACATCGCCCTCTACCTGCAAAACGTGCTCGGGTACTCCGCGATGATTGCGGGGCTGGCAGTGCTGCCGATGTGCTTCTCGTGGGGTTTCGTCTCCTACATCATGGGCAAGCTGCTCACGCGCTTCAACGGAAAGGTGGTCGTGATCCTTGCGGGGGTGGTCCAGCTGGCCTGTGCCGCGCTCTTCGTCACCCTCGACGCATCCTCGGGCCTGCCTTTCGTCGTCGTGCTTATCTTCCTCACGGGCTTCGGGCTCGGCGGCCTGATCACCGCAACCACCATCATCATCCAGGAGTCGGTCGGCTATGACAAACGGGGTACCGCCATGGGGATAAGCAGCTTTGTGAAGACCATGGGGCAGACCGTCGGCATCGCGGTGCTCGGCATGATGCTCAACATGCGTCTCGTCTCGTTCTTCGCGGAGGCGGGCCTGGTCGGAGTGGACCTCGACGGCCTCTTGCAGGAAGGGGGCGGCGTGGCCGATGCGCTCGGCGGGGCGGCCGCGAGTGCGCTGGCGGGGCCCGGGGGCGGCCTCGTCGTCCAGGCGCTCGACACGGGCATCAACCTCCTTTTCTGGATCATGCTCGCGGCGACGGCGGCCCTCCTGGCCCTCGCGCTCTTCATGCCGAACATCTATCTCGGGAAGGAAACGGAAGAGGAAGCCCCGGCCTAGCGGGCCGGTCTTCCCCCGTCTCGACCACCCCTCCTGCCTCGCGCTCCTGCACACTACTGTGCGCTACCGTACACCCCGGGAAGCATACCTGTCAGCGCACTCGTCAGTTGAAAATTGTATGAAACCTTGACGAAGATGGTATAATTTCGGATGCAACTTATGGACAATTGTGGTGGTGGAAGAGGATTTGACATGGATTTGGCGAAGCAAGCAAAAATCGTAGACTCGATTCGCGACACCTTGCATGACTTTGTGGGGAAGCGGCTGAAGGTACGGGCAAATATGGGGCGGTCGAAGATCGTCGAGAGCGAAGGCGTGTTGACGCAGGTGCATCCCCAGCTTTTCATCATGGAAGTGGACCGCAAGCGCGGGCGGACGGCCCGCCAGTCCTATCAGTACGTTGATGTCTTGACCGGCATGGTGGAGCTCAGCCAGAGCGGGGAGCCGCTTTTCGACGCCTTCATCGAGGATACCCCTCCCGAGCCCGTCGCCCTCTACTCGCTTGAAGAAGGCGTCGAGGAAACCATACTGACCTAAGGTACCTCCATCCCGGCGGAACCTGCGTCGCCCGTCGTCATTGCGGGCCAGACCCGTGATCCCGTGTGGCAGTTGGTGTGACAGTGGGGAAATCCCACATTTCGGAAGGTCCGTACTTCTTCTTGATGCGTTCGAGCTTCTTTCGCCACGGGGCGAAGATGACCAGGAGGAAGGCGACGGTCGCAACCCCATGGGCCGCATCGAAGGGCAGCGAGGCCCCGTAGGCCAGCAGGGCGCCCTGCCAGGTCAGGGGCTGCACGAACCCGACGATGTACCAGGAGTTGAGCAGCACGCCATAGAGCATCGCCGCCAAGAACCCATAGCCATAGACGACCGGCCGGTACGCGAACAGGCCGCTTTCGGCAAGCACCCCCGCGAAGTACCCGGCCATGCCCCAGGCATACATCTGCCAGGGCGTCCAGGGCCCCTGCCCGAAGAAGAAGTTCGACACGAAGGCGGCAAGGGCACCGACCATGAACCCAGCACGCCTCCCGAATACGACTCCCGCCACGATGCATACTGCGGTCACGGGCTTGACGTTCGGAACGGCAGCGAAGAGCATGCGCCCCGCAGCCGCCAGGGCGCCCAGCACGACAGTCGGCATGACCTGCCTTAAAGTGGGCCTTCCCACCTCGTAGCTCGCAAAGAAGACCACAAGGGCGACAAGGGCGACGACAAGCGTGAGGACCGCCGTCTGGGAGACGCGCAGAAAGGCGCAGAGTATCAGCACGGCAGGCACCGCAACCAGGACAAGGACCTCGAAGGCCCGCAGGACCCGTCTCACGGCAGGCCTCCGTCCGCGCGTTTCCCTGCCGCGGCGGGTGTGGCCGCCGGGTCGTCGGGTGTGGGCGCCGGGTCGTCCACCACAGCCGCCGGACCCCCTGAGGCCGGTGTCGAGGCCGCCGGACCTGCCATTGCGCCCGCCGCGCCGTCCCCGTTTTTTCCTGCCGCTTGCTGACGTTGCCAGAGGTGCCGGAAGCCGTCGGGCTGCGGGCGGTAGAAGAGGTTGCGGGAAAAGAAGTCCGCGGTCGGCTCGGTGCAGGCCCTCTGCCCGTCGAAGACCATGGTAGCGGTGTCGCTCACCTGCGACACGAAGGAAAGGTCGTGCGTGGCGAGGATTACCGTGGCGCCTGCCTCCCGAAGCTCGACGAGCAGGGCCCCGATTGCGCACTTCAAGGCCGCGTCAAGCCCCTTGGTCGGCTCGTCGAGCAGGAGCAGTGCCGGCCGTGTCAACGCGAGCTTCGCGAGCGCGAGCTTTTGCTGCTGCCCCCCGCTGAGGTCGCAGGGATGCTGCCCCGCAAGCGCCCCGAGGCCGAGACGCCCCGTCATATCCTCAAGCTCGTCTTCGGAATACCCGCAGCATTTCTGCCATTCCCGCAGCTCATCCCCTACCGTGTCGCACACGAAGAGCGACAGGGGGTCTTGCGGAAGGAGGGCTTGGGCTGACGAAAGCCCGTTTGCAACCTTCCCGCGCTGGGGCTTGAGGATGCCCGCAGCCACCTGCAGCAAGGTCGATTTCCCCGAACCGTTCCCGCCGATGATCGCGTGGATGGTCCCGGGGGCGACGTCCAGGTCGAGGCCGCGCAGCACCCAGGGCGCGTCCTGGGCATAGCGGAAGAACAGGTCGCGGAACGACACCGCCGCACCGACGCCGTCCCGCAAGCGACCTGCACGCCGGGGGCGTGGGTCGCCGGCGCCGTCCCGCGACGACCGGCCATCACCACGTCCGCAGGCGGGGTCGGCGGCACCCGGCGCGGTGGTCGCCTGCGGGACGGCGACCGGCGGCCCGTCCGCGCCCGGCAGCCCACCCGCACCTGACAGCCCGCCTGCGTCCGGCAGCCCATCCGCGGGGGCGAGGCTGCCCAGCTCCACCGGCTCGACGTGGCCCTGTGCCAGGCAAAGCGCGCCGGTCGCATAGGCGGCCACCGCCTCGGGGGCATGGGTCGCCACGACGACCGTGATGCCCAGCTCGCGGTTGATACGGAACAGCGCATGGAGGAAGTTCCGCTCGGCGACAGGGTCGAGCTGCGCGGTCGGTTCGTCTAAGAGCAGCACCCGCGGCTGCATCACCAGGACGCCGGCAAGCGCCACCATCTGCTTCTGCCCTCCGGAAAGGCTGGCGGTCGGCGCGTGCATCCAGGGCTCGATGCCAAAGAAGTGGGCGACCTCGGCGACGCGGCGGCGCATCTCGTCGGGCGCGACGCCGAGGTTTTCCAGCCCGAAGGCGAGCTCGTGGAAGACCAGGTCGCAGACTATCTGGTTCTCGGGGCTTGAGAAGACGTACCCGACGGCTTCCGCCGACTCGCGCACACCCAGGGCAGTGGTGTCGCGCCCCCACACCTCGATGGTGCCGCTCCTTTTCCCGACCGGCGCCAGCTCCGGCTTGACCGAACGCAGCAGCGTGGTCTTCCCGCTGCCGGTGTCGCCGACAAGCACGGTGAAGGAGCCCTGCTCAAGAGCAAAGGACACGCCGTCCAAGAGCACGCCTCCCGCACCGGCGTGGCCGCAAGCAGCAGCACCGCCGTCTCCCGCGGCAGCGGCGGCATCCGCGACAGCAGCAGCAACACCGCCCGCGCCCGGGTAAGAAAAGCAGAAGTCAGACACCGCCACGGCCTTCATGCCCTCAGCACACCTTCTTCCAGCGCGCGTCGTCGACCAGGCACAGCAGCAGGGGCAGGGACACGAACAGGGCAAAGGGCAGGTAGCCCCACCACGGCCCAAGGCTGCCCATGACCGGGTAGAAGCGGTAGTGCACACAAGCGACCCAGGCAAGCACGGCACTCGCGGCGCCGAGCGCCAGGCAGACGGCCGCGGCGGCACAGTCGAAGCGGCGGAAGCGGTGGCGCACATAGGTCGTCCGCCGTCGGGTGGCGCCCCAGGCCCGCGCCCTCATGGCGTCGGCGGTCTCAAGGGAATCCTCAAGGCTCCAGCCCATAAGGACGGAGACCTGGCGGACACGTCCGGCAACTCCTTCCACCCCGGTGTGCGCCCGGGCCGACGAGGCGGCCTTGAGCGCGCTTTCGATCAGCCTCCCCCGCTCGACGAGCTGCGGGACCAGGCGCATCGTCATGGACACCATGAGCCCGACGGTGGGCAGCAGACCTCCCAGCACCCCCAGCACCTTGTCGGAGGTGAGCACCAGGGCCGCGTTGGAGAACCAGAGCAGGGCCGCGGCGAGCATCAGGCCCATGCAGGCACCGAAGGCGACACCCTCGACAAAGACCGTCCGGCTGGCAATGCGGAAGAGCTCGGTGGAGCCCGCACCCGAGAACAAGGGGTTGACCAGGGCACACAGCAGAACCAGGGGGGCCTGCCAGGCAAGGGTCCGCAGGGAGGGCCGCCACCCCCGCGCATACAGGCTGAACGAAAAGGCCGCAGAGAAGGAGAGGGCGAGGAAGACCGGGTGGATAGCCAGCATGGTAAGCGCGAGGATCGCCGCAAAACACCCCAGCACCACCGCCGGATGAACCAGGTCGAAGGCATGCGCACCCCGCGGGCGCCGCCCGTCGCCGGGCCGCCCGGCCTGCTGGCCGTCTGACTGTTGGACGGCACCGCCGGGCCGCACACCCCGCGGGCCGTCCGGCTGTTGGGCGACACCGCCGCGCCGCCCGGCCTGCGAGTCGTCCGGCTGTTGGACGGCATCGGCCGGCCGCGCACCCCGCGGGCGCCGCCCGTCGCCCGGGCGCGCAGCTCCCGTCGAAGCCCCTAGAACCATCGGTTCGCTTCAAAGGGGATCAACTCGACAAGCTCCCAGTTATCCCATTCCCGCGCATCGCCGATGATAAGGAAATCCGTCATGTAGTGCTTGCCGTCGTCAGCATCGGTGAAGCGGTTGTAGTAGTGCCGCTCGCCCGGCTCGTCCTCGCCAATCTCGAAATAGGTCCTGCCCCAGGAAGCCGCGTCCCCGCCTGCCGCCTCGACGCAGGTCGCCCGAAGGTTCTCGAAGGTCACCGGGGCACTATTGTGGCGCAGCGGCGTGCCTTCCTCGCCGGAGGGCTTGACGAAGCACCCGACGAGCATCGGCTTGTCAGGCACCTTGCTCCCGGTGTGCTCCGGGTGGTCGCCCGTGACAATGATGGTCGCGTCCTTGTAGAGGCCGAGCTCTTTGAGCTGGGAGAAATACTCCTCAAGGATAAAGAAGCAGCCGCGGAACTGCTCCTCGCCCGGCACATCCCGCCCCGCATCCTGTGCCTGGGCCGTCATCCTCCACGGGCCGTGGAACCCAAGGAGGTGGATGAAACTGAAGCGTGGGCCTTCGACCGCGTTCAGCCGCTCGTCCGTCAGTTCCGCGTAGAAGCGCACGTCCTCGGTCGCCCAATAGGGCTCGGCCCCGGTTCCGCCCTTCCCGATGCTCCCATAGCCCAGTATTCCCGACGAGAGCCAGAACGTCGGCTTGAGCGAGAGCGGGGCGCTCTTCAACAGGGAGAGGCGGAAGAGCTGCGCGGGGGCTTTGACGACCCGCAGGGTATAGGTGCTCACATTGAGGTTGTCCGCCAGGCCCTCGAACTGGCTCGCCCGCGTGTAGGAATAAGGCTTGTCGGTATAGATGTTGCAGGAATAGCCCTGGTCACGGATGTCGCCGATAAAGGACGGGTGGGTGTAGGCATAGTCGATGTAGTCGAAGCTCTGCATGTCCAGGTCAAGCGGTACGCCGGTCATAATGTGCACCATCGAGGGGAAGGTCGCGTTGTACACGGACATGTTGTTCGTGAACCGTGTGAACCCGTCCATGAAGTCATAGATATGCGGGTCCAGGTCGACCAGGAGGTTGACGTATTCCTCGTCCATCATGTCGATGATGATGACTATCACGTTTTCCTCGGAAGAGACGTCGTAGAGGCCGTCGCGTGACAAGACCTCGACAATGCCGTCGTTGTGCTCCGGGTTCCAGTCGCGGACAAGGGGGATGATGGAGAAGAGGGCAACGGCCTGCACGACGATAATGAGCGCGGAAGCGGAGACGAGGCCCTTCCTGAAAAGCCTCCGGACGCCCTCCCTGCGCGTCAGGCCCGACCAGAAGACGAGGGCGAAGATGCCCAGCCAGAGGGCCAGGTTGCCAAACACCCGCGAGACCCTTAGGTCGTCCCAGGTCAGCTGCTGGCCCATGAGCTGGCCCAGGCCCGTGTTGAAGAAGGTGTTCTGCAGGTAGCCGCACACGAGGAAGGACAGCCCCACGCAGACCAGGAAGTCGAAGACCCGCCCCCGCGCAACGAAGAGAAGCCCCATAAGGACGGCGAACATGACCAGGCAAAAGACGAGGATCGGCCCGGCGATTTCGGGGAAGGTGAAGAAGAGCAGCTTGCGGTTGGTGATGACCGAGTCGAACATGTTGAAGATGCCATAGGTCATGGTGACCGCACTGACAAGGAGCACCGAAACGAGCAGGCGGTCGCGAGGGCTGCGCTCGTCGTGCCCGAGTCCCGCCGCCCAGGATTTCAGTCTGTCCGCGAGCGGCGGTGCAGGCGCTGCGGCGGTTGCGGCGGCAGCCGTGTCCGCGGGGGCGGGTGCCACGGCGGCGTAGTTCTCGCGGGCGGGGATGGGGCAGTCGATGAGCCCGGCGGCAAGCGCCTCGGCCTCGGTGAGGGGTGCCGCCGAGCCCGCGCCCGCCGCCGCCCCCACGCCCACGCCTGCCGCCGCGCCCGCGCCCACGCCTGCCGCCGCGCCCGCGCCCGCCGCCGTGGCGCCCGCGCCCGGGCGGCCACGCCGTGGGGAGCCGCCAAGGCCCACTGCGCCGAGCCGCCGTACCAGGGCATGGGCCAATACCTTGAGGTTGGTGACTATCATCTGGAAGCGGTAGAGGAAGATGCTGAGCGAGACCCCGACCGTCACCACGATGGCCGTGGAGACCTGGATGATATAGGTTGTCGTCGCCGGGTCGATATAACCCCAGGCCAGCTCGCTGGGAACAACCAGCGACGCCAGGAACCAGTAGCCGAAGAAGATAAGGTGCTTTCTCATGGCTGCCCCTCAAGGGCCGCATCCGTCAAGGGCTGCCGGGGCTTTCCGCCCCTTTTCCACCAGGCAGCCTGCCGGACAGCCTCTTTGCGCCTCTCGGCCGCCTCCAGCTGGGCGGGCCGGGCAAAGCGAGCCGGGTCCTTCCCGACAAAGCGCAGGTATTCTATCTCCTTCACCCGCGCAATGAGGTAGTCGCCGCCGCCGCGCGCGGCGTCTCCCCTGTCGTAGATGTTCCGCTCAAGCACCGCGGTGATGTGTTCGCGGTACTCGCCGCTTCGCTCAAGCAGGTCGGCGCACACCTCCGCAAGCCCTTCGAGCTCGTCGAGGTCCACCGACACGCCCAGCTCGTCGCGCAGGGAGATGTCAAGGGGCACGAGCGGCAGGCGGTCGTATTCCGGGTTCATGACCTTCATCGGGGTGTTGACGAACAGCGAGGGCTTCTTAGTGGCATAGGAGAACTCCTGTGCGATGGTCGACCAGTCCGTGATGACGAGGTCGGAGAGGTAGACGGTCTCGTTGGAGGAAAAGTCGGTCTCGAAGGCCAGGGTGCCGCCCGTGGCGTCGGCAGGGGCGCACTGTCCGGCCCAGCGGTCGATGATAGCCTGCATCCGCGCCGGGAAGCGCTTCACGTATTCGGGATGGGGGCGCACGACGATACGGTAGCCGTGGCCCACCAGGGCCTTGAGGATGTCGTCGATGCCGAGCTCCATGAGGTTGTCCGCCTGCCATGACGGCGCGATGAGGATTTGCTTGCTGCCCGCGGCGGGGATGGGGCTGCCGGGGGCGGGGCCGCCGGGGGCGGCATCCGCGCTCGTGCCTGCGCCTGCGCTGCCCGCACCCACGCCCGCATCCGCGCTCGTGCCTGCGCTGCCCGCGCTGTCGGCACCCGCGCCCGTGCCCTGTTCCAGCGCAGCGACCCGTTCCAGCAGGTCGTCGAGCAGGCCGTAGCCGGTCTTGACGAGGGTCTTGGGCGGCAGCTGGTAGAGCTTCTCGGTCTCCCGCACCTCGTCGATGTGGTTGGGCCCGTAGACGAAGACGGTGTCGAAGTGGTCGAGCGCCCCCTTGCGGAGCACGAGCTGGAAAGACGTCATGGAATGGTCGAGGTAGATGTACTCGACGTCCTTGCGCACCAGCGAGCGTTTGATCTGGAACAGCTCAAGGTCGGGCGTCGTCATCACGACGATGTCGGCATCCATCTTCATCATGAAGGCGACCAGCGCCTTGGGGCCGATGTAGTAGGGGACCACCTGGGGGTCCCCGGCCTCAAGGACGCGGTCCTCGGGGTCGCCCGTCACGTAGTGCACGACGATGTCCGAATGCGCGGTCACGTAGGAGACGAGGGCGGAGAAATACTTCCAATACCCTCCCCCTTCGGCATAGACCACGAGGTTCTTCGTGAGGCCCTTGGCGAAGAAACGCCTGCTGTCGGCCTTCTCCCGCCCGGCCAGCTCCCGCCTGCGCGCCCGTTCAGCGCTGCGTTGTGCGCGCGTGGGCCTGACCGGCTTTACGCAGTTCGCATAGTCGATGTACTTCTTCGGGCTGTAGATGAGGTTGCACAGCGCCAGCACGGGAATCGAAAGCAGGTTCCCCGCAGTCCAGTACAGGCCCAGCCCGCAGGGCAGCACGAGGGCGAAGTAGCCGGAGAAGGCCACGAGGAAGATGGTCATGCCCCATTTCCCCAGGAAGCCCGCCTCGGCCTGGAGCACGTTGTAGCGGTTCTGCACGAGGCACAGGACCAGGGCGCTCAAGGCCGAGAGGATGGGCACAACAAGCGTCAGGTCGCCGAGCTGCGGTATCGCGGCTAGGTCGATGCCGAGAAAAGAGACGTCGATGGAGGCTATCTGCGCAAGGGCGCCCGCAAGCGAGCCTTCCCCCTGTGTGGCCAGGGCCGCGAAGGCATCGGGGCTGTTCTGCACGGTCTCAAGGACCCTGATCTGGGAGCCGAAGCCAAGGGCGTCGACGGAAAGCCCAAGCACCTCTGCGGTGCGGCCCGTCAAGGCGGCGATGGTCGGGGAATCCAGGTGGAGCAGGTGCCTCAAGGGGTTGTAGATGACGTCGATAAGCCCCAGGATGAGGGGTATCTGCACCAGGAGCGGCAGGATGCCCTTCACGGTGCTGTAGCGCTCCTTCTTGTAGAGCGCCCGCGTGTCCTGCATAATGAGCTCGCCGTTGCCGCTGTTGCGCAGCTTGATGTCGGCAAGCTCGGGCTGCATCTTGACCATCTTGATGGAGTTCTTCTGCGCAATGACCGACAGGGGGAAGAGGATGACCTTGGTGAGTAGGGTGAACAGCAGAATCGCCGCGCCGTAGTTGCGCAGCAGCTCGAAGCACCCGTACATGAGATAGCCGAGCGGCATTCCTATTGCGTTGATAAATGATTCCACGGTCTCGCTACATCCACCTTTTCTTTGCCCGTCACCGCCATCAGGCTGCCTGCGGTGCCTCCGCACCGACCCCGGTGTTGCCAAGCCGCCGCGCCGCTGCTACACGCCGCCGTGCCGCCTGCGGTGCCGCCGTGCCGCCGCACCGACCCCGGTGTTGCCAAGCCGCCGCGCCGCTGCTACACGCCGCCATGCCGCCGGGCTGCTGCCTCCGCGCTGTCATTGCGGGCTTGACCCGCAATCCTTCCCGTGCAGCCGCCATCAACCTGCAATGACGCAATAAGTCCCTAGGGAATATAATACCCGATATCGCCTGAACAGGCTACTAAATTTTACATGTATTTTCTTTAGATTTTACTTTTCTATAAGAAAATTTTCTCTATAAAGATGTCCTAGCCTGGCGAAGTCGGCGGCCGTCAAGGCCTCGCCGCGTTGCCTCGGGTCGATACCGGCCTGCTCGAACAGGCGTAGCAGGGCCTGCGGCAGGGCCAGTGCGTCACCCTTTGCCTGTGCCCGCGCGTCGGCCTTCGCTTGCACGTCGGCCTGCGCCTGCGCGTCGGCCTTTGCTTGCGCGCCTCTCTTCCCCTGTGCGCGGGGCGCGCCTCTCTTCCCCTGTGCCTCGAAGTAGGACGTGGCAGAGTTGAGGATGGTCTTGCGGCGGTGGGCGAAGGCAGCATCGGCCATCAGGCAGGCCGCCTGCACGGTTTCGCGGGGAAGCGCGGCACCTTCCGCGTCGAGCGGGCGGTGCCTGTCAAGGCGCAGGACGGCGCTGTCGACCCGCGGCGGCGGGAAGAAGTTCTGCGGCCCCACGCAAAAGCGCTCGACCGGGCGGGCGAACAGGGAAAGCTTCACGGTATAGGCGCCATAGGCCTTCGTCCCCGGCTTCGCGCACATGCGGTCCGCGACTTCGCTCTGCACCATCACGGTGGCGCTCTCCAAGCTGGGGAAACGTTCGAAGAAGCCCAGGACGAGCGTCGCCGCCACCGCATAGGGCAAATTCGCGACGAACTTGTGGGGAAGGCTGCCCATGTCGCCTTCCAGGTCGCTTTCCACAAGCTCCAGGGCGTCCTTGTTGATGACCTCAAGGGAATCGGGGTAGGCGGAGCAGGTGTCGGCGAGGACGGCGACGAGGTCGCGGTCGCGCTCGACGGCAACGACCGAGCCCGCCTTCTGCAGCAGGGCTATCGTGAGCGTGCCGATGCCCGGCCCCACTTCGAGCACCCGGTCGCCGGGATGCAGGGCCGCAAGGTCGCAGATGCGCCTTACGATGCCGTCGCTGACGAGGAAGTGCTGGCCGAGCGCCTTTTTTGTCGCAAGCCCATGCTTTTCGAGCACCGCCTGGGTCGCCGCCGCCGATGCCAGGGGGGACAGCTTAGCCACCGCAGGGGCCTTCGCCGGGCATAGCCGTGGCCGCCGTGTGACAGGGGGCCGTATAACCCGTCACACTGTGACAAGTTATACGGCCCCCTGTCGCACGGCCCCCTGTCCAGCGGTATTCCTCGGGGCAGGTGGAAAGCCTGTCGAGCGCCGCCGGGTCGAGGCCGACGCCGCTGTACACCTCTTCCAACCGGAAGCCCGCAACCGCAAAGGCGGAGCGTGTGCAGGTCACCAAGGGCTCGAAGCCGTGCAGGTCTCCCCCGTCCCCTATCACGAACAGGCGCAGAGGATGCTTCGCGGCCTGCTTCCCGGCGGCCCTTCCGGCGGCCCAGCTATGGTAGTAGGCCTGCAGGCGGTCGAGCAGCGCCTTGTACTGGGCGGGCGGCCCCGCGAAATAGACCGGCGCGACCACCCGCAGGTCGCTTGCCTCGTCCAGCAGGGCATACAGGGCCTGCATGTCGTCGTCGATGACGCACCGCCCCTCGTCCCGGCACCGGTCGCAGGCATCGCAGGGGGCTATCCTCTGCTCAGAGAGGTGAACCGTGACCACGCGCAGGCCCTGGCCGCCGGTCGCCGGTTGCGCGGCCGCCGGTTGCGCGGCAAGGCTGCCGACCACCGGTTGCGCGGCTTCCGAATGCGTGACATCTGGACTTGCGGCAAGGCGCTCGGCAAGGCGGGAGCAGCGGCCAGACCTGCGCGGCGATGCCGCGATGATGAGCCTAGTCCCCATGTCCTTCTTCTCCCTTCGGTACTGGGTGTGACAGGGGGCCGTATAACTTGTCACACTGTGACAAGTTATACGGCCCCCTGTCACACCCAGTACCCGCCGCTGCGCCCGGCGTTCCATCCGGCACGGCACCCGGCGCTTTCCCCTGCGTTTTCCCCTGCCAGGCCGTCGGCTCCCGGTCAAGGAGGTCGAGGGCGTTTTGGTAGACCTCGGCCAAGAACTGCCGCCGGTCCTCGCCCGGCTCGCAGGAAAACACCGCCGCAAGCCGCTCCGCTGTGAAGATCGTGTGCTCGGGCGAACATTCCATGCCACGCATCGGCTCGGGCGTCATATAGGGCGCGTCGGTCTCGGTCACGATGCGATTTCGCGGAACCTGCAGCGCCGCCGAGCGCACATCGTCGCTCTTCTTGAAGGTGAGCGGTCCCCCGAAGGCGATGTAGCAGCCCCGCTCGACCCAGGGCGCAAGCACGTCCGCGCCGAGGTTGAAGCAATGGAGCAGGGTGCCCGCCTCGGGAAAGCCCTCTTCGTCCATGATGGCAAGCGCCTCTTCGTGCGCCTCGCGCAGATGGAGGATGAGCGGGAGCCCCGTCGCATGAGCCACGCCAACCTGCCTGCGGAAGGCCTCGCGCTGTGCCTCACGCGGCGAGAAGTCATAGTGGAAGTCAAGCCCTACTTCGCCGATTGCGCAGGTCAGGTGGTTACTTGCACAGTCAAGCAGCCTGGCTTGCGCATCCTTTGAATAATGCCGCGCATGATGGGGATGGCAACCCGCAGCAACCCTGATAGACGGAATGGGAGGGTGACAAGGGGACGGGGCGTTTGTCACATTTTGAAAGACGTACTTGTCCCCAAATGTGTCAAAATGTGACAAACGCCCCGTCCCCTTGTCACCCTCCTGTGACACGTTATACGGCCCCGTGTGACACGGCCCCCTGTCCCCAAGGATTTCCCCCAAAAGCCCCTGCGCCTCTGTGCGCCAGGCTTCTGCGCGGTCGTAGACAACCAGGTCGCCCTCGCACACGTCCACGACGCAGCACAGGAAGCCAAGTCCGTGCGCGGCGCAGCGGGCCAGCGCAAGCGGCACGTCGGCAAGCATCTCAAGATGCGCGTGGGTGTCGGCGACCAGGGCCTCAAGCGCCGGCTGCGGAGGGTCGACGACCTGATACCCGCCGCGTTTCCGCTTGCCGCGGAACAAGGTGTCACGAAACAAAGGTTCACTCTGCCGCATAAAAAGCCTTTCTCCCAAGGATGTGACAGGTGTGACAGGGGGCCGTATAACTTGTCACACTTTGCCTCGCCCAGCACACATGACAAGCTGAGTGTGACAAGTTATACGGCCCCCTGTCACAGTATCGTCCCCTGTCCACCCGGCCTAGCTAACCGAAAAGTCGATGGCGTCCACGTCGAGGCGGGGGAAGAGGGGGTCCCCGGTCTCGACCTTGTTCCCACCCGCAAGCCCGCCCCAGGCGCTGGCCGCCTCGATGTCGGTCACGGCGGTTACGTCGCCCAAGCCCAGCCTCCTGAACACCTCGGCCGAGGTGTTCGGCATGAAGGGTGCCATGAACAGCGCGATGATGCGGATCGCCTCAAGGGCGTTGTAGATGACCGCTGCCAGCTCACCGGCGCACTCATCGCTCTTCGCAAGGTTCCAGGGGGCGGCGTCCTCGACGTAGAGGTTCACGCGCCCCGCCAGCCTCTGCACCGCGGCCACCGCGCCCGTGAAGTCAACGAGCCCCATGCACGCGTCGTATTCCGCATACAGGCCCGCGGCGATCTCCCGCAGCGGGTTGTCGGCCGCAGAGTCGGGCCCGCCGCCCGGGGCACCGTCGGCCGCACCGCCGCCCGGGGCATCACCCGACTCGCCGCCCAGCAAGGCATCCGCCGCGCCACTCAACGCACCCTCCGGGGCGCCGCCCGACCCACCGCCGGGCACCTTCGGCACCCTGCCCTCGAAATACTTCCCCGTCATGTTGAAGACGCGCGAGCAGAGGTTTCCCCAGGTGTTCGCCAAATCGGCGTTGTAGACCTGCACCATGCGCTCAAGCGATATCGAGCCGTCGTTGCCGAACTGCACGTCGCTCATGAAGTAGTAGCGGTAGGCGTCCACGCCGAAGACGCCGACCAGGTCCTCGGGCGAGAGCGCGTTGCCCTTCGACTTGGACATCTTCTCGCCCTTGGTGAGCAGAAAGCCGTGGCCGAACACGGTGTGGGCGATGGGCAGGCCCGCCGCCATAAGCATCGCGGGCCAGATGACGCAATGGAACCTGATGATGTCCTTGCCCACGAAATGGTAGTGCATGGGCCAGCGGGTCTCGAACTCGCCGGGACGGTCGGGGTCGCCGTATCCGATGCCGGTGATGTAGGCCAAAAGCGCGTCGGCCCACACATAGGCCACGTGCCCCTCGTCGAAGGGCAGCGGCACGCCCCAGTCGAAGGTCGAGCGGGATATGGAGAGGTCCTTCAAGCCCCGGCTCACGAAGGACACGATCTCGTTGCGGCGGGTCTCCGGGCGGATGAACTGCGGATTCTCGTCGTAGAAGGCCAAAAGCCTCTCCTGGAAGTCGGAGAGCTTGAAGAACCAGTTCTCCTCGCCGGAGGCCTGTTGGACGGGGCGCTTGCATTCCGGGCAGACAAAGGCGCCGGCCTCGTCTTGTTCCAGGTCGCCCTCGGCGTAGTAGGTCTCGTCGGGCAGGCAGTACCAGCCCTCGTATGCCCCCTTGTACAAGAAACCCTGCTCGTACAGGCCGTTCCAGAACTGCCGCACCGTCCGGGCGTGCCGCGGCTCGGTCGTGCGGACGAGGTCGGTATAGGTGATGCCCAGCATGTCCCAGGCCGCGCGGAAGAAGGGCTCCATCGAGTCGCACCAGGCCAGAGGTGCCATGTTGTGCTCCCCGGCGGTCTCGGCAATCTTCTGCCCGTGCTCGTCCAGGCCGGTCACGAACGCGACGTCGTATCCGTTCATCCGCTGGTAACGCGCAACCGTGTCGGCCGCCACCGTGGTGTACGCCGTGCCCAGGTGCGGCTTCGCGTTGACGTAGTAGATAGGGGTGGTGAACGAGTAGCTTCCTTTTGACATGGCCTCTTCTCTCCTGTGCGGTCGCATACGGGTGGCGGGATAAAAATTCCCGGCTCCATCATACCCCTTTTTCGGTATACTCAAGCCCTGCATTATGAATGTGACAAGGATGTGGAAGGGGCCGTGTGACAAGGGGCCGTATAACTTGTCACACTCAGCTTGTCATGTGTGCTGGGTAAGAAAAAGTGTGACAAGTTATACGGCCCCTTGTCACACTCAGGAGCATCGTGCGCATGACCGAGACAAAAACAAAAACGGAAAAAGAAGCGGAAGCGCCGGCGAACGACATCGCACCCGACGAAGCGCCCGAGACGGCGCAGCTCTTGAGCGCATCCGGGCGGGTGCTGTCGAAGCGCTGGTTCAGGATCATCGCCCTTATCTGGACGGGCCAGGCGGTGTCCATGGTCACGAGCTTCGCCGCCGGCTATGCCGCCATATGGTATGTCACCGAGACCACCGGGAGTGCGTTGATGCTCGCCATCGCCAGCATCTGCTTCTACCTGCCCCAGGGCCTCCTTTCGCCCTTCGGCGGGGTGGCTGCGGACCGCTTCAACCGCAAGGCCATCATGATAGCCGCCGTGCTGTGCGTCGGCACCGTCTCTTTGATCCTCGGCGTCTTCATATTCATGGGCAATGCCTCTTTCGGACTGATCCTCTCCATGGTCATCGTGCGCAGCATCGGGCATTCCTTCCGTGTCCCGGCCATGATGGCGGCGATGCCCATGCTTGTGCCCCAGAAGCACCTGCTGCGCATCAACACGCTCGACCAACTCGTCGCGAGCATCGCCAACATCGGGGCACCGGCCTTCGGCATCTTCCTCTACACCGTCGTCGGCTTCCATTCGGTGATGTTCCTCGACTTCGCCGGGGCGCTCATCGCGGTTTCGGGGCTCCTGTTCGCGAAGATACCGACCACCCGCGATGCCTCTGCGGAAAACCAAAGCGTCTTCGCCAACCTCAAAGACGGGTGGCTTTCCCTGTCAAAGAGCCGGGGGCTTGTGGTGCTTATCGTCGGGGTCTCCTTAGGGATGGCCGCCTTTGCCGCACTCGGGGCCCTCTTCCCGCTGATGACCTACGACCACTTCAACGGGGACGGGTACATGGCGGCCATCACCGAGGCGGCCTTCGGCATCGGCCTTCTGACGGGCTCCCTCATCCTGATTGCCTGGGGAGGCGGCAAGCGGCTTGCGGGCCTGATAGCGCTGTCGGCGGTCATCGTCGGTGCCACCATGGCCGCCTGCGGCATGTTGCGCCCCGACATGTTCACCTGGTTCGTCGTGCTGGCCGGCGTGATGGCGGTCGCCTGCGCCTGGTTCAACGGGCCCCTCATTACCTTGGTGCAGCGTGCCGTGCCGGAAGAACGGCTCGGGCGGGTGCTCGGCCTTACCACCGCCCTGATGGGGCTCACCTCCCCTGTCGGGATTGCGGGCGGCGGAGTGCTTGCGGAAGCTATCGGGGTCGCCCCCTTCTACACGATAGGCGGCGTACTCTGCATCGTCATGGGAGTCGCCGTCTACTCCTTCAAGAGCGTCCGCGCCCTCGACGCCCCTGACGCCCCTTTCGCGTCGCAGGGCCTCGACGCCCCCTAGCAACTCACGGGCAACTCATGGGGACAGGTCCCGCGGGGTCTTGTGTCGCCCGTGTCGCCCTTGTTTCGTCCGTTTTACACTAATTTTTGGAGTTATCGCATCAAAAACGAACTTATGTACGGATTTCGGGCCTTTTTTCGCGGAAGGTGGCGAATATTCACGTCAAAATGGCGTTTTGAGGTGAATTTATGCGGGCTCGTACCAAAAATCCATACACAAGTTAGTTTTTGATGCGATAACTCGGAAATTCTGTACTAAACCCGGCGCTTGCGGGGGCCGCAGGTTGGGTCACCGGCGCTTGCGGGTGCCGTGGGCGCTGCCTTTCCTGGCCTCTTTCCTGAGGCGTGCGCGGATGTCGTCCTCGGAGGTGCCCTCTAAGTGGGAACGGAGGCGTATGACCTGGTCGCGCAGTTGGGCGGCCTCCTCGAAGTCCATGCTTTGCGCGGCGGTGGCCATCTCGTCCTCCATCGAGGAAAGGATGCGCAGCACTTCCCCGCGCGAAAGCTCGGCAAGCTCCTTGCTCACCTGTTCGGCGGTCGAGCTGCCCATTTCCTCCTGCACGTAGCGCATGATGTCGTTGATGGCCTTGCGGATGGTCTGCGGCTCGATGCCGTGCGCACGGTTGAACTCCATCTGTATCTCGCGGCGGCGGCAGGTCTCGTCGATGGCGCGGCGCATGGAGTCGGTCGTCTTGTCGGCATACATGATGACCTGGCCGCTCACGTTGCGGGCGGCGCGGCCGATAGTCTGGATGAGCGAGCGCTGGTTGCGCAGGAAGCCCTCCTTGTCGGCGTCGAGTATGGCGACCAGCGACACCTCGGGCAGGTCCAGGCCCTCGCGCAGCAGGTTGATGCCCACCAGCACATCGAAGGTGCCGATACGCAGGTCGCGCAGTATCTCGATACGTTCCAGCGTGGCGATGTCGGAATGCATGTAGCGGGCGTTAATCTCCTGGTCGAGCAGGTGGTCGGTCAAGTCTTCCGCCATCTTCTTCGTCAGGGTGGTGATGAGTACCCGCTCGCTGCGTCGTATCCGATCACGCGCCTCGTCGACAATGTCGTCTATCTGGGAGGTTGCCGGGCGCACGACGATCTCTGGGTCGAGCAGGCCGGTCGGGCGGATAATCTGCTCGACCTGTGCCTGGGACACCTTTTCCTCATAGTCCCCCGGCGTCGCGGACACGTAGACGAACTGCGGCACCCGCGCCTCGAACTCGTCGAAGCGCAGCGGCCGGTTGTCCAGGCAGGACGGGAGCCGGAAACCGTGCTCGGCAAGCGTTACTTTCCGCGAACGGTCGCCCTCGTGCATCCCGCGAATCTGCGGAACGG
The DNA here is from genome assembly GCA_009782605.1 of Eggerthellaceae bacterium. GTDB lineage: Bacteria > Actinomycetota > Coriobacteriia > Coriobacteriales > Eggerthellaceae > WRIS01. Next base: position 2,610 of record WRIR01000016.1, on the reverse strand, counting down.
TCACGTGGCTCTCGTCGATGATGCAGATGAAGTCTTTGGGGAAGTAGTCGATGAGCGTGTAGGGCGGCTCCCCGGGCGCGCGGCCGTCGAGGTGGCGCGAGTAGTTCTCGATGCCGGACGTGAAGCCCATGGTCTCAAGCATCTCAAGGTCGTAGTTCACCCGCATCTCCAGGCGCTGTTCCTCAAGCAGCTTCCCCGCGCTTTGGAACTGCTGGAGGCGGTCGGCCAGTTCTTCGCGGATGGTTGTGAGCGCCCGGTCGAGCTTCGGGCGGGCGGTCACATAATGGGAGGCCGGCCAGATGGGAAGCATCTCGAATTCGCCTTGCACCTCCCCGGTCACGCGGTCGATCTCGAAGATGTGCTCGATTTCGTCCCCCCAGAACTCGGCACGCACGGGGTTGTCGGCATAGGGCGGGAACACGTCGAGCGCATCGCCCCGCACGCGGAAGGTCCCCCGCTTCAACTCGTAGTCGTTGCGGTCGTACTGGATGTCGATGAGGCCGTGTATCGCCTGGTCGCGGTCCATCCTCTTCTCCTTGTCGAGGAAGACCGCCAGACCAGCGTAATCCAGGGGCGAGCCGATGCCGTAGATGCACGACACGCTCGCAACCACGATACAGTCGCGCCGGGAGAGCAGCGCCGATGTGGTGGCGTGGCGCAGTTTTTCGACCTCTTCGTTTATGGAGGCGTCCTTCTCGATGAAGGTGTCGCTTGAGGGCACGTAGGCCTCGGGCTGGTAGTAGTCGTAGTAGGATACGAAGTAGGAGACGGCGTTGTGAGGGAAGAACTCCTTGAGCTCGGCGGCGAGCTGGGCGGCAAGCGTCTTGTTCGGCGCCATGACCAAGGTGGGCCGCTGCACCGCCTCGATGACCTTCGCCATGGTGAAGGTCTTGCCGGAACCGGTGACGCCGAGCAGCGTCTCGTAGCGCAGGCCCTGTTCGATGCCCTCGGCGAGCTGCTGTATCGCCTGGGGCTGGTCGCCTGCCGGCTCGTAGGGGGCGACCACCTGGAAGGGCGTGTCGGCGAGGCGCGTCTCGGGGAGCTTGCCTTCCATCCCGGCGGCGGGTTGCGCTGCGGCGGCGGATTGCGTTGCGGCGGGTTGCGTTGCGCTGCTGGCGGGTTGCGTTGCGCCGCTGGCGGGTTGCGCCCCGGCGGGTTCCGCCGCTCGGCTGCCGGGTTCCATCCTGCCAGGCTCCACCGCTCGGCTGCCGGGTTGCGTCCCGGAGCCGTCAGGATGAGTGGGCCGCACCATCGTTGATCCTTCCCCAGAGGTCGGCGGCACAGGCTTTCAGGGCCGCGCGGCTTCCCTTGTTCTCGATGACGAAGTCCGCCCAGGCGCGGCGGTCCTCGTCGCTCGGCTGCTGGGCGATGCGGCGGCGCACGTCCGCCTCGGAAAAGCCTTTCGCAACAGCACGCCTGACCCGGGCCTCGACAGGCGCACAGACCGCGACCAGATAGTCGGCGTGCCCTGCGTAGCGGTCCTTCGCACCGTCGAAGGCCGAGGCCTCGACGACCGCCACCCCGATGCCCTCGCCGCGCCGCGCCGTAAGCCATCCGCAAAGAGCCGCGGTGATAGCAGGCTGGGTGGCCGCGGTCAACAGGTCGGTTGCCGCGGAGGTCGCAAAGGCGTGGGCCGCCAGGGCCGGGCGGTCGACGGCGCCTGCCTCGTCAAGGATGTCGTCCCCGAAGGCGCGGACAAGGGCATCCCTCACCGCCGCTTCCCGCAAGGCTTCGTGACCCACCCTGTCCAGGTCGAGCACAGCCGCGCCGAAGCCCGCAAGGAACTGTGCTACGGTCGATTTCCCCGACCCCATCCCCCCTATAACAAAGACTGTTCTCATGAAGCCATACTACCACCAAACAAGGCGCACAACACGGACGTTTCCGTGTGTCGTGCGTGTCGGGGGGGCGGGGTGGACCTGCAAGGGCAGGATTGCGGGTCAAGCCCGCAATGACGACGGGGCGGGGGAGCGGAGGGGAACGACACAAAAGGGAACGTCCCTTTTGTGCACCACGTCCCCGTCCCATTACACACAAATAGGGCAGTTCTTCAGCAGGCGAGGAGCTATAAGAACTGCCCTACATGCGGGCCGACGCCCTTGCAGGGAAACGGGAAATCCCTGCAAGGGGTGGCCGCCGAGGGCCAATGTAAAGTCCGAATCGACAAGAGTGAGGTAGGATAGGTGTCTCTTCAGGCTTTCCTTTTACTTGGCCGGATCGGTTGAGTTGGCAGTCCTCCTTCGCTTCCTATATGGGCGACCCTCGGGGGCGGATGGGGCTTTTCTTGTTGTCCCCGGCGGGTCTGGGTTGGTTATCAAATCTTCCTTTGCTGCTTCGGTACGCGACCCCGAGGACGGATGGGGCTTTTCTTGTTGTCCCCGGGTCGATTGGTTGTCAATTACCACTCCTTTGCTACCTGCGAGTGGTGGCCCCACAGGGACAGCGGGGGCTTACCTGCTGTCCCTGGGGGTTGGGTGTCCCTAGTCCTCCTTGCCTGCCTTCAGCGACCTGCGGCGGTAGAGTGCCCCCGCGCCGAGCGCGGTCGCGCTCGCGGCCATGAGGAGCAGCAGGCTCCACGCGTTGGTGTCGTCGCCCGTCTTCGGGCCTGCC
>WRIR01000015.1 GCA_009782605.1 Eggerthellaceae bacterium | reverse complement strand
GGGGGGGGACTCGGGTGAACCGGCCCGCCCATGTCATTGCGGCCCGACTCACAGCCCGGTAAATGTCCGGTCAGATTGCGGGTCAAGCCCGCAATGACGTGCTGGGCGACAAGGTGCGGGACACAACGGAATCGATCCTCGGCCCTGTGCCGCGGCAGGGGAATTCTTGTCCGAAAATGGCTAGTAAAATGTGCAGGGCTGTGGTTAGATGGAGGTATGACGAAAACCCGAGGGGAGGGCCTTGTGAAAACGCTTCCGAACACCGAGAGGGGCTTTTCGAGCGACGACGAGCTCTTTGCGGAGCTTGCAGCGCATAACACCGACTACGACGGGTGTTTTTTCGTGGGTGTCTCGTCAACGGGCATCTACTGTCGCACCGTGTGTACCGCCAAGGTTCCCCGTCGCGAGAACTGCACCTTTTTCCCGACTGCGGCGATGGCAGAGGCTGCGGGGTATCGGCCCTGCATGAAATGCCGTCCCGAGCTCGCTCCCGACACGCCCGGCTTCCCCGGCATGGCCACTGTCGCCTACCGGGCGGCCGGGCTCATCAAGAAGGACTCTTCCTCGTGCAGCGTCGCTGACGTCGCCCGCACCCTCGGGGTCTCCGAAAGGCAGCTTCGCCGGATCTTCGAGGACGAGTACGGCGTGAGTCCTGCCGCCTACCGCAACACCTGCCGCCTGCTGTTGGCGAAGGGCCTTCTGACCGACACCGACATGCCGGTCACACGGGTCGCCTATGCCTGCGGGTTTTCCTCGGTGAGGCGCTTCAACGACGCCTTCTCCAAACAGTACCGCATGCCCCCGAGCCGCTTGAGGAACCGTGCCCCGGCCCCGGGTGCCGACGTGCACCCTATCGAGATGAGGGTCGACTACCGTCCCCCCTTCCGCTTCGACCTGCTGCTGGAGTTCTTGGGCGTCCGCGCAATCGAGGGGGTCGAGGTGGTAAGGGACGGCGCCTACTGGCGCAGCGTCAAGGGCGCGGGCGGCGTGGAACACCCAGGCCGCCCGCACAGGCCGGACAGCATGAACACAGCTGCAGGTAGTACGGGCGCGGGCAGCACGAACGCAGCCTCAGCCGCAGACAGCGTGGGCGGCGCGGCCCAGAAAAGCCCCGGCCAGCCGCCGGTCGGCTGGATCAGGGTCGCGGACTTTCCCCAGAAGAACTGCCTGAAGGTGACGGTCTCGCCCGACCTCTTCGACGAGATACCCTCGGTCATCTCGAAGGTCCGGCGCCTCTTCGACGTCGATTGCACCCCGCGGGCCGTCGAGGCCGGCCTCGCGGACTTCTATGCCCGCGTCCCCCAAAGCCGCATCCCGGGCATCCGCGTGCCCTGCAGCTTCGACGGCTTCGAGATGGCGGTGCGTGCGATCCTCGGGCAGCAGGTCACGGTGAAGGCCGCAAACACGATGGCGGGCCGCGTCGCACAGGCCTTCGGCACTCCGGCCCATCTGCCCGTCGAGGGCTTGAGGACCGCCTTCCCCTCGCCGCTTGCCTTCTGCGCCCCGGACGCGGCAGAGAGGCTGGGTCAGCTCGGCGTGGTACGGCAGAGGGCGCGGGCTATCTGCACCCTGGCCGAGGCGCTGTGCGCGGGCGAGCTCGATCTGCGCCCCGAGGCCGATGTCGAGCGCTCGGCAGCGCGCCTGCTTGAGGTCCCCGGCATCGGCGAGTGGACGGTGCAGTACCTGCTCATGCGCGCCTTCGACTACCCCGATGCTTTCCCGGCCACCGACTACGGCGTGAAGTGCGCATTTCCCGACATGAAGGAGAAGGCCCTCAAGGAGCTCTCGCTGAAATGGAGCCCCTGGCGCTCCTACGCCGTGATGTCTTTGTGGTCAGCGCCCCATGGCCCATGAGGGGCCGTGGTGAGGCTATAATGGAGAAGTACCAAGAGAACAGGAGTTGTGCCATGCAGTTTGTCTCTACCATCCCGTCCCCCGTCGGCGATTTGACCCTCGGGAGTGACGGCGAGCACCTCAGCGGCCTCTGGCTGGCCGAGCAGAAATACTTTATGGCGAACGTGGGAAAGGCTTCCCAGGAAGACAATCTCCCCGTCTTCGAGGAGGCCCGTGCCTGGCTCGACCGCTACTTCGCGGGCGAGGACCCCGGCCCGATCCCACCAGTGAAGATGCCGGGGACCGCGTTCCAGCAGCGGGTGTGGGACCTGCTTGTCGAGATACCCTATGGGAAGCTGACGACCTACGGGGAGATTGCGCGAAGGATCGCCGCCGAGCGGGGAATGGAAAAGATGTCCTCGCGGGCCGTCGGCGGGGCGGTGGGCCACAACCCCGTCTCCATCATCGTGCCCTGCCATCGGGTGGTGGGCGCAAGCGGCAGCCTGACCGGGTACGGCGGAGGCCTTGCACGCAAGATCAAGCTCCTTGAGCTTGAGGGGGTCGACATGAGCAGGCTGAGCATTCCCACAAAGGGCACTGCGCTCTAGCAGCGGATTCCCCGACCTGTTCCCCGACCTGTTCCCCGACCTGCGTTCCAATCTGCGCCCCGACCGCTCGTAGCTAGTAAAAGGAAGGCCCCGTGGCAGACTACATTGAAGGAAAGCGCCCCGTTATCGAAGCACTGCGCACGCACGTGCCTATCAGCGAGCTGCTTGTCGCCGACAACCTCCAGCGCGACGGACTCGTAGAAGACATCCTGCGCAAGGCACGGCAGACTAACACGCCGGTGAAGACCGTCCCGCGCCGCGACCTCGACAAACGCTCGGAACGGGGAAGCCACCAGGGGGTCATGGCGCAGACGAAGCCCTTCGAGTATGTAAGTCTCCAGGCCATTCTCGACGCGGCGCAACACCGCGCACAGGAAAACGGCGGCGCGGCGCTTGTCGTCCTGCTCGACCACATCACCGACGCGGGGAACCTCGGCGCCATTGTGCGCAGCGCCGAGGCGGCGGGGGCAAGCGGCATAGTCCTTCCCAACAAGCGCGCCGCCCGCGTGGGCGCGGCCACCTACAAGAGCTCCGCCGGAGCGGTCGCCCACGTCAACATAAGCCAGGTCGCCAACATCGCGCAGACCATCGAGCGCCTGAAGAAGGAGGGGTACTGGGTGGCGGGTGCCAGCGAGCAGGCACAGGAGGTCGTCTGGGACGCCAATCTCAAAGGCAGGATAGCCCTTGTTTTGGGAAGCGAGGGCGAGGGCCTTGCCCGCCTCACCCAGGAAAGCTGCGACTTCCTCGTCAAGTTGCCCCAGGTTGGCAGGGTCGCCTCCTTGAACGTGGCCCAGGCTGCAACGGCCTGCATGTACGAATGGGTGCGCCAAAACCGCCCCGGGCAGTGACGCAAGCCGCGGGACAAGGCACAGGACAAGGCACAGGACTATGGCAAAGACGCGGAAGAAGCTCCTTATCGTCGACGGCTACAACGTGTTGCGTTCGGGAAGCCGCTACCGGGGGATAGACAGCCCGGACTACACCGACGACGCCTTCAACCAGGCGCGCGAAAGGCTCATCAACGATGTGGCGAGCTTTGCGGGGCGCGAATGGGGCGCCCTTATCGTCTTTGACGGCGCAGACAACGAGTTCTCGCGCGGTGAAGTCGAAGCCATCGGTGGCGTGCGCATCATGTTCTCGCCCGCCGGGCAGTCCGCGGACAAGGTCATCGAAAGGCTTGCACGCCAGGTGCGTGAGCGCAGCGGGGAGGCGCTTGTGGTGACCAGCGACGGCAGCATCCAGGACACGGTCTTCGGCGGCGGCATCGACCGCATGAGCGCCAACGACTTCAGCTGGGAGCTCGCCAACCTCCAGGCCGAAAGCGAGCACGACGCATCCCCCCGCGTGGCCCACAAGAACACCTTCGCTGACCGGCTTAGCCCAGAAGTGCGCGCAAAGCTCGCACAGATACGCGACGGCGCCTGACACGGACAAGCCGCCCACCCTCGTAAAAACACCATTCAGTCCAAGAAGGCGAAAGTCGGCCAAGTCACGTGCCTTGGCCGACCTTTCGGGGGAAAAGGGCCTAAGCCCTCATGCGCCAACCGGATACGGTGGGGGTGATCAGGCTAGCTGACCGATCCGTTTTGGCGCCGAGAGTTAAGCGGTGACGGATGAGGTAGGGTAGGTAACCGTATGCTTACTTAACTCTCTGCCTGCTAAAAAAGGCCAAAACCTAACCAAGGGTGCAACAGGCCATCACCAAGGTTATTGCCAAGGGATTGTGCTTTTCAATAGGGACAACCATAGCGATTCCACAAGGCGATTTCTTCGCCCTTTTCAGGGAGGTTTCTGAAAACGCTTATTTCACCCCCGAGGGGTGAGGGAAAAAAGGCGTTTCAGTCTTGCGGCGATGAAAGGCCCTTTGTTATTGTTTACGGCACACGCAATTTAAAGGCAATCAAATTCGATAAGCAAAGACTAACAACCACATCAAATAACTCTAAGGAAATCTATCACCATGAGGGACAGCATCATACGATTTTTCAACCAACATCCCGACAGAATGCGCATCTGCACGAGCTTCGTCCAAACGGCGCGCACACAGTTCTTCATGGGCCTCACCTTTTGCTTCTATCTGGTCTGGACACTGCTGTGCTGCGTCGGGCCCGAGCTGGCCGTCCCAGAGGGCTCTCCCCTGGCACAGGTCGGGTCTGTCCCCTCGTGGCTGGGGCCGCTCTTCTGTATCGTGGTGACGAGTGGGGTGGTCGCCGCCTACTACAGGCGGACGCGGCGGATACCGGAGAGCTCCCAGAGACTGGTGGTGCTTGCCGGCGCCTTAGTGGCCACCACCTTCTTCCATGTCCTGTGGTCGCTCGACACCCGGGCCGAGAACTGGCTGCCCTATGTCCTCGCAAGCCTCTTCTTCGGGGGCGCGGGCACCTTTCTCCGCATCGAGATGAACCGCCTCTTAGGTTGGGTTGGCACGCAGCAGACTATCTACCTCGGCATCATCGGCATGTTCTTGAGCACCCTGGTCTTCGCCCTCCTTGCCCGCCTGCCTGGCCCCTGCCTCTATGCCGCGACCTTCCTTTCCGGCGTGCTCGCCATCGTCTTCCTCTGGCTGAGCATCCGCGACATCTCGCGCAGCCGCTACTACCGCCGGAACACCGAGATAAAGCTCCACTTCCCCCTGAAGTTCGTCTGTACCTCGGTGGTGCAGGGCTGTGCTGTGGGGATCATGTACCTGGGCGTGTCCCTCGCGGGAATGGGTGCCGTGGGCGACGTGCGCCACCTCGCCGCCAACGTGTCTGCCGCAGTCCTCCTTTTCGCGTGCATTATGTTCATGCGCCTGGACTTCAACCGCCTCGTGTACAAGGTGGGCTTCCCCGTCCTTGCGCTCGGCTTCGTGCTGCTCACCTTTTTGCAGGACAACGTCGCGATAGGCTTTTCCGTCATCCTCCTCGGGTTTTGCTACCTCGACCTTGTTTTGTGGAGCTTGGGCTCGTGCCTCATCAAGAGCATGGGGCTGCCGGCGCCGTGGATAGCCACCTGCCTGGGCGCCGCCCTCTATTCTGGGATGCTCATCGGGAGCCTCATGGTCATATCGATGAAGGCGGTCGCCTTCCCCCCGGGCATCCTGTACGGGTGGGGGAGCCTGTTCGCGTGCTTCCTGTTGATGACGGCACTCTTCCTCTCGAATAGCAACAACCTGAAGTACGGGTGGGGAACCGTCCGCCCGGGCGACGAGGGCCTGGTAACCGGCGACCTGGATACCGTCGTGCAGTTCCTCGCAAAGGAGCACAGCCTGACCAACCGGGAGGCGGAGATACTCCTGCTCCTGGCAAAGGGGAAGACACGCCGCGCCATGTGCGAGGAGCTGTGCGTCTCCGCCGACACGATAAAGACCCATGTGAAGAACGTCTACCGCAAGCTCTCCGTCCACTCGCAGCAGCAGACCATCGACTATATCGACTTTGTGAAGGAGAAGTTCGAGGCAGGTTCGGAGACGAGTTGAAAAACCCCCTGCTAAAAGGCGAAAAATCGGTGAAAACCCAGAAAAAATCCACAGTTTTGAAAAAAATTTCTTGACAGGGCGGCACAGCCGTAATATTGTGAAAAATTGTGATTTTTCACCGATTTCTCTATTTCCGTGAAGGAGGAACAACCTCGTGGTTCAGACAAAAACCCCGACCCTCACCAGCCTTTATAGGAACCGCAAGAGCTTTGCGAAGATTCCTGACGTCATGGACGTCCCCAACCTCATAGCCATTCAGATAGAAAGTTTTGAATGGTTCAAGAACGAAGGCCTCAGCCAGGCCTTCACGGACATCAGCCCGATCGAGAACTCGACAAAGGACATGTGTGTCGAGTTCGGCGGCCACGTTTTCGGCGAGCCGAAGTTCAGTGTCGACAAGTGTAAGGAAAAGGATGTCTCCTACCAGGCCTCGCTCACGGTCAAGATACGCTTCGTCAACCGCGAGACGGGGGAGATACAAGAGCAGGACGTCTTCATGGGCGATTTTCCGCTCATGACGCCCCAGGGCACCTTCATCATCAACGGCACCGAACGTGTCGTTGTGTCGCAGCTGGTCCGCAGCCCCGGCGTGTATTTCGCGACCGAGCGGGACAAGACCTCCGACAAGACCATCTACAACGCGAAGGTCATCCCCTCACGCGGCGCCTGGCTTGAGTTCGAGACCGACAAGCGCGACATCCTCTCGGTGCGCATCGACCGCAAGCGCAAGCAGCCGGCGACCCTGCTGCTCCGCGCCTTGGGGCTTGCCGAGACCCGGGAGGAGATTATCGCGCTGCTCGGCGACAGCGAGATGGTGCTGCGCACCCTCGACCGCGATCCGGCGACCACGAAGGAAGAGTCGCTTATCGAGCTCTACAAGCGCTTCCGCCCGGGCGAGCCCCCGACCATCGACTCGGCACGCAGCCTGCTCGAAGGCCTCTTCTTCAATGCGCAGCGCTACGATTTGGCGAAGGTGGGCCGCTACAAGATAAACAAGAAGCTCGGCTTCGACCCCGACAGCGAGAGCTCGACGCTCACCAACGACGACATCGTCAAGACGATGCAATACATCGTCCAGCTGCATGGCGGCGCCGAGGGCTACACCACCGACGACATCGACCATTTCGGCAACCGCCGCATCAAGACCGTCGGCGAGCTCATCCAAAACCAGTTCCGCATCGGCCTGTCCCGCATGGAGCGGGTCGTGCGTGAGCGCATGAGCATGCAGGAGCCCGACAAGATCACCCCGCAAAGCCTCATCAACATCCGCCCCATCGTCGCTGCGGTGAAGGAGTTCTTCGGCTCGTCCCAGCTCTCCCAGTTCATGGACCAGACAAACCCCGCCGCCGGCATCACGAACAAGCGCCGCCTCTCGGCCCTGGGCCCGGGCGGCCTCTCGCGCGAACGCGCCGGGTTCGAGGTCCGCGACGTGCACACGAGCCACTATGGGCGCATGTGCCCGATCGAGACGCCGGAAGGCCCGAACATCGGGCTTATCGGGTCGCTCGCAAGCTATGCGCGGGTGAACCCCTACGGCTTCATCGAGACGCCCTACCGCCGCGTCATCGACGGCAAAGTGACCGACGAGGTCGACTATCTCACCGCAGACGAGGAGGAGAACTACATCATCGCGCAGGCCAACGACGCCTTCGACCCCGAGACCCGGGAGTTCGGGCGGCGGGACGCGAAGGGCAAGCTCGTCAAGTCAAAGCGCATCCTGTGCCGCACCAAGGACAGCAACGGGGTGTTCGGCGAGCCTGACGAGGTCGATCCCTCGCTGGTCCAGTACATGGACGTCTCTCCTCGCCAGATGGTGTCGGTCGCCACCTCGCTCATCCCCTTCCTTGAGCACGACGACGCGAACCGGGCTCTCATGGGCTCGAACATGCAGCGCCAGGCGGTTCCGCTCCTGCGGCCTGCCGCGCCGCTTATCGGAACGGGGATCGAGCACCGCATCGCGGTCGACTCCGGCGAGATCATGGTCGCCCAGCGTTCCGGCACCGTCGACTACGTCGATGGGCAGACCATCATCATCTTAAATGACGAGGGCGACTACGACGAATACCTCATCCCGAAGTTCCAGCGCTCGAACCAGAGCGGATGCGTCAACCACCGCCCGATCGTCCGCAAGGGCGACGAGATACACGCAGGCGACGTGCTCGCAGACGGCCCCTCCTGCGACGGCGGCGAGTTGGCCCTCGGCCAGAACCTCATGATCGCCTACATGCCCTGGGAGGGCTACAACTACGAGGACGCGATCATTGTGTCCGAGCGCGTGGTCGCCGAGGATCTGCTGACGAGCATTCACATCTCGGAGTACGAGATCGATGCCCGTGACACGAAGCTCGGGCCGGAAGAGATCACCCGCGAGCTCCCGAACACCTCCGACGACATGATATCCGACCTGAACGGCGACGGCATCATCCGTATCGGCGCCGAGGTCTTCCCGGGCGACGTCCTCGTCGGCAAGGTGACGCCGAAGGGCGAGACCGAGCTCACGGCCGAGGAGCGCCTGCTGCGCGCGATCTTCGGCGAGAAGGCGCGCGAGGTCCGCGACACCTCGCTCAAGGTGCCCCACGGCGCCGGCGGCCGCGTTATCGGCGTACACCGCTTCTCCCGCCTCGACGGTGACGAGCTGTCCCCCGGCATCAACGAGCTGGTGCGGGTCTATGTCGCCCAGAAACGTAAGATACAGCAGGGCGACAAGCTCTCCGGCCGCCATGGGAACAAGGGTGTCATCTCGCGCATCCTGCCGGTCGAGGACATGCCCTACCTGGCGGACGGCACGCCGATAGACATCATCTTGAACCCGCTGGGCGTCCCTTCACGTATGAACGTCGGCCAGCTGCTTGAGTGCCACTTGGGCTGGGCGGCGAAGTGGGGCTGGTCGGACGACGCCGACTCCAACGAGGTCGTCGAGGGCCCCATCCACATTGCGAGCCCGGTCTTTGACGGCGCCTCCGAAAAGGAAATATCGGATGCCATCGAGCAGGCGAACAAGAACCTTATCAACATCCATAACGACAAATACGGCAGCAAGGCCTTCGTGGAATTCGTGCCGCAGCTTTCCCGCACGGGCAAGGCGACCCTGTTCGACGGCCGTACCGGCGAACAGTTCCGTGAGCCGATCACCGTCGGCCAAAGTTATATCCTGAAGCTCGGCCACATGGTCGACGACAAGATACACGCCCGCTCGACCGGCCCTTACAGCCTGATAACCCAGCAGCCGCTGGGCGGCAAGGCCCAGTTCGGCGGTCAGCGTTTCGGCGAGATGGAGGTCTGGGCCCTCTACGCCTACGGCGTGAGCCACGTGCTGCAAGAGATACTCACGGTCAAGTCGGACGACACTTCAGGCCGCGTGAAGTCCTACGAGTCCATCGTCAAGGGCGAGAACATTCCCACGGCCGAAGTGCCGGAGTCTTTCAAGGTACTCGTCAAGGAGATGAAGTCGCTGTGCCTGAACGTCGAGCTTGAGGGCGAAGGCCAGATAATGCACGACACCTTGGAGGGCCATGACGACATGGACGACGCGGACTCCGCCCTGCTTGCCGCCATCCGGGCCGATGCCTTGAAGACCGAGGAAGAAGCGGCGGACTCTTTGAAGGATATCGCCCTTGAGCTGGGCGACCTGATGAGGGACCTTCCGGATTTCAGCACCAGTGCCGAGGGCTTGCTGGAAGACAGCATCAAAGGCTTGATAGGTGACGACGACTTCGCTTCTGTGGCAAACGACCTGATCGACGAGCCCGGAGGCACAAAGAAGGACGACGAAGAAGGCAATGGGGAAAACGACGCACTCGGTGACGGAGAGGAGGGCTAATGGCTGAATTCGATGTGAACAACTTTGACGCCCTGCGTATCTCGCTTGCGAGCGTCGAGGACGTGCGCGGCTGGTCGCGTGGTGAGGTGAAGAAGCCCGAGACCATCAACTACCGCACCCTGAAGCCGGAGAAAGACGGCCTGTTCTGCGAGAAGATATTCGGCCCTACGAAGGACTGGGAATGCGCCTGCGGCAAGTACAAGCGGGTACGCTTCAAGGGCATCGTGTGCGAGCGCTGCGGCGTCGAGGTCACTAAGTCGAAGGTTCGCCGCGACCGCATGGGGCATATCGAGCTCGCCGCTCCTGTGAGCCATATCTGGTACTTTAAGGGCTCGCCTTCGCGCCTGGGCTACCTGCTTGACATCCCGCCGAAGGAGTTGGAGAAGGTGCTGTACTTCGCATCCTCCATCATCACCTCTATAGACAAAGAGGCACGTGAAGAGGACGTCGACGAGCTGCGCGACGAGCTCACGGCCGACTTAGAAGAGCTGGATGCCGAGCGTGATCGCCTCATCGAGGCGACACGAAAGCTTTCTGCCGACCACATGCCCGAGGACGACGACTTCGTCGACGAGGCGGACGAAGGGGAGCGTATGAGCCCCGAGGAAGTCGAAGAAGAGATAGCCGACATCTACGAGGAGTTCAACGAGCGCAAGGCCCTGCGCACCGAGGCCTTCGACAGCTTCATGAAGATCGAGGCCAAGCAGCTCATCTCAGACGAGGGACTCTACCGCGAGATGCGCCTGAACTACAGCGAGTATTTCACGGGCGGCATGGGTGCCGAGGCGATCCGCGACCTGCTCCAGGCAATCGACCTCGCCGCGACTGGCGAGGAGTTGCGCGACATCATCGCGACCGGCAAGGGGCAGAAGCGCGCGAAGGCCATCAAGCGCCTGAAGGTTGTCGATGCCTTCCTCAAGAGCGCGAACAAGCCGACGGACATGATCCTGGACGTGATTCCGGTCATCCCGCCCGACCTGCGTCCGATGGTGCAGCTCGACGGCGGGCGCTTTGCGGCAAGCGACCTCAACGACCTGTACCGCCGGGTCATCAACCGCAACAACCGCTTGAAGCGCCTCCTTGACCTGGGCGCCCCCGAGATCATCGTGAACAACGAGAAGCGTATGCTGCAAGAGGCCGTCGACTCGCTCTTCGACAACGGCCGCCGTGGCCGCCCTGTGACCGGGTCGGGCAGCCGCCCTTTGAAGTCGATCTCCGACATGCTCAAGGGCAAACAGGGCCGTTTCCGCCAAAACCTGCTCGGCAAGCGCGTGGACTACTCCGGCCGCTCGGTCATCGTCGTTGGCCCGCAGTTGAAGCTGCACCAGTGCGGCCTGCCTTCGCAGATGGCACTTGAGCTCTTCAAGCCCTTCGTCATGAAGCGTCTGGTCGAGCTTGAGTATGCCGCGAACATCAAGGCGGCGAAGCGTGCGGTCGACCGCGGTGCCAGCTATGTCTGGGACGTGCTCGAAGAGGTCATCACCGAACACCCCGTGCTCCTGAACCGCGCACCCACCCTGCACCGCCTGGGCATCCAGGCATTCGAGCCCGTGCTCGTGGAGGGCAAGGCGATCCGCCTCCACCCGCTCGTCTGCACCGCGTTCAACGCCGACTTCGACGGCGACCAGATGGCGGTCCACGTGCCCCTCTCCAACGAGGCCCAGGCAGAGGCCCGCGTGCTCATGCTCTCGTCGAACAACATCAAGTCGCCGGCGCATGGCCGCCCGCTCACGGTTCCGACGCAGGACATGATAATCGGCCTGTACTACGTGACCGCCGCCCGCGACGGCTTCCCCGGCGAGGGGCGCGCCTTCATCGACTTCGACGATGCGATGAACTGCTACAACGCCCGTGCGGAGCTTGACCTCCAGGCAAAGATATGGGTGCGCCTCTCCCAGGACATGCAGATAGCGACCGCCTATCACGAGGTCCGGAAGTGCAAGGCGGGCGAGCGTATCGAGACGACTATCGGACGCATCCTCTTCAACGACGTGCTGCCTGAGGACTACCCCTACCTCAACTACGAGATGAACAAGAAGGAGATCGGGCGCCTGGTCGAGGATTGCTGCAACCGCTACGAGCTCTCCGAGATGCCCGCCATCCTCGACGGCTTGAAGGACGCGGGCTTCCACTATGCGACCCGTGCCGGGGTCACCGTCTCGGTCTACGACGCGACGGTGCCGCCGAACAAGGAAGAGATACTGGCAAAGTACGACGCGAAGGTCGCCGCCATCGACGAGGACTACGAGATGGGCCTTATGTCGAGCGACGAGCGCCACAAGCAGGTCGTCGACCTCTGGAACGCCGCCAACGACGAGGTGGGCGATGCCATGGCCGACAACTTCGACAAGTTCAACCCCATCTACATGATGGCCTTCTCGGGCGCGCGCGGCAACATCAAGCAAATCCGCCAGCTTGCCGGCATGCGCGGCCTCATGTCCGATCCGAAGGGCGAGATCATCGACCGCCCCATCAAGGCGAACTTCCGCGAAGGACTTTCCGTGCTTGAGTACTTCATCTCGACGCACGGCGCCCGCAAGGGCCTTGCCGACACCGCGCTGCGCACGGCCGACTCGGGATACCTCACCCGCCGCCTCGTCGACGTCGCGCAAGACGTCATCATCCGCGAGCTCGACTGCGGGACGACCGACGGCGTCCTGTACTCGCTCTACGACGAGAAGGGCGAGCTCGACGAGAACCTTATCGGGCGCTGTCTGCTCGAAGACGTGAAGTCGGACAAGGGCACAACCCTCATGGCCGCAGGGGACCATGTCGCAAGTATGGACCAGCTGCGCACCGTCCAAGAAAATGGCATCGACGAGGTGCTTATCCGCACCGTGATGACCTGCCACGCCGACTCTGGGGTATGCCAGAAGTGCTATGGGTGGGACCTGGCCACCTCGCGCCCGGTTAACATCGGGACAGCCGTCGGCATCATCGCCGCGCAGTCAATCGGCGAGCCGGGCACCCAGCTCACCATGCGTACCTTCCATACGGGCGGCGTCGCCGGCGAGGACATCACACATGGCCTTCCCCGCGTCACGGAGCTTTTTGAGGCCCGCAGGCCGAAAGGCCAGGCGGTGCTTGCCGAGATAGCCGGCACGCTCCAGATTACGAGCGACAAGCAGACGAAGACGCTGAGCATCCATGACAACCAGGGCAATATCCGCGAGTATGTGATATCGGCCCGCGCCCAGATGCTTCCCGGCGTGGTCGATCTCAGCGAGGTGAAGGTCGGCCAGCAGCTGACGAAGGGCTCGGTCAACCCCCACGACCTCCTGCGCCTGACTGACCCCAACACGACTCTGCGCTATATCGTGTCCCAGGTGCAGGGCGTGTACGTGAGCCAGGGCGTCGACATCAACGACAAGCACATCGAGGTCATTGCGCGGCAGATGCTGCGCAAGGTGGCAGTGCTCGACGCAGGGGAGTCCAACTACCTGCCGGGACGGCAGGTCAACCGCTTCGAGTTCGAGAAGGTTGCGAACAAGCTGGTCCTCGACGGCGGCGAGCCGCCGGTTGGGCAGCCCTTGCTGCTCGGCATCACAAAGGCCTCGCTGGCAACGGACTCCTGGCTTTCGGCCGCGTCCTTCCAAGAGACTACGAAGGTGTTGACCGATGCGGCGATCGAGGCGAAGACCGACCGCCTTGCCGGGCTCAAGGAAAACGTCATCATCGGCAAGCCCATCCCCGCAGGCACAGGCCTGGCCCGTTACCGCGCGGTCGGCCTCACCTACAAGGGCCATCCGATCGGGCGGGTCACAACCGACAACCTCCCCGAGTTCGCCCCCGACGCCCTCCGCGACATCGAAGAGCTGCTTCCCCAGCCGCAGGACTGGTCGCTTGACAACGAGACCTACCTCAACATGGGTGCCAATTATGGCAACTACAACTATGGTATGACTCTCGGGCAGCGTCTCCACAACCTCTCCGATGAAGAGGCGCGCCTCTATATCTACGATGATTTGGCCGTGTCGCAGCGCTGGGCCAACAAGTTCTCGGAGGCAGGCATCGAAACCGTTGCCGACCTTGTGGGGAACACCGAGGAAGATCTGCTCCGCATCGAGGGTATTGGCGTCAAGGCAATCGAAGAACTGAAAGAGGGCCTGGTAGACCACAACCTGCTCTATATCATCGAGGACGACCTGTCGGCATCGAGTGACGAAATGAGCCAGCTGCTCGACATGGTGTTCTCGCCCGACGACACGATCCTTATCGGCGGGGACGAGCCGCCCACCTTCAACACAGAGGGGGAAGACATGCTCGGCGAAGCCCTGCCGCCCCGCTCCTACCAGCGCAACCTCGAAGAGCTCGACGCGCTGCTCGGCTCGGTCGGCACCCCGCGTTTCGGCGGCCTGTCTGGCATGTCGATAGTCGAAGGCGAGCCTCAAGACGATCCGGGCGAGGAATGACGGACGGTGAACGTCGGGTAACGGACGACGCGGTGAACGACGAATGACGGAAAAGAACTCGGCCTCCGCTAAGGCCTACCTTCCCGAAGCCGAAGGCCACGCCACGCCCCCCTCGCAGATAGGGGCGACGCTCGAGGCCCTTGCGGCAACTATAGCCGCACGGCGCGGCGCGGGGGAGGAAAGCTACACCGCCCGCCTGCTTGCGGCGGATGTAGGCCTTGTCCTGGGGAAGGTGGCCGAAGAGGCGGGCGAGGTCGTCGAGGCGGCCTATGAGGCTGCGGCCTTGGCTGTCGGTGGCGACACGGCCAACAC
Organism: Eggerthellaceae bacterium; assembly: GCA_009782605.1. Taxonomy (GTDB): domain Bacteria; phylum Actinomycetota; class Coriobacteriia; order Coriobacteriales; family Eggerthellaceae; genus WRIS01. The sequence goes on along the minus strand of WRIR01000015.1, from coordinate 43,278 downwards.
GGCTGTCGGCGGCATGTCCGACACACCGGGCGGCGACGCACCCGGCCTCGTAGCAGAGGTGGACCACCTCCGCTACGAGGCCGCCGACCTGGTCTATCACCTCCTGGTCGTGCTTGAGCGCTTCGGCATCCCGCTTGACGAGCTCGCCGCAGAGCTCAACATGCGGATGACCGACGGGGAGCGCCCCTCAGGGGGGCTGCTCCTTTTTGAGGAACACATACAGCGAGGACAACGAGGGTAAGCGAGGCACCGAATGGGCCAGTTGTTTGGAACCGATGGCGTGCGCGGCATCGCGAACACAGAACTAACCTGCGACCTGGCGTTCAAGCTGGGGCAGGCGGCGGTCGTCTTCCTGGGCAAGACGCTTGTCGTGGGCAAGGACACCCGCTTGTCGGGCGACATGCTGGAATCGGCCCTGGCTGCCGGCGTGATGAGCATGGGGGGAACCGTCCTCCTTGCGGGTGTCATCCCCACGCCTGGCGTCGCCTTCCTCACCCGCGAGCTCCACGGCGACGGCGGCATCGTCATCTCCGCATCCCACAACCCCCCCGAGTACAACGGGATCAAGCTCTTCGACGCACGGGGCTTCAAGCTCTCCGACGCGCTTGAGGAAAAGGCCGAGACCTTCATCCTCGGCGGTGGCACGCCGGTTGCCGACCTGCCTTTTGGGGAGGCGCTCGGCGTGGCCATCCCGGTTGAGGACGCCTGCGGGTTATACATCGACCACGTGGTGAAAAGCGTCCGCGACCAGGGGATCGACCTTGAAGGCCTGCACATCGCCCTCGACACGGGACACGGGGCCTCCGCGCTCACGAGCAAGGAGGCCCTCCGGCGCCTCGGGGCGCAGGTGACTGCCATCAACGACGACTTCACCGGGTTGGACATCAACGTCGGCTGCGGGTCTACCTGCTTGACTCCCCTACAAGAGCTGGTGGGGGAGGTCGGCGCCGACGTAGGCATCGCCCATGACGGGGATGCCGACCGCGTGATGTTCGTCGGCCCGGGCGGCCTTGAGATAGACGGTGACATGATAGAGGCCGTCTGCGCCCTCGACATGCTGGAGCGCGGTGTGCTCAAAGACTCCCTGGTTGCCACGACGGTCATGTGCAATCTCGGGTTCGTCCATGCTATGAGGAAGGCGGGTATCGAGGTCGTGCAGACGAAAGTCGGCGACCGCTACGTGCTTGAGGCCATGCTTGAGAAGGGCTGTGTCCTCGGCGGCGAGCAGAGCGGGCACCTCATCATGCTCGACTACAACTCGACCGGCGACGGCCTTTTAGTCGCCGCCCAGTTCCTGGCAGCCTGCAAGCGCCAGGGCAAGACCGTCGAAGAGGCCGCCTCGGTGATGGCCCGCGTCCCGCAGGTGCTCATCAATGTCAAGGATGTCGATAAGGCGGCCCTGCCCACAAACGAGGCGCTTAAGGCCGCAGTCGCTGCCGCAGAAGAAGAGATGGGGTCAGACGGCCGCGTGCTCATCCGCCCGAGCGGCACCGAGCCCCTTGTTCGCGTCATGGTGGAATCCCTCGATCCCGAACAGGCAGCCCGCATCGCCAATCGTCTGGTCGAAGTGGTGAAGGAAGAGCTCCAGCGCCCCTAGGGCAGCAGCCTGGTTCCGCCCCGTGGGCAGCAGCCCCCAGAAACAGCCCGGCCCCGCCCCGAGGGCGGCAGCCCAACCTCGCCCCTAGAGCAGCAGCTTGATCTCCTCGCTTTCCGCAGCCGAGAGAAGCCGTTGGGCTTCCTTGATGAAGTGCTCCTGCGAGTCGAAGTAGCATTCGTCGGCAGCCCCACAGGATATGGCGTAGTACCCAAGCGGGGTATAGCGCCCGTCGGGACGGAGCTCCCGGAGCTTCATAGTGTCGTCGAGCGTGGTTCGCAGGTACTCGACGATGCGGCTGCGCAGCTGCTCGTCCCGTATCGGCCAGGCGATCTCGATGCGCCGCTCCATGTTGCGGGTCATCAGGTCGGCGCTTGCAAGGTAGATGCTCATGGAGTCGAAGGGCCCGAATCCGTAGACGCGGCTGTGCTCAAGCAGCCTCCCCACGACCGACACCACCCGGATGTTTTCAGTGTAGCCGGCAACGCCGGGAACGAGGCAGCAGACGCCCCGCACGAACAGGGTGGTGGGGACCCCTGCCTGGGAGGCCTCGACCAGCTTCTCGATGGTCTCTTTGTCGGTGACCGCGTTCGTCTTGATGAACAGGCCGCAGGGCTCGCCCTTCTGCGCCTTCTCGATCTCGCCGTCTATGCCCGCCATGAGGTTCGCCTTTACCTGCAGGGGTGCGACCCACAAGGTGTCGTAGCTGTCCGTGACATATTCGAGCCCCATGTTGCGGAAGAACTTCACCGCGTCGCGCCCGAAGCTCGTGTCGGTGGTGATGAGGGAGAAGTCGGTGTAGAGCTTCGCGGTCTTCTCGTTGTAGTTCCCGGTTCCCAGCTGGGTGATGTACTGGATGCCCTTGCTTGTCTGGCGTGTGATGCAGCATATCTTCGAATGGACCTTGTAGTCGTGGAAGCCGTAGAGGACCTTCGCCCCGGCCTGCTCGAAACGCTGCGACCACTCGATGTTGTTGGTCTCGTCGAAGCGGGCGCGCAGCTCGAACAGGGCCGTGACCTCCTTGCCGTTCTCGGCGGCCGCGATAAGCTCTTCGGCGAGGTGGGACTGGCTGGCCAGCCGGTACAGGGTGATCTTGATGGACACGACGGAAGGGTCGGCGGAAGCCTCCCTCAACAGCTCGACGAAGGGGTCGATGCTCTCGTAGGGGTAGGCGAGCAGGATCTCCGACTCCTCTACCTGTTCCATGATGGGTCGCTTGCGCTTGAGGGTCGCCGGCCACTGGGGCGTGAAGGGCACATAGGAAAGCGCGGTGCGCAGCTCTTCGTCGAGCATGCCCATCAGGGGGTAGATATACCTCATGTCGAGCGGGACCTGCGTCACAAAGGCCTGGTGCTCCTCAAGCTCCAGGCGCTTCAGGAGGAAGTCCTTCGTCGTCTTTGAAAGGGAGTGGCGGCTCTCAAGCCTGACCGCCGCAAGCCGCGAGCGCTTTTTCAGGATGCGTTTCATCTGGTCGCGGTAGTCCTCGTTGTCGCGCTCGTCCGCGCCCTCCATGGCATCGAGGTCGGCATTGCGGGTGATGCAGATGACGTTGGAGTTCTTGACCCGGTACATCGAGAATATCTCGGGCGCCAGAAGCTCAAGGGCGCTCTCCAGCAGGATGAAGGGGAAGCCGTCGCCCGGCAAGCCGATGATGCGCTCGCACTGGCGCGGCAGGGGTATCACGCCGAGCGTCACCCCGCCTGCCCCGGTTTTCGTGCCCTTGCTGCCCTTCTTCCCGCCCTTCGCGGCCGGGGTGCGCTCGTCGAGGCGGACGATGATGTGCAGGGCCCCGTTCTCTAAGTGGGGGAAGGGGTGGAGCGCGTTTATTATCTGGGGGGACAGTATCGGCATGACGCAGTCGACGAGGTATTCTTTCAGGAAATCCCGCTGCGCGCTGTCAAGGTCCTCGACCTCAAGCTGGTGGATGCCCCTTTGTGCCAGGTGCTCCTTGATCTCGATGAACACCTTCTCATGGAGGGGGTAGAGCTTCTGGCAGCGGCAGTAGATCATGGTAAGCCGCTCTGCCGGGGTCAGGCCGGTCTTGTTGTCGACGATACGGCTCCCGATGAGGCTCAGGTCGGTCAGGCTGCCGACGCGGATCATGAAGAACTCCTGGAGGTTGCTTGCGAAAATGGCAAGGAAGTTCAGGCGTTCCAGCAAGGGGACCGCAGGGTCGGAGCCCTGGTCGAGCACCCGTTCGTTGAAGGTGAGCCAGGAAAGCTCGCGGTCCTGCATGTAGGGGGTCGAAAAAGCCTCCATCTCCTCCGATATCTCTACGAACTCTGTTGAATCCATCGCTACCTTCCGTCCTTCGAGTGTCCGCCGCGTGTCCTTCGAGCTCTTATCCTATCCCGTGCCCACAAGCCGCTTCGGCAGGCCTTTGTTGAGCAGCATCCTCTCGATCAGATAGCCTTCCCGCACGCCGTTGCTGCAGATGTTGAGGTACTTCCCGCCGAACTCGTCCATAAGGGCTATCGCCATGAGGCATCCGGGGACAAGCGTGTGGAGGCGGTCGGGCACGGCTTTGAGGGCGTTGTGGGCGAAGCGGTCGGGGTCCTTTTGGTACTCGTCGATCAGGAAGCCAAACTGCTTCTTCGTCATCGTTGAGGGCGGCGCCTCTTCGTTGATCTCCGCATAGACCTTCGCCGCGGCGCGGACGCTGCCCCCCAGCCCGTAGAAGTTCTCGTTGCGGTAGGCGTCATAGGCCGGAAGGCGGCGGAGCTTCTTCGCCAGGGCGTTTGCGATCAGCGCCTGTTCGTCCTTGCTGGGCAGGACGCTCTTCACGTGGAGCGCGAAGGACGAGAGCGAGCCTTGCGGGAGGCTCACGTGGGCGGAGTCCTTGCTGTCCTTGACGACGGTCAGCTCGGTCGAGCCTCCGCCGATGTCTATCAAGGTGCCGAAGTCGAGCTCGGCGTCGCTTGAGGCGCCGACGAAGCCGAGATGGGCCTCGTCCACCTCCGAGAGCAGGGTGATGATGAGCCCCGTGGCCTCTTCTATCTTGGATATGGCCCGGGCCGAGTTCATGCAGTTGCGCAGGACGGCCGTCGCGAACACGTCAATGCGCTTGCAGGTGAAGTAACGCAGGCGCCTGTTGTGGCTGTTGAGGACGTCTATCGCATGGGTGATGCCGGACTTCGTGAAGATCCCGTCGGCCACGTGCGCCGAAAGCCCCGCCATGATCTTGTTGTTCAAAAGGGTGCGGAAGTCCTTCTTGGTAAAGGAGTCCTTCTTGTCGTCCTTCACCTCGTACACACAAAGACGGACCGAGTTCGATCCGAGGTCTATGACTCCATAATTCGGCATGGCGTCCCCTGTTTCGGTGTCTGTTCCCCTGCGGCACGGCCCCACGCGCCATGCCCTTGGTTTCCTGTCCCGTAATACGATAGCGTATTGTGGCCTTTAGCGGTCTTTGAATTGTATAAAATTCATGTAAGAAAACATAGGGGGATACGGAGAGGACAGCCCTGTGCGTGCTAGAATACAGGGGATGATACGGAAAGAGGTGTGGGGATGCTTGAGAGACTTGACCTTGCGCAACGAAGGCTTGCGAAAGAGGAATACAAGCCTGCCTATGACGGCCTCCTCAAGAGGCTTGTCGTCTTGCAGCAGCGGGCGCGCACCGAAGAGGTCGGCCTCGTCGTCTTGTTCGAGGGCTGGGACGGCGTCGGGAAGGGCAGCCGCATCTCGGACCTCATGTTTAACCTCGATGCCCGTGCGACGAGCGTGTACGTGACGCCCGACATCGACCAGGAGGAAGCCCGGCTCTTCGACGAGCTCGACCAGGGGGTTTCTGGCTACTTCCCCTTCATGCAGCAGTTCTGGAAGGCGATAGGGCCGCGCGGCAACACCACCTTCTTCGACCGCGGGTGGTACATGGCCTCCATCCAGCGGATGCTCTTCGCCCTTTTGGGGGATGATTTCGGGAAAGAGGGCGGGAAGCTCGGCAAGAAGAGGCAGGAGAAGCTCGACGCCCTGATAGAGGCCTCCCTGCAGTCCGCCCAGGACTTCGAGCACCAGCTCATCAACGACGGTTATGTGGTGGTGAAGTTCTTCCTCCATATCTCCGAGGAGGAACAGAAACTGCGGTTGACCGGCCTGTACAACGACCCGACCACGCGATGGCGGGTGAGCAGGGAAAAACTGCTCCGCGCGGGCAGCTACCAACAGGCCTACCGGCTCTATGATACCCTGCTTGAGAAGAGCAACGAGACCTATGCCCCGTGGGTCCTTGTCAACGGGGAGGACAGGCGGGCCGCGAACCTCACGATATGCGCCACCTTGGTCGAAGCGCTTGAAGGGGCGTTCGACGTGCGCGCTGCGGGCGGGGAGGACGGCGCTGCGGGCCCCGGCGGCCCCGGTGCTGCGGCCCCCGACGGCGGGCCCAGCGGCCCCGATGATGCTGCGACCCCCGGCGGCCCCGGTGCTGCAGGCGGGCCGCAGAAGCAGGCTTCCCCCGGCGCCGCCTGGGCAAACATCCCCTTCTGCCTCGACAAGGAGGGCAAGCGGGTGTCGTGCGCGCCGCGCTTTCCCCAGGCGCCGGTCACACCGAGCCTTGAGGCGGTCGACCGGAGCCTCCGGCTTTCCCCGGCAGACTACAAGGCCCGCCTCAAGGAACAGCAGGAAAAGCTCTACCGCCTTGAGCTTGAGATGTTCCTCAAGCGCATTCCGCTCATAGTCCTGTTCGAGGGCTGGGACGCCGCCGGCAAGGGCGGGGCGATCAAACGGGTCGCCCAGGCGCTCGACGCCCGCTCCTACACGATATTCCCGAGTGCGGCCCCGACGCCGCTCGAAAAGCTCCACCCGCACCTGTGGCGCTACTGGACGCGGCTGCCGAAGGCGGGGCATGTGGGCATCTACGACCGCAGCTGGTACGGGCGCGTGCTCGTCGAACGGGTGGAGGGCTTCGCCACCGAGGCCGAGTGGACCTGCGCCTTCGACGAGATAAACGGCTTCGAGCACGAGCTTGTCGGCTGGGGCGCCCTGCTGGTGAAGTTCTGGGTCGAGATAAGCCCCGACGAGCAGCTGCGGCGCTTCCGTGACCGCGAGGCGGACCCCCACAAGCAATGGAAGATCACCGAGGAGGACTGGCGCAACCGCGAGAAGCACGCGCCCTACAAGGCCGCCCTCGACGACATGTTCCAGCGGACCTCGACCACCTTCGCCCCGTGGACGATCCTGCCGAGCGAGGACAAGTACTACGCCCGCGTGGAGGCCCTGCGCACCATCACCGACGCCCTCGAAGCCCGCATTTCAGGGGGGCGTTTCGGATGACGCCCAATCCCGCCCGCCCCGCCGCCCCTCCCGTCATTGCGGGCCTGACCCGCAATCCTGCCGACCCTGGTCAGGAGGCAGGATGACGCTCTTTGAGGCGCGACATATCGCGGCATCATATGTGCGTGCGGGTGAGGCCGTGCAGCTGTTCAGCGATGCCTCCTTCACGCTTGAGGAAGGGAAGATATACGACCTCACAGGCCCGTCTGGCTCGGGGAAGTCTACCCTGCTGCGGGCGTGTGCGCTTTTGATGGAGCACGAGCGCGGCGAGCTGTACTTGGAGGGCCGGGAAAGCGCCGCCTTCGAGCCGGTTCAGTGGAGGCGCCGCGTGTGCCTCGTGCCGCAGGTGCCCACGCTCGTTGCGGGAACGGTGCGCGACAACCTTGTGTTTCCCTGGAAGTTGAAGGTGCATGCGGGGCAGGCCCCGCCCGATGACGCGGCCCTCGCCAGCCTCATGGAGCAGGCAGAGCTTGTCGGCATCGAGCTCGGCCGGGATGTCTCGCAGCTTTCCGGCGGCCAGGCCGCGCGTGTCGCGCTGCTACGTGCTTTCGCCACAAAACCCCAGGTTCTGCTCCTTGACGAAGTGGACGCCGCGCTCGACGACGAGTCGGCAGCAGCCATCGGGCGGCTGACGAGCAGCCTCGTCGGCGCGGGGACCACCTGCCTGAGGATCCGCCACCGCAGCGCCGACGGCTTCGCGTCGGGCACCTTCGCCCTCAAGGACGGCACCCTCATGCTTCAGGGAGACGGTTCCATTGACACATTCTGATCCCCGCGTCATTGCGGGCCCGACCCGCAATCCTGCCCGCCCCGCTACCCCTCCCGTCATTGCGGGCCCGACCCGCAATCCTGCCCGTCCCGGCAGGGACATGTGGACTGCCCCCCTGTCCCGCCCCGCTACCCCTCCCGCCATTGCGGGCCTGACCCGCAATCCTGCCCTTTCCGGTCAGGCAGGGTATAAAGGAAAGGTTACCTCCATGTTTCCCATTAATATGTTCTCCGTTTTGCCCCAGGAAGCGGGCCGGGCATGAGTCCGGGCTCGGTCGACATCGGCTTCGTCGAGCTGTTCGCCTCGGCGCTGCTCATGCTCGTCGCGGGGGTGGTGTCCTACCGCCTGGAATTGGGGCAGGCAAAGCGCATCCTGGTCTCGACCCTGCGCTGCTTCATCCAGCTTTTGGCGGTGGGCTTCCTTTTGCAATACCTTTTCGAGTACCAGACTTGGTGGATCATGATGCTGGTGATTGCGGTCATGCTCGTCGCCGCGACGCAGATAGCGACCTCGCGCACCAAGAGCTCCGTCCCCGGCCTCATCCCCGCGGTCTTCCTCTCGATAACCGTCTCGTCCCTGGCTGTCGGGATGCTCATCGCCGAGGGCGTGGTCAAGGCAGACCCCTGGTACAACGCCCAGCAGCTTATCCCCATCATCGGGATGATAATCGGCAACGCCATGTCGGCGACGGCTGTCGCCATCGACCGCCTCTTTGCCGACATGGACGCCCGGGAAAACGAGATGTTCTCGCTCGTCGCCCTCGGCGCGACGCCGCGCGAGGCCGCCTTTTCCTCGCTCAAAGCCGCCGTCGGCGCCGGCATGACGCCGGTGCTGGCCACCATGTCTGCCGCCGGCATCGTCGCCATCCCCGGCATGATGGGCGGGCAGATACTCTCGGGCGTCGACCCCCTAGTCGCGGCAAAGTACCAGATAGTCGTGATGCTCATGCTCTCGGCAGCGACCACCATCGCCATTGTCATGGCCTGCTTCCTCACCTATCGCAAACGCTTCTCCCAAAGCGGCTATTACCTGGACAAAGGCCTCCGCCTGTAGGGTGTCAAAGGGGACGTATAAATTTGACACCTTCGTTCGGCTTCGTGACGGAAGAGGGCGTGAAAAGGTGTCAAATTTATACGCCCCCTTTGACACCCTGCTACATCACGACGGGGATCTCCATGCCCACGGAATCCACCTTGGCGCGGAGGTAGGTGTAGTCGTCTGCCACGTCCGGGGTGCGGGTGTTTGCGTTGGTGGTGGCCTCGTCCATGTCCTTGAGCATCCGCACGAAGACGTCGCCGCCGTCCGACCATTCGATCGTCGGGTACCAGGTCGGGTCCTCGACGGAGATGGCCCCGTCTGCCCCGCGGACGAAATCGCAGGTGAAGATGCCGCTTAATATCGTGTCAGTGATGGTCCAGCCGCTCACGATGTCGGAAAGCCCGAAAACGACCGGTATCGTGTTGCCGCCCTCGCCGGTGATGTATTTGACCGGCTGCATGATGTGGGCATGCGTCCCTATCACAAGGTCGATGCCGAGGTCGGCGAGGTAGCGCGCGTACTCGTACTGCTGCGCGTTCGGCTCGCTGACGTACTCGTCCCCCCAGTGCATCGACACGATGACGACGTCGGCAACCTTCTTGGCCCGCACGATGTCGCTTTCCATCAGGCCGTAGTCGAACTGGCAGGAGTAATAGGCATTGGGCATGCTCTCCGTCCCGAAGCCATAGTGGTTGTCGCCATAGGTATAGGCCAGGAAGGCGAAGCTGATGCCGTTGCGCTCAATCATGTGCACGGTCTCGCGGTTCTCGGGGGTGAGGTAGCTACCTGCCACAAGCAGCTTCGGGTAGCGGCCCCACACCTCGTGGCTGCGCTCGATACCCGACAGGCCCATGTCGTAGGTGTGGTTGGTGGCGAAGTTGACCAGGTTGAAGTCGATCTCCGCTATCGTTGCGGCCATATTGTCGGGCGAATTGAAAACCGGGAAGCCCGAATACCCAGGCTCACTGCCCGCCATGACGGTTTCCTGGTTGATATAGCGCAGGTCGTGGCTTTGGATGACGGGGGCAATCTCCCGGTAGAAAGGCACAAAGTCATACAGCCCGTCGCCCGCAGCCCCCGAATAGCGGTCGGCTATTGGAAGGGACATGCTGGTCGCAAGCTGGTCGCCGATCGCACAAAGCGAGACCTTGTCGCCGCTTGCCCCGAACGTTCCGCGCCCACGGACGGTGTAGTTGATGCCCTCGGGCGTGGTTCCCCGGACGATGCCGTCCCCGTCAACCGTCTCGACGGCACCGGCGAGCTTCGAGGGGATGGAGGGGGCCTCGGCAGCCAAGCGGTCGCTGACCGGGAGGCCCCGGGTGCTCTCAGGAGGCAGCGAGGGCCCTTCCGGGGAAGAGGGGACGCAGCCCCCGACGAGCAAGGCAACAAGCAGGAGGACGGCCGACAGCACGCCGCACAAGGCCGGCACCCTAAACCCAAGATGCCCGACACCCAAAGACTTTCTCATAAAACCCAACATGGCAAAACCTCATTTCCCGGAGTTGTATACCCGCCCGGGGACCAGGGGGACCTTCGAGTAATGCAGCAGCTCGGACACGGTCACTATCTGGTAGCCTCGTGCAATCAGATCCGGGATGACCCGCTCCATTGCGGTTACCGTTGTGGGGTGAATGTCGTGAAGCACCACGATCGCTCCTGGCTTGGCAGCGCCCATCACGTTGTTGTAGACAGCGTTCGCGTCCCTGACCTGCCAGTCCCGGGGGTCAATGCTCCACTGGATGAGGGAGTGCCCCACCCCCGAAGAGGCGCCCGAGCCGGAAACCTTCAGGTTCAAGGCCTCTATCGAGCGCGCCTTGCCCGTGGAACCGGCAGTCTTGCCTTCTTTCGTCCAGCCCTGCCAGCCGACCATGGCCACATGGGCGCGGCAGTCGACCGTATAGGCCGCCGAGGCAAGGTCGAGCTCCGAAGGTGCCTCTGCGTCCTCTTCCTCGTCTTCGTTTGCGTCCTCATCGTTTTCTGTGTCTGCGGCAGGGAGGTCCTTGCCTTCCTGCCCGGTGCCGTCTTCGGAAGCGTCGGCTTCCTCGCCTGCGGCAGGGTCGCCGTCGGCAACAGGGCCGTCCGCGCCGCCCTGCCCGTCGTGCGCCCCCGTTCCCTCATCGCCGTCGACGGGGCCGAGGTCCTCGGCGCCGCCTTGTGCCCCGTGCCCGAAGGCCGAGCTGCCGCCGGCACCCTCATCGGCCCAGGCGGCCGCACCCGTCAAGGGCACGAGCGAAAAGCACAGCGCCAGGCCGAGAAGCAGCTTACCGAGCTTATTGAGTCGTGCAAACCTTGTTACCATGTGGACCTCTAATCAGATTGTTTCCGACCTTTTCCGCCCCCCGTTTTTATTTCCATCATTTTAGCACAAAAGGAGGAGTTTCGGTGCCCGCTGTACGGAACCCGGGGAAACCGCTTGCGGGAAAAGTGGGACAGCGATACTCTGTTTAGTGGTTGATACGCGCAGCGAATACCCTATAATGAGACTACTATGAAGTTACTTACCTGTTGAAGTAGAGGGGAAGCAGAATGGAAACAATTTTTGGGCTTACTATTCCGGTCGAGGTCGTCTGGGTGCTTGCCGGGGTCATCGTCGCAGCCGTCATCGCCTTTATCGTCAAGGGCTTTTTCGGCGAGGTGAAGAAGAAATAAGGGGGTACGGTACCGACCTCACTGCCTGGCCGTGAAAATTACGTACAGATATGCCTATCGCGTCCCCTTTCGGGGACGTTTTGCTTATGATGGTCTTACCGGGGGATGCCGCGCGCAGGCAATCGACGCAGGCCCCTCGACGCAGGCACGCGCCTGCCGGTGAAAGACGAACCGAAAGGTCTTGATGGCTGACGCTCAACACTATCCCGCGCCCTACCCGCCCAACCTGGCACCGCCCCGCGCCAAGAAGGGCGGCAGGAAGAAGAGCATCCTGTGGCGGATTGTCTTCTGGCTTTCGCTCGCCGTCTTCCTGTGCTCCTTGAGCGCCTTGGGCGTCATCGGGTATGACTACCTGAAGGGCCAGGTCATGTATCGGGACATAGCCTCGTGGGGTTTTGTGCCGCCTGCGGATGTGGACGACACCAGCATCGGCGCCACCCTGTCCGGGCAGCCGCTTGCGGACGTTGTGGTCGACTGGAACACCCTGCGGGAGAAGAACCCCGACACCGTCGGGTGGATATACATTCCCGGCACGGTCGTCAACTACCCCATCGTGCAGGGGCGCGACAACTACAAGTACCTCACCGTCGACTTCTTGGGCGGGCAGGGCCGTGTCGTGAGGCTGGGGTCCATCTTCCTGGCCGCAGAGAACAGCCCCGACTTCTCCGACCCGAACAACATCGTCTACGGGCACCACATGCAGGACGGCTCCATGTTCGCCTGCATCGACGGCTTCATGGACCAGGCGCAGTTCGACGCCCACCGCACCGTCTATGTCTTCACGCCCACCGCCAACTACCGGCTTACCACCTTCTCCCTCGTCATCGCCAACGGCAGCGACCCCATAGCCCAACCGAGGTTTTCCGACCCCGAGGACATGGCGCGCTACTTCCAGGACAAGATAAACAGAAGCGTGGTGAGGGTCGGCCCCGACGCCATCGCCGCAGAGGACATCACCAAATGCTTCGCGCTTGTCACCTGCGACTTCACCATCTATGACGGCCGGGCGGTGCTGTTCGCCTCAGTTGTGGAGACCGCTGCGCCCTCGGCCTTCCCCGGCTCGTCGAACCCCGGGCTGGGTGGGCTCGCCGAGGGCGACCTTGCAGCCATCGACGACGCAACGAAGGAGCTTCAATGAACGCTGCCATGCCAGAAGAGCGCCCCGACCGCCCCGAGGAGGCCTGTGCCGTCTTCGGGGTCTTCGCGCGGGACGAAGAGGTCGCCCGCATGACCTGCTTCGGGTTGCAGGCGCTCCAGCACCGGGGACAGGAAAGCGCCGGCATCGCCGTCGGGGACGGGGAGACCATCCTGGTCGCCAAGGACCTCGGCCTGGTGACGCAGGTGTTCAACGAGGCGAGCCTTGCGGCCCTGGACGGCTATGTCGCCGTGGGGCACACGCGCTACTCGACGAGCGGCGCGGCCTCTTCGTGGGAGGCGGCGCAGCCCCATATATCGGCGATAGACGAGACCCTTATAGCCCTTGCCCACAACGGTGCGCTCATGAACACCAACGCGGTGCGGGCACGCCTGGTGGACAGGGGCCTGCAGTTCAGGTCCTCCGCCGACAGCGAGGTCGCCGCGAAGACCATCGGGCTCGCCACGCGGGAGACGCACCACCTGCGCGACGGCATCCGGCAGATGATGGAAGAGGTCGAGGGGGCCTATGCGATGGTGCTTGCCAGCCCGGACGCGCTCTACGCCTTCCGCGACCCCTACGGCATACGCCCGCTGTGCATCGGCGAGCTGCCCGACGGGCGCGGCTGGGTCGTGTCGAGCGAGACCTGCGGCCTTGACATCGTCGGTGCCGAATACGTCCGCGACGTCGAGCCGGGCGAGATCGTCCGCTTCAACGAAGAGGGCATGCACGCCGAGCAGGGCATCCCCCAGCAGGGAAACGCCGCCTGCATCTTCGAGTACGTGTACTTCGCCCGCCCCGACTCGGTCATCGACGGGCAGAGCGTCTACCAGGCCCGCCGCGAGATGGGGCGCGTCCTCGCCCAGGAGGCCCCGGTCGACGCCGACCTCGTGCTCGGGGTCCCCGACAGCGGCGTGCCGGCAGCCATCGGCTATGCCATCGAGAGCGGCCTTCCCTATGCTGACGGCATCGTGAAGAACCGCTACGTCGGGCGCACCTTCATCCAGCCGACGCAGGAGATGCGCCAGCTGGGCATCCGCCTCAAGCTCAACCCCCTGCCGTCGGTCATCGAAGGCAAGCGCCTCGCGGTGATCGACGACAGCATCGTGCGCGGCAACACCTCGAAGCAGCTGGTGGCAATGCTGCGTGCCGCCGGCGCCAAGGAAGTGCACATGCTCATCGTCTCGCCCGAAGTGCTCTGGCCCTGCTATTACGGAATCGACACCGACGTCCAAGAACAGCTGATCGCGGCCAAGATGTCGGTCGAGGGCATCCGCGACTTCATCGGGGCCGACTCGCTTGCCTTCATATCGCTCGAAGGCCTGCGCAATTCGGTTCATTCCAACCACCGGGGATTGTGCGAGGCGTGTTTTTCAGGAGAGTACCCCATAGAGATATCGGAGTCCATGAAGAAGAAAAGCCTTTTGTCTCAGGAGTAGCTATGACCAGACGAATAACCGTGAGCGCGACCGACAGGCTCGATGCACCGACCATGCCCAGCTGGGTGACGGAAGAGGCTACGACCTATGCCCAGGCGGGCGTTGATACGGCCGAGGGGGCGCGGGCGGTCGAGGCTATCAAGGACATGGTGCGGGGCACCTACCGCGAAGAGGTGGTGGGGGACATCGGCGGCTTCGGCGGCCTGTTCTCGATTGCCGCCGCGCAGGGCATGGCCGACCCCCTCCTTGTCTCGGGGACCGACGGGGTGGGGACGAAGCTCAAGTTCGCCCAGCTGGTGGGCAAGCACGACACGGTCGGCATCGACCTTGTGGCCATGTGCGCCAACGACATCCTGGCGACGGGCGCCGAGCCCCTGTTCTTCCTCGACTATATCGCGGTCGGCAAGCTCAAGGCGGAGGCGGTGGCCGAGCTTGTCTCGGGCATAGCCGAGGGCTGCAGGCAGGCGGGGTGCGCGCTCATCGGCGGCGAGATGGCCGAGCACCCGGGCGCCATGGAGCCAAACGACTACGACCTGTCGGGTTTTTGCGTCGGCCTGGTGGACCGCCCGCTCATGTTCGACCCCGCAAAGGTGCGCCCCGGCGACATCTTGCTGGGCATCGCCTCGAACGGGCTTCACTCGAACGGCTACTCCCTTGCGCGGAAGGCCTGCGTTGAGGGGAAGACCCGCTACGAGCTGCGCCTCAAGCGCCCCGAGCTCGGAGGGGCGAGCCTTGAGGACGCCCTGCTCACGCCGACGCGCATCTACGTGAAGGCTGTCCGGGGCATCATACGCAAGCGCCCCCGCGCAATCCACGCGCTGGCCCATATCACCGGGGGCGGCATCACGGAGAACCTGAACCGTGTGCTGCCGGACACGCTCGATGCCCAGCTCGTGTTAGGGAGTTGGCCGGTGCCTCCGGTCGCCCGCTTCGTCTGCGATGCGGCGCACCTCAGCGAGGGAGAGGCCCTGAAGACCTTCAACATGGGGCTCGGGATGGTGCTGGTGGTCGACCCCTTGAGCATCGACGGGGTCGAGTCCCTGCTCATGGAGGCGGACGAGACGGTGTTTCGCGTAGGCAGGGTTGTCGCCGGGGGCGGCGAGGTGACCTATGTCAACGAAGGCGGGCTGTACTCCTTTGGGTCAGACGACGACGACGTGGACTGACGGATCCGATGGAGGCGCAGGGATGATGGAAGAGGGCTTGAGGATCGGCGTGCTTATCAGCGGAGGCGGCTCGAACCTCCAGGCGATCATCGACGCGATCGGCGCGGGGAGCCTCGATGCCGAGATAGCCGTCGTTATCTCGTCGCGCCCCGACGCATACGGCCTCATGCGGGCGCGGGAGGCGGGCATCCCCACCTGCTCGCTCACGAAGGAGCTCTACCGCGACCCCGCAAAAGCAAACGAGCTGATAGCGTCCGAGTTCGCCCGCGCAGGCGCGGACTACATCGTCATGGCCGGGTACATGCGCAAGGTGACCGTGGAAGTGCTCCGGGCATTCCCCGACCGGGTGCTCAACCTCCATCCCGCCCTGCTCCCCTCTTTTCAAGGCGCGCACGGCATCGAGGATGCCTTCAACGCCGGGGTGAAGGTGACGGGGGTCACGGTCCATTTCGCAAACGAGGCGTACGACAAGGGCCCCATCATAGCGCAGCGGGCGGTCATGGTCGAGGAAGACGACACGCTTGAGGCCCTTACCGAGCGCATCCATGCCGCCGAGCATGAGCTGTACCCCGAGGTTTTGAGCCTGCTTGCTGCGGGCAGGATTGTTATTGACGAGGATCGTAAGGTGCGTGTTTTGGGAAGGAGTCCAGATGGTCGAAGGAGTTCAGATGGTTGAGGCGGCCAGCCCGGTCGACCCGGCAGTCAAGCGGGTGCTTATATCGGTCACCGACAAGACGGGGGTCGCCGAATTTGCCTCGGCCCTCAGCAAGGAGTTCGGTGCCGAGATCATCTCGACCGGGGGGACGGCGCGCGCCCTCCAAGAACAAGGCGTCGAGGTCACGCCCATCGAGGCCGTGACGGGGTTCCCCGAAATGATGGACGGGCGGGTTAAGACGCTCCATCCGCGCGTGCACGGCGGCCTGCTCGCCCGAAGGTCCGATGCCGGCCATGTCGCACAGGCGGCAGAGCAGGGGATAGCCCTGATCGACATGGTCGTCGTGAACCTCTATGCCTTTGAAAAGACGGTCGATGCGGGCGCCGACTTCGCCACCTGTATCGAGAACATCGATATCGGGGGGCCCTCCATGCTGCGTTCGGCAGCAAAGAACTTCGAGAGCGTCGCCGTGGTCACCGACCCGGCAAGCTATGGCGCCATCCTTGAAGAGATGCGCGCCCATGGCGGTGCGACACGGCTTGCCACGCGCAAGGCGCTCGCGCTCAAGATCTTCCAGACCACGAACGCCTACGACGGCTCGATTGCCCGCTGGCTTGAGGCAGAGCTTGCGGCCGGGACTGCTGCGGTCGAGCCTGCCGCAGGCAAGACTGCGGCCGGGCAGGGGGGCAGCAGCACGGCGCCCCCGGCCTTTCCCGACCGGATAGCCCTGGGGCTTGCAAAGGTGCAAGGCCTCCGCTACGGGGAGAACCCCCACCAAAAGGCGGCCTTCTACCGCCGCGACGACTACCGCCTGGCCGACTTCAGCCTGGCAAATGCCGAACAGATGCAGGGCAAGGAACTCTCCTACAACAACTACCTCGACCTCGATGCCGCGTGGACGGCCGTCCGTGAGTTCGATGCCCCGGCCTGCGTTATCGTCAAGCACCTCACTCCTTGCGGCGTCTGCGTCGCCGACGGCGTGGCCGAGGCCTACATGCAGGCCCACGAGTGCGATCCGGTCTCTGCCTTCGGCGGCGTCATGGCCTTCAACCGCAGTGTCGGCGTCGATGTCGTGGAGGCGATATTCCGCAACAAGCAGTTCGTCGAGGCCATCATCGCGCCCGACTTCACGCCCGAGGCCTTAGGGCTCTACGGGGAAAAGCCCAACGCCCGCATCCTGCGTACTGGCGGCATCAACGCGCCCGGCGGGGAAGTGGAATACCGCTCGGTCGAGGGGGGCGTGCTGTGCATGGACTCCGATGCGGCTGCCGAGGACAGCGCGGCCTTCGAGGTGCCGACGAAGCGCCAGCCCACCTCAGAAGAGATGGCCGAGCTTGTTTTTGCGTGGAAGGTTTGCAAGTCGGTCAAGAGCAATGCCATCGTAATCGCCCAGGGTGGGCTCAGCGTCGGCATCGGCGGGGGGCAGCCGAACCGGGTGAACTCGGCGAAGATCGCCGTGGAGCAGGCGGGCGAGGCGGCACGGGGCGCCGTTGCCGCAAGCGACGCCTTCTTCCCCTTCCGCGACGCCTTCGACCTGCTTGCCGCAGCTGGCGTGACGGCCGTCATCCAGCCCGGCGGATCGATGCGGGATGACGAGGTCATCGCGGCAGCCGACGAGCAGGGTGTCGCCATGGTGTTCACGGGGCACCGCCACTTCCGCCACTGATAGCGCCGCCTCCACCGTTGATCGTGGAGGTTTCTTACTGAATGTCAACAAAGGGTCTTTTTCCTGGTGGGGGAGAGGGACCCTTTGTATAGTGGGTACATGAAGAAATCCGAGGCGCTGCACATACTGGATCTGCCCAGCGGGGCGAGCGACGACCAAGTCAAGGCCGCCCATCGCAAGAAGGTGGTCGAGCACCACCCTGACAAGTTCGCACAGGACTCCGGCGAGTACCTGAAGGCCGAGGAAAAGACGAAGCTCATCAACGAGGCGCGCGACGTGCTGCTTTCCCGCAAGTGGGAGCCCGAATACGTCCGGCGCGGCCCCTATGCAAACCCCTACGCCAACCCCTACGCGAATCCCTACCGGCCTTCTGCGGGCCCCTCGGGCCGCCCTGGTCACCCGGGGCAGGGGACGGCCTCGCCCGGTTCCGGCACCGGCCGCCCCCCTGCGGGCGACCCCTTCGACGGATGGCCTTTCGGCGACGGCCAGTTCACCTGGGTGTGGTCGGTGGGGGACGAGGTGCGCGGGGACGCGGGGCAGCCCTTCAACCCCTTCGACCCATTCAACCCCTTCGGCCCGTTCGCGGCACAGACGGTTCCGCAGAAGAGCCGCGAGGAACGGCAGGCCGACGCAAAGAAGGACCTCAACCGGGAGCTGCTGGTGTGCGCGGTGAAGGTGGCGGGGGTCGCGGTGCTCACTTTGACGGGGTCCTTCCCCCTGGGCCTGTTCTTCTACGTGTTCGTCTCTGCCGCCTATGGGCTGTACAAGCGCATGAGGGGCTGCCTCGCCCCCTTCCTCATCCCCATCGTCCTCGTGCTGGTGCCCCTGATGTCCCTGCTTGCCCTCCGGGCGGCACTGCTGATGGGCGCGCTCCTTATCCTGTGCCTGCTGTGCATGATTGCCGATGTGAACAACATACGGCGTCTTGTGGAGGCATACCGCACCATATAGGGCGCATCGGGGGTACAACGCCTCCTTTTCAGGCTGTTTTGCCCCGGCAACTGCCTGCGGTGTTTTTGGAGAACTTCCCCTTGCTTTGTGGAGTCGTTCAGGAGAAGGGGTGTTTTGGGGATTTTATTTGTTATCATCAGGGGCACTTGTACATGAACGTAGATGAACCTGCACCAGACCAAGTGCTCAATCAAGGAGGTTTTCGATGAGAGAGCATACACGCAGAATCAGCAGGAGGGCGTTTCTTGGAGGCGCTGCGGCAGTCGGCGCTGCCTATCTCGCGAATCCCGCTATTGCGTACGCCACTCCGACGGCCGCTGAGAAGCAGGCCGAGGCCGATGCTGTCCGCAACCAGGTGACAGCGATGCAGCGCGAGCTCCAGCAGGCCTCCGACGACTACCATACCGCCCTCGACGAGTTCGACCAGGCCCAAAAGGCAAAGGACGCCGCCCAGGTGCGTATCAACGAGACGAACGAGAGGATAATGGCCGTCCAGTCGAAGCTCGGCACGCGTGCACGCAGCATGTACCGGAGCGGCGGGATATCCTTCATCGAGATACTCCTTGCTGCACGGACCTTCGAGGAGTTCGCTACCAACTGGAGCGTTTTGAACCACATGAACCAAAGCGATGCGGAGATGGTCTTGGAGGCCAAGGATCTCCGTACCCAGATCGAAGAAGAGAAGGCCGAACACGCCCGGCAGGAGCAGATAGCCGCCGAGAAGACCGCCGAGGCAAAAGCCATCCGGGAACAGGCCGAGGCGACCGTCATCGAGCTAGAGGCCCTGCTTGCGAGCCTGGACAAAGAAGCCCGCGAGCTGCTTGAGGCGGAGCAGAAGGCTGCCGCCGAGGCCGAGGCGGCACGTCAGCGTGCGGAATTCGAGGCAGAACAGGAACGGGAGCGGGAACGCCAGAGGCGGGCCGCTGCCGCGAACAACAACAGCTCCGGCAACTCCGGCAATTCCGGCAATTCCGGCAACTCCGGCGGCGGGGGCAACTCCGGCGGCAACTCAGGCGGCGGGGGCGGCGGGGGCAACTCCGGCGGCAACTCCAAGCCGAGCACGAACATACCTGCCCAAGGGTCGGTGGTCGACTATGCCATCAGCCGGCTCGGCTGCCCCTATGTATGGGGTGCCTCCGGGCCGAACAGCTTTGACTGCTCGGGGCTTACCTCGTGGTGCTACAACCAGATAGGAATCTGGATCACCCGCACGACCTGGTCCCAACACGCCGCCGCTCGGGCCGTCCTCCCCATGAGCGAGGCGCAGCCCGGCGACGTGCTCTACAACGGCGGGCATGTCGGGATATGCACAAGGAGCGGAGGCGGGGAGTACATCCACGCCCCTCAAACGGGCGACGTGGTCCGCTACGCAACCTGGTCTCAGTTTCATTGCGCATTGCGTTTTTAGCGTTGGCGCCTTGAGGCGCGTTTCAGAGAGGGACGAAGGGGATACCCGCATGATATGGGCATCCTATGTCGTGTTATTCAGCCCTACCCATAAGTGAAGGGTTCTGGTATCCTATTACAACACAGCATCTTGAGTCACCAAAGGGGACCCCATTTATGCGGGAGGGTAACGTTCAGATCAGCAGAAGGGCCTTCATCGGCGGAGCCGCCGTGTTTGGCCTTGCGTCGCTTTCCCCGTGGGCGCGCCCTCTTGATGCTTTTGCTGTCCCGACTGCGGCCGAGAAGCAGGCCGAGGCCGACCAGGTTCGCACCCAGGTCGAAACGCTTAAGGCCGAACTCGTAGAAAAGTCGAACCTCTACGGTGCGGCGCTCGACGCCCATGATGAAGCGGTAGAGGCCATGGGGCAGGCCCAGGCAGGGATAAACGTGACAAGCGCGAAGATCGCCAGCCTCCAAAACAGGCTCGGCACGCGCGTCCGGAGCATGTACCGCAACGGCAGCTCCACGTTTTTCGACATCATCCTCGCTGCGACGAGCTTCGAGGAATTCGTCATGAACTGGGACATCCTGAACAAGATGAACGACGACGATGCGGCGATGGTCGCGGAGGCGAAGGTGCTCCGCGAGGAACTGGAAGAGGTAAAGAACGAATATGCGCGGCAGGAGAAGCTTGCTGCTGAAAAGATGGAAGAGGCCCGCGTGGCCAAGGAGGAGACCGAGGCCGCTGCGGAGCACTACCAGGGCCTTCTCGACACCCTTGATGCCGAAGTCCTCGAACTGATCCTCCAAGAGCAGGAAGCAGCTGCCGCTGCCGCTGCCGCTGCGGAGATACTCCGCCAAGGAGGGCGGGGGTCCGGCGCCGACGGCGGCGGCCGCGCCCCGAACACCGCGACCGACTTCGGCCCGCCGGCGGGCGACATCCTCAGCGAGGCCACGAAGTACCTGGGGCTTCCCTATGTGTGGGGAGGCTCCGACCCCTCTATCGGCTTCGACTGCTCCGGCCTGGTCTGGTATTGCTGCATGCGCACCGGCCGGACCATCCCGCCCCGCACGACCTATGGCTACGGCGGCGGCTGGTTCCCGGTCTCCGAGGCCCAGCCCGGCGACGTGCTGTGGCAGCCGGAGCACGTGGGCATCTGTGCGGCCCCGGGCGGGACGTCCTACCTCCACGCCGCGAACGAGCAGTACGGCATCTGCTGGGGCTCAAGCCCGCAGTTCACGCGCGCCTACCGCTTCTAGCAGCCTTTTAGCAGCCTACCGCCTTCGCTTTCAGCCACCTTCCAGAAGCCGAGCGCTTCCGGTCGCGCCCGATTCCCGACTCTCAGCCAATCTTTTCTATCTGTTCGATGATTGCATCGAGGGCCGTGCCGATGTCGTAGTCGTCGGCTTTGCCGGCGTCGCACATGCGGGCGAACTCCGGGTCCAGGGGCAGGGTCGCATAGGCGGGGATGCCGTAGCGCTTCGCCACTTCGGCCCCCTGCGGCTCACCGAACACGGAGTGCTTCTTGTCGCACTCGTCGCACACGAAATAGGCCATGTTCTCCACGAGGCCGAGCACCTCGACCTCCAGGTCCTTCGCGAGGTTCACCGCCTTGCCGACGATCATTGCGACGAGCTCCTGCGGCGCGGAGACCGTGACGATCCCGTCGATGGGAAGTGTCTGGAAGACCGTAAGGAGGACGTCGGAGGTCCCGGGGGGCATGTCGACGAAGAGGTAGTCCACCTCGCCCCAGTTCACCTCGTTGAAGAACTGGCGGATGACCCCGGAGATGACTGGGCCGCGCCAGGCGACGGGCGTGTCGCCCGTGGGCAGGAGCAGGTTGGTCGAGATGACCTTGATGCCGCTTGAGGTGATGGACGGGTCGATGCCGGACTCGTCGATGCCGGATATCTTCTCGATCCCGAAGGCCTTGGGGATCGAGGGGCCCGTCACGTCGGCATCGAGGATGCCGACGCGGTGGCCCCGCCTGTTCATCGAGGTTGCAAGAAGGCTGGTCACGAGCGACTTGCCGACGCCGCCCTTGCCGGACACCACGCCGACGACGTGGGTTATCTGCGAGCGGCTGTTCGGCTTGAGTATGCGGTCTGCCGGGCTCGTGCGGTCCCCGCAGTCCGAGACGCTGCACCCGGAGCACTCATGTGCGCATGCCTCGTCTGCTGTCGCCTCTGTCGTCCCTGCTGTCTCTTCGGCTTTTTCTTCCGTCATGATGGCCTTCCTCGTCTCTTCCTCGTGTTTTTCGCGGGGCTGCGAAACCTGCAAGCCCCGCCTTAGTCTTAGCTTACTTCCAGGCGGCCTCGCTGGTTGCGTGCAGCCTTTCCTCGCGGTCCATCTCGGACAGCTTGACCACTTTGTCAAGGCCCAGGCCCAGCGCCTCTGCTATCCGCGTCCCGTACTCCTTGTCGGCAAGGTAGCAGTGGGCGGCATGGCGGTACTTGACGTTGTCGGTGACCGGGGCGATATTCGCGGCGGTGTTCTTTATGAGCAGCACGCGCTTGTCTTCCTCTAAAAGCCGGAACAGGTCGCCGGGCTGGTAGAAGCAGTCGTCATCGTCGTACTGGCTGTAGTGGCCGACAGCGCCCTCCATCGCCAGGGGCGGCTCCTTGAACTCGGGCTGCGCCTCCCATTCGCCGAAGCTGTTGGGGTGGTATCCCTTGGTCGCGCCGTAGTTCCCGTCGACGCGCATCAGGCCGTCGCGGTGGTAGGCATGGACGGGGACCTTGGGCGTGTTGACCGGGATGAGGCTGTGGTTGACCCCGAGGCGGTAGCGCTGGGCGTCGCCGTAGGAGAACAGCCGGCCCTGCAAGAGCTTGTCGGGGGAGTGCCCCACGCCCGGCACGATGCTTGCGGGGTTGAAGGCGGCCTGCTCCACATCGGCGAAGTAGTTCTCCGGGTTGCGGTTGAGCTCCAGCTCGCCGACCTCGATAAGCGGGTATTCCTCGTGGCTCCACACCTTGGTGATGTCGAAGGGGCTGTCGCGGTGGTTTCTGGCCTGCTCTTCGGTCATGATCTGGAAGTACAGGGTCCAGCGGGGGAAGTCGCCGTTTTCTATCGCGCCGAACAGGTCGTTTTGCGAGCTTTCGCGGTCCTTCGCGACCAGTGCCTCGGCCTCCTCATCGCTGAGGTTCTCGATGCCTTGCTGGGTCCTGAAGGTGAACTTGACCCAGACCCGCTCGTTCTTGTCGTTGAACAGGCTGTAGGTATGGCTTCCGAAGCCGTGCATGTGCCGGTACCCGTCCGGGATGCCGCGGTCGGACATGACGATGGTTATCTGGTGGAGCGATTCGGGGAGCATGGTCCAGTAGTCCCAGTTGTTCTGGGCAGAGCGCATGTTGGTCTTGGGGTCGCGCTTGACGGCATGGTTCAGGTCGGAGAAGTGGATGGGGTCGCGGATGAAGAACACCGGCGTGTTGTTCCCGACGAGGTCCCAGTTGCCCTCCTCGGTGTAGAACTTGATGGCAAAGCCCCGGATGTCCCGCTCTGCGTCTGCCGCGCCGCGCTCTCCTGCCACGGTCGAGAAGCGGACGAAGACCTCGGTCTCCTTCCCAATCTCGGAAAACAGCTTCGCCTTGGTGTATTGGGTCACGTCGTGCGTCGTAGTGAACTTCCCGAAGGCCCCGCTGCCCTTGGCGTGCATCCGGCGCTCGGGGATGACCTCCCGGTCGAAGTGCGCCATCTTCTCAAGGAACCATACGTCTTGCAGGACCATCGGCCCGCGGGGCCCTGCTGTGGCGACATCCTGGTGGTCTGGGACCGGTGCGCCGTTTGTCCTGGTCAGTTTCTTGTCACTGTGCTTCATGGGGAAATCCTCCTTTTTACGTTTCAAATGCCTGGGTACAAATGCAAGGCTCTGTGAAACGGGATCCGTGCAGGCTGCTTCTTCCACCATCATCTCAGCCCGGCCCCGCTCT
Organism: Eggerthellaceae bacterium; assembly: GCA_009782605.1. Taxonomy (GTDB): domain Bacteria; phylum Actinomycetota; class Coriobacteriia; order Coriobacteriales; family Eggerthellaceae; genus WRIS01. Next base: position 19,629 of record WRIR01000015.1, on the reverse strand, counting down.
TTTATAGGCAGAGCCCCATGAAACCATTATGCACCAAAAACAGGGTCGCCGCCATTCCTTTTTGTCGGGTGTGTTTGAAGAAGCGGGCAAGGACGGGTAGAATGAAAGGGCGCGTCGGGACACCTGTGGCGCGCCCGACACCCGAGCGAGAACACGGCAAAGGAGCGGCCATGCTGCTGAGCGATATCGCCATCATCAACGAGGACCTGGCATTTGAAGAGCACCTGTGGGTGGGGGTGGCCGGCGACAGGATAGCCTACCTTTCCCCCGAAGAGCCGTCTCCCGAAGAGGCCGCCCGCTTCGGGGAGGCCTACGACGGCACCGGCAAGCTGCTCGTGCCGGGCTTCTACAACGCCCACTCCCATGCGCCGATGACGCTTTTGCGCGGCTGGGCCGAAAGCCTGTCCCTGCAGTCGTGGCTCAACGACCGGGTGTTCCCCTTTGAGGCCCACATAAAACCCGAAGAGACCTACTGGGCCATGCAGCTTGCCTGCGCGGAGATGGCCCGCTACGGCGTGGTGAGCATGTCGGATATGTACAACCACTCGCACGAGCGTATTCGTGCCGTCGCGGAAAACGGCATGAAGATCAACTGCTGCGAGGGGCTGATAGCCTTCGAGGAGAAGCCTTACAGCGACTATCCCGCCGCCGGCCTCAACCGGGAGCTGGCCGCGGAGTTCCACGGGGCCGAGAACGGACGCATCAGGATAGACTTCAACATCCATGCGGAATACACCTCGAACGCGCTGGTGGTGGAGGGCCTTGCCCGTGCCGCGCAGGAGGCGGGGCTGCGTATCCACCTGCACGCTTCGGAGACGCGGCTTGAGCACGAGCAGTGCAAGGAGCGCCACGGCGGTTTGACGCCGGTACGCTACTTCGACAGCCTCGGCGTCTTCGACAGCCCGACCGTTGCCGCCCATTGCGTGTGGGTCGAGCCGGCCGACATCGAGATACTTGCCGAGAAAGGCGTGTTCGTTGCCTGCAACCCCGCCTCCAACATGAAGCTGGGCAGCGGATTCGCGCCGGTGCCGGCCATGCTTGAGCGGGGCGTGTGCGTCGCGCTCGGCACCGACGGCATGGCCTCCAACAACAACCACGACATGGTCCAGGACCTCTACCTCATGTGCTTGGTGTACAAAGGCGCCGGGCTCGACCCGACGCTCCTTACCCCCGAACAAGGGCTCTTCGCGGCCACCCGGGCCGGGGCGCTTTCCCAGGGCAGGGAGGACTGCGGCTATATCGGCGTCGGCGCAAAGGCCGACCTGTGCGTGCTCGACATGGCGGGCCCCTCATGGACGCCCTCGACGAACCCGGTCTACAACCTGGCCTTCGCGGGACACGGCGCAGATGTCTGCCTCACGATGGTGGACGGCACGACCGTATACCGCGACGGCACCTGGCCGACCATCGACATCGAGCGCGCAAAGGCGCAGACGCAGGCGGCAACGCAGCGCATCATCTCGTGCCTCAAGGGCTGACGAGGGGAAGCCCCGCCATGCACCCGCGCCATGCCCCGCCGCCCCGCCCCGGGGTTGAAGGGAGGGCCTTGTGAAGACCTCCGGGAGATTCGACCACCCCTTCCTCACCCTCTGTCTTTCCATGGCCTGGGTCAGCATCGCGGCAGAGGCCGCGCACTTCACCGACGGCAGGTACTCTGCTGCGAGGGGCTTTGTCCTGATGGGCATCGTGGCAGGGCTGGCCGTCTACTGCATCGCCTTCATGGCGAGCCGAAAGGGCTGTGACCGCGTGCGGCGCCATGCCCCCGTGCCAGCCGCCCTGATGTGCGTCGCCTTCCTGTTCTTCGACAGCGCGCCGGTCGCGCTCTTCTACGGGGTTGCGGTCGGCTTCTTCCTCGCGGCGGCGGTGAACCTCTACCTCCCGCGGGCCGCGACGCGCAACCGCTTGTTGAAGATAGGGCTTTCGGCGGGCATTTACACCACGACGGTCTATCCCTTCGGGGTCGCCTACACCTTGCTTGAGCCCTTTGCGGAAGCGTTCGTCCTGCGGGCAGCGACCTTCCTGCTGCTTGCTGCAGGCGCGGCGGCGATATACTTCCTCCAGGCGCCGGAGCCGGAAGGGAAGGGTGCCGGCACGGCCCGCCCGGCAAAGGGAAGCCTCGCCTTCTTCCTCATGATAGGGGCGGTTGTCGCCCTGGCATTCCTGAACCACCTCTTGAATTCCGGCGTGCTGGAGCAAAACGGGGGGACGCCCAACGCGCCGCTCATCTTCTTCGTGAACGTGGCGTTGCGCCTGCCGATGGGCACCCTCATGGGGTTTTGGGCGGACAGGGGGCGCTGGCATGTGGCGGTAGGCTTCCCGCTGGTCTTGATGATCGGCGGCTGTGCCGTCAGCCTCTTTGCGGGCGGCATCGTCGGCGACTATGCGATGCTGAGCGTATTCAACTGCGGCGGCGCGGCCATCGTCATGCTCGTCCATATCCTCGGGATGCAGACAGCGTTGTGGAGGAACCACAACGCCGTTGCCGCCTGCTTCGGCTCCTTGATGCATTTCACGATAGTCGCGTTCTTCGGTGCGGAGAAGTCCTACATGTCCCCCCAGGTCTTCGGGGAGTCCTGGCGCCAGCCCTTGACCTTCGCGGTGATAATCGCCGGGCTGCTCACCTTCTGGCTTATCATCCAGTTCCTCACCAACGAGCAGATACGCACAACGATACAGGACTTCTTGAGCGCCCACGGCGAGGCCGCGGCAAAGGGCTCGGCCGTCCAGGTGCCGAACGCGCCGCGTACCGAGGCCTCTGCCAACGCCTCCCTGCTTGAGGTGGGGCTCACACCGCAGGAGCAGAGGATCACCCTTCTCTTGATGGAGGGTTATACGAACTACGAGGTCTCCCGCAAGCTGCATATGCTCTCGGGGGACGTCGGCAGGCAGGTGAAGGCGATCCGCGAGAAGATAGGCGGCACGGGAGGTGTCGGCGCGACCATCGAGGCCATAGCGCAGGACTACGGCCTCACGAAGCGTGAGAGGGACATGCTGGGCTACCTGATGCGGTCTGCGGGCAACGGCGAGATCGCCTCCGAGCTCTTCATCTCAGAGGAGACGGTCAGGATACACGTGCGCAACCTGATGAGGAAGCTCCCCGTGCAGAAGCGGGCAGAGGTGGGCGCCTGGGTTGCCTCACGGGAGAAGGGCAAGGGCGGCGGGTAGCACTTCTTGGGGCCGGCTTGCCCGGTGCAATTGCGTTTACCGTGGGGTGTTGCTTGGGCGCGCCTTCCGGGGCGGGCTTGCTTCCCCCTCCATTCTTTGTCGGTGTTTTTCCTGATAGGGGCCGAACGGGTAGTCCAGTGCTAAAACTAACCCTGGCATTTTCCTCCCGGTGGTGTAGAGTCGGGCCATGATATGAAGAGGCCAGCAAAAGGCGGCGGTCGAGCCGTGCCACAATGAGGCCGGAGGCACTACGATAGGTATAAGGGGGAAGCGATGGCAACGGGTTTTTGTGCGAACTGTGGTGCGCCGAGACACCAGGCGTCGAATTTTTGTATGAACTGCGGGATGGCATTCGGCCCAGGCCCTGAAGTCTTCCCCCCGCCTCCGCCCACAAGGCAGCAGCAGGCATACCCGGCACGGACACAGCCGATGCCGTCCATGCAGTCGACGCAACCCATGCAACCGCCCATGCAATCGGCTGCGTCGGGCCCGCCGCGCCTGCCGGTGCAGCAGCAGCCCCTGCATCCCTCGCAGCCGACACAGCCGATGCCGTCCATGCAGCAACCGGCACCGGGCCCGCAGCCGCCTCCGCCTCCGCAGCCGCTGCAGCCCCAGTATAGGCAGCCTGCCCCCAAGCAGGGAAAGCCCCTCCCCAAGGGGGCGAAGGCCGGCATCGCCGCCGGCATCGCCGCCGCGGTCGCCGCCGTATTCCTCATCGGCCTCGGCGTATTTGCGCTTGCGGGCAGTAGCGGGGACGAGTACGTGGACGAGGACTGGGGCCTGCAAGGCCGGGGCGGCACGGGGGAGGTGGGCCCCGGCACGGGGGATTTTACAGAGCTGCTGGCAAGCGGCAGTGCGATACAGTACGACCGTGTGCTGTGCTGGGACCCGGAACTCGGCTGCGAGGCCGAGCGTTCCGTCGCCCCGGCGGGCTGGATTCCCGGCGGCCAGGTCAGATGGCTTATGCAAAGCGGGGCATCCCCGGCAACCAGGGAGTTCTATATCTGTGCGCCTGACTACAGCATGCAGGCGGGGTTGGTCGGGCCGGCAAGCTACGTCGAGCCTGACCCCCAGGTCGATTTTTACGAGGGGCAGTGGTCTGCCGACTACCTCTGCCCGATACGGTACTACCAAGACGCACAGACCCATGCCCAGAGCTTCTTCCAAGAATACCTGGGGCTGGGATATGCGGAAGTGCTCGATGTGAGCCCTCTCGACTATGAGGCCTCCCAGGCCTTGCAGTCCTATGTCGCGCTCATGCAGCAACAGGCAGATGCGGTCAAGGCGCAGATGCCCCCGTCCTCAGAGAACTGGGTCGATGTGTCTTGGAGCGGGGATGCTGCCGTGGTGACCCTGCGCTTCGAGGCTGACGCCATCACGTACAAGGCCAAGGTCCTGGCCATCGTCACCGCAGCCGAGTACACCTCTTACCTGACGGCGCCGCTTATCGGGCAGTTCTCGTACCGGGAGGTCAACTGGCAGACCCCGCTGGGAGTGTTTTACTATGTCGCCGAGGAAGGGAAGTTCGACGAGTGCGGGGTATATGCGGACATGTTCTTCTCGAACCTCTTGATAAACGAACAGTGGGCAGGCGCTGTCCGGCAGGTCTCCGACGAGATATTCGCAAACCACCTTCAAAACACCATCGACCAGATACGGGCGCGCACCGAGGCCTTGCAGCAGATCGGCTCGCAGGCCGTGGCGCAAAGCTCCCAGGACTACTACAGCTCGGCGATTGCGAACAGGAGCGAGTCACAGCACAAGGCGATGGACGGCTGGACGAACGTGATTGCCGGACGGGAGTATTTCGAGGGTGCGGACGGCGCCCCGGTACTGCTGGACAGCAGCTATTCGCATACCTATTCAAACGGCTCCGGCAGCTTCGTGCAGTCCAACGACTCCTTCGACCCGCCGTCAGGCTGGGGCGAAGTGAGCGGTTCTGCCATGTGGACGGATTGAGCAGGTGCGCAGCTCCCCGACGCGGCTCACCGACAAAGGAAAGGACACAGCCATGAACCAGTCAAAACCCAAGCTCTTCCCGGTACTCCTTGCAGCAGCCTTGGCCTTCTCCCTTACGGCCTGCGATGCCTTTGCGGGCTTGCCGGGCGGGCCTCCCAAAGTCGAGCCCTTGTCTGAGCTGGAGGATTGGGGTACGCTGGAATACTTCGAGTACCGTTTCGGCTCCTTCAACGAAGGACAGTGGGAGTACAGGATCGAGCGCAAAGAGGCGAAAGGGGAGGAAGGGAAAGGCGCTACCGAGCCGACCTGCCTTTTTACAACGCGGGGCTACAGCAGCGCGGACATGTATATGGAAGAATACGTCGATGCCAGCGTCTTGGACGACATCGCGCAGATCATCGCAGAGAACGGCATCCTTTCCTGGGACGGCTTCGAAAAGCGCGACCTGGACATCCTGGACGGCTTCGGTTTCCGCCTCGAAGCTGAGTTCACCGAAGGGGCGCTTTTTGCAACCGGCTATGAGAAGTACCCGAAGGACTACTCCCGGGGGCACCAAGCCCTCTCCAGCTACCTCGACGCCCTCGCCAGCTGACACACGGCCAACCCACGGATTCACGAGAACTCACGGGGACAGGTCCCGTGAGTTGGAAATTGTAGTGCGAAACCCCCGGAAACCTGTAGTGCGGAACCCACCAGAGATTTTTTACCGAGTTATCGCATCAAAAACGAACTTTAGGCGCCAGCTTCCAGGAGCGCCGCTTTGAAGTAGTTGTACATCTCGGGGGCGCTGCCCTCGAAGATGGCGGTGACGCGGCCTTCGGTGTCGATGATGACAGAATAGGGGATGCCGTTTGCCGGATAGAGGCGCGCAATCGCGTTGTCTTCGTCGAAGCCCCAGATGAAGTCGTAGCCCTTCTCCTGGATGAAGCGCTTCGCCGTGGCGCTGTCGTCACTTCGGGTGATTGCCAGTATCGCAACGTCGGGGTATTCCTCGGATATCTCTTGCATGTCGGGCATTTCCGTCAGGCAGTAGCCGCACCAGGTTGCCCAGAAGTTGAGGAGCACCGCGCGTCCCCGATAGTCGGAGAGCTTCGCCGTGGTGCCGTCGACGGTGCTGAACTCGAAGTCGGGGGCGAGGCCCCCCTCCTTGACGGCGCCTCCCGTGGTTTCCTCTGCGGCTGGGCCTCCCCCTGCGGCATCCTCGCGTGCCGTGTCGGCAGGGCCGTCCCCGGCGGCCGGGGGCCCAAAACATCCTGAAAGCCCGGCCGCAAGCAGCGTCCCGGCAAGCAGGGCACAGGCAAGTGCGCCCAACATCTTTCCCAGAAGGGCGTGGGGGCGTGTGGTCTCAGTCATGGTCGTGCCTTTCTTCTACCGTCGTCCTTTTCCGCCGCCCGTCTCGCCGCCCCCTCTTCCCCGGGGGCCAGGCGGCCTTTACTTTGTAGCATATCATGGAGCGTGAATCTTATGGCCCGCGTTTCGCAGCCCGGGGCGCAGTTTCCGCATTGGATGCACTCCCGGTCGCTCACCTGCCGTACATCGGCCTTGCAGGCGGTAAGGCAGGTGCCGCAGCCGCTGCACTTCCCCTCGTCCACCCGCCAGCGCACAAGGGCGAAGCGGTTGAAGAAGGAATAGAGGGCGCCCAGCGGGCACAGGAAGCGGCAAAAGGGCCGATAGACGAACAGTGCGGCCACCCCGAGCGCCGCTAAGAGGGCCACCTTCCAGTTGAAGAGCGCCCCGAGCATGATCCGGAGGTTGCTGTTCGCGGCAAGGAGCGGAATGCCCGCCTCAAGGGTCCCGGCGGGGCAGAGCCAGGCGCAAAAGGCGGGCGTCCCGACGCCGGTGGCAAAGAGCAGCGCTACCGGGGCGACGACGACAAGCCCGGCCAACACCAGGTACTTTCCCCAGGAGAACGCCCGCGACCAGGCGCCTTTGCCTATCTTCGGCAGCGGTGCCTTGTCGAGGGCATCCTGGATGAGCCCGAAGGGGCACAGCCAGCCGCATACCGTGCGCCCAAAAAGCGCACCGAAGGCGAGGATCGTGCCGACGATGTAGAAGGGCAGCCGTTGCCCGCTGCCGACCAGGGCTGCCTGCAGCGCCCCGAGGGGGCAGGCCCCGACGGCCCCGGGACAGGAGTAGCAGTTGAGCCCTGGGACGCAGACGCCTTTTAGGCTGCCTTGGTAGATGGTGCCGGTCGTGAAGCCCGTGAGGTTCAGGTTGTAGAGCAGCGCTGCCAGGAGCTGGACAAGGTGCCGCTTAAACTGCGCGGTAAGGGCCATGGGCTCACCCGACCCCGATGCACTCGTAGCAGATAAGCGACGCCTTCCGCAGGGTGTCCGCAAAGCCGCCCTGGGCGGTGCCTACTGCGATGAGAAGGATTCCTATTGCTAAGACGAGCAGCCAGAGCGGCGGGTGTTTTTTCAGCTTGGACATGGGCTCAGAGTGGGCTCAAGGCTTTCTGCGAAGGCCCTGCCGACCTTTCTTTATGAGCAGGGTGCCGCCTGCGATGGTCAAGAGGCCCGGGCCGGGGAGCACCAGCAAGGGGATGCCCACCAAGGTGAGCGCCCCGCCGGCGACGAGTGCGGCGGCAGAGCCGATGCGGCCGCTCGTCTTGACGATGGGCTTTGGTGGCTCGATGATATACCCGTTGTAGACATCCCCCTCGATGACCCTCACCACGGGGGGCACACCGGCCGTCGGCACGGAGTAGGTGCCTTGCTGGGGGGTGTTGGTGGCGGTAGATCCCACGGATAAGCCTTTCTTTCGTTTCGGAAGTGTGCGTAGCCCCGCCGATGCTTGCGGTGTCGGCACAGGGCGTGTTCGGGAGCTTTGCCTGCCCCGATGCCGAGGCCGTGCGAGGCTGCCGCGTTTGTGCCCGCCGTGCGAGGCTGCCGCGCCTGCGCCTGCCGTGCGAGGCTGCCGCGCCTGCGCCCGGGGGAGAGCGCCCGTGGCATGATTATAGGGAAGCGGCGCCGGTAACGGGGAATAGTGCGACGAACGGCAACAAGCCGTTAATGAAAACCCACGAATATGTTATTATTCCCACAAATCAAAATAGCGGGCTAGGGGGGTCGGGGGGACCAAATGGGTAAATTCAAGATTTTCTTGTCATGTGCGCTCTGCCTCGCCATTGCGCTCTTCACTCCGCTTCCGAATGCCTGGGCCGACCCGGCCGACAGGGGGGACGGGGACCTGTCCGGGCCGCCCGCTGCTGAAGCAGGTGCCGAAAGCGGGCAGGCCGCGATCGACGCCGCGACCGACGCCGCCGGTGCCGCAGGCGAAGGGGGCGCTGACGGGCAGGGCCAAGGCGAAGGCCTGGCGCAAGACGACACACCGGGCGTTGACGCCCCTGCCCCCGGGCAGGCACCCGCGCAAACGCCTGGGCACGATGCACCTGAGCAGTCGGCGGCCTCCGACGGCGGCGACGGCGGCGACGAGGGAGCTGGCGACGACGCCACAGGCCTTACTCCCGCCGCCGCGACCTACACGATAGAGTACCGCGCCCACGTCGCCATGGCCGGCTGGCAGGGCTGGGTCGCCGGCGGCAAGGCTGCCGGCACCACCGGCAAGTCGCGCTCGATAGAGGCGCTTGAGATCAGGCTCAAGGGCACCGGGCTCACGGGCTCGGTGGAGTACCGCGCCCACGTGCAGAACCGGGGCTGGATGGGCTGGGCCGCCGACGGCGGGACGGCCGGCACCACCGGCAGGGCCCTGCGCACGGAGGCCGTCCGGATACGGCTGACCGGCGAGCTCGCCGAGGCCTACGACGTCTACTACCGCGCCCACTCCCAGAACCTCGGCTGGCTCGGCTGGGCGGCAAACGGCGAGCCCGCCGGCTCGGAGGGCTACGCCTACCGCATGGAGGCTGTCGAGGTGCGCCTGGTCGAGAAGGGCGGCGCCGCCCCGGCCCCGGCGGCGGGGCCGGCCTTCAAGAGGCCGCCCATGGAGCTCCGCGCCCGCGCCCACGTGCAGAGCGCCGGCTGGCAGGGCTGGGCCGCCGAGGGCAAGACCTGCGGCACCACGGGGCGCTCCCTGCGCATGGAGGCGCTCTGCCTCCAGGTGGCCAACACGGACCTCGCAGGCTCGGTGGAGTACCGCGCCCATGTGCAGGGCGAGGGCTGGCAGGGCTGGAGGGCCGACGGCGCCGTCGCCGGCACCACCGGCAGGGCCCGCCAGGTCGAGGCCGTGCAGGTGCGCCTGACCGGCGAGCTCGCCGGGGCCTACGACGTCTACTACCGCGCCCACTCGTCGAGCCTGGGCTGGCTCGGCTGGGCGAGAAACGGCGAGTCCGCCGGCACCGCCGGCCTGTCCTGCCGCTTGGAGGCCGTCCAGGTGCGCCTCGTCGAGAAGGGCGGCAAGGCCCCGGGCGCCACGGCCAGCCCCTCCCTCGGGCTCACCTGCACCTCCCAGGCGAAGGCCGCCGGCGCGGGCTGGCTTCCCGAGGGCGCGGGCAGGCGCGTCGTGGGCACGACCGGCCAGTCGCGGCGCATGGAGGCCTTCAGGCTCTCGGTCGCCGGCAGCGTCCCCGGCGGCGTCGAGTACAGCGCCCACGTCCAGGACATCGGCTGGACCGGCTGGGCCAGGGATGGCGCCGTTGCCGGCGCCGAGGGCCAGAACAAGCGCGTCGAGGCCGTCCGCATCCGCCTGACCGGCGAGATGGCAAGCTATTTCGATATCTACTACCGGGCCCATTCGGCGAACTGGGGCTGGCTCGGCTGGGCGAAGAACGGCGAGAGCGCCGGGACCCACAAAATCGGGTACGCCCTCGAAGCCTTCGAGGTTGCCGTCGTCGTCAAGGGGTCCCCCGCTCCGGGTTCGACGAGCAACGCGTTTTGCGACAAGCCGCCCATCCCCGCAACGCATGCGGCGATGCACAAGAGGGTCGCCAACTTGTCGAGTTCGACGAACTGGCTGATAGCAATAGACTCGACCAACTGCCTGGTCGGCGTGTACTACGGGTCGAAGGGCAACTGGACGAACAGGTATATGTGGAAGTGCTCCCCGGGCGCGAGGTCGACTCCGACCGTCAAGGGCCTCTTTTCCGTTGGCAGCAGGGGCTATGTCTTCGGTTCGGGCTTCTCCTGCTACTACTGGACGCAGTTCTACGGCGATTACCTGTTCCATTCGGTCCTTTACTATCCGGGCACGCGCACCATCATGGATGGAAGGATGGGCGTTCAGGCATCCCACGGGTGTGTGCGCCTCGACATCAACAATGCGAAGTGGATATACGACAACATCCCGTCGCGAACGGCGGTTCTGTCGTACTGATGCCGTACTGATTTTGTCGCGCTGACAAGGGAGAGGGTAGGGAGGTTCCCGGAAGGAGGGGGCACGCGTGCATGTGTGCCCCCATATTTTCGCACCCACGGCGCAAGGCGATGTGCAGGGCGATGCAGGCAGCAGCGCAGGGGACGGCGCAGGGCGACATAGGCGGTGATGCGGGGGATGCATTCTCTTTCGATAATCAAGGATTTCTCGGGGTGGGCGCTGGGTTTTTACGTTAAACTATCGCAATCACCTTTGACGGTATTCACGAGGGCGGCTTCGGTGTTCAGCCGGGGTTTGTCTTGAAGATATGTTGAAGCAAGGTTCGACGCGGCTTGTGCCCCGAATGCCGGGGCACGCAACCCGCACAAGGTGAAAGGTTGGTGGTCAATATGGCAGCTCCTGCTACTGAACATGTGCGCAATATCGCACTGGTTGGGCAAGACGGCGCCGGCAAGACTTCCCTCGCGGAAGCGATGCTCTACGTTTCAGGGAAAACCGCCCGCATGGGCACGACCCACGACGGGAAGTCCTATCTCGACTACGATGCGGAAGAAATCAAGCGCAAGTTCACGATCGGGACGTCTATTGCGCCAATCCCCTACAAGGACTTCAAGATAAACCTGCTCGACACGTCGGGCCACCCCGACTTCGTGGGCGACACGCTGGCGACCATGCAGGCGGCGGAAATGGCCCTCTTCGTGGTCGATGCCGTTGCGGGGCCGCAGGTCATGACCACCAGGCTGTGGCACGAGGCGTCGAAGATGCGCCTGTGCCGCGCGGTCTTCATCAACCACATTGACCGCGAGCATGCGAACTTCGACGCGGCAATGGCAACCCTCCATGCGCGTTTCGGGTCCCGCCTGGGTGCCGTGACCATCCCCATCGGCGTCGATGCCGACTTCAAGGGCGTTATCGACGTCATCCGCATGAAGGCCCGCCTCCATCCGGCAGACAGCGAAACGGAGATCATCGAGGACATCCCGGCCGACTACCTCGACGCGGCGCAGGCCGCCCGCGACAAGCTGTGCGACCTTGTTGCCGAGGCCGACGACGAGCTGATGCTGAAATACCTCGACGGGGAAGAGCAGCTGACGCAAGAGGAGGTCGAGTCGCTTCTCGACAAGGCTATCGCGCAAGAGATATTCATCCCGGTGTTCGTCGGCTCGACCATCATCAAGCAGGGCATCGAAGGCCTCATGGAGGATATCTCCACCTATTTCCCCTCGCCGCGCTCGCAGGGGAACTTCTCCCTGGAAAGCGGCGATGCGGTCACCATCGACGAGGGCGGGGAGCCTGCCTGCTTCGTGTTCAAGACCCTCTCGGACCCCTTCGTGGGGCGTATCAGCTTCGTCAAGATCATTTCCGGCGTGCTTGAGCCGGGCATGGAGCTCATCAACGCGCGCACGGGCAAGAAGGAGCGCCTGGGCCACCTCTACACCATGATGGGCAAAGAGGTGACCGACGTGAAGGCCGCGAAAGCGGGCGACATCATCACGATCCCGAAGCTGGGGGAGACCCGCACGGGCGACACGCTCTCGAAGTCCGGCTCGCTGGCTGTCGAGCCCCTGGCCCTGCCGCGGCCGCTCTACCCCGTTGCCCTTGAGGCGGCGAACAAGAACGAGGAAGACAAGCTGGGGTCCTTCCTGGCAAGGCTTTCCGAGATGGACCCGACGGTCAGCATCACCCGCAACGAGGAGACCCACCAAACGCTGCTTACCGCCATGGGCGAGACGCAGGTCGAGACCATCCTTTCCCGCATGAAGGAGCAAGGCGGTGTCGAGGCGAAGCTCATCCCCGTGCGCGTGCCCTACCGCGAGACCATCCGCAAGGTCGCAGAAGCACAGGGCCGCCACAAGAAGCAGACGGGCGGCGCCGGGCAGTTCGGCGACTGCTGGCTGCGCCTTGAGCCCAACCCGGGCGGCGGCTACGAGTTCTTGGACGAGATCGTCGGCGGCAGGATCCCGCGCGGCTTCATCCCCGCAGTCGACAAGGGCGTGCAGGACACCATGAGGGAAGGCTTCCTAGCCGGATACCCGATGGTCGACGTCAAATGCGCGGTCTATGACGGCTCCTACCACGCGGTCGACTCGAACGAGATGGCCTTCCGCACGGCGGCACGCATCGGCTTTCGGGCGGCCTGCGAAAAGGCGAACCCCACCCTCCTTGAGCCGATGGCGAACATGGACATCACCGTCGGGGAGGAATATGCCGGCTCGGTCATGGGCGACATCTCCACGCGCCGCGGCCGCATTATCGGCACCGACTCCAACGACGCGGGTAACACCGTCATCAAGGTGCGGGTGCCCTATGCCGAGGTGGTCACCTACACCAAGGACCTCCGCTCGATCTCACGCGGAAGCGGCTCGTATGCGATCGAGGTCGAAGGCTATGAGGAAGCCCCCGGCGACGTGACGAAGAAGCTGGTAGAGGAATACCAGGCCTCGCGTGCCGCCGGAAACTAGAGCACAAAAGGGACGTTCCTTTTTGTGCGAGTCCCGCTGACATGCCAGTCAGCGGGACTTTTTAATCACCCTGAGATCAGGCGTGCGCCAGGTACTCGTCTATTGCCTCCCGCAAGGCCTTCGAGCGATCGAGGCCCCTGTCCACCCCACAAGGTCGGAAGGTCAGGAAAGGGACCTCTGCGCGGCTTGGACCACATGCTTGACGAGGACGCTGGTGGTGACGGTGCCGACCCCGTCGGGAACCGGGGTTATGGCGTCCACGATGGCGCAGGCAGCGTCGAAGTCGACATCGCCTGCGAGCGAGCCCCCTTCGGCTACGTTGATGCCGACGTCGAGAACCACCTGCTCGGGGGCCAGGTAGTCCGCCCCGAGCATCCGCGCGCGCCCGACGCAGGCGACAAGGACGTCGGCCTCGCGGCAGGCCTTCTTAAGGTCGGCCGTGCGGGAGTGGGCGACCGTGACCGTCGCATGGCGGCCAAGGAGCATCATCGCCGCCGGCTTCCCGACGACGAGGCTGCGCCCGACAACGACGGCGCGCCTGCCTTCCAGCCCAAAGCCGAAGTGGTCGAGTATCTCCATGCAGGCCTGGGCCGTGCAGGGGGCGAACCCGACGTCGGCCCCGGTGAACACGCCCGCTAAGGAGAGGTCGGTGATGCCGTCGACGTCCTTCCGGGGGTCGAGCGCGTTGCGTGCCGCACCCTCGTCGAGGTGTTGGGGCAGGGGGCGCAGCATCAGCACGCCATGGACCGCGCCATCGGCATTGAGGCCTGCAACCACGTCCAGCAGCGCCTCCTGGGAGACCCCCTCGGGAAGCACCACGTTCTTGACGCCCACGCCCACCTTCTCGGCGCGCTTCGTGGCGGCGCGCTCGTAGGAGATGTCGTCCCCTTGCTCCCCGACGCGCAGGATTGTGAGCATCGGGTCGATACCCGCTGCCTTCAGCTGCTCGACCTGCGCCGCGACCTCCCTGTTCATGGTATCAACGACTTCGGCGCCTTTGAGGATGCGTGCCATGCGTACCTCCTACTCAAAGCGGGCGGCAATGTCGGCAAAGACCTTGTCCGCAGTCTCAAGGGAGCCGTCCAGCATCGCCTTCGCCCGCGCGTTTGCCGTGTGCGCATAGCTGCGGTCGGCCATCAGCTTCGTGTTGACGAATACGTTGAGGCTGGCGGCCTGCAGCGCCGCCTTGCAGCAGGCAACGCCGCACCCCACGTCGCTGGCCGCCAGGGAACTGCCCTTCCGGGCGAAGTCGGCGTGCAGGTCGATAGCCTCGCAGCAGGCCTGCATGATGGCGAGGGGGACGTCGCAGCACTCCCGCAGGCAGGCCTCCATGACCCGCTGCCTCTCGGCCTTCTCTTCCTCGGTGCCCCGCCTCATGCCCCAGGCGCGGGAAAGCGGCTCGAAGGCCTCGGCGTCCTTTTCCGCGAGGTCGAGCAGGTGTCGCTGCAGGCCGTCTGCCCGGGACTTCATCTCGACGATGTCGGCTTGTACGGCGGCATACTTCTCTTTCCCCAGCGTGAGGCTCCCCACCATGTTCCCGAGCGCCATGCCGATGGCGCCGACAAGGGCAGCTGCCCCGCCGCCGCCCGGCACCGGCGCCTTCGAGGCAAGCGCCTCGACAAAGGCCTCGCAGGCCAGTCCGGTGAAACGCATGTCCTCTTTCAGTGGGGAAGCCATCACAGCCCTCCTTCGCAGGGTACCTGGGCACCCTCTCACATAAGCACCTGCGTGCTTTTCCAACACGGCATTCAGCCGAAGGCCGGGCTAGAACAGGCCCGATATCCTTCCCTCGGCATCGACGTCGATCCTCTCCGCGCTCGGGGCCTTCGGCAGGCCCGGCATGGTCATGATGTCACCCGTCAAGGCGACGATAAAGCCGGCTCCGGCGCTCACCTTCAAGCTGCGTACCGTGACCTTGAAGCCGCGGGGGGCGCCCAGGAGCGCTGCGTCGTCCGAGAAGGAGTACTGCGTCTTGGCCATGCAGACGGGGTACTCCCCGAAACCGAGCCCGGCCAGCACCGACAGCTGTTTTTTAGCAGCGGCCGTGAACTCGACGGCCTCGGCGCGATAGACCCGCCGGGCGATGGCCTCTATCTTGTCCTCGATGGTCGAGTGCGCCTCGTAGCAGAAGCTGAAACCGTTCGGCTCCTGTGCCAGGCGGACGACCTCTTCGGCAAGCGCGATGCCGCCTGCGCCGCCCTTGGCCCAGACCTCGGAGAGCGCGACGTTCACGCCCAGCGCCCGGCACCTGTCCTCGACGAGCTTGAGTTCGGCTGCCGTGTCGGTCGGAAACGCGTTGAGGGCGACGACTGCGGGGAGCCGGAAAACCTGCGTGATGTTCTCCACATGCTGGAGCAGGTTCGGGAGGCCCGCTTCGAGCGCCGCAAGGTTTTCCTCGCCGAGGTCGGCCTTGGCGACGCCGCCGTGGTTCTTGAGCGCCCGGACCGTTGCCACGACGACGACCGCAGAGGGCCTGAGCCCGGCCATGCGGCACTTGATGTCGAGGAACTTCTCGGCACCGAGGTCGGCGCCGAAGCCGGCCTCGGTCACGCAGTAGTCGCCGAGGCTGAGGGCAAGGCGGGTGGCGACGACCGAGTTGCAGCCGTGGGCGATGTTCGCGAAGGGGCCGCCGTGGACGAGGGCGGGCGTCCCCTCAAGGGTCTGCACGAGGTTGGGCTTCAAGGCATCCTTGAGCAGCGCGGCCATGGCGCCCTGGGCCTTCAGGTCGGCGGCGGTCACCGGCGCGCCGAGGCGGTCGTAGGCCACGATGATCCGTGCAAGGCGCTCCTTCAAATCGGCGATGCCCGACGCCAGGCACAGTATCGCCATTACCTCGCTCGCCACGGTGATGTCGAAGCCGTCCTCGCGCGGGACGCCGTTCGCCTTTCCCCCGAGGCCGCAGGCGATGTTGCGCAGTTGGCGGTCGTTCATGTCGACCGCACGCTTCCAGGTGATGCTGCGCACGTCTATGTCGAGCGCGTTGCCCTGTTGGATGTGGTTGTCGAGCAGGGCGGCAAGCAGGTTGTTCGCCGCACCGATGGCATGGAAGTCGCCCGTGAAGTGCAGGTTGATGTCCTCCATGGGAACGACCTGGGAATACCCGCCGCCCGCCGCGCCGCCCTTGACCCCGAACACCGGCCCGAGCGACGGCTCGCGAAGCGCCACGACGACCTTCTTGCCCAGCCTGGCAAGCGCGTCGGACAGGCCGACGGTCGTCGTGGTCTTGCCTTCGCCCGCGGGGGTGGGGTTGATGGCGGTCACCAGGATGAGCCTGCCCTCGGATGCGGCGTCGGGCGCGGGGGCGTAGCCGACCTTGGCCTTGTAGTTGCCGTACAGCTCAAGGGAGGCGGGGTCGATGGAGAGCTTCTCCGCGATCTCGGTTATGGGACGCGGCTTGGCTGCTTGGGCTATCTCGATGTCTGAAAGCATGGCCTTCCCTCCTTGGTTCCTCATGCGGGCTTCGCTTGAGAAAGTGCGTCTTTTAGCCGATTTTCCATGATACCGCCTGTCAGGGCCCTCGATACTCCTTATAGTGGATATGTTCAGTGAACACTATAGCAAGGCTTCTTGCCTGCGTCCCTTGCTGCACAAGATACCCACCCTCTAGAAAAGGGACCGGCAACACGGAGCACAGAGAGGAAAACACCATGCGATCGACCATCTTCAAGGCCTGCGCCGCGCTCTCCCTGGCGGCTGCCCTCCTTACGGCAGCCGCCTGCTCGCAGGGGGGTGCCACGCACCCGGGAGGCGCCACGGACGGGCCCGGGGCAGGGGGAGAGGGCATGGTGCCGACCACCGTTGAGGTCATGGCCATCAAGGGCCCGAGCGGCATCGGCATGGTCAAGATGATGGACTCGCCGCCGAGCGCCGCCGACGACATAACCTTCAACTACCGGCTCGCGGGAAGCCGTCCCGACGAGGTGGTCGCCGCCCTGTCGAGCGGGTCGGTTGACATCGCCGCCCTGCCCACCAACCTTGCCGGGAACCTCTACCAAAAGACTTCGGGCGACATCCGCCTGATCGCGCTCATCACCTACGCCAACCTCTTCCTGGTCGAGGCCGGGACAGCAATCGAGGGCATGTCCGACCTTGTCGGCAAGACCATCCACGCAAGCGGCCAGGGCGCCAACCCCCAGTACATCCTCGAATACCTGCTCCAGGAGGCGGGGCTCGCCCCCGGCACCGACGTGGCTATCGAGTGGCACACCGAGATGAGCGAGCTTGCGGCGCTGCTCGCCTCGGGGCAGATCGACATCGCCCTCATGCCCGAGCCCTTCGTGTCCACCGTCCTCGCGAAGAACAGCCAGGCGAGGGCTGCGCTCGACCTCAACGGCCTGTGGAAGGAGGCGACGGGCTATCCCCCGGTCATGACCGCTGTCGTCGCACGCACCGACTTCGCCGAGGGCAACTCGACCGCCGTCTCCCTCTTCCTGGACGGCCTCGGGCAGTCCATCGCCTGGGTGCAGGCGAACCCCGCAGACGCGGCGGCCCTCTGTGTCGCCCATGACATCATGGCCGACGCTTCGATAGCCCAGGCCGCGATACCCCGCTCTGGACTGGTCTTTATCGAGGGAAACGACATGAAGGCCCCCCTTATCAGCTATTTCAGCATCCTGGAGGCCGCAAACCCGGCATCCATCGGTGGCAGCCTCCCCGATGACGCCTTCTTCTACCAGAGGTAGAACAGGCAGGTGCAAACCTCCGTCCTTGCGGGAAGCAGATGGCTGAAAAAAGCGAACATACCACCAACAGGCAGCGCACCCACCGGGCATGGCTGCCTCGTGAGCGACCCTCTTCGCTGTGGGCAAGGATCGCCCGCACCGCACTCGTCTTCGCGGTGCTCATAGCGCTGTGGTGGCTCGCGTCACTCCTTGTTGCAAAGACGCTCATCCTCCCAACCCCGCTTCAAGTCCTCGTGCGTCTCGGCGAACTCGTCTTCGAGGCTGTGTTCTGGAAGAGCGTGCTGGCAACCTTGGGGCGCATCCTCCTTGGCTTCTGCGCGGGGATGGCCCTCGGCGCCCTTTTCGCCTTCGCCATGTACCGCCTTGAAGCCGCAAACCTCGTGTTTGCGCCGCTGATCCGCATCATTCAGGCGACCCCCATCGTTTCCTTTATCCTCATCGCCCTCATCTGGCTGCCAACCAACGCCCTTCCTGTTGTCATATCGGGCATGATGGTGTTGCCCATTGCCTGGTCGAGCATCGCAGGCGGGCTGAAAAGCATCAACCGCAACATCCTCGAAATGGCAAGTGTCTTCCGTATCGGGCGTGCGCGGATGCTTGCGAAGGTATTCCTCCCGGCGCTCAGGCCCTCCATTACTGCCGCTGCCATCAGCGGCATCGGGCTTGCCTGGAAGTCCGGGATCACCGCAGAAGTGCTCGCCCTGCCCGCCCTTGCCATCGGGCGCGGCATCTACAACGCGAAAATCTACCTGGAAACCCCCGACCTTTTCGCATGGACCCTCGTTGTCATCGCCTTGAGCTTCGCCCTTGAGGCAGGCTTCAAGGCCCTCATGCGCCCTTCGCCGCCCCGCGCAGGGCTTGCTGCCGACCACAGCGCTGCCCCTGCGGTGCTGCCTGCGGCACTACCTTCGGATGCGCAGCACACGGGGGGTGGGCGCCATGCGGGCTGAGCAGCTTCGACTTGAGCACATAGACGTCTCTTTCGGAGGCGCCCGCGTGCTTGCCGACTTCAACCTTGCCTTCCCCGAAAGCGGCTTCGTTTGCATCACCGGCCCCTCAGGCAGCGGGAAGACCACCTTTCTCAAAGTGATTGCGGGGCTTGTCGAGCCCGACGGCGGCACGGTAGGCGGCATCGACAAAACCCGCCTTGCCATGATGTTTGCCGAAGACCTGCTCCTTGATTGGCTGAGTGTTGAGAAGAACATCGCGCTGGTCGTGAAAGACCTGTCCCGCATGTCTTCGGCGTGCTCCCAGGCACTTGAGGCCGTCGAGCTCACCGGGTACAACAGGCACTATCCTGCCGAGCTCAGCAAGGGCATGCAGCGCCGTGTCGCCCTTGCGCGGGCGCTTGCTTTTGATGGCGACGTGCTCCTGCTCGACGAGCCCACCGTGAACCTCGACAAGCGCCTTGCCGCCGACATCATGGCACGCATCGCCGCCCAGCGCACGGGCCGCCTGACCATCTGCGTCACCCACGACCCCGACCTCATGCAAGGCCTCGCCACCCACACCCACCACTTCACCGGCCCGCCCCTTACCCCGGCCTAGGGTGAAAACCTTAACTTTGCCAGACTAGGCAAACCTCACTGGGTGGACAGAAGATATGAGGGGACGGTACTGTGTCCGTTTTTGGGCTTGCAGAAAGCGCAACGATGCAGGAGCGAAGTGGACACAGTACCGTCCCCTGTCCACCCGTCCGGACGAAAAGTTTGACCGGGAATCGAGCCGACTTTCCGTCTGCGCCTCGGCAAAATCTGGTTGGTGCCAGAAAGAAGCGGCCGCCGGAGGTTTTTAGCGAGTTATCGCATCAAAAACGAACTTGTGTACGGATTTTGCGCCTCTTTTTGCGGAAAGGGCCATAAATTCACGCCAAAACGCCATTTTGACGTGAATTCACGGCGATCTCATGCCAAAATCAATACACAAGTTCGTTTTTGATGCGATAACTCCCGAAATCGTGCAAAACGGGCGAAGCGGGAGTGCGCCGCGGGGGGGGGGGGGGGGGGGGCGGGGGGCCCCTGGGGCCCGGGGGGAAACCCCGGGGGAGGGGCGCCCCCCCCCCCCCCGGGGGGCGGGGGGGCAAGGGGCGGAGG
>WRIR01000014.1 GCA_009782605.1 Eggerthellaceae bacterium | reverse complement strand
GGGTGCCGAGTTCTGCCAGCCCATCAAAGACAGGGTTGCCGCGCTCGAACTCGATTATCGTCGAGGATTCGTCGGCGTGGGCGCCGACGAGGTCGCCCGGCAGGAGCCCCGGCCAGGTGAAGATGAGCACCGCGGCGAGCACCAGGCGCACGAAGGCGAAGGGATGCTTGCTTCCCGCAGCGGCGTGGCTTCCTTGCCTTTTCCTTCTTACCGGTTTCTTCGCCTTTGTCTTTGCCTCAGAAAACATACGCGCACCTCATTTCCGCAGGTCTAGCTCTTGGCGCCTGGGCGCCTGCGTGTGCTGTGGTTGATGGCGGGAGAGGTGCTTTTTTGCGGGGCCTTAGGGCTTTTTTGGAGAGCGCCCCCCCCCCCGTCGCACGATTTGCCGGGGAGGTCGGCCTGCAGGATTCCTGCCGCCGAGACGGTATTGGTGGAAAGGAAGGCTTCGCGGGCGCAGGCACGCCGCGCGTCGGGGGCTTTCAGCGCCCCTGGACAGAAATGGATATGTGAATCCAACCTCAAGTCTTTACCCCTAGTTCCGTATTTACCTCTAGCTCCAACCAAAACCCGGCCCAGCCTCACAGGAAAACTGGCCCATGCCCCGCACCTCAACACCTCAATACCCCATGCCTCATACCTCAAACAGCTCGTGCAGCTCGCACAAAAACACCCAAAGTGACACGGTCTGCCTGCGCCCAATAGAACTCTATTAGCTTCTTTAAGCAATCAGATTCTACGCCGATTCAGCAAGAATAATGGAAAAAACATAGTTTTTATACAAATTGTAGGAAAGATTGCGGGTCGGGCCCGCAATGACGGATGGGGCTGGATAATCCAACCAGACACACTTTTTGAGCCTTAAGCCCCCATTGATACTGCGTGTGCAAAAATAGAAGAAGCACTCCTTTGGCACACAATCCGTGACGCCCGGTCGCTCCGTCTGTCGATAAGATATCACAAAGGACTGTTGATTTCAATGACAGACTCATCGCTGAGACGCAGGTGGAGACGATCTGACCGAATGTGACACGAATGTGACAAGGGGCCGTGTGACAAGGGGCCGTGTGACTTGTCACGTTTCGTTTGGCTTCCTAACAAGAGAAAACGTGAAAACGTGACAAGTTATACGGCCCCTTGTCACACGTGGGGACAGATCCCACTGGCAACCGCGTAGCGGTGGCGTTGTACGCACAGCAGGGTGTCGGTTGCGCAGACGGTGCCGTCGTCCCCGCGGGGGCAGCGGGTGAGCGCCCGGCAGACAAAGCCGACGACCAGGCTGTGGTCGCCCGTGCGGCGCACGGATTCCACCTCGCAGTCGAGCACTGAAAGCGCACCCTCGACGAAGGGGACCAGCGCGGCGGGCGTTTCATCATCCCCCGGGGCCTCGCCCAAGGGGTGGTGCGGCTCAAGGCGGTGGGCGACGCCGGCGGCCTTGTCGGTGGCATGGCCCGAGTGCAGCCCGCAGAACTCGGCCGCGCCGGCCAGCGCCGGGTCGAGGGTGTTGATGCTGAAGCACCCGGTGTCCATGATGTCCTGGAAGGTTTTCGAGGCGGGGCGCAGCGCGAAGGCGACCAGCGCCGGGTCGTGCGAAACCGGCGTCACCCAGGCGACCGTCGCAAAGTTGGCGCGGTCCTTGCAGGACCCGACGAGCACCACGGGGCGCGGGTTGAGCAGCGCCGCCCTGTCGCGCCCGCCCACTTCAACGAGGCCGCCCCCCGCCGAAGGCGCGGCGCAGGGCCCAGTGGGGTCGGTTGCAGGGGTGGGGAGGTCGGTGGCGGCGGGGAGGTCGGCGCTGTCCATCTCCCCGATATAGAACAAGTCGGTGCCGGTGTCATTGCTCATGGTTGGTCCTCCGTATTCTTGGGAGCGCGCAGTGTGACAAGGGGCCGTATAACTTGTCACGTTTCGTTTGGCTTCTTAACAGGAGAAAACGTGAAAACGTGGAAGTTATACGGCCCCTTGTCACACGTGCGAGCACTGGGGCGTGTCCGGCAGGTCGATCCCAAGGGCATCCGAGGCCTCGGCGCGCAGTTCCTCAAGCGTCAGCTCGTAGCAGGCCAGCGCGTCTATCCAGCGGCGAAGGCACTCGCGCCCCCGCCCGGTCAGGGTGAAGAGGCGCTTGGCCGAGCCCTCGTCGGGCGTTTCCCATGCGGAAGTGACGTGCCCGCTTTCCTCCATGCGCTTGAGCGCGCGGTAGACGCCGGTCGCGTCGGGCTTCTTGCCGCCGAACATGGGGGACTGCGCCGCAAGCTGCACGATGATATAGCCGTGCAGGGGCCTGTTTGCCTTGGCAAGCAGGGTCAAGATGGTAGGCTGGGAAAGCCGGTTCAAGGATTTCCCCAGTTCAGCACACTCGTTCAGGTCAGAGTCAGATTTCGGGTTGCAGCTACTCCACATAGGTCGGCCTTCCGTTCCAAAGACAAGGGTCCTCGATTTCATGCAACTACTATCATTGCATAATTATTAGGCAATAGCCACTATTTCTTCGAGTTGGCCCGCAACCCTGTCCTCCCCATCCGCTCCATGGGGATAAAACCGGCCATCTCCAGCGCCGTTCCCGCGGCAGATGTTATACTTTGTCGAAGTAGCCAAAGCGGCTTTTCTCGGAGGTGTTCAGATATGACGAAGATGCAGATCCTTCTGGATGAGGAAAAGATACGGCGCGAGAAGAAATACAACGCCCAAAAAATATACGCCTACGTAGATTCTGTTTTCCTCGAAAAATGCAAACTCAGCAAAGATGCCGACGGCTATTACTCGGGACATGGAGGAAATGACGATCTGCTGCGTTTTGGCAAGGCGAACTACCTCTTGAGCAATAAGGACTGGTTTCTAGACAACGTAAAAGTGTGGAAGTTCTTCTGCAATGATGATACGGAAAGCCCTGACGAATACGTTGTCGAGGACGTTCGCGACTTCTATCTTCAAAAGCTGGGTTCTCGCAAATGAAGGCTGTTGAGCGCAAGCAGTACAAAGCGATCAACTTCGACCTCATCATCAAAGAACTCGAAGCAGTGTTTGGCAAAGGCAATTACCGCAAGGCATACTCCCAAATTCGCCGATTCCTTGAGAAGAGCAAATTCGAACATAGGCAATGGTCCGGCTATCGTTCGATAAATACTATGACCTATACCGAGTTGCTTGATGTGTGTATCAGGCTTTTCGTCCACCTGCCCTGGCTTGCTGGTTGCGCACGGCGATTCGATGTCACAAACATAGGACGTGAGTATGAAATGCTGGGAATCATGAAAGACCAGCTTCTAAACCAAGACGACGATATGAGCATTGATATTGACATCATGGCGTAAGGTCACGCACGTGTCACGTGGCTGTTCTTTTATCGTGTTTTCCGGACGGGTATGGGGTTGCATGTGGGGCGTATCTCGCATTCGTCGCATTCATGGGCGACGGCGGCGCAGATCATGTCCCAGGGGACTTCCTCGAAGCCAAGCGCCTCGTAGAAGGCGAGGCTGCTCCCGCGTGACACCAGCCGCAGCTCGCCGTAGCGGGCGAGCGCGTGTTCGACGAGCGCCTTCCCCACGCCGAAGCGGCGCCAGGTCGGGTATACCACGACGGGGTTGACGTGGCAGCCGCAGGCCTCGTCGAGTATGAGGCGGATGAAGGCCACCACCTGGCCGTCGGGGTCGGCGGCGGCTGCGGCGGGGACGGCAGCAGGGTCGGCGGGGTCGGCTGCGGCGGGGGCGGGGCTCACCGCGACGAACACGAGGTCGGCTTCGGCGACGGCGCCCATGCCTTCGGCACGTACAAAGGCGTTCACGGCGGGGAGGTCGGCGCTGTCCATCTCCCTGATATAAAACAAGTCGGTGCCGGTGTCATTGCTCATGGTTGGTCCTCCGTATTCTTGGGAGCACGCAGTGTGACAAGGGGCCGAGTGTGACAGGGGGCCGTATAACTTGTCACGTTTTTGTGACAGGGGGCCGTATAAGGTGTCCCATTTCATTCGCTTTCCTGGATAAGAGGATATACGAAATGTGACACCTTATACGGCCCCCTGTCACACTCACTGTCACGGCTGTCGCGCTTCCTTTCCATCCTATTGCCCCGTTCCTAGAAGGGGGGCAGGTAGATTTTTGCGCGGGACTGGGGGATGGCTTTCTTGCCGAGCTCGGCGAGGCCGCGCACCACGTCGGGCATGAGGGCGACCGGGATGCCCATCATCATGAGGTCGTCGGCGATGTCCGTCGAGGCCCGGCACCCGTAGCAACCGAAGCTGATGTTGATGTTGCCGCTCAGATAGGGTATGAGCGTCGTTTCCACGCACTGGGCGTTGTAGCCGCTCGCGTGGAAGTCGTGCCGGTGCCCGGTGTAGTACGACGTCGCCATCGAGAGCCACATGACCTGCTCGGGCTGGGCGACGACGGCGACGACGTCTGCGGCGCACCGCGCGTCGTCGAGCGGCGCCACGACCGTTGCCGCGATTGAGCGGGGTTCCAGGCAGGGACGCTCGTGCACCATGCGCTGGGCGGCCTCGATGGAATCGAGCTTGTTGAACAGGATGTAGAGCTCGCCGCTCGCCAGCTTCTCGGGCATCGGGGTGAGGCCGAGGATGGAGGTGCCGTCCGGGCAGGCATGGCGGTTGGCGGGCATCATGAGCGCGCGTCCACGCCGTGCGGCCAAGAGCGACTGGCAGAAGCGGAGGCGCTCTTCGGGAAGCGGCACGTCGGGAAGCGGGCTGCCTGCCTCGATAAGCGAGATGGCGACCGGCGCCCAGCGAAGCCCCAGCACCTCTTTGAGCACCTGGGCCCACGAGGCGTAGAGCGCCCTCGTGTCGGCGTCGAGCGGGGGTGCCGCATCCCCCGCCTCTTGTTCGGCCCGCGCCCCGGCAGAAGCCTCGATGCGGATGGCGTGGACGGGGCATTGGCCGACGCAGGTCTCGCACCCCCAGCAGTCCTGCTCGCGGACGGCTACAGGGCGGGGGCAGGCGGGCGACAGAGGCGACAGGGGAGGTGACAGGGGGACGGTTCCCGCGTCATCCGACCACGGAGACGCGGGAACCGTCCCCCTGTCTCCCCTGTCGCCCTGCTTCATCTCGAAGACATTGACCGGGCAAAAGGCCTCGCACAGCCCGCATCCTGTGCAGAGTTCGTCATTGATGTGTAGTGCATAGGAAACCGTGTCTTCGCGTTGCGTCATTGGCCGCGCCCCTCGCTTTCTCCCTGTTCCTTGCTTTCCTTCATGGCGACCTGTGCCTGCGGCTTGCACCAGGGGGGGTAGACCCGCCTGCCCGCCGCGTCCGTCAGGTGGTAGGAGCAGAACGGGATCGTGCGGCCGTCGGGGACGGCGACCATCATGGAGCATTCGCGCAGGCGCTGCGTGTCCATGGAGGCGGCGTCCATGTAGTTCATGATGATGAGCGAAAGGCCGTCGTGGCCTGCGATGCCCTGCTTCGCCAGGATGTCGAGGAAGACCGAGCCTTGGGGGGAGTCAGGGTTGTAGCCCGCCCGGTATGCCGCGTCCGTCAGGTTGCGGGTGGCCGGGTAGTAGCCCGACGGGTGGGCCGGTGCCGAAGGCGCGGGCGACGACGGGGGCGGTGACGGAGGAACCGTCCCCTTGTCACCGGGCGATGGGGGGACGGAGGGGACGGCGCCGCGGACCAGGAAGGTGCCTGTGTCGCACAGCGGGTGCGAGCAGCCGAGCGGCCAGATGTCGTAGACGTCCAGCAGGCCTTCGCTCTGCTCGGCGAGCTGGAAGATGACGTCGCCCATCGTGAGGGGCAGGGCGCGGTCGGCCTCGAAGCGCCCCGAGGTGAAGGCAGGCTGCAAGGCCAGGCCGGCGACCACGTCCGCATTCTCAAGCGCAAAGCGCAGCAGGTCGCCTATCTGCACGTCGTTCAGGCCCGAGACGATGGTGGCCGCCAACACGACCTGCACCCCGGCCTCGCGGCAGCGCTCGACCGCTTTCAGCTTCGTGTGCAGCAGGTCGGCGCCGCAGGTTGCCTGGTAGACCTCCTTGGTCAGGCCGTCGAAGCTCAGATAGACCCCTGTCAGCCCCGCCTCGGCCAGCCGCTCCACATATCCCGCGCGTGACGCGATCACCAGGCCGTTCGTGTTGACCTCGATCCCCCAGAAGCCCTTTGCGCGGCCCCGCGCGATAATCTCGGGGAGGTCGGCGCGGCAGGTCGGCTCGCCGCCGGTTATCTGTACGGCGCCGTCGATGCCGACCGCCTGGGCGATGGCCTCGTACATGGCGTCTATCTCTTCAAGGGTCGGGTCCCCCTCGCCGTCGGCGGCACTCATGAAGCAGACCGGGCAATGCAGGTTGCATTGTTGCGTGACCTCGATCTCAAGCAGGGTGCCCCTGCGCTCATGGCGCGTGCAGACCCCGCAGCCCGAAGGGCAGGGCGCGGCGGCAACAGAGGCCTTTCGCGGCGCGACCTTGGGGAAGGCAAGCGAGCGCAGCCATTCGTAGTGCGCGGAGTCGGGCCAGATGCGCGTCGCCAAGAAGCCGTGCTCGGGGCAGACGCGCTCCATCCACACAGCACCCGCCGCGTCCGCGTACACGTCGGCCCGCAGCTCCTTCAAGCAGGTCGGGCAGAGCGCCCCGGTGGTGTGGAGGGGCCTTTTCTCTTCCGTTGGGCTTTCCGCTGTTATTTCCGCTGGTTTTTCCATTTCTTCTTCCGCTTCCGCCGGTCCCTTCAACGGGCTGTACTAGCCGTCGATATACTGGCGCGGGTCGTGGTTCTCGTTCGGGGGGGTCGTCGGCTTGAAGCCCATGTAGTTGATCCAGGCGAGCACCCGTTCGGGCACGTAAAGCCCCGGCTGGGTCTGTGCGGCCTGCTCGATGGCCCGGATGCAGGAGATGGCGTGCGCCAGGTCGGTGCCCTCGTCGATGTCGCTCACGGGCGAGAGGTAGGCCGAGGGGATGTCCTTTTCGGCGAGCTTTTCCACATAGGAGTCGAGCGCGGGCTTGCCCGTCATGTTGTAGTAGACCCCCTGGTGGTTGATGGGTGTGTTGAAGCTGTAGCCTACCAGGGACGTGCCGCATTCCTGGCAGGGCGCCTGCACGAACCCGGGGGTGCCGAGGGCCTGGAAGTAGTCGAGCCACCCGAAGGCCTGCGAGACGTGCGTCTTGGGCATGGTGGGGATGTCGCCCCCCACCGAGACGATGTGCTCGTAGCCGAGTGCGAAGATCTGTGCGAAGGCGTCGTCGAAGTGGTCGTCGAAGGTCTTGCCCTTGTCGGTGATGTAGTGGATTTCCATGGGCCAGGGCCCGATGGCATCGTAGGTCTGCTTCATGATTTCGACGTTTTCGGCCGGGGTCGTCGAGACGAAGAAGTCGTAGGCAACGGCGGGGGCTGCGGGGTCTTCCGCAACCAGGGCGTCGTTTTCGGCCTGCATCTCGATGAGCGCGTGCATGCACAGCTCGCTGACGTCGTAGAGGCTGCGGGCGAAGAAGTCCGCTGCCTGCTGGGGGGTGAGCAGCCCGCCCCGTTCCTGGGTGAGCCGCGTCTTAACCAGCCCCGCCACCGGGGGCTTGCTGAAAAGCAGCAGCGCGTATTTCTTCTTTTTGTCGGCCATGGCTTTCTCCTTACTCTCTTCCTTCGGGCTTATGGGGCGCGGCGGGCGGGCTTGCTGCCCGGGGGCTTGCCTGGGCTCGTGTCCGGGGGCTTGCTGCCCGGGGGCTTGCCTGGGGGTTTGCCGTCCGGAGGCGGGTTGTCCGGGCGCCTGTCATGCCTTCCTTATCACGCAGTCGATGGCGTTGTACGACCAGGTGCCGATAAGGGGCTCCCCTGTCGCCACCGAGCAGTCAGTCAACACGTTGATGTTCGATTCCCAGATGCCGCCGAAGCCGGGCGCGCCCGGGTTCCTTTCCGGGAACCACCAGCCGTAGTCGGCGCTCACCAGGCCGTCGCGCATGGCGGCCGTCTTGCAGGTGAGGCGCACCTCCCCCTTGTCGGTGGCGAGCACCACCGCGTCCCCGTCTTGCAGCCCCAGGAGCTCGGCCGTGGCCGGGCTTATCTCGGCGAGGGGCGCGGGGTAGCTTGCACGGAAATCGAGGTTGTTCAGGTACATCGATGCGTTATAGGGCTGCTTGCGCGCACCGGTGATGAGCGTCAGGGGCCTGCCCTTGGCAAGCGTCTCGGGCGCAAGGGCGGGCGGCGCGACGGGTGCTGCGGGTGCGGGCGCGGGTACCGCCGCGGGTGCGGCTGCTGCGGACTGCGGTGCTGCCGCGGGTGCCGCCGCGGGCGGCGTCGGCAGGCGGGATGCCCCCCAGCCGCCCAGCAGGTCGCTCGCAAGCTCGACCTTGCCCGTCTGCGTGGCGAAGCCCCGGGGGCTGCCGTCTTCTCGCAGCTGCTCGTGCTTGAGGAAGGCCGGGGGGCGGGCATAGATGCCGACGCGGCAGAACTCGTCCCAGGCCATCCCCGCCGAGGCGAGGGCGGATGCGTAGGCGTCTTGCAAGGTGGCATCCGGCCAGTGCTGCCCCTGGCCGAAGCGCAGGCCCAGCTCACGGAAGAAGTCGTAGTCCGTGCGGCGCTCGTAAAGCGGCTCGACTGCCGCCGGCCCCCCGTAGCCGATGTTCGCCACGCCGCCGTGCACCTGGAAGACCGGGCGCTCGATGGCGCCGGCCGCCGGCAGCACGTAATCCGCCATGCTCGCGGTAGGGGTCAGGTAGTATTCGAGCACGACCAACAGGTCGAGGGAGGCAAGCGCACGGAAGACCCGGTGGGTGTCGGCATAGGTGAGCAGCGGGTTGGTCGCTTCGACGAACAGGGCGCGCACCGGGTAGGGGTCGCCCTCAAGCATCGCCCTCAGCACCAGGTCGGGATGGGCGGATGCCAGGTAGCGCATCGGCAGGCTGCGCCCGAAACGCTCCGTCAGGGCGTTCATCCGCGCATAGCCGTCGTAGCACTGCAGCGGCGTGTAGGGCGTGTTCAGGCAGAAGGCCTTTTGCGCCTCTGGGAGCCATGCGCTCATCTCAAGCTCCACTTCGGGGGTGAAGTCGCTGCGCTCGGCGAGGACGCAGGAGCCGGGCTTGTCCACGTTGCCGGTTATTGCCCGGAGGCAGGTGATGGCGCGGTGCGTCGGTGCGACCTGCGCCCCGCACTGGTCGATGCCGCGGCCGGACACCAGGGCGGCGGCTGCGGCCTGCCCGAAGATGCGGGCGGCCCTCACGACGTCGTCAGGGTCGAGGCCGCAGGTTTCCGCGACATATGCGGGGGTGTAGCCCTGTGCCTGCGCGGCCAATTCCTCGAACCCGAAGCACCAGCGCGTGACGAAATCGTGGTCGATAAGGCCTTCGGCGATGATGACCTGGATAAGCCCGAGCGCCAAAGTGGCGTCGGTGCCGGGGCGGACCGGCAGCCACAGGTCGGCCTTCGCGGCAACCTGGGTGCGGCGGGGGTCGATGACGACCAGGGAGATGTCGCTGCGGGCGACCCTCAGAAGCGAGCGCCAGAAGGCGGAGTTGTCGGACTCGGCCGGGTTCGTCCCCCATATGAAAAGCGCCTCGGTGTGCGCCGGGTCGATGTCGGCCTCGACGGTCCACCCGAAGGCGGCAACATCCATCCAGATGCGCGGGTTCCAGCATATCTGCCCGATGCCCATGTTGTTCGGCGAGCCGAGCAGGTTCATGAAGCGGTGCAGCGGCCAATACGACGCATGGGGGCCGCCTATCGCGCTTGCCAGCGTCTGGGGGCCATGCTCGTCGACAAGGGTCCGCAGGCGTGCTGCGATTTCGTCAAGCGCCTCGTCCCAGGTAATGCGCTCCCATTCGCCAGCGCCCCGCTCCCCCACCCGGCGCAGCGGGTGGTTGACGCGCTTCGGGTCGTCGAGCACCGCGAGGTTCATCCGCCAGCGGCGGCAGCCGCGCAGGGTGTTCTCGTCGTAGGGATAGCGGGTCGGGTCGCACCTCAGGTCGACGACGCGCCCTTCTTCCACCACTGCCTCGAAGGCGCAGAGGTAGCCGCAGAAGTGGCAGTTGGTCTTCCTCGTCTCCCTCTCGGTCATGTCGCCTCTCGTTTCATCCGTCTTCCGTTTCCCGCTTCGTTTTCCGTCCTTGGCGGCACATGCCCGCGACCGCCTGCCTGCCCAAAGAACCTCGCGCCGTCACGCGCGCCCAGGGCCCTCCCTTCCATACAGCCTTTCATTATAGGACAATGTCCTATAGTTGCGTGCGTCTAATTTCTGAATGCCTGCGGGATTCTGTGTCAGCTGCCGGACGGCGCGGCCCCAGTGTCAGCTGCCGGACGGCGCGGCCTCGGCTATCTTGTAGCCCACGCGCCAGACGGTGACGAGGTAGTGGGGCTTGGAGGGGTCTTTCTCGATCTTCTCCCTGATCTTGCGCACGAAGACGGTGATGCTGTTCGGGTCGGCGGCGTCCTTGTCGCCCCATACGTGGGCAAGTATCTGCTCGCGGGTGAAGACGCTTCCAGGGTCGCTTGCAAGCAGCGCAAGGAGCTCGAACTCGCGGGAGGACAGCGATACCTCCCTCCCTTCGACGAAGACCTGGTACTTCCCCGGGTGTATCTCAAGGCCGCCCACCTGGTAGGCCTCCTTGGCCGGGGGGTGGCCGGAGCCGGGGCTTGAAACCGCCAGGCCCTGGCGGTGCCGGCGCAGGTGGGCGCTTATGCGCAGGGAGAGCTCTTCGGGCTGGAAGGGCTTCACCAGGTAGTCGTCGCCCCCTGCCTTGAAGCCGATGCTCTTGTCGACGATGTCGCCTTTGGCGGAAAGGAAGATGACGGGGAGCTTGCGGCCTTCCGCGCGTATGGTCTGGCAGATCTCGAAGCCGTTGACCACGGGGAGCATGACGTCGAGTATGAGCAGGTCGGGGTTCTCGCGCCGAAGCATCTCAAGCCCTTCGGCGCCATTGGGGCTGAAACAGAAGTCGTAGCCGTCGCGCTCGACGATCTGCCCGACGAGCGTCTGCAGGCTCTCGTCGTCGTCTATCATCATTATCTTTGCCATGGCTGCTCCTTAAACTGTTCCGACGGGCACCGCGACGCTAAAGGTGCTCCCCTCTCCGGGGGCGCTCTCAAGACTTATCGAGCCGCCGAGCATCCCGACAAGGTCCTTCACCAGCGAAAGCCCCAGGCCGCTTCCCCCATATTGTCGCACCGTTGACATGTTTTCCTGCCTGAACCTCTCAAATATCATGTCCTGCTTGTCGGGGGGGATGCCGATGCCGCTGTCGACCACGTCGATCCGCACACTTTCGGCGGGCCTGTCATAGCTCACCCTGACCTGGACGGAGCCGCCCGGCGGGGTGAACTTGATGGCATTGCTCACCAGGTTCAGGAGGATGCGCCTGAGTTTTTCCCCGTCGCTTTCGATGAGGGGGACGTCGGCGTCGACCCGCGTGGCAAGGTCGATGGACTTCTTCTGGGCCAGAGAGACACTTGAGTCCTCCACAAGTCCTACGATGTCGTTTATGTCGATGAGCTCGGCGTTGACCTCCTCGAACCCTGCCTGGATGCGTGCCGTGTCGAGGATGTTGTCAACCATCTCCAAAAGGATGTTGCTGTTCTTCTCGATTTCCTCCACCTGCTTGTGGAGGACCGTGTCGCGGGGGCTTATCCCCTTGGCCATCAGTTCGCTGAAAGCGAGGATGGAGGTCAGGGGGGTGCGCATCTCGTGGCTGACGATTGCGAGGAAGTCGGACTTGTAGCGGCCCTCCTGCTTGAGCACGTCGTTTATCTTCACGATGACCGCGGCCATGCACAGCGTCATCGCGAAGAAGAAGAGGATGTTGTTGAGAATCGGTTTGCGCATGTTGGCGAAGTAGAGGTCGGTCGGCACGACCACGCTCACGGCGCCCGCGATCTCGCCGGTTTCCCAACCCTCCTTCGGGTAGCCGGTGATGTCGATCTCCCCGGCAGGCTTCCCGTGGCAGTCGATGCAGTCCTTGGTGACCTTCATCGCCGAGACGTAGCGGAACACCGGTTCCCCCTGGTATTCCTCGAAGCCGTAATACTCGTTGACCTCGTCGTGGGCGTTGAAGCTGCGCAGGGCCCTTTCCTCATAGGCGTCGGGCTCGTTATAGCCGTTCCTCGGGTTCTCGTTGGTGAAGCGGATGGAGTAGTCGGAGTTGCGCGAGAAGAGCGCGGCGACCGACTTCCCGGCAATGGCGCAGTGGAGGCCCTTGTAGTCGAACTCGCCGGAAGAGGTGTAGTTGATGGTGTCCTGGTTGATGGAGACGAATTCCCAGACGGCGTACATCTCGGTGACGAGCACGCGCGTCTGTTCCAGAAGCTCGGCCTTGGTCGACTCCCGCTGCACCTGGATGGCCCACCAGACGAAGACGGCGAGCAGCAGCACCAGGACGAGCGCCAAAAGGCCGATTGTCCTGGTCCGCAGGCCGACCCGGTTCAAGCCGATACGGCTCGGGCTTCTGTTCTCGAATGCCATGGCACCTTTCCGCCCAGGGCGCAGGCGATGGGACCGGCCCCCCAGGGGCGCTACCTCCTTGTGACTCCCCTGCCGGCTTCGTCCTTTCCGCCTGCTTCGCCTGGTTGCGCTTTGCTTCCTTGCTGCTTTGCGCTTTGCTTCCCTGTTTCGCTTTGCTGCTTTGCCTTGCTGCTTTGCTGCTTTGCCTTCCTGCTTCGCGCCCCTCGCGCCCTTCGCCTACAGGAGCGATTCCCGCCCGACGCTTGTCACGGGGCCCATGTCGAACTCCTGGGACAGCAGGGCGATGGTGTTGGAGCAGACGCGGGCGACACTTTGGTAGTACAGCGACTGCGCCTGACGGGTAAGATTATAGAGGTAGGCGTCGGAAAAGACCAGCAGGTGGTCTTGTGCGAAGGCCCTCAGCTGGGCCTCGGCCGCGCCGAGCCGTTCCTGGTCCCCTTCCTGCAGGGCCTCGGACATCCCGCCCAGCAGGTGCGCAAGGAAGGCGAACTCAAGCCCGATATGGTCGTCGGGCTCGTGTTCGCTTGAGGCCAGCTCCACCCCGGCCGCCTCGTAGGCCTTCCTCACCTGGACCGTCGTCGGGCCGAAGAGGGTGCGATCGTCTGTCCTGTAGACGGACTCGTAGGGGGAGGTGCGGCTGGAGCCGACCATGAGGAAGAGGTAGGTGTAGTCCTGCCCCAGCTCCTGGAGCAGGGCCTCCCCTTCCTCGGGCTGGCCTGCGGCCGAGAACAGCACGTGCAGCGCACGGCCCGGCTCGGGGGCCGCCGAGGCGAAGGGCTCCCCCAAGAACAGGTCGGCCTGCTGTGCATAGGCGGCGATCATCTCGGCGGTGGGCTTCTCATAGAGCGCCGAAGCGCAGAACCTGCACAGGACGTGCAGGGCCTGCATTTCCTCGACGCGCCGTGCTGGCGTGGTGCGGCTTGCTGGCGTTGTCTGGCTTGCTGGCATGGTGCGCTCCTTGCGGCTTCGCGGCCTCAGTGGCCGAGCTCGGCCGGGTTGAGGGTCGTCCCCCCCTGTACGGCATCCCGGTGGGGGTTGATGACCACGTTGGGTGCCGTCGTGTCTTCCAAATCGCCGATTACGGCATTGCTGCCGTACCTGTCGCGCAGCTCGGCTATCAGGCCGAATTCCAGGGCGCGGACGGGGCAGGCCTTCGCACAGACGGGGTTCGGGATGCCGGCTTCGTTCTCGTCGTTGCACAGCGTGCATTTGTGCGAGAGCATGTCGCCCAGCTGCACCGGATGGTGGTAGGGGCACGACATCTCGCAGGTCATGCATCCGATGCAGATGTCCTTGTCGTTGTTGACGATTCCCGTTTCGGCGTCCTTCTGCATGGCGCCGGTGGGGCAATGGGACACGCAGGCCGGGTCGTCGCAGTGGTTGCAGGTGAGGGAGGCGTAGTAGGTGAAGGCCGTGCTGGTGAACGCGCCTTTTTCATCGGCCGCCCAGCTGCCGCCCCCGAATTCCCAGACCTTCCTGAACTTCTGCGGCACCTCAAGGTCGTTGCGGTCGAAGCACGCCGTCATACATGCCTTGCACCCGGTGCAGATTTCGGTATTGACGTAAAAACCGTATTGTTCCATTGTTGTTCCTCCTACGCCTTTTCTATCTTGCAGAGATTCGAGTGGACGCCGTTGCCCTTCGAGAGGGGGGTCGGGCGCGTCGAGGTCAGGACCGAGATGCAGCCTCCCTTGTCCACCACGCTCTTGTCGCCGATCTTTTCCGGGTCG
The DNA here is from genome assembly GCA_009782605.1 of Eggerthellaceae bacterium. Lineage (GTDB taxonomy): Bacteria > Actinomycetota > Coriobacteriia > Coriobacteriales > Eggerthellaceae > WRIS01. The sequence goes on along the minus strand of WRIR01000014.1, from coordinate 44,255 downwards.
CGGCTTTCGGGGTCATACCAGGCGCCCTGCGGAATGGATGCGACGCCGGGCATGATGCGCGGGGTGGCCTTTGCGGGAAGCTCGGTGGTGCCGCGCCGGGTCGAGACCCGGACAAGGTCGCCGTTCGCTATCCCCAAGGCGGCGGCGTCCTGCTCGTTGATCCAGCATTCCTGGGGGGCGACCGACTTCATCCAGCCGACGTTGCCGTAGGACGAGTGGGTGCGTGCCTTGGTATGGTGCCCGATGAGCTGAAAGGGGTATTCGCCCTTCGTTTCGGCGTCGCCGAAACCCTCGAAGCATTCGTAGTAGATGGGCAGCCCGGTAATCTGGTCCTTCCCATCGTCGGGGATATAGCCGCCGCCGGTCAGGTCCCACTGCTTCGAGAGGTTGTAGGCCTGCTTCGAGAACACCTCGTACTTGCCCGAGGGGGTTGCTATCTCATCGTCGGTCGGGATGCTGGGCGCATGGTCGTCGGTCTGCTTGAACAGGCCTTGCTTCTTGAACTCCTCGAAGGTCGCAGGAAGGTCGTCGCCGGCCTCCTTGCCCTGCTCGAAGCACCATTCCAGCCAATCTGTCTGGGACTTCCCTTCGGTGAACTCGTCTTTGATCCCCAGCCCGTCGGCGATGAGCGTGCATATCTCATAGACCGGCTTCGACTCGAAAAGCGGCTTGATCGCAGCCGTCTCGCAGCACACGAAACCCGTCCAGGCGCTTCCGCCGAAGATGAGGTCGTCTTCCTCGAAGGAGGTCGTGCCCGGGAGGATGATGTCTGAGACCAGCGCCGTCGGGGTCAGGTAGCAGTCCACCGTCACCACCATCCGAAGCCCGCTGTCCTGCTCATCGGCCAGGTTGTAGATGCGGAGGGAGTCGTTGATGTCGGCGTGCTGCCCTGCCATGACGTTCGAGGCGTAGTTCCAGATGAACTTGATGGGGGCCTTGAGCTTGATGGTGCCCGGCTCTTCGGCATAGCTGGTCTTGCCGGTCTCGTCGATGGAGCGGATGCCCCAGGTCGCGTCGTTCATCGACCGGTAGTCCTCGATAGCGTGGTACCAGTCGAAGAAGGACACGCAGGTGTCCACGGTGTTCTTCTCGGCGAGGTTCGGGATTGCCTTGGGCATGCCGTAGGGGACCCCGCCCACGGCCTCGCGCGCGCCGGTGCCGCCGCCGGATATCCCGATGTTCTTGGTGATGGCGGCTATCAGGCCGATGGAGCGCGTGTTGTTGCCGCCGTTGCTGTGGCGCTGGGGGCCCCAGCCCTGGATGGTCGCGGTGGGGCCGTCGGCGAAGAGGTCGGCCAGGGCGCGGATGGCGTCGGCGGGGATGCCGGTGATGGCCGACGCCCATTCGGGGGTCTTTTCGCCCGAGCCCACGCCCGAGCCCGCATACGCGCCGGTGCCCATGAGGTATGCCTGATAGGACAGGTCCTCGTCGATGGCCAGGGTGCCCGACTTGTCGAAGCCCATGAAGCTGGTGTCCTTCGGCTCGGCCTGCTTGACCTCGTCGGTGAAGGTGTCGCTGAAGAAGCCGACGAACTTCTCGCGGATGAAGGCCTCGTCGAGCTTGCCTTCGGTAAAGAGGTGGTGGATCATGCCCGCGACCAAGGCGACATCGGTCCCGGGACGGATGGGTATCCACTGGTTTGCCACGCCGACCGCGGTATCCGAGAGCTGGGGGTCGACGACGACGATATGGGCGTCGGGGTTGTCGAGCCTGACCTTGGTCAGCAGGAACTGCATTGCCGACCCGCTCATGCGGGTGTTCGCAGGGTTGTTGCCGAACAGGATGATGTTCTTGGAGTTGACGAGGTCGGTCACTTCGTTGTTCGCGTAGGCGTTGCCGCGCAGAAGCGGGAGCTCCCAGTTGATCTGGCCGGTCGAGTAGTCGCAATAATGCCTGAGGTAGCCGCCCCACACGTTCATCATGCGCGCGAAGGCGCTGGAATCGGGATGCCAGGACTTCGCCACGGTGCCGCCCAGCTGGCCTGTCCCGTACTGGATGTAGAAGGCGTCGTTGCCGTATTCCTCCTTGATCTCTTTCATGGTTTCCGTTATCTCGGAGATGGCCTCTTCCCAGGAAATTTCTTCGTACTTCCCCTCGCCCCGCTTGGTGCCCGCCACGCGGCGGAGGGGCTTTTGGATGCGGGTCTCGTTGTAGATGCGCTGCCTGTTCGTCCGGCCCCGGACGCACGAGCGCATCTGGTAGATGCCGGATGGCCCGAAGTCGTCGGTGCCGTCGTTGTCGTTGTCGATCCTCACGACGACGTCGTCTTTCACGTACACCTTGAGGGGGCACCTGCTCCCGCAGTTCACGTGGCAGCCGCCCCACACGACGGAGTCGTAGGCGAAGCCGTCATCGGCGCCTCCCGCCAAGCCGCCCTCGGACGGCTTGGGGCTGCTACACCCCGTAAGCGCCAAACCAGCCCCCAACACCCCTGACCACGCCACAAAAGATCGCCTGTCCATGCACGGCAGGCCGATAGTGTTTCCCTTGTTCCGCATGACTCTCCTTTCAAAGACACAGTACCTGCGGGGCTCCTTGTGTATAGGACCCCCTGGAAAATACCTAGTAGTATAGAGCCGCAGGCGGGAAACCTCTATGGACCTTTCGGTCATTTTTTATTGTGAAAACATTAAGGTTTTATTAACGCGCAGGCGGGGTGGTGGGTTTTTGTGGGTTGGGTTGTTCGGCCGCATCGTTCCCCAGCGTCAAGAAGGCATCGACGAACCTGTCTTCGATCCTCTGGTACCGGGACACCACGCCCTTCTCTATCGCCTTGTAGCCGGACACGACGCCGTTCTCTATCGCCTTGTAGCCCCTGACGACGGCGCCTTCGATCCGCTGTTCTACCTTCATGGCCTTGTTCATCTCTGCCTCCTAATGCCTGGTTGCTTTGCTCCGAGGGCGATGCTGTCCATCCCCTCGACACGCCCATTTAACAAAAGGAATGTTTCCCCCCTGTTCAAGAAGTGTTTGGGGAATATTAATCGCAAAACACACGGAGGTTTTGTGTGCTGCCCGACACTTTTACCATAGGAGTTTTTGGCGCGGCTGTCAGATACCTGAGCTTTGTCGGCGGGAGCCTGAAAATTGGAGGGCTTAGCCCAGCTCGAAAAGGCTTTCCTCGTAGTTCCCGACGAAGTGGCGCTTGCCTTTTTTGATGACGGTGTGCCCGTCCACCTCAAGATGGACTCTCTGTTCTTCGATTCCTCCGGGGTATTTCTCGTTGAGCTCGCCTTTTGCCTTGAGGGTGCGCCACCACGGTATCTTGTCGTCGGGGCGCTCTTCGCTGGCGTGGGCGCAAATGTTGATGAATATCCCCGCTGTCAGGGGGCAGGTTGCATCGGCGCCGGCCCGCTTGGCGAGGTGTTCGCGTATGCGGTCGGCCGTGACAACCTTGCCTTCGGGGATTTTAGCCATTACCTCATGGTACTGCATCGGCTCGGCGACCAGCAGCTTTGTGCCGCCAAAACGCGCAACGGCTTCGGGCTTGCTGGATAAATCTTCGATTTTCGGGAGGTCTCCGGGGCTGTTCAGCTTTTCGTTGTAAGTCTTTTTCGCCATTCGTTTCACCTTTTCATCATTTCCACCATGATACGCGCAATTACCCTGCAGGAAATCTCAAATCCGTACATTTTTGGCAATACTTCTTTTATTTATGTCCCCAAAGGCAAAGAATATGTGTTCTTATTGGTGATGGTCATCAATGGCGGCGCGAACGAAACTGAAGGAATCGGCAGAATCGAAGGAGAGAAGCCTGTTGGACGTATTGTTACTTCTTGCATGCAAACGTGGCGATGAGGGTGCCCTTGCGCGCATCATCGACAAATATGCAGCTTATGTAAGTACGGTGGTCTACAACATCATCGGCGCTTCCATGACGCGAGAAGATGTTGAAGAGGTAGCTTCCGACGTGTTTTTTGCCTTTTGGCGAAACGCAGACAAAACGACTGCGCCGAAACTCAAGGCTTACTTGGGACGCATTGCCCGCAACAAGGCAATCAACAAGCTGCGGGGCTTTCGGGAGGACCTGCCTTTTGAGGACGACTGGGTCAGTGTTTCCGAACCTTCATCCGAAGAGGCTTTGAGCGAGCGAGAAGAACGGGCACGGGTAAGAAAAGCTCTGTCTGAAATGAGCGAAACCGACCGCAGGATTTTTCTCCTCTATTACTATGATTGCTGCAGTGTTACCGACATCGCGAGCAAGACAGGAATGGGCGTCGAAGCCATCAAGAAGCGTCTTGTTCGAGGCCGCGCCAAGCTACAAAAACTCTTATACGAAGGAGGCGATATCAATGGAGAAAAGAATATCAGACCTGTTAAACAAAGCGCTCGCTCCTGATACGCAGATTCATGTCCGAGATGTTGCTTCTATACAACGAATCAAGGAGTTAACCATGAACAAAGTAGAACGAACCGCCTCTTTGGAAGGCGCGGCATCATCATACGGAAAACGGGCGACTCGCCTGGTGCTGGTGCCTATTCTGGCTTGTGCGATTGCGTTGTTCGCAATCCCTACCGCTGCCTATGCGACGAATGCTTTTGGTATTCGCGATGCCTTGCATGACTTCTTTGTCGGCCCCGAAACGGAGCTGGGCAGCGACGATGTCGATGCGCTTGCCCGGGCAGGACAGGGCAATTTGCCGCCTGCCATTACAGTGAACGGCACCACCGTGACGCCTATCTCGGCTGTTGCCGGTGCGGATTACTATTATCTGGCACTGCGGATCGACGCCCCCGAAGGTGTGCAAATCGAACGCGAAGAAACCGAGCACGGACTCGCCTATTATCAGATATGGGGGCCGGATGGCGACACGGGGCTTTCGCTTCTTTACCCGGATGGAAGCCCTATTCCTCTCAATGCGGGGGTCTCGACCTCCTATCAAGACGATGTCCCCGGAGACAATTCGCTGGTCGTGGTCATCGAGTTTGACGCATCGCACAATTCCCATCCCGACGCGGCTTTTAACGACGGCAAGCCCAAGATACTCACGCTCCACGGACTGTGGCTCCAGGCTCCCGACAAGGAATACACACAGATTATCGAAGGTGTGTGGGTGTTTGACATCGGGACCTACTTTACCGACGCAGAAGCAGAATAAAGGCAGGGCAGAGTAAAGCGCGCCAGGCGGGGAACGCGAAAGTATCAAGAAAAGCAAGAGCGCCGAGAAATATAAAAACAATGAAAAGCGTAAGAGAAGCTTTGTGGGGAAGGCTTCTCTTGTCGCCTTTCTTGAATCATAATTGCTGAATAGGCTTACTCAAGCAACGCAACTGAAATCAAGCGTGCGAGCTGCCCGCAAGCTACTATTAACTCAAAGGAGGTGATGAGCATGTATGAATGGCACCAACAGGTTCAAGAAATCGTGGACAACATTGACCGCTGCATCGAAAACCGTGATGACGACAGCCTTACGCTCAAGGCGATTGCGCAGACAAGCGGCTATTCCGAGTTCCACATGACCCGCAAGTTCAAGGAGCTTTCGGGAATCTCGTTTCGCGACTATCTGCGCAAGCGCCGACTCGCTTTTGCTCTCATTGACGTGCGCGACACGCAAAAAAGCATTCTCGATATTGCGGTTGACTATGGGTTTTCCTCTCACGAGGCATTTTGCCGTTCGTTCAAGGCGGCGTACGGCATTCCGCCCAGCACCTATCGCGCCAAGCCAAAACCAGTGATGCTTCGCACGAGGCTCGTCACCTTTGACCGCTATCTATTTGGGTTAGGAGAGATTGGCATGGTTACATCAACGTCAGAGGTCAAGGTTTATTTTGTGTCGATTCCGGCGCACAAGTTTTTGTACATCAAGAACTACGAAAGCAAAGGATATTTTGATTTTTGGGAAAAGCAAGACGTGATTCCCGGCATGGATTGCGACACTGTCTGCGGGCTGTTTGACAGCATCAAGGGCAAGCTCGACGGCGACGATGCCATAATCGGCAAGTTCAGCGGTCAGATTATGGCGCATGTTTATGAGGGCGACAAGGTTGCCGAAGCCTACGGCATTCGCCTTCCCGCCAGCTACGAGGGTGAAGTTCCTGCACAAATGTTTTTGCTTGAAGTTCCCGAAGCAGAATACCTCGTGTTTGAACACGGCAGCTTTGACTACGAGCAAGAATGTGAAACGGTTGGCGAAAAACTGCAAGCAGCCATCGACGCTTTTGACTACAACGAAACCGACTATCTTTTAGACGAATCCCCCGGACGCCTACGTTACTTCTATTTCGACCCCGACCGCTACGAAAAACGCATCTTGCCCGTAAGGCATCGGTAGATAAGGTCTATCAATATCGTCAAGCTAAGACCGACCTCTAGCCCTTATGCTCCTTGTAGAATTGCTTGAGCGATGCTTTGGTTTCGTCGTCAAGATAATGCCAGCGAACGCCTTGGATGGCGCCTTCGAGTGACGAGAGTCGCATTATGCATGCGGAGGGGTCGCGGTCAAGAATGCGGAGCCATGCCTCGCGGCTGCCCACTTTCTCCAACTCCCCTATGGTGGTGATGTCCACGTCGGCAAGCTGCTTTTCAAGTTTTGCGGCAATGTTTGGCAGTGTTGTTAGTTCACCCATCGAGACCTCCTTGTTCAATCTTACCTGCCAATTATAGGCTATGTTTCGGCTAATCGCTGACGTGCGCTTCCTTTGCTTATTGAAAGGCGATGAGAGCTTGTAGGAATTGCTCATAAGCAATAGCTAACAAGCAGCTAAGGCATGATTTTATGTGCAGCTATTCTTGCAGGTATTTCTTTACGCCGCTCCAGATGTAGCCTTTTGCAAGTTCGTCGAGGTCAACGGGGTCAGCAAGGGGGAGCTTCTGCTGAAAGCACTCAAGATCATAGCCCTCTTTGACGATGATGAATTTGAAGCGTTTTGCGGCAAGGGCGTTTTGGGGACAGCCATAGATACAACTTAAGCACGCATGGCAATGGTTGGTAAAAGTTGGCTTGCCCTCTGCTACGGTTATGTTTCCCGCTGGGCAATGCTCTGCGCACCAGCCACAGCCTATGCAGGCATCTGAAACCACGATGGCTTTGCCAAACCATCGGGTGGCAGGTTTTTCCAATTCGCCAACGAATGAAAGAAAGCGGTCGACCAAGAGGGGTTTTGGACGATGCCCTGCGCCAGATAAGACGCTGGTTGCGATGCGTTCAACCTTGCTCGGCAAAACCTCAAGCAGCTTGGCAGCCAAAAGCTCGTGAGTCCCTATAATAAAGTTGCTCGGCATGACAATCATCTCGTCATGAACAACCTCATAGCCCTTTTTCGCAAGGCGTTTGATGCTGCTCACTCTGCTTGCGGTGTTGGGAACAATCTCACCGCCGCCCGAAACCGATACCACTACCGCAGGAGTTTTGCTTACGGGCGGCAAGGCATCAAGCCATTTGTACATAGCTTGAGGCGCATTGCTGGCGTGTACGGGAAAAACCACAACAAGGAGGTCATGGCTGAGAATTGGAGCCTGGGTGCATGAGATGTTTTGCAGCGTGCCACAAAGCCCACGCCCCTCAAGTTCTCGGCAAAAGCACTCGGCAACAAGTGCAGTGCTGCCCGTACCTGTGTAATAGGCAACCAGAAAATGCGGGGCTTTCGGTGCAATGCTCTCTTTTTGCATAACTATACCAATCGTCTCACTATCAGGAACTTCGATTTTACACCTACGTGCCGCTGCAGCAAGGTGCTTATCCAAAGATACCAACATCGGCAAGCCGCCCTCCCTTTCTCCTGCCTGCCTCGCCCGCTTTTGAGCATTGCTGGAACAAGGTGCGTGCTAGAATGTCAAAACGAGTAGGCGCATGCAACGCAAAGAACGAGGTGGCCCGATGGCAGCCAAAACCCCAACGAAGACTCTGGCAAGGACATGGCTCGCACGTTTTTTGGTGTTGGCAGTGTTCGCCGTCAACCTGTATTGTGTGCTTTCCTTTGTGTTTACGCCCGAACGCTCGTTGGATGCCTTCGAGCTTGTCGGCGTGCCTGGCACCGTGGCGATTCAGGGCATTGGCATCGCCTTTTTGATGTGGAATGTCACGTATCCGCTGGTAGTTTTTAACCCGTGCAAACATCGTGTGTTATTCATGGTGGTTTTGGCGCAGCAAGTCATTGGGCTTGTTGGCGAGAGTGTCATTTACCTCACTTTGCCTGCAGGGCATCAGGTGCTGGGCGAAAGCATTATGCGTTTTATCGTCTTTGACGCAGCAGGCTTAATATTGCTCACGCTCGGGTTTTTGCTGACGCTCAAGAGGTTTTCAAAAAGGCCTGCCCCATAAGGCAGCGATAAAAAGCACTTCAAGCGAGCCTGCTTGCTTGCCGGTAAAAACAGTGATCCTTGGATAGTGGAAAGGCGGGAGACCTGACTCTATTCAAAGACATAATGGGCGGGGACTATGGAAAAGCGGTACTCGCCAAATTAAGCAAGTTCAAAGAGGGGTGACCGCTGAGAACGAATGTCGCCAAATAAGGCAACACGTTAGCATTTTTCACAGCGGGGCGGCCATTGAGTGTATGTATTCTTGCAGGGGCTTCTTTGCCCTCTTGCCGTGTTCCCCGATGATGCGCACGATGGCGCTGCCGACGATGATGCCGTCGGCGATGGCGGAATACTGTTTCACCTGTTCAGGTGTCGATATTCCAAAGCCTATGGCCACCGGCACATCGGTGTGCCTCCTTATCTCGGACACGATAGCGGAAAGGTCGGTGCTTATCTCGTCGCGCACGCCCGTGACACCCAGGGAGGAAACGAGGTAGAGAAAGCCTTCCGCGCCCTCGGCGATGCGGGCGATGCGCCTCTCTGAGGTAGGGGCCGCCATCGTGACGACCTCCACGCCATACTTCCCCGCAACCGCCCTCACCTCGCCCTGTTCCTCGAAGGGCGCATCGGGGATGATGACGCCGCACACCCCGATCTTTGTGCACCGGTCGAAAAAACGGTCATAGCCGTACACGAACACGGGGTTGAGGTAGGTCATGAATACCAGCGGGATCCGCATCCTGTCCTTGATGGACGCCACCATGTCAAAGACGCCGTCAAGCCGCGTCCCGGCGGCAAGCGCGCGCATGCTGGCCGCCTGTATCACCTCCCCCTCGGCGATGGGGTCGGAAAAGGGGATGCCCACCTCGACCATGGAGGCCCCGGCATCCTGCGCGGCCACGATATAGTCCGCCGAGCACGCAAGGTCCGGGTCACCGGCCATGAGGTAGGCGATGAAGGCCTTCTTTCCGGCAAATGCGTCTTTGATCCTACTCACTGATGTGCTCCCCCCTGTATCGGGCGATAGCCGCCACGTCTTTGTCGCCGCGCCCCGAGAGGCACACGACGATGGTCCTGCCTTCGCCCATCTCTTCTGCCAGCTTTACTGCGTGCGCCACGGCATGGGCGGACTCGATTGCCGGGATGATGCCCTCGGTGCGCGACAGGCGCTCGAAAGCCTCCACGGCCTCGTCGTCGGTGACCGGCACGTACTCCGCACGCCCGGACTCATGCAGCCATGCGTGCTCCGGCCCGATGCCGGGATAGTCGAGCCCTGCGGAAATGGAGTAGACCGGGGCTATCTGCCCGAACTCGTCTTGGCAGAAGAGCGACTTCATCCCGTGGAACACGCCAGCCGAGCCGAGCGCTATCGTCGCCGCATGCTGCTCGGTGTCAAGGCCCCTGCCCGCCGCCTCGCAGCCTATGAGGCGCACGCCGCCGTCCCCGAGGAAGTCGTAAAACGAGCCGATGGCATTCGACCCGCCGCCCACGCAGGCGACGATGGCATCCGGCAGCCGGTTTGTAGCCGCGCGCATCTGTGCCCGTATCTCCCTTCCGATCACGCTTTGGAAATCGCGGACCATCGTCGGGAAGGGATGCGGCCCCATGACCGAGCCGAGCGCGTAATGGGTGTCCGACACCCTTCTCGTCCATTCCCTCATGGTCTCGTTCACGGCATCCTTGAGCGTCATGGTGCCGGAAGTGACCGGGTGGACCTTCGCGCCCAGCAGCCGCATCCGATAGACGTTGAGCGCCTGGCGCTCGGTGTCCTCCTTGCCCATGAACACCTCGCATTCCAGGCCAAGCAGGGCTGCGGCGGTAGCGGCCGCGACACCGTGCTGGCCCGCGCCTGTCTCGGCGATAATCCGGGTCTTGCCCATGTGCTTTGCAAGCAGGGCCTGTCCAAGCACGTTGTTTATCTTATGCGAGCCAGTGTGGTTCAAGTCCTCCCGCTTCAGGTATATATGGGCGCCGCCGACCTGCTTCGTCAGGTTCTCGGCATAGGAGAGAAGCGAGGGCCGCCCGGCGTAGTCGGCCAGCAGCCTGTCCAGCTCGGCCTGGAATGCCGGGTCCTTAGAATAATGGTTGAATGCCTCTTCCAGCTCATGCAAGGCGCTCATGAGCGTTTCGGGGATGTATTGGCCACCGAACTCGCCGAATCTTCTACTCACTGTTGGACCCCCCTCACCACGTATGCGAACTTCTCTATCTTCCCTGCGTCCTTTACGCCGTCCGTTTCCACGCCGCTGCTCACGTCGACACAAAAGGGGGCGAGCACCCGTACCGCCTCGGCCGCATTCTCGGCTGAAAGCCCCCCTGCAAGGAAATACGGCAACCCGCGCAGCCCTTCCAAGACGCTCCAATCGAAGGCCTTCCCGGCACCGCCGCGCTGCTTTGAAAGGGTGTCGAACAGCAGGTAGTCGGGCTCCGGCGGAAGGGAGGGCAGGGCCACGCCGACGCCGAGGGCCTTTATCACGCAGCAGCCGCAGGCCTCTTTGAGCCGCCTGACATAGGGGCCGTCCTCGTCGCCGTGAAGCTGCACCAAATCGATGATCCCGCTCCGGTACATCTCGTTGACGGCCTCCAAGCGCTCGTTCACGAAGACGCCCACGGCCTTGATGCATGGGTCAAGCCTCTCTTTCAGCATGGCCGCTGATGCGGTGTCGAGCCTGCGCCGGCTTGGGGCGAACACGAACCCGACGAAGTCCGGCAGCACCCGGTTGACCGCTTCGACATCCTCGACGCGGGTGAGCCCGCAGATTTTCACCTTGCTCACGGGGTTGCTCACGGGGTTGCTCGTTTGGCTGCTCCCAGGACCGCTCCCGGCGGCACTGCTCCCAGGACCGTTCCCAAGGCCGCTCCCGGCACTGCCCACAGGGTCGCACGCAAAGCCACTCACAGCGTTTTACCCCTCAGTGCGGCCAGGGCCGCCTTCTTGTCGGGCGAGCGCATCAAGGTCTCGCCGACCAGCACGGCATCTACGCCGTGCCGACGCAGCCTTTCGACGTCCTGCGCTGTCTTTATGCCGCTCTCGGACACGAAGCACACCTCGGGCGGGACCAGGCTTCTCAGCCGCCCGCTCAAATCGACGTCGACGTCGAAAGTCTTCAAATCCCTGTTGTTGACGCCGATTATCCGCGCACCTGCTGCCAGCGCCCGCTTTACCTCCGCTTCCGTATGCGTCTCCACAAGGGCGGAAAGGCCCAGGCGGTGGGCCGTGTCGATGTATGCGGCGAGCCTGTCCTCGTCCAAAAGGGCGGCAATCAGCAAAACGGCGCTCGCCCCCATAAGCCTCGCCTCGTAGACCATATAGCTGTCGACGGTAAAATCCTTGCGCAAAAGCGGGATTGAGGCCACTTCGGCGATCTCGCGAAGATGCCGGTCGTCGCCCTTGAAGTAGTGCGGCTCGGTCAGAACGGAGATTGCCGCCGCACCCGCCGCCTCGTATTCCCGGGCAATATCAAGATAGGGAAAGTCCTCCGCAATGACCCCCTTTGACGGCGACGCCTTCTTAACCTCGCAGATAAAGGCCATGCCCTCGGAGCACAGCGCCTTTTCAAAAGGGAAGTCGGCTGGGGAGGAAGGCCCGTCCCCGCACCTGAGGCGCACCCTTTCAACAAGGCTGTCCAGCGGCAGCGCCTCTTTTCGCGCTTCGACCCGCTCAAGCGTCCGCCCTGCTATCTCGTGCAGTATGTCCATGCCCTCACCCTTTGTTCGAGCAGCGGATGAAGTCGTCGAGCTTTTGCATTGCCGCCCCGTTGTCGACGACCTCGTTCGCCGCCTTTACCGCCGCGTCCATCGAGCCGTACTTGCCCGTAACAAACATGGCCGCCGCAGCGTTGAGCACCGCCGCGTCCCTTTTGGGGCCCCTCTCGCCACGCAGCAGCGCCTTCAGTATCTCGGCGTTCTCGGGCGGCGTGCCGCCCTGCAGGTCCTCCTTCGCGCACCGCTCGAACCCGAACTGCTCCGGCGTGATGGTGTAGGACCGCACCCAGCCGTCCTTCACCTCGCAGACGAAGGTGGGGGCACTGAGGGACACCTCGTCCAGCCCGTCTTCCCCGTACACCACCATGGCGCTCTTCACTCCCAGGTTGCACAGCACCTGCGCCAGCGGCTCCACCAGCTCCCGGTCGTAGACGCCCATCAGCTCCATTTGCGTGCCTGCGGGGTTGGTGAGCGGGCCTAAGATGTTGAACACCGTCCTTATGGCGAGCTCGCGGCGGATCGGCGCGACGTATTTCATGGCGATGTGGTAGTTCTGCGCGAACAGGAAGCATATCCCTATCTCTTTGAGCAGTTCGGCGCTTTTCTCAGACGGGATGTTGATGTCCACGCCAAGCGCCTCCAAGACGTCGGCAGCCCCGCACTGGCTTGAGGCGCTGCGGTTGCCGTGCTTGGCGACAGGGATGCCCGCCGCTGCCGCGATAATCGCCGCCGTGGTGGATATGTTGAAGGTGTTCGCGTGGTCGCCACCGGTGCCGACGATCTCAAGCGCGTCCACGTCGTGCAGGAGCCGTATGCAGTGCGAGCGCATGCCGTAGGCGGATGCCGTTATCTCGTCAGTCGTCTCGCCCTTGAGGCTCAAGGCGGTGAGGTAGGCGCTCATCTGGACCGGCGTCGCCTCGCCTGTCATTATCTCGTGCATGACCGCCTCGGCCACCTCGTAAGGCAAGTCCTGTTTCTTGGACAGGGCCAGTATCGCTTCTCTGATCATTCCCTTGTTCTTCCCTTCGAGTAGAAACCCCCGTTGGAACATGATACCGCATCAAGGGAGGGCGGGGGCTCCTGGGGACAAAGAAAGGAAGCGCAGCTCACAATCGGTCGACAGGTTCTTCCAGTCGATGCTTTTGTTGAAAAGCAGCTCAAGGTAGTGGAACACGGGGACGCTGTCTTGCAGGGTGCCGAGGAAGCGTGCGCAGCTCATGCAATAGACCACCAGCGCGCCCGCGTGCGCCTCGCACGCCTCTGCCCCGTGCTGGAGCGCCTGCGACTGGGCGACATCGGGGTGTCCGGCGGCGTTCGCCAAAGAGCCGCAGCAGAACGACCGTTCCTGGTAGTGGGCCTTCTCGACAAGCGCCTCGGGCGCGAAAAGGGCCCGCACGCTTGACGCGAAGCGGCCGGTGGCGCGGTCGGGGCATGCGTCGTGGACGGCGGCCACAGGCATTGTCGCATCACCGCGCCCCCCTTCGCCGAGCCGCGCGGCCAGTTCCTCCACGGTGACCTTGAAGCCGGCCTGTGCCAGCACTTCGGAAAGCGGCACCACGGCAATGCCCGACCCCTCCGCACGGAACAGCGCCTCAAGCTCTGCCACGCAGTTCGGGCAGGCCGCGACGATGCGCTCGACCCCCCGCGAGGCGAGGCCCCCCATCAGCTCTTCCTGGAAGGCCGGCTTTGCGGCGGGCGCACCTTCCCCGAACGCGAGCACCTTGCCGCAGCACAGCAGCGTGACCCCGTCGACGAGGCCGCGCTCCCGCAGGTCGTCAAAGAGCTCGCCTGCCAGGCCGGGGTCATAGTTTATGAAGGAGCAGCCCGGGAAAAACAAGGAGGTGCAGCTTTGCGCCGCACCCCCTCCGTCAACTCTTCGGCATGTATACGAGGAACCGTCGAGGACGACCTCGCTGTCCGTCAGGACATCAACGAACATTTGTTCGTTCATCAGTAGGGGCTCTCCTTGTCGTCCCACGCGGTCAAGAACGCGGCGTCGTGATGCGGCAGGCGGTCGAAGAAGCGCTTCTCGCCCGGCACCAGACGGCGGTCGTCGGCGTACACGACCAGGAAGCGCAGCAGGCAGCCGCCGGCCAAGACGAGCACCGTGGCAGCCACCGCAGCCGCCGCAACTTCGCCGAAGCGGTAGTAGAGGCCGAGCGGGAGCAGCAGCCCGCACACGACAAGGCCGAGCCAAAATGCCGGGGCGGTCTTGCCCGTAAGCCACCGGGCCGCAACCGTGCGCGCCACCTCGTTGCCCGAGCCGCGCAGCAAGAACACATAAAGGAGCAGCACGAAGGCCTCGACGGCGATAAGCGCCATGCACAGGGTCTGCAGCTTCCCTTGGAAGAAGACCTGCGTGTTGGCGGCCTCCTGGGCGACCAAGCCCGCGTCAACCCCCGGGTTGAGCGCCTGCAGCAGGGTCGACATGGTAACCGGCCACATGCCAAGCGTCGCCGCCGCGACGGCAGCCCCGGTCAGGAGCGCCGACACCGCGAAAAGCACCGGCAGGGCCGGGCTGTTCCAGAAGGCATGGGGCTTGAGGCTCGCCAGGAAGATGCCCGTGTAGAGCATGACGAGCAGGCCGCTTATCCCCGCCACGATAAGGGCGGGCTTTTGGAGCGGGACAAGGAAGGCAAAGATATCCCAGGGCAGGCACGAGAGGAAGTAGACGAACCCCGCGATGAGCGCAAGCGAAAGCAGCACCGCGCCCCACTTGATGATCGCCGTCGCCTTCACGAACACCCGCAAGAACACCTTCGGCTGCCCCAGCTCGAACACCAAGAAGAAGCACGCAAGCCCCAGGCTCGCCACAGCGATAAGGACGGGCATTGCAAAGGCCGGCCCCAGGCCGGGGTAGAGGAACTCATAGGCCATCGCGATGGCAAGGATGCCGCCGCCGAGGCCGCCTAAAAACAGGTCGATAACGATAGGCCAGGTCCAATAATGCTTGTTCATCGCTGACCTCCTAACGCGGGAATGTAGTATATCTGGGGCTCGGTGCCGTAGTCCTCCATGAGCCGGAAGGTCTGAACCGAGCCGATTATCTTTGCGACATCGCTTTCCGGGTCGTCCAAGTCGCCGAAGATGCGCGCCTTCTGGTGGCAGGTATCAACGCAGTAGGGTTTCGCCCCCGGCGTCATCTCGCGGCGATCGCGGCAAAAGGTGCACTTCTGGGCATAACGCTCGAAGCGCGGCGCCATTTCCGAGCTGTCGCGTGCCCCGTAGGGGCAGGCCTGCACACAGGCCTTGCAGCCCATGCACTTCTTGTGGTCGACCCAGACGGTGCCGTCCTTGTCCTTCTTGCTGGCGCCCGTCGGGCAGCAGCGCGTGCAGGGCTCTTTCTCGCAGTGCATGCAGATCAAAGGGGTGTAGTTGACGTGCACGTTCGGCCACTCGCCCTTCACGCCCTCGCTCACCACGGGGTTGTAGATGATATCCATCGGGAGATCGTTCCAGGTCCGGCAGGCGACTGAGCACGACTGGCAGCCGATACAGGAGCGCTGGTCCATAACCATCACATAGCGCGTCATGATCACTCCCCTCCTTTCGCGTCATCGGGGGTCGCCGTATCCGTGCTTTCCTTCACGGCTTTCCTGGCGCCTCCCCGGGCGTTTCCCTTGGCGGGCCCGCTAGAGGCCAGCTCTTCGCGGGTCTCCAGGTCGTAGCGCTTCCCGCTTGCCATATCGACGAGGTTGTTCTCGCCCGGGTCGAAGGCATAACCGGAATACAGGTCGTACCAGACCTCGCTTTCCGGGTCAACCAGCCAGCCGGAATCCGCGTCGTACTCAAAGCCCGTCGACTCCTGGACCGCCTTGCGCTTGCCCTTGTCCCACACCAGTCCCTCGGGCACCTCAAAGCTCGGCTTCGGGTCGAAGGGGATGGGATCGAAGGCAAGCTTCGAGTCCTTCGGCAGGACGCTCACGCCCGGCTCTTTCGCAGAGCCCGGGATGGAGAACTGGGTGTCGGGCGCGACGCCTATCTCGGAGGGCGAGACCTTCGAGACCTTGCACAGCAGGCCGCGGCAGGCCCAGCTGCCGCCGAGGGGGTCGCAGTGGTCGTCGTCGACCGAGGTCAGCACGTTCACGTTGGACTCAAGGCATCCGAAGGGTTCTTCGCCGTTTCCGATGCCGCGTTCCGGGTACCACCATCCGCGCTGTGCGAAGATCACCCGGGGGTCGACACTCGCCTCGACGTTCGCACGCTGCTTGATGCGCCCGCGCCGGGTCTCGATCCAGCACCAGTCGCCGTCCTGGATCTTCATCTCGGCAGCAGTCTGGGGATTGATGGTGAAATAGGGGTCGTGGTAGAGGTAGCGCACCGTCTCGATCTGGAACTGCTCGGAGTGGTGGTAGGGCATGAACCCGCCGCCCGTGGTGAGCACGAGCGGGTATTCCTCGGCCAGCTCCGGATGGTCGATCTCGTTTTCCGCACACCCGATGTAGGTCGGCAGCGCCGGGTAGCCCAGCTCTTCGAGGATGGACGATTTCAGCTCGACGCGGCGCGAGGGCGTGCAGAAGCCCTTCTCGCCGTACTTGTAGTAATGCAGCGGCGGGTAGTAGAAGCGGTACTTCTCGACGAACTCGTCATAGTTCTCGACGGGGTACCCGAGCGGGTAGATGATGTAGTAGAAGACCTCTTCCTCGTTCTCCCACGGCCACTGGTCGGCGGGAGCGCCCGTTGCAAGCGCAAGGTCGCGCCAGAAGATGTAGTCGGTGTGGCGGTCGTACATAGGCTCGATAGCACGCTGCGAGCATATGACGGAGTCGGTCACCCCGTAGTTCGTGTGGATGGTCGGGCGCTCAAGCGCCCCGGCGATCGGCATGACGTAGTCGGAGTACAGCGCCGCCGAGGTCATCCAGTAATCGCAGGTGACCAGGAACTCGACCTTTTTCAGGGCCTCAAGCGTCATCTTGGAGTCCCCGTAGGACGAGACCGGGTTCGTCGCCGAGACGATAAGCGCACGGACCTGGTAGGGGTCGCCGGTAAGGATCGCCTTGAATACCGAGGGGCCGTGCGCCTCGCACATCCATTCGGCGGTGGGCGCCTTGCCCCAGGTCTCTCTCGCCGTGTCGGCGATACGCTGGTAGCCCGGCCACGAGGTGAGCTTGAACTTGTCCGACCCTATCTGCTTGGCCTTCTGTTCCTCAGGCAGCCACTCGTTGGCCTCGATTTCCTCATCGGTGAGGTAGCCGAAGCTCGGGCCCGGGATAAGGTCGCCACCGGGACAGTCGAGGTTTCCGCAGATGGCACGCAGGATCATGCGCGCATGCATACCAGCACCGGAGGTGGGGCCCAGCTGGTCTGCCGTGCAGCCCCACTGGATGTTCGAAGGGGTGCTTTTCGCATACATACGTGCAGCATTGCGAATCTGTTCCGGTTCAAGCCAGGTGAGGGGCGCGGCCCACTCGGGCGAATACTGCTTCATATGCTCGACCAGCTCGTCCCAGCCGACGCACCAGTTGCTCACGAAGTCGGCATTGTGCAGGCCTTCGAAAATGACCGTGTGCACCATGGCCAGCGCGAGTGCCGTGTCGGAGCCGGGGCGCAGGGGCAGCCACAGGTCGGCCTTCGACGCAGTCTCTGAGAAGCGCGGGTCTATCACGACGAGCTTCAGGCCGCCTTTTTGCAGGTCGGAATAGCCCCTCATGCCCGGCATGCCCGATGCCCCAGGATTGTAGCCCCACAGGATAACGCAGCGGCTGTCGCCCAGGTCGGTCTCGAAGGGGCTCCACCCGCACACCGCCGTCTCCACCATGAAGGTGGGGATCCAGCACAAAAGCGCGTTGTGGAAGCTGTTCGGGGAGCCGAACATGTTCATGAAGCGGCGACGCGCCCAGTCCTCCGTGCGCAGGGTGCCGCCCGCAGTGGCCACGGCCTCCGCCCCGCTCTCTTCCTTTATCTGGTTGAGCTTTTCGGCAATCTCGGTGATTGCCTGGTCCCAGGGGATCTTCTCCCACTTGTTCTCCCCGCGCTCGCCGATGCGCTTGAGGGCATGGTTGATGCGCGCAGGATGGTCGATATGCTTGAGCGCGATATTGCCGCGACAGCACAGGCCCCCCTGGTTGGTTGGATGCTCCG
Source organism: Eggerthellaceae bacterium (assembly GCA_009782605.1). Taxonomy (GTDB): domain Bacteria; phylum Actinomycetota; class Coriobacteriia; order Coriobacteriales; family Eggerthellaceae; genus WRIS01. The sequence continues at coordinate 26,227 of WRIR01000014.1, read as the reverse complement.
GGTCGCCCTCGACCTTGATGACCGTGCCATCAAGCACATAGGCGAGCACTCCGCAGTTTTGGTGACAGAAATAACAACACGATTTCTTGACCTCAACGCCGGGAGCATGGATATCGACTTCTGCCATCTCCTAACCTCTCCTTGTCTCGATCATCCCTGCCGCACTACTGCCCACGGCAGAAGCACACAAACGGCAGGGACACGCAAGCAGGCCTCTGCTTGCATCTTCATTCTCTACTGAGTGTATTAGACCACATCCAACAAGTCCATTGTGCGAAAAGTTCTAATTCTGAGAAAGAAATAAGCCTATCGGTATGAAAAGCGGGCACGGCCCCGTCCAAGCCGCCGATGGCCCCGTCCACGCAAGCGGCTCCCCGCAAGAAGCTCCAGAGAAAACGTCGGCATTCCTGAAAGGACTAAAACTGAGCATATTGGGCTTGGTGAGCTTGTTGGGGCTAAACCGCTTCGTTGGCAGAGAGCTGTTCTTTCAGCTTCTGGCATCCGCAGCCGCAATTCTCTGCATGCTGCTCGTTTTCGACAGCAGACCCTGTCTCGCCAAAAACCTCAACCAGCTCGATGTCGAAAAGAATGGTCTTGCCCGAGTGCTCATGGTTGAAGTCCAGGGTAACCAGGCCATCCTCCACGCTCACGACTTTTGCCCTTACCCGTTTGTCGGGCAGGGACAGCATGATATATCCCCCCACAGGAAGGTCTTCTACACCGGGGAAGTCGGCAGCCGGGATTGCCTCGACCAGGCTTTCCTTGTATTCCCCATACGCGTCGGTTGCCGGAACAGCAACGCTTCGCTTCTCGTGTGGCACCATATCCCTCACAGCCTTGTCAAGGCCGGGCATAACCTGGCCGCCGCCGATGACAAACTCCATGGGGTCGCCCCCATGGTGGTCCGAGCTATCGAGGACAGTCCCCCCTTCGAGCTGTGCTGTGTAGAGTATTTTGACTTTGCGTCCTATCTCGACCATGGTGCCCTTCCCTCCTTCTTTTCTCGACCGGGCCCGAACAAGGGGCATAGGGGCGCGGGAGCTGGCAGCCTTCCTGAACGCAAAAGCTGGCAGCCGTCCTCTGAGGCTGCAACCACATTACCATGCTTGAGCGCATGTGGCTATGCGGTTTTTGAAGACCCGTCGCGCCTGTGGAGCTCCGACTCGCCTGAGACGATGTTGTACCAACGGTCCTGAACCATTACGTAGAGTGCCTTGAGCTCTATGTGTCCCGCGTGCGAAGCGCTTCCGAGGTATCGGATGGACCCGTCTTGGAGCTCTCCTGTGGGTATCCATGTCCCACTCAGGCCATACTCTTTGAACTCCGTATCAGTATTCGAGTAGAGGGTCTTTCTTTCTTCGCTCACACGGGTTATGGGGAGTGCTTTCAGCTTTCCGGCGTCTCTCAGCTCCTCTATCACCCGCGCCGCCCGTATTGTCGATTGCAGCTCCATGTCTCACCCCGTTTCATTTCGCTAGGAAAGCGGCTTTGGGCCTCCGGGCGCCTTCGGTGCCTGGGGTGCCTGTGGCGCTTTGGGCGCTTTGGGCGCTCCTGGGGCTCCAGGCGCTTTTGGTGCCCCGAGTGTCGGAGAGGAAGGCATCTTGATAGCCGAGTCCAAAGACCCTTGGTCAGCATCGAAGTCGACTTTCACTTCTTCGAGGTCTGCGCCGCACTGCTCGCACACCTTGGCTATCGGCTTGTTGTCGGCCCCGCACTGTGCGCAGGTGTTCATGGATACTTCTGATGGTCTAAAACACATAATGGTACTTCCTTCTTCCGCTGCCGATTATTGTCGAGGGCCAGGAAAATGATCCATGGATCGAGGTCCTTGCATTCTCCTGGCCCAAGCTCTTAAAACCCTCTTGTATCAGAGCTACATCATTATACCAGCGCTACATCCCCGAGGCCTTTGTCTTCTTCCTTCGTGCTCACCTTGATCGTCTTCTTCTTGCCGTCAGCCTCGATGGTCACTGTCCAGTCCGCGTCGGGCAGGTCGCGCAGCCAGAAGTCTCCCCAACCGTCCGTCGTGGTGGCGAAGGTGCCGGCCTCGCCTTGTGCGGTGACCTTGGCGCCGATAACCACTTCTTTTGTGTCGGGGTCGAACACGGTTGCCGCAATGAACTTCTTGGGCAGGCCGCGGTAGAACACGCGCGGCTTGGTGCCGAACTCGGGATGCAGCACCTCGGTGCCTGCGAGGTCGAGGTCGGCCTCTTCCCCGAACGTGATTACGTTGAGGTGGCAGTTGTCCACGCAGCGCGGCACGTTGATGGGATGGTCGCCGTCAAGCAGGTGGGCGCATCCGGTGCACTTCTGGGGGATGTCCAGCTCGTCGTTCCAGTAGATCACCTTGTAGGGGCATGCGTCCATGATCTTACGCTGGCCTTTTGACTTGATGGGGTCGATGATCACCAGGCCGTCGTCACGCCGGGAGACCGCACCGTCTTTTGCTGCCTTCAGACACGGGGCCTCTTCGCAGTGGTTGCACATCGTGGGCTGGTAGGCTACCCTCACATGCGGGACAGCACCGCGCTCGAACTGCTTCAGCTCTATCCAGAACTGGCCGGTCTCGGGTTGTGCTTCGGCATAGGGCATCCATGCCTGTCCGCAGTGCTCGTCCTTGCAGCCGATCTGGCAGTCGTGGCAACCCACGCAGGTGCTCATGTCAATTAAGAATGCTTTCATGTTCTGCTCCCTTCCCTACTCGATGACCCAAGAGCTGTAGTTGATGCCGATGTCCGGATCATAGTCGCGGGCGAAGGCTTCCGGATATTCCTTTTTCCACTTGTCCATCTCAGGTTTCCCGACCTTGGCAGCCTCAACCAGGTAGCCGGAGACCGCGAAGCCCTTGCAATGCTTTGAGACCTGGTTGTTTGGGCTTATGAGGTTCGCTGCGCCGCCACGGTCCAGGTGCGGGGCGATCGGGTCGACGCGCGACCCCTTGTGGACCACGACCGCGCCAGGGATGACACGCTCGCTGATGCGGGCGCCCACGAGGATGGTGCCGCGGTCGTTGTAGAGCTTCACGATGTCGCCCGGCTTGATGTTGCGGACCTTCGCGTCGGCGGGGTTGATCCAGATAGGCTCGTAGAGGTAGCCGTCAGCGCCGCGGACCTTGCAGGTCTCGATCTCGCGGAACCATTTGATATCGTCGCCCTGCACATGAATGCGCCACTTGGCAGGGTTCGCAACCAGCAGCAAGGGGTAGTCCTTGCAACGGTCGCCCCACAGGGTCTCGTCGTGGGACCAACCTTCCTTCTTTGAGCCGCCGACGACCCACTTGGCCATAGGCTGGCGCTCCAAGTCGTCGGGGAAGTTCTCGGCCAGGGCATCGGACCAGAACTCAAGCTTGCCCGAAGGCGTATCAAGCGGCCAGTTCTTGGGATCGTCGTAGAAGCCGCGCATGCCGGGGGGCAGGTCTTCTTGGTTGGGGTCTTGCTTGGGGAAGTAGAAGCCGCGCTTCTGGTATTCCTCCCACGTGATCTCCTCGCCAAGGCGCGACTGGCTGAAGCCGAACTGGATCCACTCGTCGTCGGTCATGCCCATGTCGATCTGGTCGCGCAAGCCAAAGCGCTCGCCCAGCTCGCAGGCAATCTCGAAGTCGGATTTCGACTCGCCCACACGGTTGCATCCCGGAGGCGTGAGGCTGTCGTGGCGCAGCGAGACCACCATCGAGCCGCCCATCGAGTCGTTGTCCTCGACGCAGGTGGTGACCGGCAGGACCAGGTCGCAGAACAGCGAGTCGTTCTCAAGCCACTGGTGGTTGGTTACGAAAAACTCCACCTCGTCGGTGCAGATGGCGTCCTGGTAGTTGAAGCCGCCGTCCCAGCAGTTCATGTTGCAGGGCTTCTCGGACCACAGCATGTGAATCTTGTTGAACTCGGGCATGTTGTTGAGCTTGTGGTCGAGGGCTGCCTGCAGCTCCTCAAGGGACTTGTTCTGGGCGCGCGCCATTTCGGGCGATATGGTGCCGAGCGCCGCCTTGTAGGTCTCCGGGGTTGTGGGGTAGCTGTTCACCTGGAACTGCTCGGAGGTCTCGACGTACACGATGGCAGGAGAGCCCCACCAGTCAACCTGGCCCTTCTTGAGCGCCTCGGCGATAAGCGTGCGCGGGATCTTCTGCTCGCTGGGGTAGAACATACGGCATTGGTTGATGGACGAGAAGGGAGATGACGTCGAGCGGGCGATGGTCTCCTTGCCGATGAGCGATGCGTTCATGAAGGCCTGCTGCACGCCGGGCTTGCCCAGGCCCTGCATACCCAGCAGGTAGGCATGCGTGCGCCCAGGCTCGTGGGAGTAGGGGCCCTTGATGGCGCCGGAGCTGAAATGCACCGAGGCCGTGACCATGTTGGCACGCTTGCGCGCATAGGCTTTGATGGTCCACTCGGGGATGCCGCAGCGCTCGGAGGCCCATGCGGGGGTCTTGGCGATGCCCTCTTCGTCCTCGCCCAGCACATAGGCCTTGACTTTGTCAAAACCGACTGAATGGGAGTCGACGTAATCCTTGTCGTAGAGGCCTTCGGTTATCCACACGTACATGACCGCGAAGTCGAGCGCGGAGTCGGTGTTGGGAAGGATGGGGATCCACTTCATCGTGTCGTGGCAGACCGCCGTGTAGTTGCAGAAGGGGTCGATGATGACGAATTCCTTGCCGACCTTCTCCCAGAACAAGAGCAGGCGCGACCACATCTGGCTCGCGTAGTTCTGGGTGAGCTCCCAGTCGCCAGCGGCAAAGGCGATAAGCTCGGAGTTCTCTGAGATGTCGCGCAGCACGTGCCAGGGGTTGTAGCCGGTCTGCGGGGGAGCCGGCATGCCGAGCCCCTTGTTGCAGCCCGAGCCCCAGAAATGCTTGGCGCCCCAGTACCAGCCCTCCACCGAGTCGGGCGTGCGCACCTCGCGGGTGTAGCCGCCCAGCTTGCTCATGAGCGTCGAGTGCATGCCGCCGCCGGCGTGCAGGTTCTTCGACTCGCGGTGGCCGTCCTCGCCGATGGTGAGCACCGAATAGGGGCCGTACTTCTCGACTATGCGCCTGATCTCGGACTCCATGATGTCAAGCGCCTCGTCCCAGCTGATGCGGACGAACTTTGACTTGCCGCGGTTTGCGGCGTTGATCTTGGCGGGGTCGCCACCGGGCTCCCAGTCCACGCGCTTGAGGGGGTGCTGCACGCGGTTCTTGGAGTACACGCGGTTCTTGTACGCCAGGGCGAAATAGTTCGGCGCCGACTTGTAACCCGGCGTGAACACCTCGTTGCCCACCTTGATCTTCCAGATCGAAGGCTCCAGCTCCTCCTTGGTGTAGGTGTCCAGGTAGTTGATCGGGCGGATGCGGGTGATCTTGCCATCTGTCGAATCCATTGCCGTCAGATCGCCACCCGTGCCGCCGCAGGCAATGCTTTGAAACGTTGTCTTGACGTCACTCATTTCAACTCCTTTTCTTGTCTTTTCATGCTTCTCGCTATCTCTCTTATCAGAAGTGTTGCGAAGAGTTCTCCAAACAGGCCCCTTCTTCCGCTCACCTCCCTTCAAGCAGAAGAACGGATAAGCCCCTACGTGGGAAGGCCTGCTATAAACCCTCGCTAGATTCTATGATGGATGGCGCTTTGCTTGATAGGCCCCAACCGGGAATAAGAATTGGCCACTTGGTTACTATTGTTTACCCGAGTGGCCATGAGGGGGGCACTGAGAGTACAGCCGGGGGCTTTTCCTGCTTCCTTGGAAGCGGCTCGAACGGCTTCTCCCGGACTGCTGTTGGTAAAAGCCAGGGAAAGGATATGGGGCAAGTTATGGGGTAAGGTGCCTTTGCTTGGCATCAGTCCAACAGGCCGTGGCGGGTGGCGTACACGGCTGCCTGAACCCGGTTCTCCAGTTGGAGCTTGCTCATCGCGCTTCCAAGGGTTTTCTTCACGGTACCCTCGCTTTGGAACAGCGTCGCGCCGATATCCCCATTGGACAGTCCCAACGCGACCAGGCGCAGGACCTTGATCTCGTTTTCCGTAAGCCGCTCGATCCTCGCGTGCTCCGATGAGGCAGGGGGGTTCGCCTCAGAGCGCTTGAGCTCGTTGAACAGCACGGGGGTGACCTGGCTAGCCAGGACGGCTTCGCCCTGCATCACCCTTTGCAGGCGGTTCCTGAGCTGGCGCCCCGGGGTGTCTTTCAAAAGATAGCCTTTTGCGCCGTTCCGTATCGCCTGGAAGACATATTCCTCGTCGACGGTCACCGTCAGCATGACTATGTGGATCCCGGGAAACTCCTGATGGATAACCCCTGTAGCCTCAACCCCGTCGAGGACCGGCATCTGGACGTCCATAAGTATGAGGTCGGGGGCTTTTTTGCGGCAGAAATCGATTGCCTCCTGCCCGTTGTTGACGTCGCCGACGACCTCGAACTCGGACCAATGGCCGAACAGTTCCCTCAGGCCCTCGCGATACAGGACGTGGTCGTCAGCCAGAAGAACCGATGCGGTGTCGCTTTCCATTTTCTTGTCCCCCATGCTCTTTCTCATCCCTCATGCCCTAAATCGGTATATCCACGAACACTGCTGTCCCGGACCCGGGCTTCGACTGTAGGGAAAACTTGCCGCCGAAGGATTCGGCCCGTTCCTTCATGATCTTCAGGCCCAGCCTCTCCGCGGGCACAAGCGCCGGGTCGAAGCCGCAGCCGTTGTCCTCGACCCGTAGGGTGACCCACTGCTTCCCCGCCTCCAGGACAACGAGTATTTCCGTAGCCCCTGAATGCCGTATCGCGTTTGACAGGGCCTCGTGGAGGATGCGCGTCGTCTGCAGCTCGTTTTGGTCTGAGAGTATCACGGGCCTGAGGACCTTGGTGATATCGAAATGGATATCGATGTCCCACTGCTCGCTCACCCGGTTGAGGCAGCCTCTGATTCCGGCGACGAGGCCTTCGGTCTGACTTACCGGCGCCCGCAGGTAGAGGATTTCCTCCCTGATTATCGCATGGGCCTGCTTGCTGGCCTCCCTTAACCGCTCAAGGTTTCTTTGAACAGCATCGTAGTCGCACTCGTCGACCGACTCCAATGCGCTGTCGATGCCTATGCTCACCAGGCTGATCAGCTGGGCCAGGTTGTCGTGTATCTCGGCGCTGAGCTGCCTGCGCTCGATAAGCATTTGGAGCGCCGCCTGTTTTTGCATGATCTGCCTCTGCTTGACGATCGCGCCGAGCATGTTCCCGACCAAAAGCAGGTAGTCGAGCCTGTCTTTTGTCCATTGGCTGGATGCCTCGTTCGAGAAGTTGACGATCCCGACCACCTCGTCGCCTGCTACGAGGGGAATGGATACCGCGACCCTCTTTGCCTGGTCGACTGAACTCACGGGCATTTCGTCTTCTTCATGGGGGCTGTTGAAAAACATGACAATGGGCTCGTGCGAGTCGATCAGCTTCTGTATGCGGCCTTTCGAGGCGTGCAGCACGCCTTCCCGGGCGACTGCCTTTTCTTCCTTCCTGTCACAGCATGCCTTTTCGACGAAGATGTCGCCTCCGTTGCTTAAAAGGTAGAGGTTCACGAAATCGCACTCGAAGATCGTTGCGAGGTCTTCGACCATTCTCTGGTGGGCTACCTCGGACGACGGAGACAGGGCGACTGCCTCGCTGAGTCGTATCAGCTCTTCGAGGCCATATCGAGGCTGGGCCTGCTCCGCTGGTATAACGTTGCCAATGCTGTCCATCACGACCTCCCCAACTCATCAGGGTACGCTTTGCCTGCCCGAGGCACACAGGCATATAAACCTGCACCGCTATTATACTCTGGCTTCTTGCCGTTCGGATTCTTTTCTCATGCTTCGCACGTGACAAGTTAAGCCATGTGTCACTCGTCACTTGACGGGCCCCGGCCCCTTGTCACTTGTCCGAGCCCTTGTTGGGCTTGACGGGGGGATTTTGCCAGTGGTACGGTGTAGCCTACAACATGAGCAAGGAGGCGGGTTATGCGGGGGGACGGACACAGCTTCACTTTTTTGGGGACCGGGGCCGGATGCGGCGTGCCGGCCTTCTTCTGCTCCTGTGCCGCCTGCGATGAGGCGCGGGCGAACCCACAAGCCCGGCGGGGCTGCTGCGGCGTGCTCGTCGAGGGCGCACAGCGGCTGCTCATCGACACGCCTCCCGACCTCCGCCACCAGCTCGTCCGCGAAGGCGTCGATGCCGTGGACAGGCTCGCCTACACCCACGCGCACTACGACCACGTGAGCGGCCTGGGCGAGCTGGAATACCTCGTCCGCCTCAAGCGGGAGGCCCCCCTGCCGGTTGCCGCAAGCGCCGAGACACTTGCAGGGATCGGCCAGGAGTTCGGGTACATGGCCGACTGCCTTGCCCCGGAAGAGCTGGCCCCCTTCGAGGGCTTTGACTTCGACGGCGCGCGCTACACCGCCCTGCCGGTTGCCCATGCGCCGGGCACCTTCGGCTTCCTGGTCGAGACCCCCCGCACCGCGCTTTTCTACGCAAGCGACACCGGCCGCCTCGGCGCCGAGACCGCCGAGCGGGTCCGCGGCATCGACATCCTCGTCCTCGATGCCACCTTCTGGAAGCACAATTGGAGCCCTGGGGCCCACCACAGCGTGCAGGAGGCCGTGGAGGAAGGCCTCGGGCTCGACGTCAGCGAGCTCTACCTCACCCACCTCGCCATGCACTACGACGAGCCTATCACCCTTGCGGCCCTTGAAGACTACCTTGCCCCCTACAAGGGCCGCGTGAAGGCCGCCTTCGACGGCCTGCGGCTTGCAATCTGACAGCGGGTAGCGGAGCCCACAGCAGGGCGGCCGTGTGACAGGGGGCCGTATAACTTGTCACGTGTGACAAGTTATACGGCCCCCTGTCACACGGCCACTTGTCACACGTGCAGACGACCCACAAGACGGCGGGAAGGCTAGAGGGGGCGGTCCTTGGCGGCGGCCTCGTGGCGGTAGGCCTCCCAGCCGCGCTCGCCGGGCTGGTAGAAGCACCCTTTCTCAAGGCCTTCGGGAAGGTAGCGCTGGTCGACCCAGCCGGCCGGGTAGCTGTGCGGGTAGAGGTAGGCGCCGTAGCCCTCCGAGCCGGGGCGGTGACGGTCGCGCAGGGGGTCCGGGACCTTGCGGGCGGGCCCCTTCCTCACCTCGGACTGGGCGGCCTCGATCCCCTTGAGGGCCGCGTTCGACTTCGGGGCGAGCGCCATGTAGGTCGCCGCCTGCGCAAGGATAATGCGGCATTCCGGATAGCCTATCACCTCGGCGGACTTGAAGGCGGCGTGGGCGACAAGGAGCGCCTGGGGGTCGGCGTTGCCGATGTCCTCGGCGGCGAGGATGAATATGCGCCGCGCGATGAACTTGGGGTCTTCCCCGCCCTCTATCATGAGCGCCAGGTAGTACAGCGCGGCATCGGGGTCGGACCCGCGCATGGACTTGATGAAGGCGGATATCACGTCGTAGTGCTGGTCCTTGTTCTTGTCGTAGGCCAGGCTGCGGTGCGGCGTCGCCTTTCTGACCGCATCCTCGGTAATACGTGCCTTCCCCTTGCCGGTTGTGGGGAGGGCAAGCTCGCTGGCAAGCTCCAGGGTCGTGAGCGCCACCCGCCCGTCCCCGCCCGCCAAAAGGACGATAGCCTGCTCGGCGTCGGCGTCGAGGCAGTACCTGCCCGCCAGGCCGCGGGCGTCCTCAAGGGCAGAGCGGATCATGAGGGAGATATCCTCGTCGGCAAGGGCTTTCAGCTCGACGATGCGCGAGCGGGATATCAGAGCCGAGTTCACCTCGAAGAAGGGGTTTTCCGTGGTCGCCCCGACCATCACGACGATCCCGTCCTCCACCGCATGGAGCAAGGCGTCTTGCTGGCTTCGGTTGAAGCGGTGTATCTCGTCTATGAAGAGCGTCGTGTGCAGCCCGCTCAAGGTGAGGCGCTTCTCCGCGGCGTCTATCTCCCGGCGCAGGTCGGATACCGTGCCCCCCACCGCCGACACCTCAACGAAGGCCGCTTTGGTGGACTCGGCGACCACGTGGGCGAGCGAGGTCTTGCCCGTGCCGGCCGGGCCGAACAGGATGACGGAGCTCAGCTGGTCGTTCTCGATCGCGTTGCGTAGCCAGCTCCCCTCCCCGACCGCTTCGGCCTGCCCCACCATCTCGTCGAGGGTGCGCGGGCGCATGCGCACCGCCAGGGGGGCCACCGCGTGCTTGGCGGCCTTGTCTATTTCTGTGAAGAGGTTGTCCATGGTCCTATTGTAGCGCCAATCGCCAGCCGGGGGCCGCGGACCACGCCATCCGGGGCAGGAAAATCCCTAAAACCATAAACGGCAGTATGTCAAGTCTTTTTTTATTGATTCTTCATTACTATACTCAAAGGAGGCTTCGCCCTCGCGTCATACATTAGTGATGGACCGACGCATACGAACAGGGAGCTCAAGATAGCGCGCAGAATGGGGATTCGTGTCTGTCGACACGAAAGCCAGGAAGCAGCTGCGAGCACCCACCTTTTTGGAGGTGGGTTCATCCTCTGACCGGGGGTGGGGCTTTGGAGGATGCCTCCTGTGGTTGGCTCGGCAATCCGCGCGAGGCATCCTCCAAAGCCCTTGGGAAAGTCAAGGTGAAGGTCGTGCCTTCGCCCGGCGCGCTCTCTACCCCTATCGTCCCCTCATGGTACAAGACGCCATGCTTCACGATGGCAAGCCCCAGGCCGGTCCCGCCGGTCTCCTTCGAGCGGCTCTTGTCCACGCGGAAGAAGCGCTCGAATATGTTCTCCTGCATGTCTTCGGGGATGCCGACCCCGGTGTCGCTCACCTTCACCACCACCGTGCCGCTGTGCCCGGCCTCGAAGGGCCCGTTCTGGCCAAAGGGCCGTGCGGGGGGCGCGTCCCCAGCACCCTCGCCCTGCAGCGCTGCCAGCCCCGGGCCGGAGCCGAAGGCCTCTATGGAGACCCCCACCGTGCCGCCCAGGTGGTTGTAGCGGATGCCGTTCTCAAGTAGGTTATAGAACATTTGTTCTGTTATCGTCTCGCTCCCGATGAGGATCGCATGGTCGCCCTTGAGCGAAAGGGTCACCCCGTTGGAGTCGGCGAAGCCGCCCAGGCGCTCTATCGTCCCCGCCGCGACGGCATAAAGGTCGACCGGCTGGCCGGAGTCGCCGACCGCGGACTCGTCGAGCCGCGACAGGATGAGCACGTCGTCGATGAGGGACCGCATCGCCTGGGCCTCTTCGTAGATGAGCCCCGCGAACTTCTGGGAGTCAAGCGGCTCCACCATGTCGTTTTGCATGAGCTCCGCATAGCCCGAGATCACTTGCAGGGGGGTCTTCATCTCGTGGCTCACGTTCGACGAGAAGTCACGGCGCAGGCTCTCCGCAAGCGCCAGCTCCTTGTTCTGCTGCTTGAGCATCCTTTGCTGCTCGTCGATGCGCTCAAGGAAGGGGCTCATCTCGGTGTATATCTCGTTTTGCAGGGGGACTTTGAAGTCGAGGGCGTCGATGGGCTTCATGATCCGCCGCGTAAGCACCCGCGACAGGCCGAGGGCCAAGGCAGCGGCAAGGGCCACGGCGGCAAGCATCGGGAAGAGCATGCTCGTCAGGAAGATGAGAAGCGAGTGCCGCATCTCCGCAAGCCTGAGAATGCTCCCGTCGTCGAGCCTCACCGCCGCATAGACCGAGTCCGTCTGGAGCGTCGACGAGTACCGCACGAGCGTCGAGTGGCCTTCTTCGCGGGCAGCCCTCACCTCGGGGCGGTCCGCATGGTTGTCCATTTCCTCCGCAACCGCGACGCTGTCGTAGAGCACCGTGCCGTCCTCGGCGATCAGGGTATAGCGGACCACACCCGTGAACTGGTCTTGGAGGACGGCGCCGACCTCGGACGGAGGGATGCTGTTGAGGTGGCCGGCAACGTCTTGGGCCTGCTGCACCAGCACGCCTTCGGCTTCCCGCTCGTAGATGAAGTAGAAGATGGCCGTAGTCGCGACCGAGAGCAGCAGTATCACCCCGAGCATGAAGACCAAGACGGTGCTGAATATCTTCCTTGCGAGGCTCTGGGACCTGCGGTGCCCTTCTTTGGCCATGGGCGTGCGCGCTTACTGGGGCAGCTTCATGCAGTACCCGACACCGCGTACCGTGTGGATATAGGCATCCGTCCCCGGGAGGGCCGCCGCGAGCTTCTGGCGGAGGGTCTGCACGTGCACATCAACCGTGCGCGTGCCCCCGGCATAGGCCATGTCCCACACCTCCTTGAGCAGCTGGCCGCGGGAGAACACCTGGCCTGTGTTGCGCATGAGCGTGTAGAGCAGGTCGAACTCCTTCAAGGTGAGCTCGACTTCCTTCCTGCCGGCGTAGACGGTGTGGGTCGCCGTGGAGATGCTGATGTCGCCGCAGCTCAGCTGTTTCTGTTCGCTGGGCGCGCCTTCGCCGACCCGGCGCAGGAGGGCGTTTATCCGGGAGACCAGCTCCATCATGCCGAAGGGCTTTGCCAGGTAGTCGTCGGCCCCCGCGTCGAGCCCGCAGACCTTGTCGTACTCGGTGCCTTTCGCGGTGAGCATGATGACCGGCACCTGCCTCGTCGTTTGGTCGTCCCTCAGCATCTTCAATATCTCCAGCCCGTCGACCTCGGGGAGCATGATGTCGAGCAGCACCAGTTCGGGTATCTGGGTGCCGCAGGCCTCGAAGAAGTCCGAGGCGCCGGGAAAGCCGCTGGCCTCGAAGCCCGCCTGCCGCAGGGCATACACCGTCAGGTCGCGGATGTTGGTGTCGTCTTCAACGTAGTAAATCATGGGGGTATTGTACCCTATCGGCGGGCGGGGCGGCGTGCGTGCCCCTTCGATAACACAATCGCAAACCGCAAGGAAGCCGTCCTCGCCCTTACCCGAAGCGGCCTGCCACGTAATCGGCGGTGCGTTCGTCCTGGGGGTTTGTGAAGACGTCTTCGGTGGGGCCCGCCTCGATCATCTCGCCGAGCAGGAAGAAGGAGGTCTTGTCGGACACGCGCAGGGCCTGGAGCATGTTGTGCGTGACCATGATGACCGTGTAGCGCGTCTTGAGCTCTCCGACCAGCTCTTCTATCTTCGCCGTCGAAATCGGGTCGAGCGCACTGGTCGCCTCGTCCATGAGCAGCACCTCGGGGCGCACGGCAAGGGCGCGCGCGATGCAGAGTCGCTGCTGCTGCCCGCCGGAGAGCCCCAGGGCGTTCTTCTTGAGACGGTCCTTCAACTCGTCCCAGATAGCCGCGTCGCGCAAGGAGCGCTCGACGACCTCGTCGAGGTCCGAGCGGCCCTTGATGCCGTGGGTGCGGGGCCCGAAGGCGATGTTGTCATAGATCGACATCGGGAAGGGGTTGGGCTGCTGGAACACCATGCCCACCCGCCTGCGCAGGCTGTTCACGTCGATGGCCCTTCGGGTATCCGCTCCGTCGAGGGTGATCTCGCCCTCGATGCGGCAGCCCTCCACCAGGTCGTTCATGCGGTTCAGGCTTTTCAACAGGGTCGACTTGCCGCAGCCGGAAGGCCCGATGAGCGCCGTGACCCGGTTCTCAGGGAACTCGAGGTTGACCTTCTTCAAGGCCTGGAAGTCCTTGTAGTAGAGGTCGAGGTCGTACACGCCCATCTTCGCCGCAACCGCCCCTTCGCGGTCGGCGGGCACAGGGTTTGCCTGAGCAGGTTTTTGGAGGCTTGGCTTGTAGTCGATCCCCTTCGCCGTCTCCAGCATCATGTTAGTCATTGTTGTTTCCTTTGCTCATCTTCTTTGCCGCAAAGGTAGCGGCAAGGTTCAACAGCACGACCAGCGCCAAGAGCACCACTGCGGTCGCGTAGGTCTGGTTCACATGCAGCCCCTCGCTGGCAAGCACGTACATGTGCACCGCCAGGGTACGGGCAGAGTCGAAGAGGGCCGCGAAGCCCGAGGCACCGAAGCTCGGGATCTGGGCGATGGTGCCCGCCGTGAACAGCAGGGCGGCGACTTCTCCGACGATGCGGCCGAGGCCCAGGATGACACCTCCCAGGATGCCCGGTATGGCACTGGGCAGCACGCAGCGGAACACCGTGCGCAGCCTTCCCGCCCCCAGCCCGAAGCCGCCTTCGCGGTAGGAGTCGGGCACGGCGAGCAGGGCTTCCTCGCTGGTGCGCATGACCACCGGCAGTATCATGATGGCAAGGGTGCAGGCACCCGAGAAGAGCGAGAGGCCCCAGCCGAGCGCCGTCACGAAGAACAAGAGGCCGAACAGGCCGTAGATGATGGAGGGTATCCCCTGGAGGGTCTCGGTGGTGGTGCGTACCAGCTGCACGAACTTCGAGCCGCGCTTGGCGTACTCGACCAGGTATATCGCCGACCCGACGCCGAAGGGCACCGCAAGCACAAGGGAGACGAGCGCCATGAGCACCGTGTTGACGAGCGCCGGCATGAGCGACACGTTGGTGGAGTTGTAGCGCCACTCGAAGAGGCTCGGCGTCAGGTAGGGCACGCCCTTCACCAGGATATAGCCTACCAGGAAGGCAAGGATCAGCGCGGTCAGCGCCGCACCCGCATAGACGCTCCCCCGCAAGAACAGCGACGTGGCCCTGCGCCGTGCCTCGTGGTTGGCCGACACCTTCGCGAACAGGGCGTCGATCTGGTCTGTCGGGGCCACCGGCTCGCCTGTGGCCAAGGCCGTGTCCATCCTCATGCTCATCGTGCCTCGCTCCTTCTCTTCATGACGTTGAAGACCATCGTGATGAACAGGATGAACACGAAGAGCACGACCCCCGTGGCAATGAGCGCGCCGCGATGCAGGTCGGCGGCATATCCCATCTCGATGACGATGTTTGCGGTCATGGTGCGCACTCCCCCGAAGATGCTCTCGGGGATGACCGGCTGGTTGCCCGCGACCATGATGACGGCCATGGTCTCGCCGATGGCCCGCCCGATCCCCAGCACGACGCCCGCCATGATGCCCGAGACAGCGGCGGGCACGAGGACCCGGAAGGTCGCGCGCTCATGGTTGGCCCCGAGGGCGAGCGCCCCTTCGTAGTATTTCTGGGGCACGGCGTCGAGCGCGCTTTGCGCGACTGTGATGATGGTCGGCAGGATCATGATGCCGAGAAGGACCGACGCCGCAAGGAGCGACAGCCCGTTGCCCGGCGCGTAGGCGCGGATGAAGGGCACCATGACTATCAGGCCGAAGAAGCCATACACCACCGAGGGGATCCCCGCCAGGAGCTCGACGCCGGGCTTGAGGATGCGCGCGATGCCCCTGCTCGCAAAGCGGGAGAGGAAGATGGCGCACAAAAGCCCCACCGGGACGCCGACGAGGATGGCGCCTGCCGTGACATAGATGCTCCCGACGATCATGGGGAAGATGCCGTAGATGTCGTTGGCCGGGCGCCAGGTGGTGCCGAAGATGAAGTCGGGGAGCCCTATCTGGGCGATAGCCGGCACCCCGTTCGCAAAAAGGAACACGCAGATAAGAGCGACCGCGAGGATCGAGACCCCCGCAGCCGCAAGAAAGAGCACGCGTGCAAAACCTTCCCTCAAGCTGTGATTCGCCATGGTGTTTCCTTACCGAGTTTCCTCATGGGGCCCGTGTTCATCAAGGTCTTCCAGCCGCTCTTAACCAAGTGCCTCTTCCCACGTCGTTGCCTCGCCGGTGAAGATGCTCTTTACCTGCTCGCTGCTCAGGCCATCGATCCCGCAGTTGTTGGAGACGATGACGGCGAGGCCGTCTATTGCGATGACCGTCGCCGAGAGGCCGCCGGAGGTCTCGGAGTCCTTCAGGTCGCGGGAGGCCATGCCGATGTCGCAGGTGCCCTCCATCGCCATGTTCATGCCGGTGGTGGAGTCCGACTGCTGCACCTCGACGGTCACCTTGGGGTTGGCCGCCTTGTAGGCCTCGGCGAGCTTCTCCATGATCGGGGTGACCGAGGAAGAGCCGGCGACGACAACCTTGCCGCTTGCGTCGGAGGCCGCATACGCGCCCGCGGCATCGACCGCGACATAGCCGTTGTCCTCGACGATCTTCTGGCCGTCGGCGCTCATGATGAAGTCGACGAAGTCCTGGGCTGTCGGGGAAAGCCCGCTTTTCGTGGCAATGTTGAAGGGACGGGATATCTTGTAGGTCCCGCTCTTCACGTTGGTGGCACTCGCCTGCGCGCCGTCGATATCCAGGGCCTTGACCGTGTTGTTCAGGGAGCCGAGCGAGATATAGCCGATGCCGCTCGTGTCCGACGACACCGACGTCATCATGACCGACGTGGAGTTCGTGATGGACGCGGACAGCGTGGTCATGTCGACGTTGTTGCCGCTGGCGTCCTTTTCCTGGATCTCGAACAGCTCGATGAAGGCGCCGCGGGTTCCCGAGCCGTCCTCGCGCGAGTAGACCGATATGGAGCCCGTGGGGACGGCTGCCGCGGAGCCCGAGCCCGCATTGCTGCCCGTGCAGCCGACTACGAAGAGCATCCCCGCCGAAAGGAGGGCGCTCACCAAAATACCGAGAAGTTTCTTATTCATTTCTTTCCTTTCCAAAGACGGCACTGTGCCGCAAGGGTTTGAGACAGGCCCTATGGTGCCCCCCGGGTATTAAAAACTTGTTCGAGGAAGATAAAATTCTTGTAAACTTGTTTTTTCGGCCCTCAGGCAATACACTGATACACTGTTATACAAAGGGAAGCGCACGAAGCTGTTCACTGGGTGCCTCGGGCGAGAGGGCGCACGGCACCGCCTGCCCATGGCGGCGAATAGAAAACCACAAAGAGGGAAATGATTAAAAAACGAGGGGATACGAAGACTCTGGCGGGCGTTGTGGCCTATTGTGCGCTTTTAGGCGCCTATTGCCTCTACGACCTCGTGGGGCTTGTCGTCCGCGACGGCGTGATGCCGACGCTCTTCGTCGTGGGGGCCTTCGTGCCCCTGATAGGGGCCTGCGCCTTCCGGCACCCCATCGAGGCCTTCGTCGAGCGGCACCGGCGCTCCTGCCGACCCCTTGTGTATGCGGTGGTCGTCCTGTCCTCCCTCTTCGTGCTTGAGCGGCCCTATGGCGGCCTCATGGGCGATATGCCCCCCTCTTTCGCCCTTGTCAACCTCTGCATCCTCACCGTCTTCTTCGGCATCGTCTTCTTTGCGGGCCAGCGCACGAAGGCGGCATCGATAGGCTTCCTTGTCGCCTGCTTCCTCGTGGGGCTTGCGAACTACTTCGTCGTGCTGTTCAAGGGACAGCCGATACTCCCCGCGGACCTCTTCGTCCTAGAGACGGCCCTTGCGGTAAGCCGCGGATACACCTATGTCATCGACGGCGCGGTCGCGCAGGCCTTCACCGTACTTGCCTTCGCGGCTTTGCTGGTGAGCTTCCTCCCCAAGGAGCCCCAACCCGGGCGGCGGCCCCGGCCCGGGTCCCGACCCGAGCCCCGGCCCGGGCGGCGGCCCGTCCTTGTCAACCTGGGGGCGTCGCTTGCCTGCATCCTTGCCTTTTGCCTCTGGTTCGCGCACTACGACCTCAAGGAGGCCTACGACATCAAGATCGACCCGTGGTACGCCCAGCAGTCCTACGCGAGGCAGGGCTCGCTCCTGTGCTTCCTGCAGCAATACCAGGGCTCTGCGCCCCCCGTGCCGCAGGGCTACTCGCCCGAAGAGGCCGCGGGGATACGCGCCGCCTTTGCCCGGCCCGCCGACAACGCCATGGCCGAAGGCGGGCCCACCGTCGTCGTGGTCATGAACGAGTCCTTTGTGGACCTTTCGGGGCTGGGCATCCTCTCGGACCGCTACGAGGGGCCAACCTATTACCAGTCCGTCGCCGAGGACGCCCTTTCGGGGACTGCCTATGTGTCGGCATACGGGGGCAGCACCTGTAATTCCGAGTTCGAGTTCCTCACGGGGAGCAGCCTGGGCAACATCGGCACCGGCATTTACCCCTATGTCCGCTACAACCTGAGCGCGGCGGACAGCCTTGTCTCCTATTTCAAGGGGCTCGACTATGAGACCATCGCCATCCACCCGGCACAAAGGACCAACTGGAGGCGCCATATCGTCTATGCCACCTTCGGGTTCGACCGCTTCTTGGACATCGACGACTTCCCGGATGCCCGAACCTTCCGTGACAAGACCACCGACAAGGAGACCTATAGGAAAATCCTCGACCTTGTGAGAGAAAGCGACGCGCCGCAGTTCATCTTCGACATCACCTACCAGAACCATGGGGGCTACGACACCGGCCTCGTGCCCGACGGGGCACGCATCCGCGTCCCTATCGAGGGGAATGCCGACAGCGCGCTCAGCAACGAGCTCGACGAGTTCTTGAGCTGCATCCACCAGTCCGACCTGGACCTCCGATACCTCATCGAGGGCCTTGAGGCGATCGACAAGGACATTGTCCTCTGCTTCTTCGGCGACCACCACCCGGGGTTCAGCGCCGCGCTGGCCCAGCTTGAGTTCGGCAAGGAGCTCGCAGATTTCACGCTCGACGAGGTGCAGACCTACTACTGCGTCCCGTACATGATCTGGAAGAACTACGGCGGGCCCGACGCCGGGGCCGCCGGCGCGGGGGGCGCCGACACCGACACGAGCCTCAACTACCTCGGCGCGATCCTGGTGCAGGAGGCCGGGCTTCCCCTCACCGCCTACCAGCGCTTCCTGCTCGACACCCGCATCCAGATGCCCGCCATCAACCTCAACGGCTACCAGGATGCGTCACGCACCTGGTACTGGATCGGCGAAGAGAGCGACATTTCTTCCCTCTTCCACACCTATGCCGTGCTACAACATGATAATCTGTTCAACAGGACAAAAGCGCCGTAGGCGCCGACCGGGAAAAGGCGGCGCGGGGCGCGGGCTGCCACTGTGACGAATACGCTAACGTAAGGGCAAAGGATCGTGAGAAAAGGCATGAGAACCTCTTTGGGCGTCAAGTTCCTTGTTCCCATCATGGTAACGAGCATGATTGTCGCCGCACTCGTCCTGTTCGTCAGCTACCATATCTACGACGCCGAGGCGCTTGTCATCGACCAGCAGCGGTTCATGTGGCTGCTTGCCCTCTCGGCGCTGGCGATATCGCTGCTCATGACTGTCGTCTTTCAGGTGGTGCTGCGCTTCTTGGTGGTCTCCCCCATCAACAGGATCACGCAGGCAGCCAACACCTACCTTGTCGACCCGGACGAGTTCGTCTCGGAGTCGAACCCCATCACGAAGCTCGATATCCGCACCCAAGACGAGCTCGAAGAGCTCTCTGCCTCGTTGAAGACGATGGAGAACGCCATCAGGCGCCATCTGAGAAGCCTGGGGGAGGCCAACCGGAAGGCCGAAAGCGATTCCTTGACCGGCCTGCTGAACCGCGAGGCCTTCGAGAAGCGGGTGCACTGGATGCTCGAAAACGAGTTCTTCGCCGGGTATGGCGCCTTCATCATGATCGACCTCGACGACTTCAAGGACATCAACGACACCTGGGGCCACCATGTCGGCGACGAGGCGCTGACCGCCTGCGCCCAGGCTATCCAGGCGAAGTTCCGCTCATCCGACCTCATTGCCCGCATAGGCGGCGACGAGTTCGCCGTCTTCTACCAGTGCCCCGCCTCCCGCGAGCTGGTTGAAAAGCGTGCCGAGGCGGTTTGCAACGCCGTCCGCTCGACCCGCGTCGGCGACGGGCTCGCCATAACAGCCAGCCTCGGCATCGCCCTGGTGGGCAGGGGCGGCGGGGGGGCGGCTGCGGGCGGGGAAGGCGGCAAAGGCACAGCGAGGGACGGGGGCCCACGCAGGGAAGGCGGCAACCGCGTCGCATACCAGCGCCTCTATGTCCTTGCGGACTCCGCGCTCTACGACACGAAGGAGCGGGGGCGCGACGGGTGGACCATCAAGCTGGACTCCGCACCCTGACCGACCTCCCGACCGGCTCATAGGGCAGGGGTCGGAGGCCGGGCGTGCCGAGCGGGCATACCAGCCGGAAGCGACAAGCGAGCACGGATGCTCGGCACACAAAAAGCGGCCGCATCGGAAACGACACGGCCGCCATCATCTCATCGTGAAAGCCCCTATTCCGACTTTTCCGAGGCATAGAAGGTCGCGCGGTCGAACACTTCTTCGATACGCTCCCCGTCCACAAAAGGAAGGCCCAGAAACTCGCTCAGCGTCGGGACCAGTTCGCTTGCGTCCGTGTAGTGGCCCTTCTCGTTGAACATCAGGGTGTCCTGCGCACGCCAGTAGCGGTCGTTGGCGTCGGTGATGTAGAACGACGAGTCGTCCACGTCCATATAAACGGAATGACGAGCGTGCAAGTAGTGTGGCAGCTCATCGAAGGACACGTCAAGCGCTTCGGTGGATTTCGTTCCCATAGGCGGGCTCCTCTCCCTCAGATTTTCCGTAAGCCTATCTTAACAAGAAACTTGTGTGAAATGAAGGCCGGGGCCCTATTCCCATGATATCCCTATGCAGGGTGGACGGGGGACGGTACTGTGTCCACCCTTACTTTCAGCAGCCGCATGCCGTTTGCGATAACGAGCAGCGACACCCCGGTGTCGGCAAGCACCGCCATCCACATCGAGGCAAGGCCGGCGACGACGAGAAGGGCGACGAGCGCCTTGAGGCCGATGGCCAGCGCAACGTTTTGCCTCAGCACCCGGACCGTCTTCTCGGACAGGGCGAAGAACTTCGGCAGTGCGCTCAGGTCGTCGGCCATGAGCACCACGTCGGCGCTCGACAGCGCGGTGGCCGTCCCCGCGCCCCCCATCGCAATGCCGACGTCCGCGGCGGCCAGGGAGGGGGCGTCGTTGATGCCGTCCCCCACGAAGGCGACGGGGCCGGCCTGCGCCTGCAGCTGCCCTATCCTTTCGGCCTTGTCCTGGGGCAGCAGGGCCGCATGTACCTCGCCGATGCCGACCTGGCGGGCGACGGCCGCGGCGACGGCCGCGTTGTCGCCGGTCAGCATGACCGTCTTGATGCCTGCACGCACCCTTGGCAGGGCCGCCATGACTGCGGCGGCCTCGCCCCTGACCACGTCGGAGACGACGAATGCGCCGACTACCTGCGGCGACGGATCTATTCGTGCAACAAGCAGGGTGCTGCCGACCTCGTCTTCGGGGATGTCGCCGAAGGCGGCGGCCGGATCTTCGTCGCCGAGGCCTTCCCCGGCGCCTTCCTCCCCGCCTCGGGCCGCCTCGGCTCCGAGAGCCGTCTTGGCCCCGCAGGCCGCCTCTTCCCTGCAGGCCGACCCCGGCGCCTCCCCGCCTGCGGCCGGGGCCGGGGGCTCGGTGCGAAGGGCCCCGGCGATGAATCCGGGAGAGCCTATCGCGTAGAGCACGCCGCCGACACGGCCGGCGATGCCCCTTCCCGCCGTCTCGACAAGGTCGTCGGCAGGCGCGGCCACCCCGATGCCCTGTTGCTGCGCGTAGCCCACGACCGCGACGCCGAGCGGATGAGCGGAATGCGACTCAAGCACCTCGGCAACCTCGACTACCTGCCGCAGGGACAAGCCGCCGGCACCGTGCGCGAGGGCCTTCGTGACAGCCGGCTTTCCTTCGGTGAGGGTGCCCGTCTTGTCGAAGGCTGCCACGGCGACGCGCACGGCCTCCTCGAAGAACGCTCCCCCCTTCACCAGCACGCCAAGGCGGGCGGCACGGGCAAGCGCGGACACAAAGGTGACCGGGGTCGAGATGACGAAGGCGCAGGGGCACGAGATGACCAGCAGCTCGCAGGCGCGGTAAATCCAGGTGTCGGCGTCGGCCGCTTCGACAATGCCCGCTGCGGACAGGAGCAGGGGAACCGCCGCGACAAGCAGGGCAGCCCCGATCACCAGCGGCGTATAGATCTTTGCGAAGCGCTGCACGAAGTGTTCCCGCGCCGATTTTTGCTTCTGGGCATCTTGGACCAGGGCCGCTATCTTCGCGAGCGTCGAATCGGCAATAGTCGAGGTCGCCTGGAGGGAGCAGGAGCCGTCCAGCGCGAGACTTCCCGCGAAGACCGCGTCGCCCACGCCCTTGTAGACGGGGATGCTCTCCCCCGTGACTGCCGCATCGTTGAACGACGAGGCACCCTTCACGACGACACCGTCAAGCGGGGCGGCCATGCCGGGCTTGACGATGACGGTCTCCCCGATCCCGACCTGGTCGGTCGGCAACCGGTGCACCTCGCCGTCCCTGGCCACGAGCGCGGTGTCGGGAGCGAGCTTCGCCAGGTCCTTGATGGCGTCGTTGCTTTTCTTGAGGGCGCGGCCTTCAAGCCATTCGCCGACCGAGAACAAGAACAGCACGGCGGCGGCCTCCTCGAAGGCGCGCACGTATACCGCGCCGGCGACCGCGACGACCATCAGCACGTTGATGTCGAGGGAGCGCGCTTTCAGGGAGCGGGCCGTCTTGGGCAGCACGATCGTGAGCCCTGCCGCAATGGCGATGGCGGCACATGCCATCATGAGGGCCTCGCTGCCCAGAACGTATTCGGCAACCAGGCTGGCCGCGGTGAAGGCCCCCGCGACAACAAGCGCCGCCTTCTTGTGCGGCTTCGCCTCCCCTTTCGAAGCGCAGTCATCCCCGCAGCCGCAGGAGCTTCCGCTTTCGGCGGCCTCGCAGGGCCCGGGCGGGGCCTGGGCCTCACCGCAGCCGCAGCCGCAAAGTTCAGGTGGGCTTGCATCCTCCCCGCAGCCGCAGCCAGCCTCGGCTTCGCAGGCCTCGGACAGGGTCGCTCCCTCCCTGCCGCCGCAGCTGCAGCCGCTGTCGTTTTCGGCGGCCTCGGCGACCTCGGCGGCCTTTACCGGGCCTGCTTGCCCGCCGCAGGGCGCCGGGCCGCTGCCGCCTTCGCAAGCCGGCTGCTTGGAGCCGGATGCCGCTGCCGCGGGGCTCACAGCTCCCCCTCTTCGGCCACGTGGTCGAGCGCAAGCTCGATGAGGCTTCTCACATGGTCGTCCGCGAGCGAGTACAGCATGCGCTGCCCGTCGCGCCGCACCTTCACCAGGCGCCTGTCGCGCAGGAAGCGAAGCTGGTGGCTGACGGCGGACTGCGACACGCTTGTCGCGCAGACGAGGTCGCTCACGCACAGCTCGCCTTCCAGGAGCGCCAAGAGGATGCGGAACCGGGTCGAGTCGGCAAGGGCCGAGAATATCTCGGTCGCAGAAAGGATGGCTTTATATGAATATATGTTCATATATTCATGATAAGCCCTTCCCCCGCCCCTGTCAAGCACCGGTTTTCCAGTGACCGACGGCAGCGACATTTCCCAACACCACCCAGAAACCGAAGAGAGCCTAACCGGATAGGCTGCCTATCTCAAGTCATTGGGTTTTTCATGCGCGGGAGCACAGCTCGGCAAGCAGCGCGCTTCTCATAGGGTGACGGCCTTCTTCTTTGAGGTGAGCTGCGAGCCATAAGCAGCCACAACTCTACAAACGGTGCTGTATCGCGGGTCGCTTCCTTCGGTCAAGGAGCGGTAGAGGGCCTCACGCGACAAGCCCGTCCTGCGGGAAAGCTCGGTCATCCCGCCATTTATCCGGGCGATTTCCCTCAGCGCAGCCGGAAGCAATGCGGGGTCCTCGTCCATGACAGCCTCAAGGTAGTAGGTGATGTCATCTTCGCTTTCTAAATACTTCGTGATGTCGAAGTCGCTTATTCTCTCGTCCACGTCCTCATCCCTTCTGTTCATTCGCAAGCCTTTGGGCGGTCTCGATATCCCTGCTTTGAGTTTTCTTGTCGCCGCCGACAAGAAGCAAGATGATCTCCGGGCCGTTTTGTAGATAATAAATGCGGTAGCCGGGGCCGTAATCGATCCTGATCTCTGCAATACCACCGGGCAAAGGCCTGTGGTCGCCGGGGTTTCCTTCCGCCAAGCGCAAGATACGGGCAGCGATGCGCAGCCGAGCCTGGCGGTCTCGAAGCCCGTCCATCCATTTCTCAAATGTTTCGGTCTGCCTGATATGCATGACTCAAGTGTAACCTATCGGTTACATTATGGCAACACACACCCCATCCTTTCACCCAAGCCCTTCAACCCTCCCTGCAGTCGCCTTTGTAGTATCCTTCCAACATCCCGAGCTCCCGGAGGCGGCGGTAGAGGGTCGACTTGCTCATGGCGCAGGCCTCCAGGAGGTCGTCGAGCGTCATCTGCTTCCCCTGCCACCTGGTGACAAGCCCCGGAAAGTCCTCGGGCATGTCCATGAGCGGGCGGCCGAACCTCACGCCCCGCTCCTTTGCCGCGTCGATGCCCTCCGCCTGGCGCCTGCGGATGTTCTCGCGCTCGTTCTGCGCGACGAAGGACAGTATCTGGAGCACCAGGTCGGCGATGAAGGTGCCCATGAGGTCCTTGTCGCGCCGGGTGTCGAGCAGGAGCATGTCGAGCACGACGATGTCGACACCCGCCTCCTTGGTGAGGATACGCCACTGTTCCTGTATCTCGATGTAGTTGCGGCCTAGGCGGTCGATGCTCGTCACGAACAGGACGTCACCCGGCACAAGGCGCTCGACCAGCGCACGGTAGACCGGGCGCAGGAAGTCCTTGCCCGACTGCTTGTCGATGTAGATGTTCTCCGCAGGCACCTCGGCCTTGCACAGAGCCCGGTACTGCCTGTCCCCGTTCTGATCGATGCTTGATACGCGTACGTAGCCATGGATGGTCATTGCTGGTGCCTCTTTCATGTTCAAGATTCCGCTCTCCCTTTTGCTTCCCTCCATTATGAACCGAGAACACGGGAAGAAGCCGAAAGCGACCAGGGAGCGGCGCTGATTGTGAATAGAGGCTTCGCTGCCGCCGACTGTTTCAGCCGACGGGACTTTTTAATCACTCCAAGATCAGGCGTGCGCCAGGTACTCGTCTATTGCCTCCCGTAAGGCCTTCGAGCGATCGAGGCCTCTTTCCGATGCCTTTCTCTCCAGTGCGAGCACTTTTGACCTGGGTAGCCTGACGGTCACAGACTGCACCTCTTCTGTCGCCAATCGAGGACGGCCTAGAATAACTGTTTTCCCCGCTGGCCATTCGCCGTTTTCAAAAGCCGATGCCCATTCGTCTAGTGTTTTGTCGGTAACGGGCTTGCCGTCCTTTTTTTCCATATCCATGCGCGGTCTCCGTATCTGCTATCGTAGCATGCCGACTTCTCTGAGGGTTTTCTCGCTTGGCGGCGTCATTGCATGAAAAATGCGCAAAGCACCGCTTGTTTCTTCTGCCGCTACCAATTCCAACAGTCGGCTTTTCGTATCCACGCCAACTACTACGAGGAAGTCTTTCTCGCTTGTTTCGCGTTTGACAATACTGATAGCGTTTTTCCAAGCTGAAAGAACATCAAAATCTTCGATTTCTGGGTGTCGGTCATGCACTCGTTTGTCGACTATGACGCTATCCAAGGCTTTTTCCTGTCTTTTTGTCTTATAATTATTGTAACACAAAAAGTTCTCGAAGCCCGCACCCACGGTTTTTTAATTGAGGATTCTTGTCCACAAGTGCAACCGATAGTCCTTTTTCTTCGTATTGGTAAGTGAAAGCAAAAAACGATGAGGAAGAGGGGGAGTTCTCCATGGATGGGGACAATTCGATACACTATGCGTCAAGCAAAACAGCAACAAGCCTAGGAGGAGGGGCGGCGTATGTCCCCAAAAGAAGCGCCTATCGACCTTGAGCGTGCAGTGGCCCTTTGGGGAGACACCGTGTTGCGGCTTGCGTTCTGTAAAAGCAACAGCCTTGCCGATGCTGAGGATATCACCCAAATGGTCTTTTTGAAGCTTTGCCAAAGAAAGCAAGCCTTTGGCTGCGATGAGCATATGAAGGCGTGGCTGCTCCGCGTGACGCTTACCTGTGCAAGCGACGTGAACAGAGCCCATCAGGGGAGGCATCGCGCATTCCCTGACGACATCGAGTCTCGATGACCCCACGCTTTTCTATCTCGTCGAAAACGAGGAACCGGGAGCTAAGCCAAAAGGCTTCATAGTCGACATTCGGTAGGGGCCGCCATTCCACACAACAAGGGCGACGGGGAAATAAATACGGTTCCGCCGGCTTTTCAGTCGGCGGAACTTCTTTGATTTTGCGAAGGGCCACTTGTTCTTCGGCTCAACCCATTCTATGTGTCAAAAACGCGTACTTCCCACTCAAAACAAGTATCAAAAACGTGAACCTTTGCACCAATATCCTGCCTCACCCCAAGGGCTCCACAAACCCCAGGGCAGCGGGGGTTGGGGTCATTGTGTCCACCGGCCTCCTGCGGCGCGGGCGTGCCGTGCATACCACGGGTATTCCTGCTGGCACATAGGGCGCGCCAGCAGACCCCCCCCCCCCCCCCCGGGGCCCCCCCCCCCCCCCCCCTCTCCGGCATATCGGGGGGGGTCGACTAAAAAAAAAAAAGCGATTTTTATGTGTGTGGGAG
>WRIR01000013.1 GCA_009782605.1 Eggerthellaceae bacterium | reverse complement strand
GGGGGGGGCGCGTCGGGGGCGCGCCCGGCCAGTCGCGGCGCATGGAGGCCTTCAGGCTCTCGGTCGCCGGCAGCGTCCCCGGCGGCGTCGAGTACAGCGCCCACGTCCAGGACATCGGCTGGACCGGCTGGGCCGCCGATGGCGCCGTTGCCGGCGCCGAGGGCCAGAACAAGCGCGTCGAGGCCGTCCGCATCCGCCTGACCGGCGAGGCGGCCAACCGCTTCGACGTCTACTATCGCGCCCATGTCCAGAACCTCGGCTGGATGGGCTGGGCGAAGAACGGTGCAAGCGCCGGAACCCGGAGCGTCGGGTATGCCCTGGAAGCCTTCGAGATCGTCGTCATGATAAAAGGGGCGCCTGCTCCGGGAAGCACCTCGGGGGCCTACCGCGACACCGTCCCCAACCAGATTCCGGGTGGGTTCATTCTCAATGTGCCGACAGTTGCCCAAAGGCCGGAGCTTCCCACGGGATGCGAGATCACGGCGGTGACCATGATGCTCAAATACAAAGGCGCCAATGTGAGCAAGGTGCAGTTAGCCCGCGAAATGCCCTACCATTCCTCCAACCCGAACTACGGCTATGTCGGGAACCCCTTCCTGTCGTCGGGATGGACCATCTATCCGCCGGCATTGACCGGGCTGGTCTCGCGGCACGCCGGCTCGTCCGTCAACATGACGGGGCGCGGGATAGGTGCCATCGAGGCCTCGATCAGGGGCAACAGGCCGGTCGTGGTGTGGATGACGATGCACGGGTTCGGCGTCCATGCCGTTACCGTGACGGGATACAACAGCACCCATATCTTCTTCAACGACCCCTGGACGGGCCAGAAGAACGCCTCTTTGACAAGAGCTGCCTTCTTGAGCTCCTGGAAAAGCCAGTCGTACCGGGCGATAAGCTATTAGCACAGCCGTCCAGCTGCCACACCGCCCCACGCTGTACGCCCGGCCTGCAGGCACCTTGCATGCAGCATGCCGCACCTGCACAGAAAGAACTTGACCCGGAAAGTTGAGATAATGCTAGAATGGACTCATCAGGCTAAAACCCGCCGTGACCGGATAGGGGAAGCGGGAGAACCGAAAGGGAGCACAACATCCTTTGCAAGAAGGCATCCGACATATTGCCGTGATCGGCCTCGGCCTTATCGGCGCGTCGTTTGCGGGTGCCTGCAAGGAGGCATTCCCCGATACCTATATCCTGGGCCTTGACCTTTCCCCGGAAACGCGGGCCACGGCACGGGAGTCGGGCTGGGTCGACTCTGTGTGTGCCCCGGACGACCCGGCCTTCGAGACCTTCATGAGGGAGCGCTGCGACCTTGCGGTTATCGCGACGCCCGTTGCGGCGGTCGGCCCCTACTTCGAGAAGTTCGCCGCATGGGGCTACCAGGGCATCGTGACCGACACCGTATCGACGAAGTCACACATCAGCGCCGAGGCACGCGCCCGGCTTGCCTATCCTGCGCACTATGTGCCGGGCCACCCTATGGCCGGTTCCGAGAAGAGCGGCATCGATGGTGCCCGCCCCGACCTCTTTCAGGGGGCGCACTGGATACTCTGTCCCGACGAAGACACGGTCGCCGAACACTTCCAAAAGCTCCATGAGCTGGTGACCGGGCTCGGCGCCCGGGTGATCTCGCTCCCACGCGAGGACCATGACGAGGCGGTCGCCATCGTCAGCCATGTCCCCCACCTCGTCGCGTCCGCGCTCGTCCACCTGGCGTGCAGCCATGCCGACGACCAACAGGCCCTCTTCCGCCTTGCCGCCGGGGGCTTCAAGGACTCGACCCGCATCGCCGCCGGCTCGCCCGAGCTGTGGTGCGGCATCGCCTTCGACAACGCGTCCGCGCTCGGCAAGGGCCTCGGCGAGGTGCAGCAGATCATTGCCCGCTTCGCAGACTCGCTTGCCCGGGGCGACCGGCATGTGATGACTGCGCTGCTCCACGAGGCCGCCGAGGCGCGGCGAGCCCTGCCGGCGGCCTGGGTCCCCTCGACCGAGAAGCTGCTTGAGGTGAGGATACCCATGAAGGATCGCACCGGCGTTATCGCCGAGGTGACGACTATAGCCTCGCAGGTCGGGTGCAACATCCAGTCCATCGAGATAGACCATGTCACGGAAAGCAGCGCCGTGCTCAGCCTGATCCTCACCGACGAAGGAGAGATCGGGCAGCTCTCGACACAGCTTATCAATGCCGGTTTTGCCGTATCGTTTCGCCCCTTGAGCCCGAAGGAACACAGCCATGCCGTCTAAGACCGAAACCGCCATCGCCCCCCTTGCCGCCCCCTTGAGGGGGGTGACGAGCATACCGGGCGACAAGAGCATCTCGCACCGCGCCATCCTGTTCTCGGCAATGGCCGAGGGAACCTCAGAGCTTTCCGGTGTGCTCGATTCCGGGGACGTGAGGTCATCGATCGCCGCCGTCCAGAAGCTCGGCGCGCAGGTCGACCTGAAAAGCCAGGCAGACGGGAGTCTTGCCGGCACTGTGACCGGGTGGGGGGAGACGGGCCCCATCCAGCCCGACGGGCCCATCGACTGCGGCAACTCGGGGACGACGGCGCGGCTGCTCATGGGCGCGTTAGCCCCCTGGGACATCGAGGTCACCATCACCGGCGACGATGCCTTGCAGAAGCGCCCCATGCGGCGCATCACGGCACCGCTCATGAAGATGGGCGCGCGCTTCATCCCCGAAGGCCAGGAACTGCTCCCCATCACGATGCGGGGGACGTCGACCCTGCGGGCCATCACCCATGACGCCCCGATGGCCTCGGCGCAGCTGAAGACGGCCGTTTTGCTGGCAGGGATATACGCACAGGGCACGACGACGCTCAACGAGCCCTCGCCGTCGCGCAACCACACCGAGCTCATGCTGCCCGAATACGGGGTGGTGACGACCGCCGCCGCCTGCACGGCGAGCGTGAAGGGCCCGTCGGTTCCGAAGGCCTGCGCGGTCAAGGTGCCGGGCGACCCCTCGTCGGCCGCCTTTCTCGCCTGTGCCGCAGTGCTGACCTGCGGAAGCGACATCGCCATCGAGGACGTGAGCCTCAACACCGCGCGTATCGGGTTTGTGCGCACCCTTGAGCGGATGGGGGCAGACGTGCTCGTCCGCCACAAGGGGACGGCGGGGAAGGAGCCCTTCGGGACCATCGAGGCGCGCCACAGCGGCACGCTCCACGGCTGCGAGGTGCCGGCGGACAAGATAGCGACTATGGTCGACGAGGTACCGGTGCTCTCGCTGGTGGCCGCCTTTGCGAAGGGCGTGACGGTCTTTCGCGAGGTGGACGAGCTCAGGGTGAAGGAAACAGACCGTATCGAGGCGATCCTCGAGGGCCTCGGGCTTATCGGTGTCGATGCCTGGATGGACGGGAGCGACCTGTATGTCGAGGGACAGCCGGGGCTTTCGCTGCCGCCCGACACGGTCTTTGACTCGAAAAAGGACCACCGCCTTGCAATGACCTGGGCAATTGCCGGGCTTGCGGGGAAGGTCGCGGTGCAGGTGAAGAACTTCGACTCGGTGAAGATCAGCTATCCCCACTTCCTCCACGACATCGAAAGGCTCACACGATGATCATTGCGATAGACGGCCCTTCCGGGGCCGGGAAGTCGACGGTCGCGAAGGCGGTCGCGAAAAAGCTCGGGTTCTCATGCCTGGACACCGGTGCGATGTACCGCGCCGTTGCCTGGCAGGCGGTGCAAGACGGCATCGGCCTCGACGACAACGAGGCGCTGGGGGCCCTCGCCCTCGCCAAGGACATCGCCTTCGGGCACACGGCCGGGGACCCCATCCCGAAACGGGTGTTCATCGGCGGCATCGAGGTGACCGATGCGATCCGCACGGCCGCTATCGACAAGGCGGTCAGTCCCGTCTCTGCGGCCCCGGCCGTCCGTGAGGCGCTGGTTGCCCAGCAGCAGCGTATCGGGGAGGCGGGCGACTACGTGGTCGAAGGGCGCGACATCGGGACCGTGGTCTTCCCCGACGCCGCGCTGAAGGTCTTCCTCACCGCGACCGACGAGGAGCGGGCCCACCGGCGCGTGCGGCAAAACGTCGACCGCAGCATCGGATCCTTCGACTACGACGAGGTGCTCGCCGATCTCCTGCGCCGCGACGAGCACGACTCGGCGCGTGCGACCTCGCCTCTGTGTGCCGCCGCCGATGCGGTCGTCTTCGACTCGACCGGCCGCTACATCGAAGAGGTGATCGACGAGATATGTGCGATGGCACGGGAAAGGATGCAGAAATGAGCCTTTTCTTAAGCTATGAGGAGATGTGGACCCAACCGCTCGGCGGGCTTTCCCGTGAGGACGAGATTCCCCACTGGGCGGGCAATATCATATTTGCGGTCCTGTTCGTAATCTGCAAGGTGGCCTTTCGCTATCGGGTGGACGGGCGGGAGAACCTGCGGGGCTTCTACCAGAGGCGCGGAGTCGTGGTCGTGTGCAACCACACCTCCTTCCTCGACACTGTCTTTTTGTACCTGAGCGCCCGCCCGAAGCAGTGGATACGCCTTCTCGGGCGCGACGACCTCTTCGTCAAGGCGAAAGGCTTCGCCGGGCAGTTCCTCTCGCGTGTCGGCGCCTTCCCGGTCAGGCGTGGAGCCGCCGACCTTGTCGCGATAAAGCGGGCGGCCCGCATGCTCAAGAACTGCGAGGCGGTGGGCATGTTCCCCGAGGGGACGCGCCGGGGGAAGGGCTCCCAAGAACCCGACCTGCATTCGGGGGCCGCCCTCATCGCACGCATGGGGAAGGCGCCGATCCTCCCGATGACGGTGCGCAACGCCGAGTACATCAAGCAGAAGGGCAGGTTCTTCCGCTTTCCCCGGGTCACGGTCGAGTACGGCTGCCCGGTGCTCTTGGAGGACTTCGACTTCCTCCCCAAGGAGGACCGCCTCGGCGCCTGCAGCTGGTATGCGATGCGCGAGTGCTTCGCCCTGTCGCTTGAGTGCCCTCCCGAAGAAGTCGCCATGGGGGAGCTGTTCCCCCGGGCGAGGGACTATACGGCCGTATTCGAGAAACATGCGGTCCCCCGCCATACCACAGAAGAGCTCGTCGGGCTCGACGGGGAAGGGGACGTCGCCCCGTCAGACGCAGAAGCGAGCCCTGTAGAAGCGAGTCCTGCGAAAAAGAGGCCTCCCGCCTTGAGGCCCAGCGACCTCCCGGACCCCTTGTCGTCAGGCGAAGGCCTGTCGTGAACGTGGTCAGGGCACGGCATGCCGGTGCCTGCTACGGGGTGCAGCGGGCACTCGACATGGCTGCTGCCACCATCCTTGAGGGCGGCCCCGTCGCCACGCTCGGGCCCTTGATACACAACCCCCAGGTGGTAAGCGAGCTCACCAGCCAGGGGGCCTCGGTGGTCGAAAGCCTCGACGCGGTCGACGAAGGGATGCTCATCATCCGCAGCCATGGGGTCGTGCCCCAGGTGAAGGCCGAGGCCGCAGCGAAGGGGCTCACCCTCGTCGACGCGACCTGTCCCCACGTCGCCCGCGCTCAGAAGGCGGCGGCCTCCCTGGCGCAGGCGGGCTATCAGGTGATAGTCGTCGGCGAGAGCGGCCATCCCGAGGTCGAGGGCATGACCGCATACGCCCAGGCCGAGGGCTGCGACGCGCTGGTCGTGGGGGATGCCAGCGAGCTTCCCGACGCCATCGGGGAGCCGGTCGGCATCGTGGTGCAGACCACCCAGGCGAAGGAGAGCCTTGACGAGGTTGCGGAGGCCCTTCGGCAACGCGGCCTGGATCCGCTCGTCAAGAACACCATCTGCTTTGCGACGCGCCAGCGCCAGCAGGCCGCCGCCGAGCTTGCCGCCCAGGTCGATGCCATCGTGGTCATCGGGGGACGCAACTCGTCGAACACCTCGCGCCTCTTCGACATCTGCCGGGCCCACTGTGCGCGGTCCTGCCACATCGAGGTGCCCCACGAGATAGAGCCCTCCTGGTTCGACGGGTGTTCTATCGTCGGCGTGACGGCAGGGGCATCCACCCCCGAAGACCAGATCGAAGCTGTGGTCGCCTTCCTGGAGTCGCTGTAGGAAGGTGACGGGACGTTCACAAATTATGAACGTCCTTGTGTACTTCGGGAGAAAGATTGGCAAAAGCCCTCCGCTTTTGCTATCATAGCCGACACGGCCAAAACCGTGACAATAGAAACAAGGTGCATATGTTGAACTTAAATAAAGAACGCACGCTCTATTTTTCCTATGCAATCGGGCTGTGCATCCTAGCCATTATAGTGGCTTTCTTCGCGCTTCCGCGACAGATGGCCTATGCGGTCACCTCTGACGAGCTCTTCGCCGAGGCCGACCGTATCTTCGAGCGGATCGATGTCTTGCAGACCGATATCAACAACGCCCAGGCTGACTACGACCAGGCCCTCGAAGAGCACAAGGCGGCTATTGTCGCGATGCGCAACGCCGAGGCCCGCATACGGGCGGCTGAGGCCCGCATCGCCGAGCTCCAGGCACACCTTGCCGACCGCGCCCACAGTATGTATAAGAACGGCCCGGCGGTCTTCTTTGACGTCCTGCTTGGGGCAACCTCTTTCGAGAGCTTCCTCAACTCCTGGGACATGATAGAAAAGATCAGCGCCCAGGATGCCGAGTTTGTCCAGGAGACGAAGGAGATGCGTGCCGAGCAAGAGGCTGCACGGGAGGAGTACTCCTTCCAGGCAGAGATCGCCTCCGACAAGATGACCGTGGCCGCAAACCTGAAGGCACAGATAGAAGAGACGCAGGAGGCCTTGAGGAAGGAAGCCGCGAGCATCACCGCCGAGGCGATGGAGCTCAAGGTGCAAGAAGAGCTTGAGGCGGAGCGCGCCCGTCAGGCCGCCGCCGCCGCCGAAGCCATGCGCAAGCAGCTTGAGCGCAATGCTGCAAGTGCCAGTCCTGGGCTGAGCGTCGTGTCGGGGTCGGGGATCCTCTCACACCCCTGCCCGAACAGCAGTATCTCGTCCACGTTTGGATGGCGGTCCTTCGACAACGCCTTCCACCAGGGAACCGACTTCGCTGCCCCCCAGGGCACGCCCATCTACGCGGCCGACGGGGGAACTGTCATATACGCGACCTATAACGGGGCCTACAACGGCGGCGCGGGCAACTGGGTCGTCATTGCGCACGGCGGCGGCATGGTGACCAAGTACATGCACGCATCGGCCGTGTTCGTGTCCACCGGCGACCAGGTCGCCCGGGGGGACAACATCGCTGCGGTCGGCAACACGGGAAACAGCTTCGGCGCCCACCTCCATTTCCAGGTTGAGGTCAACGGGGTGGCGGTCGACCCCCTCCTGTTCCTTTAGTGCCTCCAAGCTCTGCCTACATTGCCGAGGTATGTCCCGGCAGCCCCGCAGACGATGCGGGGCTTCGTGCCGGTTGCCGGGTCACGAGTGTTGACGGGTACCCCTTGCGAGACATCATCGACTGGCGCTGGCACGCCGCAGCCGACTCTGTCGAGGTCGTCTACGAGGGCGCCGACGGAATCAGCGGCGTGGCCGCCCTTGAACGCGACCCGGGAGAGTCCTGGGGCCTTGGGTTCGAGGATATAGTCTTTGACGGGGTGATGACCTGCACAAACGCCTGCGTGTTCTGCTTTATGAGGCAGCTCCCTCCCGGCATGCGCCCGTCCCTGTACCTGCGTGACGACGATTTCAGGCTCAGCTTCCTCCAGGGAACCTACATCACCTGCACGAATATCACCGCCGCCGACGAGGCGCGTATCGTCGAACAGCACATCTCCCCGCTTCGGGTGTCGCTCCATGCGGTGACGCCTGCGGTGCGAGCCGAGCTTATCGGGCCTTACGCCGCATACGGGCTTGCCGTCTGCGAGCGCCTTCTTGCGGCAGGCATCGAGCTGCATATGCAGATAGTGCTCGTCCCCGGCGTCAACGACGGCGAAGAGCTCAAGAAGAGCCTCGAATGGGCCTGGGGGCATCCGGGTGTCCTCGACGTCGCCGTCGTGCCCCTGGGCTTCACGAAGCATCAGGACCGCTTCTCTTCCAGCTACGACGATGCTCCTGCCGCACGGCAGGTCCTCGCCGATATAGCCCCCTTCCAAGAGCGCTCAGCCATCGAGCGCGGAGGGCCTTGGGTTTTCGCCGCCGACGAGCTGTACTGCAACGCCTACCCGCATGACGTGCTCGGCCACCTCCCGCCTGCCGACTACTACGGCGACTACGAGCTGTTTGAGGATGGCATCGGCATGATCCGGGCAACCGTTGAGGCATGGGGGGCGGCCCAGGCGGCGGCGGCGCTGCTTGCGAAAAGGCTGTCGGCGGCATCGTGCACCATAGGCTGGATCGCCGGATGCGCGCAGCGGGGCTTTTTGGAGCCCCTGCTTGCGGACAGCCCCCTTTATGGCCTGCTTGTCCCGCTGTTCGTCCGCAACGACTTCTTCGGCGGCAACGTCAATGTGACAGGACTTCTGTGCGGCGCCGACATCCTCGCGGCCATCGAGGTGCTGTTGCAGGGCGGTGGGGGTCCCGACATCGTTGCTATCCCGAGCGTGGTCTTCAACGAGTGCGGCCTCACTCTTGATGATATGAGTTTGGAGGATATGCAAAGCGCCTGTAAGGTGCGCCTTGCCGTGGTATCCTGTAACCCGACCGACTATCTCGAAGAGATGGCGGCTTTGGTCTCATAGCTAAAAGGAAACAGATATGTCTTTACCCATAGTAGCCATCGTCGGACGCCCGAACGTCGGGAAATCGACTTTCGTCAACCGCATAGCCCAGGCCGACGAGGCCATAGTGCACGAGATGCGCGGCGTGACGCGCGACAGGTCCTACCACGAGGCCGACTGGAACGGCGTCCATTTCACCCTGGTCGACACGGGTGGCATTGAGATGGGGACCGACGACGGCTTCCAGGAGCCCATCCGCACCCAGGCCTTCATCGCCACGAAGGAGGCCGACCTCGTCGTGTTCATCGTCGACGGGAAGGCCGGCATCAACACCGACGACGAAGAGGTCGCACGCATACTGCGCCGGGGCGACAAGCCGGTCATGCTCGTGGTCAACAAGCTGGACACGCCGGGCAGGACTGACGAGATGTGGGACTTCTGCCAGCTGGGGCTTGGGGATCCCTGGCCGGTCTCCGCCCTGCATGGCATCGGGACGGGAGACATGCTCGACGCGCTCGTCGACCATATCCGCGCCATCCCGGTCGAAGACTTGGACGAAGACGAGGCCGACGCAGTCAAGGTGGCCATCATCGGCCGTCCCAACGCGGGGAAGTCCTCGCTTGCCAACAAGATGATAGCCGCCGACCGCTCCATCGTCTCCGAGGTGGCGGGCACCACGCGCGACGCCATCGACACCACCATCGAGCATGCGGGGGTGCGCTACACCATCATCGACACGGCCGGCCTGCGCCGGAAGAGCCAGATAGACCAGGATGTCGAATACTACGGCTTCGTCCGGGCGATGCGTGCCATCGACCGCGCACAGGTGGCCCTGCTCGTCATCGACTCGGGCATCGGCCTCACCGACCAGGACCAACGCGTCGCGGGTTTCGCACTTGAGCGCGGCTGCGCGATGGTCCTCATCCTGAACAAGTGGGACCTGGTGGAAGGCCCCGAGGCAAAGAAGGAGATACGCGAGCGCGTGGCCGACCGGCTCATCTTCGTGGGCTTCGCCCCCGTCGTCGCAATCTCCGCACTGACCGGGAAGAACGTCACGCGCATCTGGGACGCGGCCAACAAGGCCCATGCCAACTACAGCCAATCCATCCCGACGAGCCGCCTGAATGCCTGGCTTGAGGGGATCAGGGACTTCGGCCACACGGTCTCGTCGGGCAAGAAGATACTCCGGATGAAGTACGTGGTGCAGACCGGCACCTGCCCTCCGCAGTTCACCTTCTTTGCGAACCACCCCGACATGGTTGACGACACTTACAGGCGCTACCTCGAGAACCGGCTGCGGGGCAGCTTCGACCTGACGGGGACGCCGGTTCGCCTGAAGTTCAAACGGAAGGACTGATGCGCCCATGCTTGACTTTGTCGATGCCTTCATACTGGTCTTCGGGGCCTCATTCCTGCTCGGTTCCATCCCTTTCGGGCTCATCGTCTCGAAGCTGTTCTACAAGACCGACATCCGTGAGCACGGCTCCGGCAACATCGGGACGACGAACGCCATCAGGACGGTGGGTAAGGTCGGCGGCTTCCTGGTATTGGTGCTTGACTTTGGAAAGGGCATCCTTGCCGGGCTTATGGCGCTTGTGGCCGGTGGCTATTTTCTGCAGCTGCGGGGGCTTGACGGCTCTGCGGGCAGCCTTCTGGGGATACTGGCGCCCGTGAGCCTTGCGCCGATGGGCGACTCGCAGGTCTTCGAGGTGCGGCTTGTCGGGGTATTGCTTGCCGTGGCATTCCTCGGGTGCGCCTGGGGGCATGTCTTTTCCCCGTGGTTGCGCTTCAAGGGAGGCAAGGGCGTTGCGGTCGCCGCCGGTTGCTTCCTGGTGACCTTCGGTGCCCTGGGGCTGGGAATCGAGCTGGCTGCCTTTGCCGTCCTTGCGCTTGCTACCCGCTATATCTCGGTTGCCTCTCTGGGCGCCGCGACGCTGTGTCCCTTCCTTGCCCTTTTGTTCTTCTGGGGCAACTGGCCTGCCGTCGTCCTGTGCTGCATGGTGGCGCTGACGGTGTTTTGGGCGCATCGTGACAACATCAGGCGGCTGCTCATGGGCACGGAGCCCCGTGTCGGCAGCAAGAAGACACAGGAAGGGGAGGCACAATGAAGGCAGCGGTTATCGGT
The DNA here is from genome assembly GCA_009782605.1 of Eggerthellaceae bacterium. Taxonomy (GTDB): domain Bacteria; phylum Actinomycetota; class Coriobacteriia; order Coriobacteriales; family Eggerthellaceae; genus WRIS01. Next base: position 51,114 of record WRIR01000013.1, on the reverse strand, counting down.
GCGGGGTCATGGGGGACCGCCCTTGCACAAGTATTGGCCCAAAACGGGCACGAGGTCGGCCTGTGGGCGCGCAGCCCCGAGGTCGTGGCGTCCATCAACGCCGAGCAGCGCAACCCCCGCTATCTCAGCAATGCCAAACTCTCAAAGGGCATTATGGCATCGACCCTGCACCAAGACGTCGTCCAAGGTGCTGCAGCCGTCGTTATCGTGACCCCGTCGCACCTTTTGCGCGAGGTCGCCCAGTCGCTCGCCCCCCTCGTTGGCGCCGACCTGCCCGTCATCATCTGCTCTAAGGGGGTCGAAGAGGGCACCGGCCTGCTCTCGACCGAGATATTCGAGGCCGAACTGGGGAACCGCGACCGCCTTGCCGTGCTTTCCGGCCCCAACCACGCCGAAGAGGTCATCAGGCAGATACCGTCGGCCACGGTGATCGCGTCGACGTCCGCGGCAACGGCGGAGTTCTTCCAGGGCCTCTTCGCGGCCGACACTTTCCGCCCCTACCTGAGCGCAGACGTGCACGGCGTGGAGCTGTGCGCGGCCTTCAAGAACGTCATCGCCATCGCGGTCGGCCTGTCCTACGGCATCGGCCTCGGGGACAACACCGCCGCCCTGCTTATGACGCGGGGCCTTGCGGAGATGAGCAGGCTGGTACAGGCCTGCGGGGGAGAAGCTATCACCTGCATGGGCCTTGCGGGGACGGGGGACCTCATCGCCACCTGCACCTCGGAGCATTCGCGCAACCGGCGTTTCGGCCGGATGTTTGCGGAGGAGGGCGCGACCATCGAGGACTTCATGGCCTCGACCCACATGGTCGCCGAAGGCGCGCTTGCCTGCAAGACCATCAAAACACTTGCCGACGCCCACGGGGTGGAGCTCCCGATCACGAGCCTGGTGAGGAGCATCATCTGGGAAGGGGCCGACCCCAGGGAGTCCGCCGTCGCCCTGGCAGGACGGCCCTTGACCACCGAGTTCTAGGGGGCGCCAAGCCGGGTGTTCGCGGCAGCCCTGTCGGACGGGCATCCGTCGCCGTCCAGGCCTGTTGCCAAGCCGAGGCACCTGGGAAAACCGGGTGCTTGCGGCGGCCGGGCCTCTCAAAGATTCTATGAAGAGCGAGAAGCGCGCGCCTTTGCCATTTCTCTTGCGTTACAATCGAGGGAACTGAGAGAAGGGACCATGGATGTGTTTGGACAGGTGAGGATAGCGCCCTCGCTGCTGTCGGCGGATTTCATGAACATGGAAAACGCTGTGCGGATGATCGAGGATGCCGGGGCTGGCTTTGCCCATGTTGATGTCATGGACGGGCATTTCGTGCCGAACCTCACCGTGGGCGTTCCCTTCGTAAGGCAGTTGAAGGGGGCGTGTGGGCTCCCTCTTGACGTGCACCTCATGATCACCAACCCGCTTGAGCAGATACCCTGGTTCCTGGAGGCCGGCGCCGACTGGCTGACCTTCCATATAGAAGCATTCCCGGATGCGTCCCCCGCCGACGTCGGCCGTGCGATCAGCCTCATTCGCGACGCCGGGGCGCATCCGGGCATCAGCCTGAGGCCCGCGACCCCCGCAAGCGCAATCCAGCCTTTCCTCCCGCTGCTTGACATGGTGGGCATCATGAGCGTGAACCCCGGCTTCTCGGGGCAGTCTTTCATCGAGGGCAGCGAGGCCCGTATCGCGGAAGTCGTCTCGATGGCCCGTGCGGCGGGCGTCTGCCCCCTGATATCGGTCGACGGCGGCATCGACTGCTCGACCGCTGCAGCCGTGGGGCGTGCGGGCGCCGACGTGCTGGTGGCGGGCAATGCGGTCTTCAAGGCCGCAGACCCCGCCGCCGCGATCGCCGAGATCGCCCGCCTGGCCCAGGCTGCCCAAGAAGGCGGGGAAACGCCGCGCCGCGCCGCCTGCACGGACCCGGCCACCCGCCCAGCGCAGGATGCCCGCGCGGCGCAGGGCAGGTGACCATGGCAGGTCAGGTCTATCTCGACTGGGCTGCAAGCGCCCCTTTGTGCGACGAGAGCGCGGTCGAGATGAGGCCTTACCTGGCCCCGGGTGCCGAATTCGAGCACGGCGGCAACGCGAACTCCCTCCACTCCGTCGGGCGGAAGGCCTTTAGCGCCCTTGAGGACGCGCGGGCCCGCGTCGCCCGCAGTGTCGGGGCAGGCCGTCCCGACGATATCGTCTTCACCTCCGGGGCGACCGAGGCGAACAACGCCGCCGTGAAGGGCATCGTCGCGGCCTGCACGAAGCGTGCCGTCCAGCAGGGGAGGCGCGGTTTTGTCCCCCACCTCATCGCTTCTGCGATAGAGCACGACTCGGTCCTCGCCCCCGTCCGCGAACTGAAGGCGCAAGGCTGTGAGGCGACCCTGCTCAAGCCCGACCGCAACGGCTTCATCACGCCTGCGGCCTTCCAGGCAGCGCTTCGCGAGAACACGGTCTTGGCCTCTGTCCAGATGGCCAACAACGAGGTGGGCACCATCCAGCCCATCGGCGAGCTGGCAGCCATTGCCCACGGTGCGGGTGCGCTCTTCCACGCCGACGCGGCCCAGGCGCTCGGGAAGATCGCCATCGACCTGCACGGAATCGGCGTGGACGCCGCCTCCTTCTCTGCCCACAAGGCTGGGGGCCCCCAAGGCACCGGTGCGCTCTTCCTCAAGGCCAGGACCCCCTTCGAGGCGTCCCTGACCGGCGGCGGGCAGGAACAGGGGCGGCGCAGCGGCACTCAAAACATTTGCGGTGCTGTGGGCTTTGCTGCAGCCTGCGAGGCTGCACGCGCGATGCAGGAACAGGAGTGCCGCCGCCAGACGGCGCTGCGCGACCGCCTCTATGAGCGCCTTGCCGCCCACGACTGCGTGATGCCGAGCGTCGCCGTCGAGCCGGGGAGCGCGCGCTTCTTGCCGAACGTGGTGAACGTCTGCGTCGCTGGCTTCGAGAGTGAGACCTTGATCCTCAAGCTCGACCGCGCCGGCTTCGCGGTTGCGGGCGGCTCGGCCTGCTCGTCGCAGTCCCTCAAGCCGAGCCACGTCCTGCGCGCCCTCGGCATATCCGATGACCGCGCCCTCGGCTCCCTGCGCGTGTCATGGGGCCGCTCCACCACCGCAGCCGACATCGACGCCTTCACCACGGCCTTCTTCGCGTGCCTGGCGGCAGGGGGGAGGTCGGCGGCATGGAGCTCGTGAACACCCATGCGCACACGGCGCTGTGCGGGCACGGCGAGGGAAGCGTCGAGGAGCTGGTCGCCTCTGCCGTGGCGGCGGGGGTGGGCACGCTTGCCGTCACGGAGCACTACCCGCTGACCCCGCGCTACGACCCGGACGAGTTCTTGAGCATGCCCGCCCGCTACCTGGAAGAGTATTGCGACACAGTCGAGCGTGTGCGCACGGGCAACCCGGGGATCGAAATCCTGTTGGGCTGCGAGTTCGACTGGCTGGGAACGGCTGAGGACCGCGACCTGTCCGCGGTCGACTTCGCCCGCTTCGAGCTCGTCTTGGGCTCGGTCCACTTCGTGGACGGCTGGGCATTCGACAGCCCCTCTTCCCGTGGGCGTTGGGAAGAGCTCGGCGCCGATTACATCTGGGACCGCTATTTCGATACCTGGTGTGAGGCGGTGCTCTCCGATTTGCCCTTCACGGTCATGGCACACCCCGACCTTGCGAAGAAGTTCGGCCATTACCCGAGCTTTGGGCTGGAGAAGCACTACCAAAAGGCGGCGGAGGCCTGCCGCGTCGCGGGCAGGATGGTCGAGGTGAACACCTCGGGCGCCCATTATGCCTGCAAGGAGATGTATCCTGCCCCTGCCCTGCTGCGGGAGTTCTGCCGTGCGGGTGTCCCCTGTACCCTCGGGACGGACGCCCACCATCCCGACAATGCCGCCCGGGGCATACAGGACGGCTACCACCTGCTCTACGAATGCGGGTATCGGGAGGTTACCGTGCCGACACGGGAGGGGGATCGCCGACGTGTTACCATCGAATAGGCATGCTGCCGCCGGGTGCGGATGGCAGTCCCGGGCCGGGGGCTTGCACAGCGGCAAAGAGAGAACAAAGGAGGACGTCGATGTCTGACAAGAAACACCCTGGGAAAAAGATAGGCTTGGCACAGCTGAGCCCCCGCACGCTCCTGAGGCAAGACCCCCTCTTCAGCGTCGGTATGCTTGAGAAGAAGCTGTTGAAGCGCTTTCCCGCATCTGACGGTGCCGAGGGCGACCGCATCGGGCTGTTGGTGGGGGATCCGGCCTCTACCGTCGCCCACGTCGCTGTTGCGCTCGACCCGACGCCCGCAGCCATAGGGGAGGCCCAAGCGCTCGGCGCAAACGTGCTCGTCACCCACCATCCCGCCTACCGCCTGGCGCCCGATACCTTCCACAGGGCGGAGTCGGTCGCCCTTAGCCCCGGGGCCGGGGTCTATGCGGCCATCAGGGAAGGCGTTGCGCTCATGTGCTTCCATACCGCGCTCGACGTGAGCCACGAGGCCGCGCGTATATTGCCGGGTATGCTGGGGCTCGACCTCAAGGGTATCGTCGACCCGCTTGAGGGGGATGTGCGCAAGGGCTACGGACAGCTGTGCGCTATCAGGTCAGCAGACCGGCCCCTGACGCTCGGGCAGCTTGCCGCGCGCTGTACGGCGGTCTTCGGCCGCTTGCCGCGCGTGTGGGGGGACTTCAACAAGCCCCTTGCCAAGGTGGCGACCTGCACGGGGTCTGCGGGGAGCCTCTCGGCGGCATGCGTCTCCCGCTCGCTCGATTGCCTCGTATGCGGCGAGATACGCTATCACGACGCCCTGGCGGTCAAGGATGCCGGGCTTGGCATCATCGAGTTGGGGCACGACACGTCGGAGCTGCCGCTTGTCGCGGTGCTGGCGGCGGCGGTCGAGTCGGTCGGCTTCCCGGAGGACCGGGTAGTGATCATCGACCAGAAGGACAATTGGACCTATCCGGAGGCTGTGCGGATATAGGGCCTCAAGAACCGGGAAACCAGGCGCTCGCCGGCGTGGGCGATACATGCCCGAACGGCAGAAGGGAAGGGCATATGAGGGCTGAAACAAAGGACCTTGCCACCTTGATGGATCTCCAGGAGGTCGATCTGAACCTGCTGCGCTCGAAGAAGAAGTTCGACGGACTCTCTCAGCGCCGCGCCATCCTCGCCCTGCGCGAGAAGAGGAAGGCCATCGAGGCAAAGCAGGCCCAGGTGGCGGCCTTGAGAAAGGAGGCCGAGCAGGAGGTCGCGCGCATCGACGACGAGGACGAGCGGCTGCAGGCCAAGCAGGCTGCGGCTGAAGAGAAGATTGCCGCCGTAAAGGGTGACTACCGCGCCGTCGAGGCCCACACGAAGGAGCTCGGAGGCATTGCGAAGCGCCGCAACACGCTTGAGTCGGAGCTGGCGCCCCTGGGCGAGAAGATCACCCAGATCGAGGCGATAGAGGCCCAGGTGGCCGAAGCCCTGGGAAGGGTAGTCGGGCAGGAAGAGGAGACGATCGCCTCGTTCCAGGAGGATGCCGGGCTGTTGAGTGACCGTATCGCCGAGCTTCAGGCTACCCGCGATGCCGCCTTCGCCTCTCTTGAGGCGGGCCTTGCCGACGCCTACAGCAAGAAGGTGCAGCGCTGCGGGGGCATCGCGGTTGCCCGGCTTTCTGGCAACCTATGCAGCGTGTGCCGCAACATGCTCGAAGAGGGGAAGCTCTTACAGGTGCAGGGCGAGGCCCCGCTCTCGGAATGCCCCTACTGCAGGCGGATGATGGTGGTACTCGATGACTAAGGCAAGCCTTCACACCGACGGGGGCAGCCGAGGAAATCCCGGCCTGGCCGGCCTCGGCTTCGTGCTCTCGCAAGAGGGCGGTGAGCCTTTGGCTACGGGCGGCTGGTGCCTGCCCCATGCAACGAACAACGTCGCCGAGTATTCGGCCCTGATATGGGGGCTTGAGAACGCGCGAGCCGCAGGCGTGTCTCGACTGAGCGTCTACACAGATTCCGAACTGATGGCAAAGCAGATAAACGGCTCCTACAAAGTGAAGAGCGCCGACCTGAAGCCCCTGTTCCTGCGCGCAAAAGCCTTGTTGGAACATTTTGACGAGGCGACGGTGGCGCATGTGTACCGCAAAAATAACGACGCGGCCGACGCCCTTGCCAATGAAGCAATGGACATACGCGCCCCGGTAGGGTATTATCTTATGCCATGGGATGAGTTTCAATTGAACCTTTTCGGCGGGTCTTTGGATGGGGTGATTCAAAAGACGGGCGAAAAGCCTCAAGAAATCTCTGAGCTGGGGCGTGTTGGAACAGCGGGATATGGAATTGCTGCTGGGGGAAGAGGGTCGGTCATGGAGAAGAACAGCAACTATGAGGGGCCCGGCAAGCTGTCGGGTTCCACCTACGAGAACGTAGGCGGGCGTTACGAGCTCAAGATAAAGGATCATTTCGATGCCGCTCACATCCTGGCCGGGTTCGACGGCCCGTGCCGGTATCTTCACGGGCACACCTGGGAAGTCGAGGTGGCGGTCTGCGGGCACCATCTTGACGAAGTGGGGCTCTTGATCGATTTCACGGCTCTCAAGGATAACCTCCATGAGGTGCTCAGGAACTTCGACCACCACTATATCAACGACGTCCCGCCCTTCGATGCTATCAATCCCACTGCGGAAAACCTTGCGCGGGTCATCTATTTCGAGCTTGAGAACACCTTGCCGCAAGGTGTTTTGCTGCATACCGTGTCGGTGTGGGAAAGCCCCCATGCCAAGGTAGTCTATCGTCCCTGACCCTGCCCCGGGTGCTTTTGCGTGCGTCCTTGTGCCGCCTGCGTCAGTTGCGTGCTGCGTACGCCCCGGCGTTCTTGCAGTGCCTGCCCGTGCTGCAGGGGAACACAAAAAAGCCCACGTAACGCAGGCTTTTGCTGTAGTGCGGGGATAACCTCGCAGGGGGTGGCCCCTGCCCTGCCCTTGCTAGGCGCGTTCTATCTTCCCGGCTTTCATGCACTTCGTGCAGACCTTTGCCTGCTTGACCTTGCCGTTGAGCTTAATGGTGACTTTCTGGACATTGGGACGGAAGACCCGGTTCGACACGCGGTGCGAGTGGCTGATCTTGCGTCCTGCAGCAGGGGATTTCCCACATATTTCACATACCTTCGACATTGCTATCACTCCATTTACTCTATCAATTAACCGGCACCTGTGCCGCTCAAGACGAAAACCTAGACACTATAGCATACCTCCACACAGGCTTACAAGAAGTTTTCATTATCCACACCCCTTGGGGTGTGTCCGACACACAGCGGGGTTCGGCCCCTGCCGAGGTCACAGGGCCGCGAGTGCGGCGTAGGCTGCGTCGTAGTCGGGGGCGTCGGTTATCTCGGGGACGAACTCAGTATAGGTCACGGTGTCGTTTGCATCGACGACGATGACCGCCCGCGTAAGGAGCTCCAGTTCGCTGATAAAGGTGCCGGTAGCAAGGGCAAAGCCGCCACCGCGGTGATCGCTGAGGGTCTTCACGGCATCGATGCCCTGCTGTCCGCACCAGCGTGCCTGGGCGAAAGGAAGGTCGGCGCTGACGACGTAGATGCTTACCGAATCCATGTCGGCCGCCTTCTGGTTGAAGGTCCTCACTTCAAGGTCGCACACAGGGGTGTCGAGCGAAGGCACCGTCAGGAATACCCGGACTCCCGACGTGTCGGCGGTTGAGAAAGAGGCGAGGTCGTTGTCAACAAGGGCCACAACGGGCAATTTGTCGCCCACTTTGACCTGTTCGCCTTCGAGGGTCAACGGGGCACCGGCAAAAGTAACTGATAGCATGGTTGTCTCCTTAGGGCTTGAAGGGGATTGAACACAACGATTATAGGGGAACCGCTGCGGGGAATCGGGGCACACTCATCAAAACTCATGATTCACACGAATGCGGCACCCAAGCGACCGAGACTTTGACGGCCTCCGTGTGTTGCCTTTGTTTTGTCGGTGCACAGGCCCGGGGGCTTGCGGTATACTGATGGCCTGGTTTTGTCCGGAATAAGGACACGGTGACGTATCGTGGGGTGTTGGGCTGCCGTGCCTGCGCCGGGGGTATGCCTGAAAGGAAGACGATGAGCGATAACATTGCTGGCAACCTTCATGTTGCCAATGAGGTCTTAGCAGACATGGTGGGCAACGCCGCCATGGAGTGTTACGGCATAGTGGGCATGGCCGCACCGAGCGCTGCCGACGGCATCGCGAAGATACTGCCGAACTCGCGCCTGCGTCGGGGGGTCGTTGTCACAGCGACCGACCGCGGGATACACGTCGACCTGTATGTCGTGGTCGAGTACGGCACGAATATCAATACCGTCTCCCAAAACCTGATCGACCAGGTGAGTTTCGCGCTTACGCAGTATGCGAAGGTGCCGCTCGACGGTATCGAAGTCCACGTCCAAGGAATCAAGGTGCGCAAGTAGCCCGCCCAGCCCTTTGTTGCATGCAGCCGTCCCCTAGAAGAGCATGCGCCTGAAAGCGTGTGCGCAGCCAAGGAGAGTAAGAAGCCCGATGTCAGAGTCTTATACGAAACACGATGTGCTGAACGCCATTGCATTTGCCAGCAAGAGGCTGAACGAGCGCAAAGAAGAGATCAACCGGCTGAACGTCTTCCCGGTGCCTGACGGCGACACCGGCACCAACATGTCGCTCACCCTTGAGTCGGTGACCGAGAACCTGGCAAAGCTCCCGATCGGCGCCGGCTCTGTGGAGGCCCGCAAGGCGGTCACCAGCGGGGCGCTTATGGGTGCCCGGGGCAACTCCGGCGTCATCACCTCGCAGATATTCCGCGGCATGTGCGAGGGCGCCGAAGGCATCGAGTCCTTGGGGACCGAAGAGCTCGACACGATGTTCTCCCGTGCCGTCGAGGTTGCCTTCCAGGCAGTGCGCAAGCCCGTCGAGGGCACGATCCTCACAGTGCTCCGCGACAGCGCGGACGCGGCGCGCAAGGCGCGCAAGAAGAAGCGCTCAACCGATGCGGCCTTAGAGGCGATCGTCACCGAGGCCTATGCCTCGGTGCTGCGCACCCCCGACCTCTTGCCGGTCCTCAAGGAGAACGGCGTGGTCGATGCCGGGGGCTACGGCCTCGCCATCCTCATCGACGCCTTCGCTTCTGCGCTCCTGGGCGCTGAGACACTCGTTGACGAGCTTGCCTTCATGCGCAACGCCCAGCCGAAGGTCGAGATAGAGCAGCTTGACGACTGGGCAGGGTCGCAGTACCGCTACTGCACCGAGTTCCTGGTGAGCTCTGAGGCCCTCGACATCGAGGAGGGGCTGAACTACCTGGCGACTATGGGCGACTGCGAGCTTTTGGTGGGCGCAAGCCCGAACTTCAAGGTCCACGTCCACACAAACACCCCCGACAAGGTTTTGGCCTATATGCTCGGGCAGGGTCAGATATCAGAGGTGCATATCCACAACATGCAGCTGCAAAGCGCGGAGCGCAGCGCCTCTTTGGGCAGCGGAACTCCCGCGCCCCAGGAGCGCAAGCCCCTCGGTTTCGTCGCTGTCGCGGCAGGCGAGGGCAACGCGCGGATACTGAAGAGCCTCGGGGTCGACGTGGTGGTCTCCGGAGGCCAGACCATGAACCCCTCCACCAAGGATCTGCTCGACGCCGTGAACCAGGTGAACGCGGACGCGGTCATCATCCTGCCGAACAACAGCAACATCGTCATGGCCGCCCAAAGCTGTGCCGGGTTGGCCGAGGTTCCCTGCGCCGTTGTTGCGACCAAGAGCGTCCCGCAGGCATTTGCGGCCCTCTTCGGCTATGACGACACGGCAAGCCTGGAGGCCAACGTCGAGGCCATGACCGAGGCCTATGCGGAAGTCAGGACCGGGGAGGTCACCCAGGCTATCAAGGATGCGAAGGACGCTCACAACAACCCCATAAAGGCAGGCGACACCATCGGGATCGCCGACGGCTCGATAGAGGCCGTGGGGGAGTCGGTCGAGGTGGTGGTGATGCAGCTTCTTGAGCGTATGGGGGCATCCGAGGCCGACACCTTGACCATCCTCGCCGGCGAGGACATGGGTGACGACGACTTCAAGGCGCTGCTCGCCCGGATAGCCGATGCCTTCGACGACATCGAGGTGGACTCGCACCGGGGCGATCAGCCCCTCTACCCCATCATCCTCTCGGTCGAGTAGGGGCCACACGGCCTTTTCCTCTGTCGGAGCAAGAGCTTGACTGGGCCTCAAACACCTGCGCAGCAACGCTCGGCGGGCGCAATCCCGTCTTTCGGCCGCCTCTCTGCCACCTTGGTGCTCGACGAGCCGGCGACTCGGATCCGCCTTGTGAGCCCGTCCCGGGCAAAGGCCCTTGAGGGCCTGGGAATTCGCAGCGTCCGCGACCTCGTCACCCACTACCCCCGCCGCTATATCGACATGTCGCAGGTGCAGACGGTCGCCCAGGCATCCATTGGGCAGATGTGCACGATCGTCGGCAGCATCCATGGGATAGACCTCAAGACCCCGCGTCCTCGGCTCAGCCTTGTTGAGATTGCGCTTGTCGACAGCTCGGGCCTCATGATGGTCACCTGTTTCAGGCAGCCGTGGCTCATGGGGACCCTTGCCGCGGGCATGCGTGTGGCGGTGTCGGGAAAGCTTGAGTTCAACTACGGCTTCAAGCGCATGGTGAACCCCTTCATCGAGGCATTGGAAGAGGGCTCCGACGCCGACCTCGGCCTGATCGTGCCGGTCCATCCGGCATGCAAGAAGGTCTCGACCGCCCTGATGCGCCGCCTTGTCGGCAATGCGCTTGAGCTGTGTCGGGGCACCTACGACCCGCTGCCCCTCGACCTGCGCCGCCGCTATCGCCTCGTGAGCAGGCAAACAGCGCTTGCGAACATCCATTTCCCCCAGGATCCTGCGCAGGCCCAGGCGGCGCGCCGCCGCCTTGCTTACGAGGAGCTGCTCTTCCTTGAACTGTACCTCATGACCGGGGCGGGCCTGCGCTCGCGGGAGGTCGCCCCGCGCGTCCACGAGGTTTCGGGCCCCCGCCTGCACAGGCTGGCAGAGGCTCTTCCCTTCGCCTTGACCGACGAGCAGGCGCGGGCCCGGGAAGACCTGCTCGGTGTGATGGCGGCGCCTGCGACTGCGAACCACCTGGTACTGGGCGATGTCGGCACCGGCAAGACCGCCGTTGCTGCGTTCGGCCTTGCGGCCTGTGCCGACACGGGCACCCAGGCGCTGATGATGGCCCCGACCGAGATACTTGCCCGCCAGTACGCCGAAAAGCTCGGCGGCCTCTTTGATGCGGCCGGGATAGCCTGGGCGGTCCTTACTGGGGCGACGGGTGCCGAGGAGCGCGCGGCCATCCTCGGACAGGCTGCCTCGGGGGCCCTCGACGTGCTGTTCGGCACCCACGCGCTCCTTGAGGACGACGTGGTCCTGAGGGACTGCTCGTTCGTCATCATCGACGAGCAGCACCGCTTCGGGGTGGGACAACGGGCGAAGCTGCTTGCAAAGGGTGCCGCCCCTGACGCCCTTTACCTCACGGCGACTCCGATCCCCCGTTCGCTCGCCCTTGCGCTGTACGGCGACCTGAGTCTCTCTTACATAAAGGCCCGCCCGCTCAACGCGGCGGGCAACGTGACCCGGGTGCTTCCCAAAACCCTGAGGGGCACGGCCTACGACGCCGCCCTGCAGGCCTTGGAAAAAGGGCGGCAGGTCTATGTGGTCTGCCCCCTTGTGGGCGCTGCTGGCGAGAAGGCGTTACCGGAGGCGGGGGAGGGCGCCGCCGTTGGCACAGGCCAAGACCCCGAGGACGAGTCCTATACCTGGGCCGCTATCAGCATCGAGGCAGAGAGCGACCTGGAAGGCGCCGACGTCAAGGCCGCCCGCAAGGAAGCGGAGTTCCTGCAGAACACCGTCTTTGCCCACTACCAGGTTGACCTGCTCCATGGGAAGATGAGCGGTGCGGAAAAGCAGGAGGCCATGCAGCGATTCAGGGACGGGGCATCTCAGGTCCTTGTCGCGACCACCGTCATCGAGGTCGGCATCGACGTCGCCAATGCGGCGGTCATGATAATCGAGGACGCCGACCGTTTCGGCCTTGCCCAGCTTCACCAGCTGCGGGGGAGGGTAGGCCGCGGAAAAGAGCAGGGCGAGGTCTTCCTCGTATCGGGCTCGAAGGCGCCGGCTGTGCTTGAGAGGCTTTCGGCCATGGAGAGGACCGAGGACGGCTTCGAGCTTGCAAGCTTTGACCTGTCGCTGCGCCGCGAGGGCGACATCCTCGGCAACAGGCAGCACGGGGCGTCGGTGCTGAAGCTGGTCAACGTCGTCCGCGACGCGAAGATCATCGAGGCGGCGCACGCCGACGCCCAAGCTATCCTCGCCGCCGACCCTAGCCTTGAAAGCGAGGCCTACCGCCTGCTTGGGCGGGAGATGCGCCTCATCTTCAAAGACGCGCACAAGGTCTTGGGCGGATAGGGGGGAGGGCCGGTGCGCATCATTGCAGGCGAGCATAGGGGGCGTCCGCTCAAGGCGCTGAAGGGCGACGTGGCGCGGCCGACCACCGACCGCGTCCGCGAGGCCTTGATGAGCACCCTGGCAAGCACGCGCGGCGGCCTGGGCGGCGCGGTCGTGCTCGACGCCTTCGCCGGGAGCGGGGCGTTGGGCCTTGAGGCGCTGAGCCGGGCGGCGGCACACGCCACCTTCTACGAGCGGGACGCGGCAGTCCTGCGCACGCTCTCGGCAAACGTCGCGTCGCTGGGGATTGCGGAGACGCGCTTCGCCCTTTGCCGCGCCGATATCCTGAAAAGCCCCCCACGGGATGCTGTGTCGCCCTTCGACATTGTCTTCCTCGACCCGCCCTATGCGTATGAGGCCTCCCGGATGGGCGCCCTGCTCTGTGCGCTCGACGAGGCCGCCCTCCTGGCCGCGGAAGCATTGATTTCGTATGAACATGCGAAATCGGACGATTCTGCTGTTGTGCAGGCCTTCGGGCCACTACAATGGGAGATCGTCTCGCACAAAGGATACGGGGACACCGCTGTTGACATCCTGAGGCGCAGGACATGAAGGAACCACCCCGGGGCGCAGGGGGCTTTACTGCGCATGCGACACAAAGGCCCTGGCGGCATGGAGGCCTCCAGGAGAAGAAGCGACGAGCACAGAAAAGGACCCCCTTATGAAGCGCGCACTCATACCCGGCACCTTCGACCCCATAACCGAAGGCCACCTTGACGTCATCTCACGGGCAACCCAGCTAGTCGACGAGGTCGTTGTCGGCGTCGCGGCGTCCCCCAACAAAAAGCCCCTGTTCGCCTCCGAAGAGCGGGTGGCGCTTGCCCAGGAGGCGACGCGGCATTTGAAGAACGTGCGGGTGCTGTCCTTCAACTGCCTGCTCGTCGATTTTGCCACGCAGATAGAGGCCCAGATACTCATCAAGGGTCTGCGCGCCATCACCGACTTCGAGTACGAGTTCCAGATGACCGCCTTGAACTATCAGCTGAACAAGGCTATAGAGACCCTGTTCATCATGTCGCCCCCTCAGTACATGTACCTCTCGTCTTCGATTGTCCGCGAGATTGCCAGCCTGCGCGGCGACGTGGACCGCTTCGTCCCCTCATGCGTGGGCGCGGCCCTGAAGGCAAAGTTCGCAGAGGCCTGAAATATGCGGAAAAGGCCGAAAAGGCCGCTCCCTTCTGTGTAAATGTGCGGTTTGTGCAGGATGGTTTGGAAATTGTGTGCTTCATGCTACAATGTTTTGTCGTGTGTAGCCGCGCAGCCACACGTTCACTAACGCAGCGCTAACGGAGCAGAAGAGGTTGGAAGGACTGCCATGGACGAAGCAGGAGTATTGGGCTTACTGGAAGAGCTCTCGATTCTGTTGGAAGATTCCAAGCCGGTATTCGGCAAGAACAGCATCCGCCAGGTTGATATTGCGGCGGCATTCGAGATTATGGACGAGCTTCGAGACACGTTCCCGAGCGAGTTTTCCCTTTCTCGCCAGATAGTGCGCGAGCGCCAAAGCCTGCTCGACGACGCCGAGGCTGAGGCGAACCGCATGATAGAGGATGCCCGCAGCCAAGCGATGACCATCGCCAGCGAGCAGGAGATCGTCAGGATATCCCAGCAGCAGGCTGACACTATCCTCGCGGATGCCCGGGAGCTTGAGCGCCAGACGCGGGCCGGTGCCGAGGACTACGCCGACGAGGTGTTCGGGCATGTCGAACAGAGCCTCGACACGCTTCTGGGCAACGTCCGGCGCTGCCGCGACCGCCTGAACGCAAGCTCGCTCGTCGGACGATGATGGACCCGACCCGTATCACCATCCCCCCCGAACTCTTCGCCCCTGCGGAGAGTTCTTCGTTTGAGGGCGGCTACGGCCTGTCCATGCTCAAGGCAGGGCCCGACCTCTACGAGTTTGCTTCCCCGCTCACGTGGAGCCTCACCATTTCCAATACGGGGGACGCACTGCTGCTCGCCGGTACGGTAGAGGGCGTTGCAAAGGCGACCTGCGCCCGCTGCCTCGAGACCTTCGAGCCTTCGGTGTCAGGCGAGATAGAGGGCTATTACCTGCTTTCCGAGGAATCCTCCGCTCCCGAGGCCATGGACGCCGACGAGTTCGACAGGCTGCCGCCCGACAAGGTGATAGACCTGGCACCCCTGCTCGACGCCGCGCTGTTGCTGGAGCTGCCGCTTGTCCCGCTGTGCGACGAGGACTGCAAGGGGCTGTGCCCCACCTGCGGGCAGAACAGGAACACCGACCCCTGCCCATGCGTCCCCGCCCCCGAGCTCCCCGACACCGCCCCCAACCCCTTCAAGGCCTTAGAGGGCTTCCCCTTCGATTAAAACTCCCATTTTTGCTTTTTCAAAACCACCGATTTGGTTTTTTGCCCCCTCCCCGGTCCACATCAGTCAGCGAGGGTTTCTCAGGTGCCCCAGATTGGCGTGATGCGAGGACGAAGCGTACTTGAGTACGTGAGTCCGAGCCAGAGCGCCAATCTGGGGCACCTGAGAAAGCCGCAGCGTCGAGGTTCTACACGCTGATTCTACAATCAGCGTGTAGAACTACATTTTATTCATTTCGTTGAGAGTTGCGTTGTACCAGTGTTCCCAGTTCGGCGGGCAGTACTTCTTTGCGCCGGCAATCGAGATGGCGCCGCCGTAGCCGTTGGCAAGCCCCCGGACATGGGCATTGATTGCTTCTTCCCAACTTCCCCAGCTTACGCTGCCCCAGCCCCAGGCATTGTGGGGCTTGAAGCAGTAGCGTCCCTTGGTGCTCTCGGTGTTGGAGATAGCCGGTGAGAAGCGGGGGTCCACGCCGTAGTTCCAGGCGGCCTCGGCGAAAGTGCGGCCCTGCCCTCCCAAGGGGGAGCCCGCCAGGTAGGCGTCGATGCGGGCTGTCCAGGTGCTGACGAAGGTGGCCTTGTCAAGCGACCAGTCGACCGCTCCTGGCGAAGCGGGCTTGGGTGCGGCAGGGGGGGTTGCGCTCGCTTCGGGCTTGGGCACGGCCTCGCCGCCCCCGTTCCCGGCGCTGTCCGCCTCGTCGGCCTCCTTGGCCTTGCTTTCGGCCTTGACGCGCTCGGCGGCTGCCTGGCGCTCTATCTCCGCCTGGCGTGCGGCTGCCTGGCGTGCGGCCTCTTCCTCGGCCCGGCGCTGGGCTTCCTCGCGTGCTGCCTGGGCCTCCTTCAAGGCCTCCTCGGCACGAACCTTCTCGGCATCGACGGCCATCTTGCTCTCCTGCAGGGACCTCTTGGTGTTTTGCAGGTCGTCCCGCATCGTCTGGAGCCGCAAGACCTCGTTCATCGTCGTCTGGTGGATGGTGTTGAGGTATTCGATGGATGAGATGAACTCTTCGAGGCTTCCTGCGTTGAGTATCATCGTGACGAGGGAGAAGCCCTCCTGCTGCATCTTGTAGAGGGCGACCATGGCGGTCGCGCTCCTCTCCTCCTGGTCGGGCAGGGCACCCTCAAGGTCGTCGATCTTCTTGAGGTTCTCTTCTATCTGCCCCTGGAGGGCCTCTGCTTTTGCGGTGGCTTGGTCGTAGTCCTGGGCAGTCTGCTCTATCCGCTCCTGGGCCTCGGCAAGGAGTGCGTCGATCTCGGTGTTGTCGGCAAAGGCCTCGCGCGTGTCGACGAGTCCGGTCCCGCACAGCCCGAAGGCGAGCGTCGCGGCCACAAGGAGGGCCCCCAGCTTCTTCGTATGAGTCTGTTGCATCCTATACATAATCCTTACTCGTATCGGGAACGTCCCTATGGAGCCCAGCCCCAAAGGCACGCCCTTCCCCAAGTCATTCCATGAACAAGCGTCCCAGGAACAGGGTTTTTTTACAGGGTGTAACAGTATAAAGCAATTTTGCCGAGAAGTCCCTTGTTTTTTTAATTGCCTTTGGTACAATGATTTTTCGTGTTTTTATCAGATTTGTATTTCCGGGCAAAAAGCCTGTTGAGAAAAGGAGCGACCATGGCAGTCCCTAAACGAAAGACCGGCCGGGCGAAGACCCATTCCCGCCGGAGTGCGAACGAGACGCTTCCGTGCCCGGCACGTTCGCTGTGCCCGCAGTGTGGGGAGACGAAGCTCCCCCATCACGTGTGCTCCAACTGCGGCTACTACAAGAACCGCGAAGTCCTCGAGACCGAGTAAGCCCGGTTCAAGAAGCGTCTGTTGAACGAAGCTCCTTAGCTTGCCTTACCGACGAGGCATTTCTAAGGAGCTTCGTTTCGTTTACCGCTGCTGGTTTTTGAAACGGAGGAAACAATGCCTGACAAGGTGATACTGGCTGTCGACGCCCTCGGTGGCGACCATGCCCCAGCCGTTGTGCTTGAGGGCGTTGCCGCGGCCCTTGCCGAAGACGAGGGCCTGGAGCTCATCGTCTGCGGGCCTGCCGACATCGTCGAGCCCTTCGCCGCCGGCCGCGCGCGCTGCAGCGCGCGTCCCACGACCGAGTTCATCGACATGGGCGAGCATCCTGCCGAGGCCGTGCGCCGCAAGAAGGACTCGTCGATCGTCGTCGGTTGCCGCCTGGTGAAGGAAGGGGCGGCTGCTGGCTTTTATTCGGCGGGGTCGACCGGGGCCTGCCTGGCTGCGGCGACCCTGGTCATGGGGCGTGTCAAGGGCCTTGCGCGCCCGGCGCTCACTACGGTCATCCCCTCCCCGGTACGGCCGGTCGTCATGTGCGACGTCGGCGCGAACGCAGACTGCAAGCCGGAGTACCTGCTGCAGTTCGCCCAGATGGCGACGGTGTACATGCGGGAGATACTGCATGTGGAGGACCCGCGCGTCGCGCTTGTGAACATCGGCGAGGAAGAGACGAAGGGCTCGGCCTTCGCCCAGGAGGCCTTCGCGCTCCTGAAAGCCCAGCTGCCGAACTTCGCGGGCAACGCCGAGGGCGGCGACATCCTTGCGGCGAACTTCGACATCTTCGTGACTGACGGCTTCACCGGCAACGTCTGCCTCAAGACCATCGAGGGGACCTCGAAGACCCTCTTCAAAGCCTTGAAGGAGATTTTCTACACCAACGCTAAGACGAAGCTGGGCGCGCTTGCCATCAAGGGCGGCCTGACCGGCCTTATGGAGCGCATCAACCCCGATACCTATGGGGGTGCGCCCCTCCTCGGGGTCAAGGGGGCCTGCATCGTCGGCCACGGCTCGTCGAGCGCGACCGCTATCAAGAACGGCATCCACACCACGGCCGAGGTCGTGCGGAGGGACCTTTCCGGATTACTTGAGAAGGCCGTTTCAAAGCCCTGATATATGGGGTAGAATGACTATCATTGACCACGTGGAGGATTGTCCCTCAAAGGGATCGCCCGCGAGGAAGCGACTGCGAGAATACGAAGCATGGATTTATGACGACCTATGAAGAACAGAGCCGGAAGCTCGAACGGACACAGGAGATACTGGGATACCGCTTTACCCGGGACGACTTCCTGCTTGCCGCGATAACCCACCCGTCGGCTACCGAGGGCAGGTCGGTGAAGTATTCCTACGAGCGCCTTGAGTTCCTAGGCGACAGCATCCTGGGTGCCATTGTCGCCGCAATCGCCTTCCACCGCTATCCCGACCTCGACGAGGGCGGCCTGACCCGCATCAAGGTCGCGCTGGTCTCAGGCGCGAGCCTGTCGGACGTCGCCGCGGAGCTCGGGTTCGCCGATGTTATCGTCTTCGGCTCCTCGGAGACCGGGACGGGCAAGCGCGGGCTCCATTCGGCGCTGGAGAACGTCTACGAGGCGGTGGTGGCCGCGCTCTACCTCGATGGCGGTATCGATGCTGCCACCGGTTTCGTGGAGGCGACGCTCATCCCGAGGATGTCGCCCGGCATGGCGCGGGAGCCGGAAAACCCCAAGAGCGCGCTCCAGGAAAAGCTCCAGGTGGACGGCATCACGCCCACCTACAAGCTCGTCGAGACGCAGGGCCCGCCGCATGACCGCACCTTCGTCTCGCAGGTATTCGCCGGTGTGCAGGGCCTCGCGCGGGGCGTCGGGCGTACGAAGAAGGAGGCAGAGAGCCAGGCGGCGAAAAGCGCGCTCGCCTCGCTGGGCGACTTCTTCGGCCCGAACGCGGAGAAAGAGGCGGCCAAGAAGGACGCCAAGGAAGAGAAGGCCGCCATCAAGGCGGAAAAGGCGGCCGTGAGGGCCGAAGAGAAGGCCCGCAAGCTCCGGGAGCGTGAAGGCTCGAAACAGAAAAAGCAGGGATAGCCGGTGCATCTCAAATCCCTTGTCCTGAAAGGCTTCAAATCATTCGCCGACCGCAGCGTCCTTGGCTTCGAGCCGGGGATCACCGCAGTCGTCGGCCCGAACGGGTCGGGCAAGTCGAATATCTCCGACTCGGTACTGTGGGTGTTGGGGGAGCGCAACGCGAAGAACCTGCGCGGCCACACCATGGAAGACGTCATCTTTGCGGGCTCGTCCGCGCGCAGGTCGGTCGGTGTCGCGGAGGTCGACCTCATCCTCGACAACTCCGATGCTACGCTGCCTGTCGATTTCGAGGAAGTGGCCATCACGCGGCGCATGTACCGCAACGGCGAGAGCGAATACCTCATAAACGGCGCGCTCGCACGGCGTATGGACGTCCTCGACATCCTCCACGACACCGGGCTGGGGACAGGCACGCACTCGATCATCTCCCAGGGGAACCTGGAGGCCATCCTGCAATCGAAGCCCGAGGACCGCCGCGCGCTGGTTGAAGAGGCCGCCGGCGTACTCAAGCACAAGCAGCGCAAGATGAAGAGCGAGCGTAAGCTTGAACAGATGGACATGCACTTGACGCGGGTGCGCGACGTCACCGCCGAGGTGGAGCGGCAGCTCAAGCCGCTTGAGCGCAAGGCAAAGCGCGCGCAGTCCTACCAGGGCCTGGCCGCCGAGCTCGCCGAGCTCAACCTCATGCTTGCCGTTGACGACCTGCGGGTCCTCCAATCCAGGTGGGGAGAGGTCGGCGAACAGGAAAAGGCGCTTGCCGAAGAGCTCGTCGGCGCGCGCACGCTCATCAAGCAGGCGGAAGACGGGATGCAGGCGCTCCAGGAGCAGGTGCAGAAACGGAGCGTGAACGCCGGCGACCTGGCACGTCAGTACCGCCGCGCCCAGTCGGCATTCGAGCGTTTCGATGCCGCAAGCCTTTTGCTCCACGAGAAGCGGCGCATCGCGCAGGCCTATGAGGCCGACACTCGGCAAAGCCTTGAGGCGAACGCGGGAAAGGCAAAGAGCGCACAGCACGAGCGCGCCCAGGCTGCCGGGCAGCTTGAGCAGACGGCGGCGAAGCGCGCCGAGGCCGAAGAGGCCGTGAGCCGCCTCCAGGGCAGGCAGGCCCAAAACCTTGCCCAGCGCTCAGGCCTTGAGAAGGATCTCGAGGACTTTCTGGCACAGGAGCGCAGGATCTCCCAGGAAATGGAGGCGTGCCGGGCGGCGCGCGCGGCCAGTCAGGACAGGCTTGCTACCTCGAAGGTGCAAGAGAAGCTCCTTGCGGACCGCAGCCTCGAGCTTGAGGCACAGGCGGCCCGCGCCCGGGCAGACCTTGAGGCAGGCTCCCAGGTCCTCGAAGAACAGAAAGAGGCGCTTGACGCGCTCGCCCAGCGCGAGGCCGCGGCACGCGAGCAGGCCGCGCAAAGCCTTGCAGGGTGCGACGAGGCGGGCAAGGCCCAGGAGTCGCTGCGGGCCGAGGTAGCGGCGGCCCTGGCCGAGATCAAAGGCCTTGAAGAGGTCGAGCGTGCAAGCCAGGCGACAAACGAGGCGCGCGCATGGCTTTTGGACCATCGGGCCGACCTCGCGTCCGAACTGGAACCCCTGTCCGACAAGATACGCGCCCCCAAGGATCTCGAAACGCTCGTGGAGGCCTTCCTCGGGCCCGACCTGGGGGCTTTGTGCGTGCACGACATGAAGGGCGCTTACCGGATTGCCGAGGCGCTGTGTGCCCGTGACGAGACCGGGGGGGTCGTCCTCGTGCCCCGTTCGGGCATGGTGCGGGCCACCGGTGAAGTCCACGCCACGGGGACGGCGCTTGTCTCCCTGCTCGACTATCCCCGCGAGGCCGCTTCGACGGTCGAGGCGCTGCTGGGGGACGTGTACCTCTGCGACACCGCCAGCGAGGCCCTTGCAGCCCATGCCGCACATGACGCCCGTTTCCGCTTTGCCACGCGGGACGGGTTCATGGCCTGGGGAAACGGGAGGATAACCCTTTTTCGGGGGGTCGAGGGCAACGAAGGCTCGCTCGCCCGCAGCCGCCGTCTCGCGGTCCTGCGCGAAAGCCACTCCTCGATGACGGCCGCCCTTGAGCAGGCAGGGGCCGACAAGGCTGCGGCAGACGAGGCCCACCAGGCCGCCCAGGCCGCCAGCCTCTCGCTCTCGCAGGAGCTCGCACAGGCACAGGGTGCCTACCAGGCGGCACGTGACGAACGGGTGCGGCTCGAAGAGGGCCTTGCGGCCCTTCAACACGAGGCCGCCGCCCTCCAGGCCCAGCGCCAGGAGGCCTTGAAGGTGTTGGGGGATGCCGAGCCGACTTCCGTGCACCAAGACAACCAACTCAAAGAGCTGGGTGCCTCCCTCGAAGAGGTGAAGGCCCGCAGCCTCGCGGCCCAGCGGGAGGCCATCCCCCTGCGCGAGGCGGTCAAGGCCTGCGACGATGAGCTTGCGGCCGCACGCCTGGAGGCCGCGACCCTCGCCGAGCGGGACGGCTATGCGCGCCGGACGCTCGCCTCCAAGGAGCAGGAGATACGTTCGCTTGGGATTGCCGATACGGTTGCCCGCGAGACGCTTGCGAAAAAGCTCGTCGCCCAAGGGCGCATCGAACCCCTATTGGCTGTATTCGCGGCCCTTGCCGAAAGGGTGGGGGCCGTCCTCGCCCAGCTTGAGGCCGCCACGGAACAGGAACAGGACACCTCATCGGGGCTCCATGCCTCCATTACCGAGGCGCGCACCCGGGCCCGCAGCGCACACGAGTCCTTCGACGGGATAAACGAGCGCCTTTCCGAGGCGCGGGTCGAGAAAGGCCGCCTTGAAATACAGGTCGAGGCGGCGATCAGCACCATTGTCAACGACTGCAAGACCCCGCTTGAGACGGCACTGTCGGGCGATGCGCTCGAAGACCGCGGGGCAGTCGAGTCCCAGGCCTTCAAGCTGCGGCGACGCATCGCGAACATGGGGACCATCAACCCCGACGCGGCGGTCGAGTACGAGGACTTGAAGAGGCGCTTCGACTACATGGCAGGCCAGCTTGAGGACATGTCCGCCGCGCGGCGCTCCCTCGCAAAGATCATCCGGGTGATCGACGTGCGCATGAAGGACGACTTTATCCAGACCTTCGAGCAGGTTAACGAGAACTTCAAGGAAATCTTCTCGAACCTCTTTCCTGGGGGCGCAGCTGAGCTGAAGCTGGTCGACCCTGCCGACCTTGAGCATACCGGCATCGAGGTGACGGCGCAGCCGAGGGGCAAGCGCATCACCAAGATGATGCTTATGAGCGGCGGCGAGAAATCGCTCACGGCGCTCGCCCTCCTGTTCGCCGTCTACCGCATCCGTTCGACCCCCTTCTACATCCTCGACGAGGTCGAGGCGGCGCTCGACGACACGAACCTGCGCCGGATATGCGCCTACTTCGACTCCCTGCGGGAAACGACCCAGCTCATCCTCATCACCCATCAGCGGCGCACCATGGAGATAGCCGACGTGCTCTACGGCGTCACGATGCAGGCCGACGGGGTGACCCAGGTCGTGAGCCAGCGGCTCGACCGGGCGCTCCAGTACGCGGAGGACTGAGGATGGGTTTCTTCGACCGCATATCAGAGGGGTTGACACGCTCGCGCGAGAAGCTCACCGAGCAGATAAACGTGCTGCTCGACCGGGGCCCTGCCCTCGACGGGGACTTCTGGGACGGCCTCGAAGAGGCGCTCATCTTAAGCGACGTGGGTGCCGGTGCGGCGGAAAGCATAGTGGAGGGCCTGCGCGACACGGCACGGCGCAAGGCGCTGCCCGACGCTCCTGCCGTGCTTGAGATGCTCTACGGCCAGATAGCCGAGGCCTTCACCCCCGTGGGCGAGGACATCTTCGACGCGCCCGAGGCGACCGTGCTCTTCGTTGGCGTGAACGGCTCCGGCAAGACGACGACGGTGGGAAAGACAGCCTTTGAGGCGACCGAGAAAGGAAGGCGCGTGCTCCTTGGGAGCGCCGACACCTTTCGTGCGGCCGCCATCGAGCAACTTGAGGTGTGGGCCGAGCGCGCCGGGGTCGGCATCGTCACGCGGCAGCGGGGCAGCGACCCGGCGAGCGTGTGCTTCGAGACGATAGAGCGCGCCGAGGAAGGGGGCATCGAGCTCGTGCTGATTGACACTGCCGGACGGCTCCATACCTCTGATGACCTCATGCGCGAGCTTGAGAAGGTGGTGGGCGTGGTGCGGAAGCGTTCCGGGATGCCCGTCTACACGGTGCTAGTCATCGACGCGACGACCGGCCAGAACGGCCTGCAGCAGGCACGCCAGTTCAATCAGGCGCTTGACCTGGACGGGCTTATCGTCACCAAGCTCGACGGGACCGCCAAGGGGGGCATCGCCCTTGCGGTCTCCCATGAGCTCGGGCTGCCCATCCTCAAGATAGGCGTCGGCGAGGGCATCGCAGACCTGCGCCGCTTCGATGCCGACGACTTCGCCCGGGCGCTCGTTGGGGATTTCGCCGCCCGCAGTGCATCCTAGGGCCTTGCCAAGAAAGGAGTTGGCCCCATGCTTGAGAACCTTTCCGGACGCTTACAGGAGATCCTCTCCGGCCTGAGGGGGAAGGGGAAGCTCACCGAGGCCGACATCGACCAGGCCATGCGCGAGATACGCAAGGCCCTCCTTGAGGCAGACGTCAACTTCAAGGTGGTCAAGGGCTTCGTCGCAAACACGAAGGAGCGCTGCCTTGCCGCCGAGGTGCTTGAGTCGCTGACGCCTGCGCAAAACGTCATAAAGATCGTGCTCGACGAGCTCACGGAGCTTTTCGGGCGCAGCGACTCGAAGCTCGTGTTTGGCAGCCGCATCCCCAACGTGATAATGCTCGTCGGCCTCCAGGGATCGGGCAAGACGACCGCGGCCGCGAAGCTGGCCTACCGTCTCCAGGAAGAGGGTCATCAGCCGCTCCTGGTGGCCTGCGACGTGTACCGCCCTGCTGCCATCGACCAGCTTGAGGCCCTGGGCCGCGAGATCGGGGTGCGGGTGTACCGTGGCTCCGGGGCCGACCCGGTAGGCATTGCGGCCGAGGGCATCCAGGATGCCATCGACAACCTGCGTGACGTCGTCATCATCGACACGGCGGGCCGCCTCCACATCGACGAGGACATGATGGCTGAGGCCGAGGCCATCAAGCGTGCCGTCAAGCCCGACCAGGTGCTGATGGTGGTCGATGCAATGACCGGCCAAGACGTCGTGAATGCGGCATCGGCCTTTGCACAGCGCGTCGACTTCGACGGGGTCATCATGTCGAAGATGGACGGCGATGCCCGCGGCGGCGGGGCGCTGTCCATCAAGCAGGTGACCGGCAAGCCTATCAAGTTCATCTCGTCAGGGGAAAAGCCCGACTCCCTTGAGGCCTTCCACCCTGACCGCATGGCCAAGCGCATCCTGGGGATGGGCGACGTCGTCAGCCTCATCGAGAGCGCCGCCAAGCTTCAGGAGGAAGAGCTTGAGGCCGAGCAGGTCGAGCGCATGCTCTCCGCACAGCTCACTTTGGACGACTTTATCGACATGAACAGGCAGATCCGCAAGATGGGCGGCATCACGAAGCTTGTGGGCGCCCTCCCCGGCGGGGACAAGGCCATGGCATCCGGCCAGGTCAACGAAGGAATC
Organism: Eggerthellaceae bacterium; assembly: GCA_009782605.1. Classification (GTDB taxonomy): domain Bacteria; phylum Actinomycetota; class Coriobacteriia; order Coriobacteriales; family Eggerthellaceae; genus WRIS01. The sequence continues at coordinate 26,888 of WRIR01000013.1, read as the reverse complement.
CTCGACCAGATGGAGGTCATTATCAATTCAATGACCGCAGCGGAGCGGCAACGCCCCGAACTGCTCAACGGCAGCCGCCGCGCCCGCATTGCCCAGGGTGCCGGGGTGCAGGTCTTTGAGGTCAACCAGTTCATCAAGAAGTTCAACGAGGCGAAGAAGATGATGAAGCAGTTCATGCCCACTGATGTCCCCGACAACAAGAAGAAGGGCAGGAAGGGTAAGAAGTCCCGCCGCCGCAGCATGCCGGGATTGGGCGGCATGAGTGTGGCCGATGTCAAGAAGATGCAGGATATGCTCAAAGATATGGAGATGTAAGGGCCTTGGCACCCCCGGCGAGCATCCCTCTTGCAAGACGGCGGCTTTCGTCGTACAATCATCCATTGTGTCCTTATGAAAGGATCCGTTTCCGTTTTGGTGGAAAACCTAAAAAAAGGAGTTCGCTTCAATGGCTGTAAAAATCCGGCTCGCCCGCCACGGCGCAAAAAAGGCACCCTACTACCGTATTGTCGTCGCTGACGCACGCGCACCGCGTGACGGCCGCTTCATCGAGGAAGTGGGCCGCTACAACCCGTGCGCGAATCCCACCATGGTCACGTTCGACCTGGAAAAAGTCGACCAGTGGATCAAGAACGGCGCCCAGCCGACCGACACGGTCGCACGCCTGCTCGCATCCGCACGGCAAAGCGAGTAGCCGATGGACGAGCAGACAGTTGACATCCTCGGCCTGATGAAAGTTGTCCTCGAGCCTCTGGTCGAGCACCCCGAAGCCCTGGAGATCGCCTCGACCGAGGCGGCAGACGGCACCATCCTCGTGGAGGTGAGCGTCCACGAGGAGGACGCAGGCAAGGTCATCGGCCGCCAGGGGCGGGTCATCAAGGCTATCCGCACGATAGCGCGGGCGGCGGCGTCACGCTTCGACGAGCGTGTTGAAGTCGAGATCATCGATTAATGTATGCGTGGGCACGGGTCGCTGAAATAATTAAGCCGAAGAACTTAGAGGGAGGGCTCGTCGTAGGAGGTTGCGACGGCCTTCCTTTTTTGCTGCGCGAGGGCATGGAGGTCGCCTTTGTGCCTCCCCAGACCGACTGCCCGCGCTTCGGGCGGGTGGTCTCGGTGGGCCCGGCTCGGGAGGCTCGGGCGTCGACCCGTCTCGTCTCCTTCGATTCCGTGCGTGACATTGCCGTTGCCGAGGCCTTATCCGGTTGTTCGTGCCTCGCGAGAAGGGGAGACCTCCCCGACGGCTTCGAGGACGGCCGCAAGGACTCCTATTGCGGGTTTCGCCTCGTTGACGAGGTATTCGGCTCCCTCGGGACGGTCGATGAGGTCATCGACAACCCCGGGCAGAGGCTCATCAGCGTCGTCGGGGAGCGGGGCCGGGTGCTCATCCCCTTCGTCGACGAGTTCGTGAGGGGCATTGACGAGGATGCCGAGTGCATTTCGACCGCGATACCCGCAGGCCTGCTCGCCCTGGCAGCCGAGCCCGTCGCCCCGCCTGCGGCCCGTGCGTCAGAGTCCGACCTCTATGCGGCCAACGGCGGCGGGGAGCGTCCCAATGAGGATTGAGACGCTTTCGACCTTCCCACAGATGTTTGATGCGGTCATGTCGCTGTCCATGATGCGCATCGCGCAGGAGAAGGGACTGCTCGACTTCACGGCCCACGACCTGCGCGACTGGACGTGTGACCGTCACCGCACGACCGACGACGACCCCTACGGCGGCGGCCAGGGCCTCGTCATGAAGTGCGAGCCGATATTCGCGGCCTATGACGACATCGTGGCGCGGGCTGTTCCAGACACGCGGCCCTGCACCATCTTCATGAGCCCGGGCGGCACCCCCTTCACCGAGCGGCTTGCCTGTTCCCTGGCCCGTGCCGACCACCTGCTCTTCGTCTGCGGGCACTACGAGGGCATCGATGAGCGGGCCTATACGCTGGCAGACAGGGTCGTCTCTTTGGGGGACTACGTCGTCTCAAGCGGCGAGCTGGCTGCGCTCGTTGTCATCGACGCGGTCGTGCGCAAGGTCCCGGGTGTCTTGGGCGGTGCGGCAAGTGCGCTCGACGAGAGCTTCAGCGACGGTTTTGACGGATTGCTGGAACATCCCCACTATACCCGCCCTGCCAGCTTCCGTGGCATGGAGGTGCCCGAGGTCCTTCTGAGCGGCAACCACGCAGCGATCGCGCAATGGCGCCGCGAACAGAGCCTGAAAAGGACCCGCGAGCTGCGACCTGACCTTTTGTACCGGGCCCACCCCCGTGGAAAAGATGGGGGATTTATTAGTTCTTTGCCGGACGGTGCCTTTAAGGAAGCCGAACCGCTATCATAAACAGGTACGAGGCACCCAGGCACGTGTGAGGTCTGGGAAAGAAGGGATTTGCCAATGGACGCAGGGAGACACGCCGAACAGAAGGACTACCGGTCTCCGGGAAGGCTTCTCGGCTGGGTGGTCCTGCTCGCCGTGTTCCTCGGCTTCTCCTACTTCCTGCGGGTCTCGGTGCTCCAAAGCTATGTCATCCCCTCGGGCTCCATGGAAGAGACCATCATGATAGGGGACCGTGTCTGGGCGGAGAAGCTCAGCTACCAGTTCCGCGACATCGAGCCGGGCGACATCGTCACCTTCGAGGACCCGGAGATACCCGGCCGCATCCTCGTCAAGCGCTGTGTTGCGGTCGCGGGCCAGACGGTCGACATGCGAAACGGCATCCTCTATGTCGACGGCGCCCCCCGGGTCGAGCCCTATACGGGCAACGAGCCCTCGGCACCCATCGGCCGGACCGCTGTCGATATCGCCTATCCCTACCTGGTCCCTGAGGGGACTATTTGGCTCATGGGGGACCACCGGACGAACTCGCAGGACTCGCGTTATTTCGGCCCGGTCGACACTTCGACGGTGTTCGGGCGCGCCTTCATGATCTATTGGCCGCTGGACCACCTTCACGTGTTCGATTGAGCTGATCGCATGAACCGATAGCCAGGAATCCAAGGAGAACCATGTCATCCGCTACAGATCCTACAGGCACTGCGGCAAGCCCGCCTCTGCCCCCGACCTTCCAAGACGTCATCGCAAGCCTCCAGCGCTACTGGGCGGACCAGGGCTGCGTGATACTGCAGCCCTACGACATGGAGGTGGGCGCCGCGACGAACGTGCCGGCGACCATCCTGCGTGCCTTGGGGCCGAAGGTATGGAGGACGGCCTACGTGCAGGGCTGCCGCCGTCCGACCGACGGCCGCTATGGGGAGAACCCGAACCGCCTGCAGCACTACTACCAGTTCCAGGTGCTCGTCAAGCCTTCTCCCGACGACATACAGGGGCTCTACCTCGGGTCGCTGAAAACCATCGGCATCGACATCGAGCGGCACGACGTGCGCTTCGTGGAGGACGACTGGGAAAGCCCGACTCTCGGCGCGTCAGGCCTTGGCTGGGAGGTCTGGATCGACGGGATGGAGGTGACGCAGTTCACCTACTTCCAGCAGGTCGGGGGCTTCGAGTGCAGCCCGGTCTCGGTCGAGCTCGCCTACGGGCTTGAGCGCCTGGTCATGTACATCCAGGGCGTCGACTCGATCTTCGACATCGTCTGGGCACGGGGGGACGACGGCCTGGTCTTCACCTACGCAGACGTGTTCTTGGACAACGAGCGGCAATACTCCGCCTACAACTTCGAGGTCGCCGACACGGACTTCCTGTTCCAGGAGTTCAACAGCCGCGAGGCGGAGTGTATGAGGACCTTGGAGGCCGGCCTTGCTATCCCGGCCTACGACTCGGTGCTGAAGTGCTGCCACACCTTCAACCTGCTCGATGCGCGCGGTGTCATCTCCGCGACCGAGCGCATGGCCTACATCCTGCGGGTGCGCACGCTTGCGAAGGCCTGCTGCGCCTCCTACCTGGAACATGTCGCCGGCACGTTGCCGCTTGGCGGGGGAGAGGGGGCGCGCCATGCCGAAGACTGAGACCCTTGCCTTTGAGATCGGAACCGAAGAAGTTCCCGCAGCCGACCTGGCGCGGGCGACCGGGCAGCTGGGAGGCATCGTCGGCGATGCCCTTGATGCCGCCCGCATAGGCCATGGGCACATCGAGGTGTATTCCAGCCCCCGGCGCCTGGCCGTGCTGGCCTTCGAGGTCGCCTGCGAGACCGAGGCGCTTGTCGAGGAATACAAAGGCCCGGCCACCGCCATCGCCTTTGACGATAGGGGAGCGCCGACAAAGGCAGCGGTGGGCTTTGCGAAAGGCAAGGGCATCGACCCTGACAGCCTTGAGCGCCGCATGGTCGGCGACACCGAGTATGTCTTTGCCCTCAAACATAGTGCCGCACAACAGACAAGCGACCTGCTTGCCCCCCTTCTGGAACAGGTAATCGCGGCGATTCCCTGGAAGAAGTCCTGCCGTTGGGGCTCGCAGACCGCGCTCTTCTCGCGTCCCGTCCGGTGGCTGCTTGCCCTGTTCGGCGGGGATGTCGTCCCCGTGCGCTTTGCCGGCCTTGTCGCCGACAGGCTCACGTGGGGGCACCGCTTCTTAGCCGGAGGCCCTTTCGAGGTTGCCCATGCGGACGACCTGCCGGGAGTGCTGGAGGGGGCCTTTGTCGTCCCCAGCATGGAGGGGCGGGCCTCTGCGATACGCTCAGGCGTTGCGGCAATCGAGCGCGAGACCGGGCTGAGAAGCGTGCTGCCCGAGGCGACCCTGCTTGAGGTCGTCAACCTGACCGAGTATCCCACCCCGCTCATCGGGAGCTTTGACGAGTCCTTCCTCAAGGTCCCGGAAGAGATAATCGTGGACGCGATGCTCAAGCACCAGCGCTACTTTCCGCTCTATGACGGCGAGGGCCGCCTCACCAACCGCTTCATCGCGGTCTCGAACGGGGATCCTGCCTGCTCAGACATCATCATCGCCGGAAACGAGCGCGTGGTGCGCCCGCGCCTTGCGGATGCGAAGTTCTTCTACGAGGAAGACTTGAAGCGCCCGCTTGAGCACTTCGTCGCACGCCTCGACACGGTGGTGTTCCAAGAAAGTCTCGGCAGCGTGCGGGCGAAGGTCGACCGTCTTGTTGCCCTGGTCGAGCATGTCATCGAGGCGGCCGGGCTCACTGCCGCCGACGCCGCCGACGCACGCCGTGCCGCGTACCTGTGCAAGGCCGACCTCGTGAGCGGCGCCGTGGTCGAGTTCACTTCGGTCCAGGGTATCATGGGCGCCTACTACGCCCGGGCGGCAGGGGAAAACGAACAGGTCGCAGAGGCCATCGCCGACCATTACCGCCCCCGCTTCGCCGACGATGCGCCCCCGCGCTCTACCGTCGGGAAGCTGGTTGCCCTGACCGACAAGCTCGACACCATCTGCGGGCTTTTTGCCGTCGGGCAGGGCCCCACGGGCTCGTCCGACCCCTTTGCGCTGCGGCGTGGGGCCATCGGCATCGTCAACATGCTTGCGGCCGGGCTCCCCGTCAAGTTGGTGCCCGCCGTCGATGCCGCGCTTGAGGCCTATGGCACACTCGTGGGTGACAAGGCGGCCGTCCTCGAAGAGGTCGTCGCCTTCTTCGCGACGCGCACGAAGGTGATGCTGCGCGACGCCGACCATGCCCTCGATGTCGTCGAGGCGGTGCAGGCTGCCGGCGTCTTTGAGCCCGCCCAGATAATCGCGCGGGTGGAAGCGCTTAGCGCCGTGAGGGAAGAGATGCCCGACACCATGGACGACCTGGCAGTCGCCTATGCCCGTGCCCACAACCTGGGCGACGCGGCCCTTGGCATCCAGGTCGATGCGGCCTTGACGGGTGCGGCCGAACAGGGGCTGCTTGAGGCGCTTTCCGCGGTCGAGTCCCAGGTTGCAGGCTTCCTCGCAACGAACGAGTACGTCGAGGCCCTCAAGGCCCTGGCTGCCCTGCGTGCGCCGATAGACCGCTTCTTCGAGGAGGTCCTCATCATGGATGACGATGTGGCGCTCAGGGAAAACCGGCTGCGCCTCCTGAACCGCTTCGTCGCGGTGTTCTCGCCCGCCGCCGACTTCGGCAAGATGGCGAAGGCGCCCCAGTAGGGGCCTGTGCCGTGGCATTCCTCGGACATCGTGGGCCGAAAGGCCCCTTGACAACCCCGAAAGGGACATGATGGCCTCTATCCCCCAAGGCAGCCTCGTCCCCCAGCTGCCGACCATCCACATCATCAGCGACTCGGTGGGCATAACCGGCCAGGCGCTCGCGCGCGCGGTGGCAAGCCAGTTCGGCGAGACCAACCCGCGTATCGAGGTGCTGTCCCAGATAGGGTGCTTCGACGAGGTGCGGCGCTTTTTCGAGGAGCACTGTGCGCTCCATGAGGCGGAGTACGGCAGCAGGCGGATCATCGTGTTCTACACCCTGGTCGACCCCGACCTCGGCCGCCAGCTCAAGGACTATGTCGCCGCCGACCCCGATATCGTGGCAATCGACCTGATGGGCGACGCGCTTTCCGCCCTGGCGTCCTTCAGCGGGCTTGAGCCCCACGTCCGGCCGGGGAGCCTGCATGAGGTCGACAAGAACTACTTCATGCGCATCGAGGCCCTTGAGTTCACCATCGCCCATGACGACGGCCGCAACCCGCAGGATTTGAAGAAGGCCGACATCGTGCTTATCGGGGTCTCCCGCTCGTCGAAGACCCCGCTTGCCATCTACCTGTCCCAGGAGGGTTACAAGGTCGCAAACGTCCCGCTCGACCTGCAGACTGACCCGCCCCCCCAGATATTCGACGTCGAGCCCCAGCGGATATTCGGCCTGATGAGCACCCCTGAGCTGCTTATCAGCATCCGGCGTCGGCGCTTGGGCCGCGCGGTGTCTGTTGCGGCCGACTATGCCGACCCGGAGATGGTCTACCTCGACCTGGAGCGCGCGCGCGCCCTGATGCGCAAACTCGGTTGTATTGTGATTCATACCGATAATCGCGCCGTTGAAGAGACGGCGCAAGAGATATTGCGTTATTATGAACTGGCCTATCCCCGCGTGTGAGTGCCGTGCAGAAAGGCCCCGTGTGGGGGTGTAGTCCCGGGAACTTCGGATAAAGGAGGAAAAAGTGACCGATAGTGTGAAGCGTGTGTTCGCGTTCGGGAAGGACGCAAAGGGCAACAACGTAACAGAAGGCAACACGGGCATGAAAGCCGTGTTGGGCGGCAAGGGCGCCAACCTTGCCGAGATGGCCAACATCGGGCTGCCGGTCCCCCCCGGGTTCACGATCTCTTGCCAAACCTGCATGGAGTACGCGAATGCGGGCAATGCCTGGCAGCCGGGCGCGCTGGACGTCATCCAGCAGTACCGCGAAGACCTTGAGGCCCGCATGGGGAAGAGGATAGGCGACGTCGACGACCCGCTGCTCGTGTCCGTCCGTAGCGGCGCTCCCCTGTCCATGCCCGGCATGATGGACACGGTCTTGAACCTCGGCCTGAACGACGAGTCCATCAAAGGCCTCATCAAGCAGACCGACAACCCCCGCTTTGCCTGGGACTCCTACCGCCGCTTCATCCAGATGTTCTCCGGGGTCGTCATGGGCGTGGACGGCGACCTCTTCGAGAACGCCATAACCGCCATGCGCAACGCCCGCGGCGTGAAGAACGACACCGATCTTACCGCCGAGGACCTGCAGGCCCTCGTTGACGAGTTCAAGCAGATATTCTCCGCCAACGTCGACGCGGACGCCTACCCCGACCTCGTGGTCGACGGCACGGTGCAGTTCCCGCAAGACCCCAGCCTCCAGCTGCGCCTTGCCATCGAGGCGGTGTTCGGCAGCTGGAACAACCCGCGTGCGACGCTGTACCGCAAGCAGAACAAGATAGCCGACGACCTGGGGACGGCGGTGAACGTGCAGACCATGGTCTTTGGGAACAAGGGCAACACCTCGGCGACCGGCGTGGCCTTCACGCGCAACCCCGCCAACGGCGAGAAGGAGTTCTACGGCGACTACCTGGTCAACGCCCAGGGGGAGGACGTTGTCGCCGGCATCCGCAACACGAGCCCGATTGCCGAGCTCAAGGACGTGGCCGGCCTGGAGAGCGCGGGTGCGGAGCTTGAGGACGTGTTCATTATCCTCGAGAACCATTTCCGCGACATGTGCGATATCGAGTTTACCATCGAGCAGGGCAAGCTCTGGATGCTCCAGACCCGTGCCGGCAAGCGCACCGCCGCCGCCGCGCTGCATATCGCCATCGAGATGGTGGGCGAGGGTCTTATCTCGAAGCAGGAGGCGGTCATGCGCGTCGACCCCGACCAGCTCGACCAGCTGCTCCATCCCCAGTTCGACAAGACTGCGACCTACGACGTCGTGGCCAAGGGCCTCAACGCCTCTCCCGGCGCCGCCGTCGGCGAGGCGGTGTTCTCCGCCACCGATGCGGTCGCAGCGGCCGGGGCGGGGCGCCCCTGCGTGCTCATCCGCTGGGAGACGAACCCGGACGACCTTGCCGGCATGATAGCCGCCGAGGGCATCCTCACCTCCCATGGCGGGAAGACCTCGCACGCCGCCGTCATCGCGCGCGGCATGGGCACCCCTTGCGTCTGTGGTGCCGAAGCCTTGAAGATCGACGCCGAGAAGAGGCAGGCAACGATAAGCGGCACCGACATCGTCATCAAAGAGGGCGACATGATCTCCATCGACGGCACGACCGGCTCAGTTGTGCTCGGCACGGTCGACCTGGTCCTCCCCGAGCTGACCGGCGATTTGGACACCATCCTCGAATGGGCGGACGAGTTCCGCACCATGGGCGTGCGCGCCAACGCGGACAACCCCGAGGATGCCGAGCTGTCCCGCAAGTTCGGGGCCTCGGGCATAGGGCTCTGCCGCACCGAGCACATGTTCTTGGGCGACCGCAAGCAGATAATCCAAAGCTTCATCTTAAGTGACGACCCTGCAACGCGCGACCAGGCCCTGGCAGACCTGCTTGAGGCCCAGACGGGCGATTTCCTCGGCATGTTCGAGGCGATGGACGGCCTGCCGGTCGTCGTGCGCCTGCTCGACCCGCCGCTCCACGAGTTCCTGGAAAGTCCGCGTGAGCTCGACGTCGAGATAGCGCGGCTTGAGGCGAGCGGGGGGAATGCAGCCGAGATAGACGAGAAGCGCCAGCTGCTTGCGCAGATCGATGCGATGAGCGAGTCGAACCCGATGCTGGGGCTGCGTGGGTGCCGCCTTGCGATACTGTACCCCGAGCTCCCGGCGATGCAGGTGCGGGCCATCACCAAGGCTGCCGCCACCTTGAAGAAGAAGGGCCTGAGCCCCGAGCCTGAGATAATGATCCCGCTTGTCTCCGTGCTGCCCGAGCTTGCGGTGCTGCGCGAGGAATGCGAGGCGGTCGTGGCGCAGGTGTGTGAGGAAGAGGGCGTCGAGCTCGACATCCCCATCGGGACCATGATAGAGCTGCCGCGTGCCGCGGTGACCGCCGACGAGATCGCCTCGAAGGCGGACTTCTTCAGCTTCGGCACCAACGACCTCACGCAGACCACCTTCGGCTTCTCGCGCGACGACGTGGAAGGCAAGTTCATCCCGCGCTACCTTGAGCGGCGCATCATCCCCTACAACCCCTTCGAGACGATCGACCCCGGCGTCGTGGCGCTGGTCGAGATGGCCTGCGTCAAGGGGCGCCAGACCAACCCCGGCATCACGCTGGGCATCTGCGGGGAGCACGGCGGCGACCCGGAGTCGGTGAAGGCCTGCTTCAAGATAGGGCTCACCTATGTCAGCTGCTCGCCCTACCGCGTGCCCCTTGCCCGCCTCGCCGCCGCCCAGGCGGCCCTTGAGGACGGCACGGTCCGCGACAAGTAGGCCCTCGCGCCTCACAAGCGAGTTAACCTTCAAGCCCCGGGCGCCCCACTAGCCCCGGGGCTTTCTGCTGCCGCGCGTGTGTCAAAGGGGGCGTATAGTTTCGACACCTTTTGCCGTGTGCCATGTTTGTCGGCATGAACATAAATAAAAGTGTCGAAACTATACGCCCCCTTTGACACGTGGTGCCCCCGCCGGCACAATGTCTCCGGCGCATCTCCTAAGAGCGTACTAATTACGCCAATAGCGTGTTTTGTGTTGACAAACGGGAATAATCCCTATAGGGTGTCAATCAGTCGAGTAATACCTCATGCAGGGAACCAGCCGGACAGGCGTGTTACACAGGGGGTGATGGCAGTGCAAGAGCCGATAAACAGGATACTGAAAATGCTTCGCATCGCCGAAGACATGAGCGCCCGCGAGCTGGCAGGCCAGATAGGCCTCTCTCCCAGCTACATCAGCGATATCGAGACGGGCAGGAAGAAGCCTACGTTGACCGTTCTTGAGAAATACGGTCAGCTCTTCGGGATAAGCCCGGCCAACCTCTTGCTGCTCCAGGAGGGCAATCAGCGCGCCTCCCACACAGAGCTGCTGTTCAAGGTCTTAGAGAAGAAGCTAGAGGCGATGGAATCACATGCGGCCGCGGTAAAAACAGTCGGCTCTGTGCCACAGGCAAGCCCGAGCGCCGGGAAAGCAAAGAAGCCTCCGAAAACCTTGAAGCAGGGGCAAAAAGGTCTCGCTGCTGCTGTTTAGGGGCCTGTTTTGATTGCCAGCCGATCCCGTTCGAGGCCTACGCCCGCCAAGGCATCGTTGAGCGGTTTCGATTCTCGGACTGCCGAATTGTGCTTCTCGCTCGCCCACAGGTATTTCTTCAAGAGCACGTCGTTCCTGCAATGGGTGAGGACTTGTTTCTGCAAGACATCCCTGACGTTCTCTAGCCTCTCAAGTTCTGTCCAGAGTCCGTAGCTTCTAAACGGGTTGACGGACAGGTAGTTGACAAACCAGAGGCCGTCGCAGTCTTGTGCAACCATGTTGTCCCTCACGAGGAGCTCTATCGCCTTTGGGTAAGCGTCAACCGCCGCTTGGTCCACCACGATTCTGAACGGCGAGCCCTTGACATCCGCCAGCTCAAAAGCCTTTATCATCGCGGGGCCGAATATCATATTGTTGCCATGGTCAAGAAAGGCAGGGCCCTGAGCCATTCCGCCCCGTATGAACACTCCCGCATCGTCGCCGTTGTTTTTGATGGCCGGGGGCGGCTCCCACGTGAGGAGCCGCTGTTGTACGAGGCGCAGCGCTTTGATCTCATTGATGATTCTCTCGTTGTTTGGGGAGCTTCGGTCCTTCTTCGATATCCCTCTGACTATTGAGTCTGAGAAACTCACAATCTCTGGCTGCCAGCTGAGCAAGAAGTTTGAGGGATCGTGATACTGCGCCCTCTTGAACTCCTTGAGGATCTCATGAATCACAAAGGGCCTATCTGGGTAACGAGCGAGAACCATCTCCTTGAAGCCTTGGATGTCCATAAATGTCAGACAGACATCGGTATAAACGATATGGTTGTTGGTCATCGGGTTCGCTCCATATTCAATAGCAGGAACCAGTCCGTGTTCGCCGACATATAACGCATGGGAATCGACAAACCTGCGGGCATAATAATAACACGGTCAACAAGAATTGATGAAAACCGTCAGAGGGAGAGAGTGTCCCGGACGGCGTCGGGGGAGGCGTATGTCGCAGGCGGACAACGGCGACAACCCCCATCCTTTTCCTGACGTGTCTCAAAAGTTCAAGTTATTGGCACGAAACAGCCCAAATGTACGACTCAGTGGAAGCCTCCTGCCCTCGATCCCGATCCCGTGCCGCCCGACAAGCCCTTTACCTGGGGTTATCTCGATCATGTTGAAAGTGGAGGGCAGGGGTTTCTTTCCAAAGCTTGGAGGACTCGTGCATTTGGGGTTTTGTGCCAATAACTCCATCCGATTTGACACAAAGCATAACGGGGCGCTCCAATTGTCCCCTCCCGACCGGCACGGGAAGGATTACGGCCGGTGAATACGTAGGGACGGGTGTCAAAGGGTGTTTCTGCGACAGGGCGAGGTTGAGGGTCATAATGACCCTCAACCTCGTTGACCTGCGGGTTTGTGAGATTTCTTGTTTGGGGCAGCTCACGGGGCCTGCCCCCGCGAGCTGTCATGATGAGAAGGCGGTTACAAATCTTCGCCGGTGGTGAAGACCCAGGTGAGAACATCGCCATCGTGGAGCAGGGAGGTGTCGGCCGAGGTGGGGGCAAACTCGCCCCCTATGTAGAAGAGCCAGCCGCTCATAGAGCCGTGCTCTCCCTGCCTGATGCCCTTGATGCTGGTGACAAGCGTCCCATAGCTGCCTTTCTCGGACACGTAGTCCACGTTGCACGCCTTCAACGCGTCAAAGGCGCTCATGTTTTCCGTGAGGCTCACGGCGAAGGTCTCGACCTCGCCCCCGTCGAGCGCGGTGGTGTCGATGTCCACCTGCACCAGGCCGATGCCGGGCGCAGGCGCGGTGTCCGCGGAGGTGCCGCTGGGTGCTTCGACGGCCGCCGTGCCCGACGAGCAAGCCGAAAGCCCGAGGCAGAGCACGAACGCCAGCAAGGCGCAGGCGAAAAGCCTGCCGAAAGGCTCCGCAAAAGGCCGGTTGCGAGCGGGGGATACAGTTCTTCTCATGGTTTTCTCCGTTTCTGTGATAGTCAGCCACATCAACGAACGTCGCTTCGGGAAGGCATTCTGACTGATGTTCTCGCGCTTGCCGCAGCACCGGACGCACCGCGCGTCCTGCCGCGAAAACCTTCACAGTGGCTGTACCGCCAGGCTTTTCACCTGATTCCCCTTGCACCGAAACGCAATTCGATATCGGGTGCGATTATACACGCTTCAGACACGTGCGCCCTACCGGAAGCGAGGACCGGCAAAATGCCGACTCTCGCCGTTTTGGCACTATTCTGGCACGTTCTGGCACGGCCCCGACCCGTAAAGTGTATGTAAAGCGTTTGTTGCCTCCGGCGCAACAAGTTACTTCTTGACGGATATTCTATCCTGGAATACTCATTATTTCTTCATAAATACTATAGAATATCCTACAACCAGGGTTCGTGCCCTGAGAGCTGCTATGAAGCGGGGAGGGTTTTATAGGAGGCACCTTCTCACGTGGAGGCTCGCGAGTTCACGTAAAAGGGAAAGGAGAACGAGGGATTCCAAGAGAAGTTAAGAGAGAACTGTGGGAAAAGAACTGCTAGAAACCGATTTATCCATGAAAGGAGTATCTATGCAGAAAGCACCAAATGCCACTATGACACGCCGTAGCTTCATGAAGACGACGGCGCTTACTGGCGCGGCGCTCGCCCTGGGCACCCAGATGGCCGGCTCTTTCAAGGGAGTCGACCGGGCGTGGGCCGAGGAGGCAAGCGAGACCCAGATGTACGTGTCTACCTGTCACGGCTGCATCCAGGTCTGTCCCTGCCGCGTGTATGTAAGAGACGGTATTGTCGTAAAACTCGAGGGCCATCCGATTGCGCCCGCGAACCTGGGGAGCATGTGCCTGAAGGGGCTCAGCCAGCTCCACACCGCCTACAGCCCCCGCCGCGTGCTCTATCCGCTGAAGCGCGCCGGCGCCCGCGGCGCAGAGAACGTCGCGTGGGAGCGTATCAGCTGGGATGAGGCCCTTGAGATCACGGCCACCAAGATATTCGAGGCCGCGCAGAAGTACGGCACCTATTCGTTCTTCTCATCGACCGGCGGCGGCGGCGGCTACACCTTCGAGAACGCCAAGACCATGTGCACCGCGCTTGGCGGCCCGAACGTTATAGAGCCGGGCTGCGCACAGTGCTACCTCCCCCGCGTCGCCATGGCAGACCTCATGTACCAGGGGCAGAACCAGTCTGTTGCAGACTGCTCGTTCCAGGAATTCCACCGGGGCCTGTCCAAGTACGAGGCCGACAAGACCCTCGCGGACGGCTCGAAGGTCGGCGACGAGATAACGTCGACGATGGTGGTCTGGGGCGCCCAGCCCTCCGTCAGCCAGGTCGCCCAGTCCGGGCGCGGCGTCGCGGACCTGCGGGCCAAGGGCTGCAAGTTCGTCGTCGTCGACCCGAACTACAGCCCCGACGCTGTCAAGGCCGATGTCTGGCTGCGGGTACGCCCCGGCGCCGACGGCGGCCTGATCCTGTCGTGGTTCAGGTACATCTTCGAGAACGAGCTCTATGACAAGGAGTTCGTCAAGACCTGGACGAACCTGCCCTTCGTCATCGACCCCGACACCCACCTGCCGCTTCTGGCGCAAGAGGTGTTCCCGGACTTCACGCAGACCACCCCGGCAAACACTCCGGCCTACGTCTGCTTCGACGCCAAGTCCGGCGAGCTCAAGCCCTTCGAGTACATGTCGGCCGACGTTGACCCCGAGGTCTTCTGGGAGGGCGACGTCAAGGGCAAGGCCTGCAAGACCGCCGGCCAGATCTACAAGGACGCTGCCGCCCCGTGGACGCTTGAGAAGGCCGAGGAGCTGTGCTGGGTCCCCAAGGAAGAGAACGAGAAGGCCATCAAGATATACACCGACCCCTTGAAGGCCGGCAAGGCCGCCGGCATCGCCCACGGTGTTGCCACCGACATGGAGCAGGACGCCTCCCAGGCCCCCACCGGCCTGCTCGGCCTCGATATGGTCATGGGCTATGTCAACAAGAAGGGCGCTGCCCTGACGCAGCACACCCGCCCCGTGTGGGACAACGAGAAGGCGGAATGGACCCCCGCGCCTCCGGGTGCGCCGAAGCGTCCGACCTACATATCCAACGGCTCTTATGGCTCGGTGTACGGCTTCGGCTACATGATCGGCGCCACCGAGGAAGAGAACCAAAGGCGTGTCGCCGGCTTCCAGGAGCTGGCCGAGCCGGGCAGCAAGCCCTATGTGAAGAACCAAGAGGCTCTCTACCTGCACAACCAGCTGAAGCTCGACCAGCTGGGCCTGAAGAACCACAAGGGCCTGTACCATTGGTCGCACTCGCATATCCCGACCGTGCTCGACGCCATCAAGACCGGCATCCCCTACAAGCCGCGCGTGTGGTACGACATGTCGGGCAACAAGCTCGCCATGCTCGGCAATGCCGAGTCGTGGTACGAGGCTTTCGACGAGATCGACTTCTGCGTGTGCCAGTACCCGAACCTCACCTCGTTCCAGGCCGAGATCGCCGACGTCGTGTTCCCCCTGCAAGAGTGGCTTGAGAACCCCATTCCTATCAGGAACCAGCTCAACTACGTCTTCCCGGAGACACAGGTGATCCACCTCGGCGAGACGGTGTCGAGCGGCGTGCCGCAGCTGAAGGTCCAAAACGCCGCCTCCAAGAAGCTCAACGAGTACATCGAGTCGGGCGGGGAGATCGTCTTCGGCGCCATTGGCGCGACCGTCGGCCAGTCGGCCTCGGCCTCGCCCGCGCTGGCGGCAGACGGGCAGCCCCTGTCCTCGGTCAACGCGACGCACCTCCATCCCTTCGACCCCGACAGGTTCAAGCTGCGCTTCCCCATCGGCGACGGCGTGCAGGGAAGCGTGCAGGAGGACTCCCTCCTGCTCAAGCAGATGGTCGCCCGCTACGGCGCCCCGGACTACGAGACCTTCATCAACGACGTCAGCTACCAGCAGCCCGACATGCCCGAGGCCAAGGACCCGCGCTTCGTCATCCCGCCGGAGATATTCTGGCAGTATGGCCAGCACGAGGTAACCGCTGACGACGGGCTGCCGAAAGGCTTCGGCACCGAGTCGCGCAAGTGCGAGGTGTATGCCAGCGTCCTTATCAAGATGGCTGCCACAGGTTTCCCCTACACCTATCCGCGTGAGCAGGAGCCGGTCGACAAGAGCATCGGCGAGGAAGTCAAGGCCATCGACTCGATAATCGACCCGAACCTCAGCTACCCCTTCGTCGGCACCTATTCGCCCATCTGCTGGCACGTCGAGCCGCTGGAATCCCCCATCGAGGGCATGCCGGGCTACGACCCGGAATACCCGCTCGTGCTGACCTCCGGCCGCGTGTACTACTTCCATCACGGCACCATGCGCCATGCGCCCTTCATCCGCGAGCTCTATCCTGTCCCCGACGTGCGTATGCACCCCAACACCGCCGAGAAGTACGGCCTCAAGCACATGGACTGGGTGAAGATCACCTCGCGGCGTTCCTCGACCACGGGCCGCGTTTACATAACGCGCGGCATGGACGAGCGCGTGATCTTCATGGAGCGCTTCTGGAACCCCGAGTGCTTCGACAATGCGCAGCCCAACAAGACGGGCGGATGGCGTGAGTGCAACGTCAACGTCCTCACCAAGAACACCGCGCCCTTCAACGAGGTGTTCGGCTCCTACACGAACCGCGGCTTCACCGTCAGGATCGAGAGAGGCCAAAAGCCTGTGGGCGTTTGGGTTGATCCGAAGGAATTCGAGCCCTTCTTGCCGAAGAACGACAACCAATGCCTGCCGGGCATCGGTTCCGCGCTCGAAATGGATCCGAACAGCCCCAATGTTGAATTCAATGACTGGGCCCGCGGGTAAGGAGGTGTAAGAGATGACACAAAAAAGAGCTCACGTTATAGATCTTGACCGGTGTTCCGGGTGCGACTCCTGTATTGTCGCGTGCAAGTTCGAGAACAGCGTATCCCTGGGCCATTACTGGAACCGCGTCCTTGCAGTAGGGCCGACCGGTGAGTATCCCGACATCGAGATGTACTGGCTGCCTGTGGCATGCCAACAGTGCGAGAACGCACCGTGCATCCCGGTGTGCCCGACGGGTGCGTCGTACCGCGATTCCGACAACGACGTCGTCTTGATCGACAAGGAAAAATGTATCGGCTGCGCGTTCTGCCTCTATGCCTGCCCCTATGGCGTCCGCCAGCTCAACGAGGACCAGGGCGTCATGGAGAAGTGCACCCTGTGCAACCACCTCACGGCGACGTCGGACGGTGTCATGAACATCCATGACACCTTCGACCCCGACCACGCGGTGCCGCCCTGCGTGCACAACTGCTCGACGGGCGCACGCTACTTCGGCGACCTGAACGACCCCAACTCGGGAGCGAGCATAGCCCTTGCAGACGCGAAGGCTGCGGGCAAGGGGACTTTCACCCTGAGCGACAAGACCGATGCGCAACCCGCGACCGTGTACATCCTTTCGGATCATATCGCGAAATGGAAGGAGCTGGTATAAATGGTAGGGATTGAATGGCCTTTGATTCTCTTCACTGTTCTTGCCGGAGCCGGAGCGGGCCTCTTGGTCTTTGCCGGCATCGGGGAGTTCCTTGGTGTGGGCAAGAAGCCGCGCTTCATCGCGGCCATACTCGCCCTGATCCTGCTGGTACTGGGAGGTTGCTTCTCGTTGCTGCACCTGGGCAACCCCAGCAACTTCATGGCGGCAGCGGCCAACATCTTCTCGTTCTCGCCCATCTCGCTTGAGCTTATCTTCCTGGGCCTGGCCGTGATTGTCGCCATCATCTACCTGGTGCTCGTCAACCGCGAGAGCTCGGCCTCCAAGATACTGGGCATCCTCGGGATTATCGTGGGGATCTGCTTCGCCTATGCCTCGGGGCATGGCTACCAGGTCATCGACATCCGGCCCGCATGGTCGACCCCGACGCTCACGCTCTCCTATGCCCTGAGCGCACTGGCATTGGGAGGGTTTTTGTTCCTCGCCATCCAGGCAGTGTATAAGGACGAGGCGGCTGCCATCAAGAAGGTCGCCCTCATCGTCTTGATCGTCACCGCGTTGATGGCTGTCATGTATGCGGCCTACGGCTTTGTCGCCGACCTCGGCGACGGCAGCGTGCTCCTTTGGGTCGGTGCGGTCGTCATCGGCGGCCTTCTCGCTGTGGCTGCAGCCCTTCTGGCCTACATGAAGGGCAACGTGTCCATGATCTACCTGGGCCTGCTGGCAGTGCTCATTGGCGCTATCGTTTTCCGTGTGGTAATGTGGATGGCTGGCGACCCGCATGTCGATCCGTTCTTCGGCCTCGGCATGGAGCAGAGAGGCCTGCTCATACCGCCGCAATAGCCTGTTCGAGCTTTTTTAAGGGGGGCACACCGGGTGTGCCCCCCTGCACAGAGCCGGCCGGGCCGGGGGCAGGAGAGCCCCCGGCCCCCCGTCGGCGAAACCCCTTTGAAAGGAATGCAGTAGATGTCAGAGAACCCCGAAGCAATCAGTACGGATATCCTTGTCGAAGTCCTCAACGGGCGCCGTGAGTTCTACCTCGCCTTGGCAGGCTTCTACTTCAAGCCGCTGACGCAGGAGCAGATAGATACCATGGCCCAGACCGACTACTCGGAGTTCGGTGTGGGCGAGCCCTTGATAGAGGACGGCTTCAACGACATCACGCGCTTCCTGCGCAAGCGCAACACCGGCACGCGCCAGATGCTTGCAATCGATTTCACGTCCAGCTTCGGCGGGGCGGCGACCTACAAGGGCGAGACCGCGATGCCCTATGCCTCCTTGTACCTGAGTGAGACGGGGCTTTTGAGCCAACAGCCACGCGGCGAGGTATTCCGCGTGTTCAAGCGCAACCTTTTGCGCGTTATCGACGAAAATACGCCGGACGACCACCTGAGCTTCATGCTGGAGTTCCTTTCTATTATGAGCGAGCGTGCGGAAAAGGCCCTGCTCGAAGGGGATGCTGAAACGGCACGGGGCGCTCTTGAGGAGTCGCGCGGCTTCATCACCGACCAGGTGCTCACCTGGTTCGATATGTTCAGCAAACGTGCGGAGACCCTTCTGGAGGCACGGTTCTACCGCGGTGTCCTCAAGGTCACCAAGGGCTATCTCCTGATGGATCTCCAAACGATAGACGACCTGTTAGAGGGGATGCTTCAATCGTGAACGAAATCACACGCAGGACGCTGGTGGCGGGCGGTACCGGCGCCGCGGCGATGCTGGCATTGGGGGGCTTCGCCAAGTACGCCTTCGGGTCAGAGCCCCTTTTGAGGCCTCCGGGAGGCCAGGACGAGGACCACTTCATAGCGGCCTGCATCAAATGCGACCGGTGCAGGAGCATCTGCCCCTTGAACTGCATCGCGGTTGCCAACATGAACGACGGGCTTCTCAACGCCCGTACCCCCAAGATGGACTTCCGCATCGGGTACTGCGATTTCTGCAACCTGTGCATTGAGTGCTGCCCGACGGGTGCGCTGCGCCCCTTCGACCCCGACGGGGAGTGGATAGCCCCGGCCGTGATCGACAGGAGCCTGTGCATCGCGCACCAGCCCGAGGGTGTCGGCTGCAGGCGCTGCATCGACGGCTGCCCCTTCGAGGCCATCACCGCCGACGCCTCGGGCCGCCCAGTGGTCGCGGCCGAGGAATGCAACGGCTGCGGGTATTGCGAGTACATCTGCCCCTCGAATTCCTACCGCGTGTTCACCGGCATCCGCCGCGGCATATCGGTGGAGGCGGGCAACGGCGCGCGGAGTGCCGCTGCGGCCTTGGGGGGTGGTCCCTCATGAAGATATCGACTGCCCGCAGGATAACGATCGGGGTGGTCGTTGCCGCCGTGATGGTCAGCTTCTTTGCCAATATCGGGACCGGCAACCTGTCGTCGCTGGGCTGGGGCGCGATAGCCTACCTGTGCCCGCTCGGTGCCATCGAGGCCTTCCTAGCCTCGTGGACGCTCATACCGCGCCAGGTGATAGCGCTTGTCGTGTGCCTTGTCGTGGTGATTGTGCTCGGCAAGGTCTTCTGTGCCTGGCTCTGCCCGGTGCCGCCTTTGCGCAGGTTCTTCACGCTCAAGAAGGACGACACGGTCGACGAGGCGGTCAGGGAGTCGAAAAAGGCGCTTGAGGCAGCCGGTGCCGGTGCGACCGGTGCTGCGGCAGCCCTTGGGGACACTGCGGCCGATGCGGCTCTCGCCCAGGAGGCGGCAGGCTCAGCGGGCGGCAGCGCGGCCAAGGCGGCCAAGGCGGCAGCGGGGGCGGCCACCGCCCTGGAGGCGTCCGAGCTTGAGGCGCTTTCGGCGGTGCCGGCCTGCGACTCCGCAGCGGACGGCGCATGTGCGTCGGGCTGTGCGAGCTGCGCGGAGCAGCGCAAGAAGCTCGACTCCCGGCACCTCGTCTTGGGCGGCGCGCTCCTTTCGACCGCCGTCTTCGGGTTCCCGGTCTTCTGTATCGTCTGCCCCGTCGGCCTTACCTTCGCCAGCCTTATCGCGCTGTGGCGCCTCGTGGGCTTCAACGAGCCGTCGTGGGCCCTGCTCATATTCCCCCTGTTCTTGGCCCTTGAGCTCTTCGTGCTCAAGAAGTGGTGCATACGGTTCTGCCCGCTCGGCGCGCTCATGTCCTTGATGAGCATCCCCAACAAGCTCTTCAGGCCGCGCGTCGACGACGCGAAGTGCCTGCGCTCACAGGGCATCGACTGCAAGGTATGCGTCACGGCCTGCGAGGAAGAGCTCGACCCGCACTGCATCGAGGGCATGCACGAGTGCACCAAGTGCGGCCTGTGCAAGGAGCACTGTCCCTCCCAGGCGATAAGCATACCGCTGTACGCCGGGCGTGCCGCGCCGCGCCAGGACGTAAAAGCCCTCCCGAAATGATGTGCGGGCTACAGGAATGGTGAAAGAGGACAAGGGCCCTACCATGGAGCGTGTCGAGGCAGGCGACCTGTGCGCCGCGTGCGGCGGCTACTGCTGCTGCCATGCCCCGGGGAAGTTCAGCCCCGACGACCTTGCGTCCCCCGGTGCGCTCGACGCGCAGGCGGTGGGCGCGGCCCTCGACAGCGGCCGTGCGGTTGTCTACGCCTCGTTCACCAACGTCGAGGGAAGCAAGGCCGCGCCGATCTTTACCCTTGCGGCACGCGGGGTGGACCGCCCGCCGCTCAGCCTCTGCCACGAGCCTGCGCGCTGTGCCCACTTGGAGGGCGACCGGTGCGCCTATGAATTGGAGGAGCGTCCCTTCGAGTGTGCTGCGATGGTCCCCTCGAAGGACTACCCGCGCTGCGGGCTTCCCGACGACATGGTTGCCGAGGCGCTGTGGGTCGGGCATCAGGGGCTGCTGCGGGACGTGATCGAGCAGCGCTCGGGCCGGCCGTGGCGTGAAGAGCTGATAGGACAGATCGAGTCGCGGCGGCATGTGGATGCCTATGCCTACGGCGCCTTCGAGCTGGTAAGGTTCGCAGGGCTTGCGGAAGACCCCGCAGAGGCGGACGCGATCGTCGCGGCCTGGGCGGCCTCGCTTGACTGAGGCGCCGGTGTACGCGGCCTTGCGACGCCTGGGGCAGCGGGGTACCGGGCACGCCGTATATGCGGCACGGGGGCGAGGCGGCTGCCCGCCCCTCCCCGACAGAGCCCGCGCCCGAGGGGATGTGGTATCCTTTCGGGGAAGTGCACGTTATATTGCTCATGTAAAGGTATGGGAGAGGAAAGACCTATGAAGAACAGGGATGATGCAGCAGTCGGCGCCAAGGGCCCGGACGCCTCGGACGGGGCGTGTGCCCCTGTGCCCGGGGAAGATGGCGCAATCGAGGCTACCGCGCGCGACGCACAGGACGACTTCATTTCGATAGGCGGCGACTTTGCCGAACGGGTCGACCCGGCCTCGCGCCTTGAGGACATGGCCTTCGAGGAACGCGTCGCCTATCTCACGAGGGTGGTCATGAGCAACCCGATGCAGCGGGAGATACTGTACAAGACCCTCAAATACTGCTCTTCGCGGCGTGTCCTTTCGGATGTGGAAGAAAGCATCGCCGCCTATCCCGAGTTCGCCGGCGCCACGCAAAGCCCCTACTACCTGCTGCTGTTCCTCGTCAACGGCGGGGGCATCGACGCCTTCGACCTTGACGCGGAGGGGGAGGTCGTGACCGCCGAGCGCAAGGAGGGGCTGGGCATCGACGAGATAGACGACCTGGTCGCCCAGTACGCTTACGAGACCAACGAGGTGGGGAAGTACCTGATCGAAGAGATGAGCCCGAAGAACCGCCTTGTCGAGCTCTTGGACATCGTCCCCGAATACTACGACACCTATATCGAGGTGCTTGGCTTCCTCGAAGAGAAGCAGAGCTTTGCCGACGTCGACAGGCTCCTGCGCGGCCGCGAGGTGCTTACGGCGAACCGCAATGCGGGGGACCGCCCCATCCAGCCCAGCGTCTTCATCGACAAGCTTGAGAAGGCAGGCGGCATCTACTGGGAAGAGGGCTGGCGCATCACCCCCGAGGGCAAGGAGCTCCTTGAGGCCCTTGAGGGCGGTTTGGGGGCATAAGGAAGGCGCCCACCCGCCCTTTCGTCCTCGCAAAGGCGGCGGATGCCCTTCGTCCCTGCGCCGCCTGCGCCGCAGGGGCTTCCTCTTGCGGCCACGGGGTGCTTCGTTGCAGGAGGCTTGCCCTTCAGCTGCGGGGCGGGAGGCCCCTGCCAACAAATTCTTCGCACCTCCCTTTCTGCGGCCGTTGCTTCGGCCTTATATGTTGGTAGAATAGGGGGCACAAGGTTTTTGCCGACGCGGGCGGATAGGGGCTTTTTCAGGACATGGGCTTCAAGGAGAAGGACTTCAGGGTAGAGACAGGCGGCAACGCCGACGGCTCGACGGGCGTCTACCTGAGGAATATCGACCGTTGGGACGACTTCGACATGGTGCTCGGGTTCCTGCGGCAGGAGAGCGGGTGCGGGCTGCTGGTCAAGCAAGACCATATCTACCAGAGGCGGGCCGAGCTGGAATGGAGGGGCTTCCCCTTCGACCTGCGGTATGACTGCGTGCTGGGCATCTTCCTCTTCACCGATAAGGACGAGCTCGTGCCGGTCATAGAGGCCCTGGGGGCAAAGGTCATGGACAGCGTCAAGGGGAAGCTGGCCGCAATGGGGCTGTTGGAGCGGGAAAGCGCCTTGCGCAGGCTGTTCTTCCGGGAGTGAGGGTGCAGGAGCGGGGATGAGGATGCATTCAGGAAACGACAGAGACCCGAGGGGGGATGCCGCGCCGTCCAGGCAGGCAGTCCCCGGCGCCGATGCCCTGCCGCGCACGCTTGAGCTCAAGCGAGACGCGGGCGGGGGAGCCTGCCTTTGTTTCATAGACCAGAACCGGCTGCCCGGCGTGCTGGCGACCCGTGAGGCGCGCTGTCACGGCGAGGTGGTCGAGGCCATCAAGAGCCTTGCCGTGCGCGGCGCGCCTGCAATCGGGGTGGCCGGCGCCGCTGCTGTTGCGCTCTTTGTGATCAACGAGTCGAAGGCCCTGGATGTCGGGACACTCCTTGGGCAGGCCGCCGTCGTGGCCGCACAGGTTGCCGCGGCCCGTCCGACGGCAGTCAACCTCTCGTGGGGCGCAGGTAGGGTGATGCGCTGCGCGCGCCGGCATTCGCAAGGGGGCGAGGCGTATGCGGCCCCGGCGGCCCCTGGGGCTCCTGGAACCCCCGTGACCCTTGCAGCCCTCAAGCAGGCGCTGTTTGACGAGGTGAAGCTCATGGAGGCCGAAGACGAGGCCACCAACCGCAGGATCGGCCTTGCGGGCGCGCCGCTCATCCCCGAGGGAGGCCGGGTGCTGACCCACTGCAACGCCGGCAGCCTTGCGACCGTGTTCTTCGGGACGGCGCTGGGCGTGGTGTACACGGCAGCCGCACAGGGGAGGGTCGAGCGGGTGTATGCGGGTGAGACGCGGCCGCTTGGCCAGGGTGCCCGGCTCACTGCCTGGGAGGTGGCACGTGCGGGCATCCCGTGCACGCTTGCCTGCGACAGCATGGCCGCAACGCTCATGGCCGAAGGGCATATCGACGTGGTGCTTGTCGGCGCCGACCGCATCTGCAGGAACGGGGATGCGGCCAACAAGGTGGGGACCTTGGGCCTTGCCGTGCTGGCGGCCCACTACGGGATCCCCTTCTATGTCGTTGCCCCTACAACTACAGTCGACCTCCCGACCGCGGCGGGCAGCGAGGTCGTCATCGAGCACCGCTGCGCGGACGAGGTTTCCCGCACGCTGCCCTTTGGCGTCGAGGTCTTCAACCCCGCCTTCGACATCACCCCCGCAGGCCTGATTACTGCCATTGTCACCGAAAAGGGGGTTCTCAAGCCGTCGGAGCTGGCGGCCCTCCCCGACGAAGCGCCCGAAGGCAGAGAGGTGTAGGACATGCGGATCGTCTACCGCGAGGACCAGGAGGACCGCGAGCACCGGGTGCTCTCACCCGACGCGGCCTTCTCCAGCGAAAGCGAGGGGCGGGCTTGCTCGACAGAGCCGGACACCCTGCGCAACGATTTCCAGCGCGACCGTGACAAGATAATCCACTCGAAGTCCTTCCGCAGGCTGTCGCACAAGACCCAGGTCTTCCTCGCCGCGGAAGGCGACCACTTCCGCACGCGCCTGACGCATACCCTGGAAGTCTCCCAGATAGCCCGGACGATCGCCCGGGCCCTCGGCTTGAACGAGGACTTGGCCGAGGCCATCTCGCTCGGGCATGACCTGGGGCACACGCCCTTCGGACACACGGGGGAGGCCGCACTTGCGGCATGTCTTGCGAAGCATCAGGGGATAGACCCGGCATCTGCCCCGGCAAAGGCGCTCTACCGCCACAACATCCAAAGCGTGCGCGTCGTCGAGGTGATCGAGAACTCCGGCAAGGGGCTCAACCTGACGGCCGAGGTGCGCGACGGCATCCTTTGCCATACCGGGGACATGCGTGCCGAGACCTACGAGGGCAATATCGTTGCGCTCGCCGACAGGATAGCCTATGTGAACCACGACCTCGACGACGCTATCAGGGCGGGCATCCTGAGGGAGTCGGAGCTCCCGCAGACCACCCACGAGGTCTTGGGCGCCGACCATTCCTCGCGTATCCAGACGCTCGTCGCCGACATGGTCGCCACGTCTGCCGCGGCAGGCGACATCATGCTCAGCGAGACGGTGTGGGATGCCATGATGGAGCTCCGCTCCTTCCTCTTTGAGCGGGTCTACGAATCAGAGGCCGTATTGCATGAGGCAAAGAAAGCCGCCCGCCTTGTCGCCGACCTCTTCGACTACTACGTGGAGCACCTTGACGAAGTGCCGCAGGAATACCGGAGGATATCGTGCGGGGACGGCCTGCGCGCCGTGACCGACTACGTTGCGGGGATGACGGACCGCTACGCAAAGGGGCTCTTCGAGGACCTCTTCATCCCGCAGTCGATACAGGGCATGTGAGGCTGCATGCTGCGAGCGTGCGGGTGAGTCCGCCCCGGGTGCCATTGCGGGCCTGACCCCGACCAGAACTTCGGGTTCGGTCGAATGGTGCTCCGCCCCGGGTGTCATTGCGGGCCTGACCCGCAATCTTGCCCGTTCCGGCCAGGAAGGGCAATAGAAGCGGAAACCTTGCCGCTGGGCCCCTGACAGGGCGTGCCCCTAGAGCAAGAAGGCCGCTAGGAAGAGATTTTACAGAAACCAGGCGCCCTGTGCCTGACGCTTGGGCTACAATAGGGGGGATGTAAAGGTAGGGAAGGGGCCGCCCCTCCCCGAAGAGCGGCGGGGGAGGCGGCCGGCTTCCGGCATGAGGGAAAGGACCTGTGGTGGCGGGTTGCTTCTTAAGGCTCCTCCGTTCCTCGGCGGCGCTCGCCGCCCTCGCACTCTCCGCAGTCCCGGCCGTCCTCGCAAGCTACGTCGCCCTGCCCATGGTGCAGGGCGCGGGCCCCGTCGCCCCGGAGGGGCCCTGGGCTGCCTGGCTCGCCCTGGGGGGCCATACAACCCGTCACGCATAGCGCGCCGCCCCGCAGGGCAGGCGTGGTAGAATAGGGGGACCGGGAGGCCCCCGCCCCAACACCGCCGGCCAGGGACTTCCCCCGCACCTTGAAATTCCCCCATACCTCGCTGGGGCGCGCCCGCAGCCCCCAGCACGGCCGGCCAGTGGATAGCCGCCAGGGCCTCCGAGGCCAAGGCCAAGGTCCAGGCCTTCTCCTGCGGCACGGCCAAGCGCCTGGACGCCGCCTGGGAGAAGGCCAAGAAGGACCTGGACAAGGTCGACTGGAAGGCGGGCCTGCACCTGGGCCTGGCCGTCGTGGGCTTCGTGCCCGGCCTCGGCTCCATCGCCAGCGGGGCCGACGCGCTCCTGTACCTGTCGGAGGGCAACTACAAGGACGCGGCGGTGGCCTCCATCGGCATAGTGCCGTTCGGCAAGGTAGCCGCAGGCGCCGGCAAGGTCGCGGTGACGGTCGCCCCCGAGCTCGGCAAGGCCCTCGGCGCCACGGGCAAGCTCGCCGCCCCGACCGAGAAGGCGGTGGCGAAGACGACGGGGGCCACCGGCAGCGCCGCCAAGAACACGAACCCCTTCCAGGGCCCCGTGACCGAGAAGGTCACCGTTGTCGACCCGGCCGGCAACGCTATGCCGGTCAAACTGGGGCAGCAGATTCAGGGCAGTCCTGACAGCAAGGCACTGCAAGTGAAAGACCAGTACGGCAAGCCAACTGGCGAACGAATTGATGGGTATGGGCATTCAAGCCAAAAAGACCCTAAGGCCCAGGTGCCACATGCACACAGGCTTGATGATTTCGGAAACCCGATAGTTGACGAAGCCGGGAATCCGCATCTTCCGATATATCTGCCAAACTGACAAGGGGGAAGCGATGCAGTGCCATATGTGCGGAAAAGAGCTAAAGCAGGGGTATCTGTGCAAGGAGCATGCAAGAGAGCTGAAAGAGGCTTTGCGGAAAAAAGAAAACATCGTAGACAAGCCGACATTTGCATACCATTGCCAGGTTTGCGGGGAGTTTGAGGGGAGGGGGGTAATCGTCGAGCACCCCCCGGGGCTTGATTTCTGCCAAAAGTGCATCGAAGAGAGCGAGTGCTAGGATAGGAAGATGGGAGAGCCATGAAATACGATGAGAACATCTTGCTGGAGGCGTGGAAGAGGCGCGTTGCGGCCCTCCCCGAGGACACGCAGAGGCAGCTGGAGGAGTACAGGAAGGCCGACAGCTTCACCGACGAGCTCGTCCCCATCAAGCGCAAGCGGCCAAAGCTTGAGGCGGGCGACGTGTTCGTGGTGCAGCCCATAGAGGGGCTCTACTTCTACGGGCGGGTGCTCAAGGCGAACGTGGATGTCTTTTTTCGGGGGGGGGGGGGGGGGGGGCCACCACGGCGGGGAGGGCCCCCCCGGGGGGGGGGGTCCCCCCGGGCAGACGGGGGGGGGATCCCGCTGCACCCCACCGCCCGGGGTTGTGACCCCC
>WRIR01000012.1 GCA_009782605.1 Eggerthellaceae bacterium | reverse complement strand
TCTTCGCGTTGCTTCGAATTAAGCCACATGCTCCGCTGCTTGTGCGGGCCCCCGTCAATTCCTTTGAGTTTTAGCCTTGCGGCCGTACTCCCCAGGCGGGGCACTTAATGCGTTAGCTGCGGCACGGAAAGGTATTCCTCCCCACACCTAGTGCCCATCGTTTACGGCTAGGACTACCAGGGTATCTAATCCTGTTTGCTCCCCTAGCTTTCGCACCTCAGCGTCAGTTATGGCCCAGAAGACTGCCTTCGCCATTGGTGTTCCTCCCAATATCTGCGCATTTCACCGCTACACTGGGAATTCCATCTTCCTCTACCAAACTCGAGCCTGCCAGTTCGGAATCCGGCTGGGGGTTGAGCCCTCAGATTAGAGATTCCGCTTAACAGGCCGCCTACGCGCGCTTTACGCCCAATAAATCCGGATAACGCTTGCTCCCTACGTATTACCGCGGCTGCTGGCACGTAGTTAGCCGGAGCTTCTTCTGCAGGTACCGTCAATTTCTTCCCTGCTGAAAGCGGTTTACAACCCGAAGGCCGTCTTCCCGCACGCGGCGTTGCTGCGTCAGGCTTTCGCCCATTGCGCAAAATTCCCCACTGCTGCCTCCCGTAGGAGTCTGGGCCGTATCTCAGTCCCAATGTGGCCGATCAGTCTCTCAACCCGGCTACCTATCGCTGACTTGGTAGGCCATTACCCCACCAACTATCTAATAGGCCGCGACCCCATCTTCCACCGCCGGAGCTTTCCCACAACTGCCATGCAGCAGCTGCGGAGTATTTGGTATTAGCACAGATTTCTCTGGGTTATCCCAAAGTGAAAGGTAGGTTGGTCACGTGTTACTCACCCGTTCGCCACTCTATAACCACCCGAAGGTGGGTTAATCGTTCGACTTGCATGTGTTAAGCACGCCGCCAGCGTTCATCCTGAGCCAGGATCAAACTCTCCGTTCAAAATCGATGTCCCCTACACCAAAGGGCGCAGACGGCATCGCTTACTAACTTATATAAGTCAGTTACAGTTCGTTTGAATCTGGTCTTGTCAAGGTGCCCAGGGCTCTGTTTTTGAGATGGGCATCTGACGAGGTTTTACTAGCTTAAAATTCGTATCACAGTATCCAGTTTTCAAGGTTCTCGACGGGATCGATTTACTCGTAAATCCTACCGTCCTGCGCATTGCTCGCGGCAAACGCGCAAGGAGATACAATACCGTTTGCAGCTGCCCGTGTCAACAACTTTTTTCAAATTCGTCAAACTTTTTTCCGGTACTGTCCCACACGAATTGTGCGTGGGTTAGATATGATACTAAAAGACACGGTACAGTGCAAGGAAAATACAAGGGAAACGCCTTATTTTTTAGGTGAAATCGTCCCCAAACCCCCCGTAAGCAATTGTGGGACGGTCTCCTTTTTGCTATGATTGTCCAGGGCGTGGCGCTGTAGGGCATGGCGGCGCATCGTAAGCGAAACCTGCTGCCTAAGAGGCAGATCACCAGTCTTTATGAGTAAGGAACTGTATCGTGTGTATAGTTTGCAACCCTTTTTGTGGACATTGCCGCCCACCCAAGAAACGGGCGGTGAAGTGCCCGAGCTGCGAGCTTGACAACCGCTTCGACATCGTTGTCCAAAACCCTCCGGTCCCGCGGCAGTGCGCGGGCTGCGGGCGCGACCTCACCGCAGAGTCGATCCCCCCAGCAGCCTGGTGCAAGAACCAGGCCCGGCCCTGCGCGAACCCCTGCCACTTCCACACGATCGACCCCAACCCTGCCGTCAAGCGCATCTGCTGGCAGAACACCCCCTCCCCCGCGCCTTCTCCGGCAAGCCCTGCAGAGCCCTCTACCATTCCCGCGAACAGCTCGCCTGTTCCGGCGGGGTGAGGAAAGGCAGCGCCTATGAGAAATCCCAGCCATGTACTGAGAGGGAAAACGCCGACACAGAAGACCTCGGGCATGAGGACCTTGAACTTCCTGGACCGGCGGCTCCTTTCCCTCGGCCTTTTTCAGACCTGGCTTTTCATCGTCTTCCATAGCTCGCTTATCATCTCTTTCGAGAGCAACATATATAGTTACGTCTACTCCACCACCCTGCTCGCCGCCATAGTGACGCTCGTTGTCACCGCCTTTATCCCCTACCACCGCAGGACACGGATTCTTTTCCTCGCCATTGGCACCGTCCTTGCCGTTGTGGGGACCTGCGGGATCTACTTCTTCCCCTTCGGGAACCTGGGCTTTGCCCTTTACTCGATATGCCTCGGGGTCGGGACCGGCTCCTTCATCCCCTTCGTCGGGAAGATATTCAGCTCCGCCACCCTGCAAACCGCGGCGCGGCAGACCTTTTTAAGCTTCGGCCTGGCGGTCGCGCTCTACTTCCTCATTCTGGGGCTGCCGGAGATCGTCGGAGTCCTCCTTGCCACCCTGCTGCCCATCGGCTTGATGGCGGTCATCCTCTCGATAGTCCTTTTCGGGCAGCAGGCCGTGCGCTCCAGCATGACGGGCCAAGAGCATGACAAGGTTCGGGAAATCCTCAAGTCCCGCCCGGTGATAGGCTTCTTCCTCGGAGTGGCCCTGCTCGGGGCGGCCTTCGGCTTCAGCATGGCCTTTTGCAGCCACTTCGGGTCGGATACCTTCAGCTTTGCAAACCTGTGGGCGGTGCTGCTCACCGGCATCCTCTCGGCGGTCTACTTCGTGTTCATACGTTCGCCGAAATGGACCTTCGACTTCCAGAAGCATTTCAGCCCCATCACCCCCATCATCGTCATCGGGCTGCTCCTGCTCGCCTACAGCCCGGCGGTGTCGAGCGTGCTCATCATCGCCGGCTTCCAGCTGGCCGACATCATCATCTGGGTCGTGTTCTGCTGGATTGCCGGGCATTCGGGACTGCCGCAGCGGGTCTTCTGCATCGGGAAGGCCGCCATGTATAGCGGCATGCTCGCCGGCTCCTTCGCCGGCAGGATAGCAGCCACGAACCCGGACCTGAGCTCGATCTCGACCACTGTCGCGACCATCGTTGCCTATCTGCTGGTCATCGCAATAGCCTTCATCTTCGCAAACAGCAAGGTGACCCTTGCGATCAAGACCTCGTCGTCGGACTCCGACATGAACTACATCGTGAAGGCCATCGAGCTGCGCTGTGAGGAGCTTGGGCAGAAGTACGGGCTGACCATGCGCGAGAAAGAGGTGTTCGCCTTCCTGATGCAGGGCCGGAGCCTGCCCTATATCGAGAGGGTCATGCATATCTCGCACGGCACCGCGAACTCCCATCGGGACCATATCTACTCGAAGATAAACGTGCACTCGAAACAAGAGCTCCTTGACCTGTTCTTGGGACAGGGGCAAAACCCAGCCAACAAGTAGGGCAGGGCGGCACGCAGGATACACGAAGGCCGCGCGCGCACAAGGCACGCGCGGCCTTCTCCCCTCCCCCTTGTCATCCTCTGTGCAAAGGGGCACATCTCAGATGCGCCCGGGAAATACGGAGGCTCCCGACGAGTCGGGAGCCCCGGAAACCCTCTTTCGAGTCTTGGCGGGGCACCGGCATCAGCCCGCCAGCAGCGCCACAGCGCCCCTGCGGCAACACCAGTGCCCCTAATAAGGCCACACCCGAGCCTCGGCCCTCACGCAAGGCTTACCTCGACCTTATTTCAGCGCCTTCAACTCTTTATCGATAGCCAGCAGCTTGTCCATTTTCAGCCAGCTGACTTTTCCCCCTTGGAAGAAATGGAGCTGATTGAGGCTGTACTCCATCTTCATCTTCAGGTTCTCTGGGTCGGTGAATCCGGGAATGTGCTTTTCGAGGATCTTAACAGCACGAGCATCCTCGATCACCTCCGCAATCTTTGTGTTCCTATCCAGTCCCATGATTGCTCCTTATTGATAATTGAAATGGCTTTCCTTCGATGCTACGACACCCTCCGCCGTCTCAGGCATGGTGTCGCCAGCAACGCGCGGTACGCACCCCGAAAGCCCTGGGGGACCCTGTCGCAGCACCTGTCCTACTCAAGACCGGCTGCCTCAAGGCACTTTCAACCACGGCCTTCGCGCACCAAAAAAGAACTATCTTTCCGTCATGTATTTTGTACACCGCCCCTTGTGTGTTTGTCAAGGAAAGCGGTCGTCGAGCACTGTGTTTTTTTAGTCGGCTCCCTCGAATAAGACCTGGTAAAACACCGATAGAGCATTTCGACTGATTCTCATTTTTCAAAAATAGAGTGAAACCCTTGATATAAAATGCGCGCGCGCCCTCTATCCTTGCTCTACCTGAAAAATGGTACGAGGGAAAACGGTAGGAAAGGAAGGAGGTCGCTCACCCCTGAGAAGAGAGCTATCAACCCGTCAAAGAATAGTAAGAGATCAAGAGATACACTGAAAGGATTGGTGAGACCCGTGAGTTCATGGAAGTACGAAGAAGACGGTTGTACTGTCGTTGAGACCTGTGCTTGGTCTCCGCCGGGCGACCACCCTGTGGGATGTGGTCTGAAGCTTTATGTGAAAAACGGCGAACTTGTTAAAGCGATAGGCAACCCTGAGCATCCAATCACCAATGGTCGCCTTTGTCCCCGTTGTCTTGCCCTGAGAGAGTACATCTATCATCCGCAGCGCGTCATCTACCCGATGAAGCGTGCGCCCGAGGATCGCGGCAAAGATGCGTGGACACGGATCAGCTGGGCCGAGGCATACGACCTCATTGAAGAGAACGTCGCTCGGATTAAAAAAGAGTACGGTGCCGAGGCGATTTTCTCCGTTATCGGAACTGGCCGTGACATGTGGCACACCGTGCCCTTCATCACCTTCGGCGCACTCGGTTCGCCGAACTTCACCTATATCCACAGCGGCTGGTCTTGCTACGGCCCCCGTTGTGCCATTAGCGCCTACACGCTCGGTGCTGGCTATCCCGAGGTCGACTACGCCGCTATGTTCCAGGACAAGCGCTACGACCATCCGGACTACAAGCTGACCGAAGTGCTGGTCGTTTGGGGTAAAGAGCCCTTGAAGTCCAACGCCGACGGCCTCTTCGGCCATGCCTTCGTCGACATGATGAAGCGCGGGACGAAGATCATCTCCGTTGACCCCCGCCTCACCTACTGGGGCAAGAATGCCGAGTACTGGCTGCAACTGCGCCCCGGCACCGACGCCGCGCTCGCGCTTGCAATGCTCAACGTCATCGTGAACGAGGACCTCTATGACCACGAGTTCTGTGAGAACTGGGTCTTTGGTTGGGACGAGCTCAAAGAGCGCGTCCAGGAGTACCCGCCCGAGAAGGTCGCGGAGATCACCTGGGTGCCGAAAGAGCAGATCATCGGTGCAGCCCGCCTGTATGCGAACGCGAATCCCGGCTCGATCAGCTGGGGCCTCGCAACGGATCAGAAGTGCAACGGCGTGCAGTTTGCCCACGCGCTCCTCGCCCTGATGTGCTGCTGCGGCAACATCGACGTTCCTGGCGGAATCATCGTTGGCGCCCCCTCCTTTGCAGCACCCATGTGGTGGGGCTGGGATTCACTGTCCCCCGAGATGCAGGCAAAGCGCCTCGGCAGCGACTCCGGCATGGGCGGCGACCGCTACCCCGCCGTGACCACCGCCATCTCGACCGCACAGCCCGACATGCCGCTTGACGCCATGGAGACCGGCTATCCCTATCCGCTCAAGATGTCGTGGATTATGTCGAGTAACCCGATCGCCTGCCCGACCGCTGCTCCCCAGCGTTGGGACAAGGCCTTCAAGAAGCTTGATTTCAACGTCGTGTGCGACCTGTTCATGACACCTTCGGCAGCCTCATTCGGAGACCTGTTCCTCCCCGTCTCGACCTTTGCCGAGAAAGACGGTATCGTCAACACCCATTATGGCTCGCTTTCCATGTTCACGGGCGCCATCAACAAGGCCATCCAGGTCGGCGAGTGCAAGGCAGACGACGAGATACTACTTGAGCTGGGCAAGCGCCTCAACCCCTCGGCCTTCCCGTGGGAGACCATGGACGAGTTCCTCACCTGGGAGCTTGACCAGTACATCCCCGGCATGAGCATCGAGGAGCTGCGCGACAAGAAGTGGGCTGTCCCCGAGTGGAACTACCTGAAGTATCGCAACGGCCTCCAGAACTTCGACGGACAGGACGGCTTTGTCACCGCTTCGAGGAAGATCGAGCTCATGGAGCCCCTGTTTGCCGAGTGGGGCGACGATCCGCTTCCTTACTACGAGGAGCCCCCGTACAGCCCCGTCAACACGCCGAACCTCATGAAAGAGTATCCGTTCGTCCTGACGACCGGTGCGCGCTCCTGGGTGTTCTTCCATTCAGAGCAGCGCCACGTCGACACCTTGCGCGAGATCCATCCTGATCCTATCACCGAGATCCATCCCGAGACCGCACAGACCTTGGGAATCAAGAACGGCGACTGGATTTGGGTTGAGAACCAGTTCGGCAAGGCCAAGCAGCGCGCGAAGCTCTTCTCCGGCATCGACCGCCGCGTCATCCACTCAGAGCATGCCTGGTGGTATCCGGAGCGGCCCGCTGTTGACGGCGAATTCGGCCCCGAGGATGTGTTCCTTTCCAACATCAACAACCTTGTTCCGCACAAGTTGATCGGAAAGCTCGGGTTCGGGTCCCCGTATAAGGCCATGATCTGCAAGGTCTACAAAGCTGAGGACTAGCACCTTGCATTTTTACTGTAAACACTACACCCTTGAAAGAGGTGAAACCGATGTCAAAGAAAGGCTTGTTGATTGATTACAAGTACTGCACGGGATGTCACAGTTGCGAGGTTGCTTGTAAAAACCACCTGGACCTGCCTGTTGGAAAGTGGGGCATAAAGCTCATTGAGGTCGGCCCCTTCATCATCGAGCAAGGTACACCTGACAAGTTCGAGTGGATCTACCTTCCTGTTCCCACCGAGCTTTGCGATATGTGCGTTGACGAAGTAGAGAAGGGCTATAAGCCCATGTGCGCACATCACTGCCTTGGAGACTGCATCGACTACGGCACAGTTGAAGAACTGGCCAAGCTGATGGAGTCCCGCCCGGGCAAGCAGACGCTGTACATGCCTATCGATTGATTGCAACACCTGGTTTAAAGGGCGGGGCTTCAAAAGCCCCGCCCCCCACAGCACCAAACCGCGCTATAATAGACCCACAACCAAATAAACAAAGAAGTCGGATTGTTCTTGTGAAAGGAGTCTGCTGTGCCTCTTTATTCATACCACTGCAACGCATGCGATGTGACCTTCGAGGTCGACCGGCCCTTGGGCCATCTTGACAAAGAAGCCTGCCCTCACTGTAAAGATGAGTCAAGCAGGGTTTTCGAGGTCTTTGAGAAGCCCCCCGAGATCGGCGGCGGCGCCTGTTCCTCGCACGGCGGGGGCGGCATGAAGCCGATGATCCTCGAAGAGTAGCCGACCGATTTTCGCCTGCGCCCCTATGCCGTAGGCACCTTTTTCTATCCACGTCTATCCGTTGAGGAGCCCGATCATGAAACCGAAGTCCGGCGATACCGTCTATGTCCTCCATCGCGTCTGTACCGATGACGGCGAAGAGCTCGAATCAAGTTATGGGAAGAAGCAGCCGTTCAGGTTTACCGTTGACTCGAACCGGGTTATTGCCGCCATGAACAGCGCCGTGAAGACCCTTGAGAAGGGCGAGAAAGCCACCGTAAAGGTCCCGCCAGAAGAAGCGCACGGCAACTATGACACGATAAAGCGCCGCCGTGTGAGGAAGACCACCTTCTATAACGGCATCGAGGTCGGACAGACCATCACCTTCCAAGGCGACCTGGGGGAACCGGTGCCCGCTAAGGTGATCTCCGAGGAAGAGGATTTCTATATCCTCGACATGAACCACCCTTTGGCCGGAAAAGGCCTTGTCGTCGATGTCGAGCTCGTAGACTTCACCGAAGAGAGCGACGGGGTCCCCTTTATCTGACGGCCCCGGACAGGGTTTCGGGCGAGGCTCCGAGCACAGAGGCGCTGCCCGCCCCTCGGGCGGCGGGCGTTGCAGCAGCGTCCGTAAGCCGGGATGACGAAGCCCCTGCTTAGACGAGCCTGATGAACTTCCGCTTACCAACCTGCACAACCGCGCCTTCCAGGAGGCCGGGGTCTACGTTGTAGGCCTTGGCTCCGAGCGCCTGCCCGTTGACCTTCACGGCTCCCCCGTCGATCATGCGGCGGGCTTCGGCGGCCGAGGGGGTGAGCCCTGCATCAGCGATGATCTTTGCGAGGTATACCCTGCCCTCGTCATTGGGGGTGAGGTCGGCTGCATACTCGTCGACGACATCCGGAATCTCGTGCTTCTTGAAGACGAGGTCGAACTGTTCTTCGGCGGCATGGGCTGCGTCTTCACAGTAGTAGGTCGCGACGATGTTGTGTGCAAGCGAGCGCTTCACTAGGTTCGGGTGCAGGCTCCCTGCGGCAAGGCCCTCCTCGATCCGGTCGATCTCGTCGACCGGGACCGTCGAGGCCAGACGGTAATACTTCACCATAATCTCATCGGGTATCGACATGACCTTGCCGAACATGTCTGCCGGCTCGTCGGTGAGCCCGATATAGTTGCCGTAGCTCTTCGACATCTTCTGCACCCCGTCGGTGCCCTCAAGGAGCGGCAAGGTGAGGCAGACCTGCGGCTCGTGCCCCAGCTTCTCCATGAGCTCGCGCCCCGCAAGGAGGTTGAAGAGCTGGTCGGTGCCGCCTATCTCGACATCGGCCCCGATAACGACCGAGTCATAGGCCTGCATGACGGGATAGAAGAACTCGTGCAGGCTGATGGGCTGGTTCGTGGTGTAGCGCTTCTGGAAGTCGTCGCGCTCAAGGGTGCGGGCGACCGTGAAGTTCGCGGTGATCTTCAACAGATCCTCAAGCGTCAAGGCCAAGAGCCATTCTGAGTTGTGCCTCAAGGTGGTCTTTTCCCTGTCGAGTATCTTGAAGGCCTGGTCCACGTAGGTTTGGGCGTTTGCCTTGATCTCGCTTGGGGAAAGCTGCGGGCGGGTCGAGCTGCGCCCCGAGGGATCCCCGATGAGCGCCGTGCCGTCC
The DNA here is from genome assembly GCA_009782605.1 of Eggerthellaceae bacterium. Taxonomy (GTDB): domain Bacteria; phylum Actinomycetota; class Coriobacteriia; order Coriobacteriales; family Eggerthellaceae; genus WRIS01. The sequence continues at coordinate 55,960 of WRIR01000012.1, read as the reverse complement.
CCGATGATGAGGGTGACGTGGTGGCCGAGGTCTTGGAACGCACGCAGCTTACGCAGCGGCACCGCGTGTCCCACATGGATGTCGGGCGCGGTCGGGTCGACGCCGAGCTTCACGTTCAGGGGCGCCCCACGCCTCAGCTTGTCCAACAAGGAGCCCTCGGGGACTATCTGCGTCGTCCCGGACTTGATGATATGCAGCTGTTCTTCAAGGGGTATGGTCATGGTCTTTGTCGCTTCCGTCGTCTTTTCGCCTCTTTGGCCTGCGCCCGGCCTTTGTCATTGCGTCCAACAGCCATGTTAGCACAACAGGGAACCCTGACCATATTCGACCACGTGCATTTGACCACGTTTTGTATTTTTCTGCACTCGGCACTACTAATTATTGTGCCCAGCACTCCAGAGACCCTGCCCTTTGCGTCAGGTGTGCTTCTTCTTGTTTTTTGGGGTCAAAGGGCCTCTTTCAAAGCGATCCTGTCTATCTTGCCGCTGCCTGTCCTGGGCATGGCATCGATCGACGTTATCTGCGCGGGAACCATATAGCCCTGCAGCTTGCGCTTCAGTTCGTCCCTCAGCTCCTTTTGCCCGGCCTCTCCGACATAGAACAACACAAGTCTTTGTGCCTCCTCATCGAGCACGCAGGCGCAGAGCTCCACCCCAGGCATTGCCATTGCCTGAACTTCGACCTCCCCGAGCTCGATACGGTGCCCCGCGAGCTTTACCTGGAAGTCCTTGCGCCCCATGAACATGTACTCGCCCTGCTCATTGAGGTATGCAAAGTCGCCTGTCCTGTAGATTGTCTCGCGGTATGCCCTGTTCAAGGGGTTCTGCACGAACACTGCGGCCGACCTTTCGGGGTCGTTGTAGTACCCCTGCGTCACTTTTGCCCCCCTAACGCACATCTCGCCCACCTCGCCGCGTTTCGTCTCGGTGCCGTTCTCGTCCAATAGCAAGACTTCGTTGTTTTCATACGGCGTCCCGATAGGCAAAGGCTCTTCGTCGGTGAAGTCGCGGTCGACGACATAGCATAAAAAGGTTGTTGCCTCCGTGGGCCCGAACAGGTTCGCAAATGTCGCCTTCGGCAATGCTCGCCGCCATATGTTCAACACGCTATTGGGCATCACCTCTCCCACGAATAGGCACTTTTGCAGATACTCAGGCTTGGATTTGTTCAATATGCCGCTTTTCGCAATTATGCTGTAGAGGGTCGGCATCATGTAAACCGTGTTGCACCGGTGCCTGTTAAGGAAGTCCACCGTCTTTGCAGCGAACATCAGGTCGACTTTCGAGATTATCCAATCCGTGCAGCCGTTCAGCAGCGTCTGGTAGACGTAGAGTATAGAGCCGTCGAAAACAAAAGGCACGCTTTGCCCGAAAACCGTCTCATCGTTAAAGCCGAACTTCTCGGCAGCCTGGGGCGTGTAGTCGATCACGTTGCCGTTGCTTACCGCAACGCCTTTCGGCGCACCCGTAGAGCCGCTGGTGAAAGGGATGTACAGCAAGTCTGTGCTGATACGCCTTTCATGGACGTCTGCCAAAGCATCTTCGTCTATGGGGGTGTTCGATACGCACTCGTAGAGCAGGATGCTGTCCTGCGCCAACCCACTTTCAAGCATCAGCTGCTCGTGCTTGGCATCCGTGATACAGGCGGCCGGTTGCAGGGTGTCGATAACCTTGCGGATGCGCCCTGGCGGCATGTCAACATCCAGCGGCGTATACGGGCAGTTGGCATATGCTGCCCCGAGCATCGCCGCTACGCACTGCGGAGTCTTACCCAGGGCAACCAGAACCGGCTGCTTGTTTATTCCCCGTTTCGCCAAGAACGTGCCCGTTGCACGCGAAGCGCCGCGCAGCTGCGCAAAGGTCAACGTCCCTGCCTTGTCCTCGCCGAACGCGACCTTGTCGGGCAGCCTCTCTGCCGTGGCATCAAGCCACTGCGTCACGGACTTCAGCACCGGCATACTGTCACCTCTCTGCCTGGTAGCGCTGGACGAGCCCCCACAGGGCTTCGGGGGATGCGAAGTTCTCCGGTATTATGTCGTCCGGGTCGAAGTCAACCCCGAAGACCTGCTCCAGCCCGGCAACGAGGTTCATGATGTCGAGGCTGTCTATAACGCCATCCTCGACGAGATCGGCATCGGGGTTGTCGAAGATCTCTTCGTTTACCTTGTTCAGAAGGTCAATGAACTGCTGTTCCATTATGTGCCACTCCTTAATCCCAGTATGTCCTTTGCCCGTATCGGGTCCGAGCTGTACGGCAGTATCTTGTTGCTCTCTACCTGCTCTTTCACTGCCTTGATAAAAGCGTCTATCGGCTCTTCGGGGTGCACGGCGAAGTCTAAAAAGTCGTAGTCCCACCACCTGAGCGCGAGCAGCTGCTCTATCACGCTGTCATCGAAACGGTACTTGACAACCTTGGCGGGCACGCCTGCAACTATCGCATAGGGCGGCACATCCTTGGTAACAAGCGCCCCCGTGCCGATGCAGGAACCGTCGCCGATGCGTATGCCCGGCTTCAATGCCACATGGGAGCCGATCCAGACATCGTTGCCGATTCTTACGGTCTGGCAAACATCGTCATCCCCCAATGCGAGGGCAGCCGGCCTTTCGATCCCTTTTTCCTTCGCCCTTTCCCTGACATGCCACGTCTCGTGCCGGAAGCCGGGGAATGCGTAAATGAAGCTGCTGGTAGTGTATGCGTCCATGCGGTGGTTGCCTTGGAAGACCCGCACGTTGTCGGCTATCGAGCAGTAGCGCCCGACCTGGACCTGCTGCACGTTGTTCCTGCCCGCGTCCCCGCCGAGCTCTGAGCGCGAGTAACTGAAAGAGCCCATGCTGAAGAGCGCATTTCCCGCCATGAACGTGGTATAGGGGTATACCTCAAGGTCGTCTGCAAAGACCACCGTATCCCCGATCTTGATGCTGATGTCGCGATGATACCTGCTGCTCAGCATCAAGACATGCCGAACGGACAACAAATCGAGGATGGATTGGTTAACACTGACCTTGTAGAGCATCTACCTTGCCTCGCTTCATATCAACTGACCCGCCTCGACATCAAGGGGGATTACTTTTGTGCTGCCCTTGACGGGCGTTATCTTAACATTTCCACCGTCAACCTGCACAGACTTGATGGCGATCTCACCCTCTTTGCCGCTGTGGGCCTCAAGCACGGTCACATAGCTTGCCGACGTGCCCTTCTGCGTGTATGCAAGGTTCATGGCCCGCGCAGGCTTCTTAAGGTTGGAGATAATCGAGCCGCGCAGGTGCTCGTAATCGTCGGCATCCGTTGTGCCAGTGAAGGTTTCGAGGTCGCAGCTGTTGCCCTGTTGCGTGATCGACAGGAATTGCTGGGCATCCTTTTCGAGCAAGAAGTTCTGCACGTAGGCATGTTCTGTGCCGGACTCGGCAGAGTCAAGCAGGATCACGATATTCGGCTTGAGCCACAAAAAGGCACGGCGCAGCTCCACATCCGGATACAGCCGGTGCGACATCCCGAGCAAGACATAGTCCTCATGTTCTGAAACCGCATCGATTGTGGTGAAATCGCTGTACTCAGGAATGACGTAATCGCTGTCGTCGCAGATCAACGCTGAGTGCGCTATCGCGGAGCACGAAAAATCCGCAAGTGCGCCGACACCGCCGCCCGCATCTGCAACAAGCAGGCGCCCATCATAGAAGAACGTGAACGAGAGCAAGTCGCAATGCTTGTACGCCGAATGGCACGGGTTGCCGCTGTTGATGGTGATGTATGTTCCCTCTTCATCGAGTATTGCCAGATTGGATGTCGGCAAGATGAGGTTTCCACCTGAACGTGCCAGCTTGGTTTTCCCCCCGACAGTATGTCCAAGATTCGGTATTTGCCCGTTGGGACGTATGAGGTGCCTGGTCGCGTTTTCAATTTTCTCTGCATGCCGTTTGATTTTCTTCATTATTGGGTCATGAGAAAACTCATTCCCGACTATGAACTCGATAAGCACGTTAACCTGTGTGCGCAGTGCGTGTTGGGCACGCACTTGCTGAAACACACATATCCCATTCTTGTCAAAGTAATAGCTATTCAATGCCGCAAAACCATGAAGCTCCGCCATGGATGCTTTTTCAAAAAAAGCTGCACTGTTCCGGAAATACTGTGTTGCATGAGTCAAGGCAAGAAGGACACGATATTGATTCGTCGCATTGAAGTTTATGGCCAGCTGTATATCGAGGAGGATATTGAGCGTATCGGTTACTTGGGCAGTAATGCCGTCCGGCACGTTATGGCCATCAAGCACATTCGCCCAATCAAGGAAGAAATGCATCCGGCGTACTGCCGTCCACCAACTGTTATATGTCTTCGCCACTTTCGCAACCGCATCAACTTGGTAGAAAAACTGGCGTGTACTTTTATCGAGCAGCTCCCACGCATCTTGGTTTCCTTCGGTTTTATAGAAATTAAGCAGTGTCTGATGAAACCAAAAAGATGTAGCATAGTCCTCGTTTATGACGGTGGCTGATCCCCAGAATACGTCAAGAGGACCAATATTGTAGGCTTTCTCTTGCCCCTCCCCTCTTCGCCACCAATGATATCCCTGCGCTCCATAAACGAAGGTACGGAGCTGTATGTCGCGGCTATTACTGCCATAGCCTACAATGTAAGCATTGCTGTAGTTCGGCGCGGACCCATCAAGAGCGTCAATTTCCGCTTTGAGGGTTTCTTTCATTTTTTTAATCTCTGTGCTTGCTTTTTGTAAATCCGTTAACGCCTCTTGTTCTTCGCTTACCGGTAGTCCAAGTGCGGCTGAAAGCTGTCGAGTTAAGACATCTGGAAATAACCAATGAACAGCCCAGTGAGAAGAGAAGCTATGCAGCTTATGCTTGTATTTAATGCTCGCCTCATCTAAAGCTGCAAGAAATTGGGGGCCATGCTCCTTTCGTACCCAGTTCCCCTCGCCCTCTCCCCACGAGATGAAAAAAAACTTGTCGTAGCCGTCCGCTCCCGCATTCTTTATGACATTGGGCATAAGGGAGTTACAAAACCCATAATCTTCCTCACTGGTGCCCCCTGCAACGAATTCCACGCTTTGATCGCTTTTGAACTCATACGCTGGTGAACCCGAGATAACATCATACCCATACTTCAGCCCATAGTATGCGCTGCACCATCCGCCCATACTTGAACCAATAGCAATAACGCGGGTACTGCCGGTTTCCTCTTTTGCTCTGTTGATGAGCTCGACTACTGTACGTTCAACCTTGAAATCGCGATTAACACAGACCATGCGCCCAAGGGTGCTCGCCTCTTCTTCAATGCCTCCCTTAAGAAAGAGTCCGTTGACATTGAAGGAAGCAATGGCGTTCAAATAGGCATACCCCAAATGCGGCATGGCATTTTCCCGCCATCCATGTGCACCGGGAAACGTGACGACAAGAATATCGGAAGGCGCGGCAGCTTTGCGAAGTATGTAGCGTATGCTGATTTCACCTTGGTGTATAAAATCACGCATCATTCAAGCCTTTCTTATCAAACCCCCTAGTCGAGTATTGAGCAATTCGGCAATTGCTTCAATATCAAAGTCAGGTTCATTATTTTTAAACATTTTCCAGATTTCTTATCTTTTAGTAATTACATGTATTTAGATAACCAACGGGAGATAAGCGTGGGTTCTTTATGGCTTTTCCAAAAAGCAGATGATTTCAATAAAACTCATTCCATGGAACTTTAGCAAGAATTGTATCATCTTTGAGAACAATATCGCTCGATTTTAGGGCGGCGTCTTTATTTGTACACTACTTTCTTTTCGAGTCTTTCTTCTTTGCAACAGCTTCCAGTTCGTTAATATGTTCTTCATAAAGGTACTTCTTCCCAATCTGATCTACTGCTTGCGTAATATCAAAGTTTGGTAATGAATTTCCTTCGATAAGTTCGATTTCATTTTGATTAGTTATGGCGACATCCCATCCTACATGTCTAACATGGGGCATCTGTTTCGCCGATTCTTTTACAGTCTCTATTGCCTGATTCCAGCAAGGAACCTGAAACCCTCGAAATTCCAATAAAGAATCTGGATGTACGGAGTATCGAACATGGTCTCTATTTATGGCGTCAGTGACAACCATGCCCGTAAGAATATCAACACCAGCCGTTAGACCGCCGCTATGAAAATTGTCAACTACAGCACTTGCTCTTCCAAAACGAGCTCCGGCGAGCATTACAATAGCCTCATTATTGGCTGTTAGCAAAGTATATATTCTTATTGTGTTTAAGGTACTTTTATTAAATGCAGCCAAACTTTCGTGTTGCCTAACAATTTCTTCAACAATCAGTTTCTCCTTTTTGCATTTCTGAAGCAGTTGTATATCATTGTCGTTCGATTCAAAAATACCGGAATTGTGACCACCGGAACCCAGGATTGGTTTACCGAAAAATTGAGGATTTTTTTCGGTAAATGCTTTAAATTCGCTCAAGGTGCATGAGGTCGTATCTAAATAGTCGCGTTTTACATATCTGCTGAAAGTTTTAAGGAAAAAAACTTTGTTAAGAAAGTATTTTAAATACGAATTATTTCTGCATACTTTTGCAATTTTCCTTCTGTATTCACCACTAATAAATTCATTAGCTTCTGTAATCGTCTTATCATATAGCTCATAATTAAAATAGTCATCGGGATAAAAGCCTAAGGGCCTGAAAATATAAATCCATTCAACAAACATTTCCAGTAACTCAGTTTCAGTTTTTCTTGTATTCCCTACGCCACAGTAATGATTCTTAAACTGTGCGGCGTTAGCTTTGATTTCTTCATAATGATGATAGCAGTAATCTTCTGTTTCCTTTATTTCTCTCAATAGTTTTTCTTTGTTTTCCAATCTATTGAACAAAGATGTCTGAGTCACAAAAAAACTACTATTCTCTTGATATTGTTTCGGCAATTCTATTTTTAATAGATAACAAAGCTCTTCGATGGTAAACACAAGGCTATCATCTCCAGTCTTTAAGTGTTTTGTCTTGTGATAAGCTTCGCTATCGCCTTTTGCCTGTGATTTTTTGATTACCGTTAGGACTATTCCTTGAGGAATTAATTTTTTTATCTTTGCTCCTATATTTTTTTCTATTTTTATTTCAGCGTCTGATAAATATTTATTTTTGGCTGGGCTCCCTTCGAATTTCATAGCAGTTGGAATAACGGTATAGGTGAAGGAATCTTTTTCGAGATTCATTATTTTACAAGGGTAGTACCCGCTACTTTCAATGTATACGCCCTTGCTTTCATCTTTCCTTAGAACCAATTCTCCAATAATGGTATCTCTGCTAACAGACGACCACGCACTACTGTCAGACATAAAATTTCCTGCCGAATAAAAAACCGGGACACTTCTCCCATCATCAGTTGTAATAACATCATAGGGCTGCACACAGTGTGGGTGAGACCCGAAAATATAGTTTGCTCCGGCTTTTGCAATGGTTTTACTGAAGAGAATTTGTCGGTCTGTCAATTCGTTTGTATATTCTTTTCCCCAGTGACAAAAAGCAATGATAAATTCAGCGCCTTCTGCTTTTGCATCCTCAATGTCTTGTGTAATTTGCTGTAATACTGTTTCTTGAATACCTAGAAGACTAAAAAGAGTTTGCTTTCCAATATTTGTAAAATTCACGCTCCTCGTTGGTTGCCTTGCGAGATCAAAATATGATACGCAAGCTATTCTAATTCCATTTATCTCAAGCATTAAATATCTTTTGTCCTCATTACCGACAAAAGCGCCGGTGTGCATTAATTGGTACTTATTTTGCATATCAAGTGTTTCAAAAATTCCTCGAACACCGGCATCATAAATGTGGTTTTGTGCGTTAATAACAGCATCGAAAGAAGCTTCTTTTATAGCTCTTAAATATGATTCCGGAGCGTTCAGGTGGAGGACACCATCAACATATTCAGTCTCAATCATCAGGGGCGCAGAGGGAGCTACTAAAGATTCTAGATTTCCAATCGCAAAGTCCGACTGTTGCAAAATATCCTTAACAAAATGAAAACTACTATCAAAAATGTATCGATCGGCTTTGCTCGAAAACCCTTGATATCTAGGAAGAGCCATCAGATCTCCGGTCATCATGATTGTTGCTCTACCTTCGGCTGTTCGATTTTTATTGATGTATTTGCCTTCTTTATAAACAAATCGAGAAGAAGCTATTTCTTCTTCAACAGCCATATTAGACCTTTGAATGTACTCATAGGAAGGAGGGCGCATTTCAAATTTCTCTACACATTTTCTTAAGTCTTCCTCCGTATAAAAGGAGGTGCAATCACTGAGATTGACCTGTTCGTTTTGAGAAGGAATCATATGGCTTGAGAGCGGTGGTGTTGTTTTCACAATATACCGACATGGCAAAGCATTTTGAGCAGCATATATTGCACCAAAATCTTCTCCCTCGCAGAGAATTTCTGTTTTTCGGCTAAATACATTGTCTCCAATTTTTTTTGTAAAACCCGGAAGTTTAATCTCCTCCAAATTTTCACAGCCATAAAAAGCTTCATTTTTTATCTCTTTTAATGAGCTATGCACATGAACTTTTGCTAAAACTGTGCAGTTCTTAAAAACCCCTTCATTTATTATGCTTACTTTATAAGGTATTCTTATTTTTCTTAAAGAAGCGCAGTTTTCAAATGCGTTTTTTCCTATATGGCTGATGTGATCAGGAAGCTCGTATGTCCTTTTCTTTTGATTTGCACTCATCATGATGTGCTTGGTGGTTGGTATGCTGCAATAGTAAAAGTTTTCGAGATTAGAACAGTTTTTAAAGACTTCGGAGCATATCCGATTCAAGTTATGGGGCAGCCCGATTTGCTTTAGTTTTTCGCAGCCAAAAAAAAGTTCTGCATTTAAGACGGCAATTCCTCTCGGAATTTCAACTTCTTCAAGATTGCTGCAATTATAGAAGGCTGCTTCATGAAGAGTGGTAAGTGATTCTGGAAGAGTCACTTTTTTTAAGGCACTACAACTTGAAAAGCAAAAAGAGGATATTGTAGTAAGGCTCGTGTTGATGTTTATTTCGACAAGGTTTCTACAGCACGAAAAAGCTTCCTTTCCCAGCGCTACTACTGAGTCTGGTGTGGTTACCTTGATGATAGCTGTGTTGTAAAAGGCGCGTTCGCCTATTGAAGTAACGGTGCAGTCACCTAGGATTTCCGGTATGTCTACACATGTTTTCGAACCAACATATTCAAGAATCTCTGCACTGTGACCAAGCACAGTAAACCTGTAGTTTTCTGTTTCCTTAACCACGCCCAATTTCTTATCTCCTAGTTCCTGTTCTGTTCTTGACCTGGCTTCATGATTAGTTCCGGTCATACTCTGCCGCTCCCTTGTGTTCCACAATTGTTTTCCTTGACTGCCCTCTCTTAAAGTAATCAGCTGTGTTGATTACTTTGATTCTAGGAACTAGTGCTATCGAGCTCTTGTTCTTTTATGCGAAGTCCAACAAAAACGGAGTGTTCGTCTATACTATTAATCCTGTATGTGAGGTTGCTAAGTTTTGTGTTGGCGTTATTCTTTATAAACTCGACATCTAAAAGTTTTGCTACCTCTGCAATGTCGAATTCGGATTCAGGGGTTTTGTGGATTGCTAGCTCGCTAATTAGTAAAGGAATCTCCTGGGGGATTCTTTCGTTTATCTTGGTTCCTACTGCTCTTTTTATTCGCCCCTCAGCATCAGCCAAGCGTTTGTTTCTGAGCGTGCGTTCTTCAAATTGCATGGCTGTAGGAACAACCATGTAGTTTATCTCATCTTCTTCAAGATTCACGACTCTGCAAGGATAATATCCTTCACGTTCAATAGTTACTTGTCCGTCTTCGTCTCTCTTCAATATCAGCTCACCAATAAGGGCATCTCGTGTGATAGGAAGCCGCACACTGATATCCGATATTAGGCTTCCTGCCGAATAATAAACCGGAACTCGACGACCATCACTTGCTGTAATGACATCGTAAGGTTGAACGCAATGCGAATGAGAACCAAAAATGTAATCAACCCCAGCATCTGCGACCTGTTGGCTAAAGAGCAGCTGGCGCTCGGTTAATTGCTGGGAATACTCTTTTCCCCAATGACAGAAAGCAATGATAAATTCTGCGCCTTCGGCCTTTGCATTTGCAACATCTTGACCTATTTGTGTTTTTTCTGCTTCGTCACTGTTGAGATAATTAAGGAGGGTTTCTCGTCCGATTCTGCTAAAATTCACTTTCTTTAATCTCCCTTTTGCGCTATCAAGGTAAGACAAGCAAGCTATGCGAATGCCATTTATTTCAAGGAAAAGGTATCGCTTATCCTCTGTGCTGGCAAAAACACCGGTATGCATCAGTTGATATCTATTTTGCATATCGAGTGTTTCAAAAATGCCTTGAACACCAGTATCGTACGCATGGTTTTGGGCGTTTATCACTGCATCGAACGAAGCTTTTCTAATTGCACCTAAGTATGATTCCGGAGCATTGTGATGTTTTGCGGTGTTAACATACTCAACTTCAGCAGTTAGAGGAGCAGAAGGAGACACCATGGATTCGAGCGTTGCTATGGCAAAGTCAGACTGTTTCAAAAGATCCTTTATAAGGAGGAAGTTCGTATCAAAAAAATATTTGCCGCTATCAAAAGATGTCTCCTGATGTCGGGCTCCACAAAGCAGGCCTCCCGCCATCATAATAACTGCTCTACTTTTTTGTGATCTATTTTTGTTGGTATACATGCCATTTGCATAGTCGAATCGGGAAGATTCTATTGCTTCTGCTGTTCGAAAGGATTTTTCTGATTTTTTATAGGAAGGGGGACGCATTTCGAATTTTTCTTGGCATTCTCGAAGGTCTTGTTCTGTATAGAACAGAGGATGGTTATTCAGTTTTGCCCGTTTGCTTTGTGCGGGAATCATATGACTGAAAAGAGACGGTGCTGATTCTTCAATATAACGGCATGATAGATAATTGCGAGAAGCATAAGTTGCAGCGAAGGCTGCTTTTTCACAATGGATACAAGTGAGGCTATTGAACGCATTTCGCCCTATTTTTCTAGTAAAAACAGGAAGCTTAATTACCTTCAAATTTTCACAACCATAAAATGCCTCGTTTTTAATTTCTCTCAATAGATTATGTGTATAAACAGTAGTCAAAGCTTTACAATTCTTGAAAGTTCCTTCACCAATAATGCTGACTCTATGGGGAATTCTTGCTTGGGATAAAGAAATGCAATCTTCAAATGCGCTGTTGCCAATATGGGTAATTCGTGTTGGGAATTCATACTCTTTGAGGTTCTTATCAATAACCATTATAGAGTTGATATTTCTTTTACCATAGTGGTAAAAAGTATGAAGCTTCGAACAATTCTGAAAAGCACCTGAGTATATTCGCTCTAGTCCATAAGGCAGTCCAACTTGCTCCAATCGCTCACAACCATAAAACAACTCTGCGCTTAAAACAGTAATCCCTTCGGGGATTTCAATTTCTTTGAGTGCGACGCAGTTACGAAAGGCTCCTCGATAAATAGTAGTAACTGATTTTGGCAATATAATTGCGTCTAAAGCGCTGCAATTCGAAAAACAAAAAGAGGAAATAGTGGAAAGCCCGTTGTCTATATTGATCTTAATTAAATTTTTACAACATGAAAAAGCTTCCTTTCTCAAAGCACTTACAGAAGCCGGTATAAAAACTTTTGTAACACTTTCATTATTGTAAAAAGCTCGTTCACCTATTGCGGCCACAATAGAGTTGTTTAAAGTTTCCGGTATGTTTACTACCGTTTCTGAACCAAGATACTCTGTGATTTCTGCGTTACGACCACTTAGAATATATTTGTAGTCTTTAGTTTTCCCAAACCTCTTTTTCAATTTCAAATCCCCCATTTCGACGCATAGTACTATATAGAGTATTCGTGGCCTTCCGGGTATTCTTCAAGTTCATTGAGATTCTCATGTTCTTGTTCGTACAAATAGTCGGTTCCCGGTTCTTCCTCTGTGAATGGTCTTTTGGGCAAATTGAACAACCTTATTGACCTTTTCTTATTATAGTGAACTCGCAATTTTTTTTGCTCCAGCTTGTAGAGGAGATAATCAATGGTGTTTTCAGAGAGTGTTTCAATTTTTGGATAGTCGGGGAATCTATTGATTTCAGGAAGTTTAATACCATTTTCGGTTATCGCAACATCAAATCCAAAATATTCAAGAAATGGCATTTTTTGTGCTATATCGAGAACCAGCTGTTTTGTTAGATTCCAATTAGGGAGGTAGCCTTCGATTTTTACTCCCGTATCAGGGTGATACTCGCATGGCAGGATTTGGTTGTTCTCGATGCTCTTGGCTTTGTGGTAGCGTCCGGTGTCGGTATCAATTTGTGCGTACATGCCGCCGGCACTCATATTGTCTACTGTCCCGGTTTTGCTGGATCCAATGCGCATATATGCATTGCCGATTTCGGGCGTTTTCCCGTCTTTTTTGAACACAACTATTCGAAGGGTATTTACTGCTCCCTCGTATATTTTTTTCAGCTCAGGATGCATTTGAATATACTCGGTGATAAGATATTTATTATCGACATCTTTGAAGAGAGCTTCAACTTGTTCTTCATTGACTTCTTCAGAGTTCAGATAGTATTTATTGTTCTCATAGGAGAATTTGAAGAAGCCGTCACCATGAGAGCCTTGGGCTGGCTTGAGAGCGAGCACACCCTTTTCGGCAACTAATCTTAAGACATCGCTATATTTTCCTGAATACCCTTTTGGGCAATCTATCATAGGCATAATACGATTTTCCCCGCGCCTAGGGGCAACGTAGTAGTAATAGGCAGGAAAACACTCTTTATAGTCACGGAGAATATAACGAGGTGTTATCTTGTCTTCAAGAACAATCCTTACTTTTTTATTGATGTGGCGCAGCCAATAGTATTCAAGATCCGATATATAGTTCAATCGGTTTTCTTTGGTAATGCCGTATTGCTTGATTCGATAAGAAAGAAAACCGTTTTTGTATGCCCATAGTTTTTCTTTCAGTGTGGCATCTTTGTTTATCCATAAGTCACTGAGGATTAGTGAAGTCCATCGTGCTCCTACAAAAGGGTAGACTCCCGGTGGAAAGAAAGCTCGCGTGTATCTTCTTCGGATTCTTAATACAATTTGGCGACGAATGTGCTTCGATTTTTTTATAAATCCTTTTTTACTCGCATTCTTTTTTTCCAGCTTTGACAAGAGATAAGAAGTGGAAGATTCGCTGAAAGTATATGAATTCTTATACTCTGGCTTGGCGGTCATGCGGGTAATTTTGAAACTGTTATCAGCGATAGTAATTGCTATACCCATGAATTCAAGGGTAACTGCAAAAAGACATATCCGTCGAACCTGTTCTTTAATCTCTTGGTAGTAGGGGACGGTTTCTGCTATTCCCTCATAAGAGTATCGCCCTGTTTCTGCGTCAACTCTAATCAGTTGAGTTGTCCTTAAAGAATCCTTTTTTTCAAAGTTTCCAAAATTTACAGCAGTTTTGAATTGTTTGCATAAGACAAAAGCATCACTGATAATAGGGTCGTTTCCTGATTCATTAATAATAATCAGTTGTACATTCAATATGTGGTCAGAGGAAGACTCCAGGTGTTCGAAAATTCGGAGGATTCCTGATTTGCATCGAGAAATAAACTCTTCCAAATCTTGTGCTGTTATTTCTCGTGCATCCATAAAGTAGGTGTTTTCAATATAGCTTACATGGTAGGTTTTCTTATAACTCTTTCCTGATAGCCTTTTTATTACAACAGAACCCTTGTCTTTAATAAGCTGCAAAACATCTTGAGCATTTTCGCCATAGCCTTGAGGGCAATCAGGCAGGAGAATGAATTGGCGTCGACCGTCTCTATTTCCGATTTGGTAATAGCATTCAACAAAATAATCGGAGAAAGGAGTAAACAGATATTTTCTCAAAAAAAAGCTGTGGAGCCATTTATTGTAAATGCCGTTAATAGGCATGATGAAACGATAGTCTCTTTCTGAGATTAGCCCGCCTGCCTCTATCCTTGAAACCCCGAGTCTTTTTACCTGTGCAGGTAAAAAACCACGACGGTAAGCCCACAGCTTAGCACGCAACGACGCACTCCTGTTCCATCTAAGGTCGCTATAGACCCGGTGGGTCCATTCTAATGCCTGAGGTATAGAGAAGCCTTCTAAAACTAACTTGAATGAGAGTACCTTCCATAAAAACTTCTTGGTTCTCTCGATGGTGTCTCGGCGCCCCTTCTTCCTCGCCCTGCGCTTCCTTGCGGCGGCTTTGCGCTTGTGGGCCTTCCTGAGCTGCTGGTAGTCCTCAATGCTGCTGATGCTTCGCGTACCCGCGGACAGCAGGAAGTAGTTCTCTGCGATGGCAGCCTCCCCAAAAGGAAGGTCCGTGAACGACTGATAGAGCTGCCATTCGCCGCAGCTGCCTATCTCTCCTTGGGCGTAGCGTTCTTTTATGCTGTCGACGTGCGCCCTCATTGCCTCTGCATCGTGCACCTTGATGGCGAGGATCTGTTCCTTTGACCCGAAGAAGGCCACATCGCTTGTCGGGATGGCCATGAGCTTGAGCATGCTCGGACGCGTGTAGAAGACATCCCCGAAAAGGAAGCAGGTATCGTCCTCGATCAGCTCATAGGGGAGGCGGTCGATCTCCAGGCTGCCTTGCTGCAGGCGGTAAAAGGCGCTGCCCTCCGGCACGCCCGGGTCGTTTTCCGCAACGACCGTGATACTGCCTCCAGGGTTGCAGTCCCCGATAAGCCGTGCCGTCCTTTGTAGCAGCGTCTCTCCGTCGATCTTGGCCGGACGGCCGAGCATGCCCTGACGTGCTTCCCAAAAACCGCCGTTCCCGCCTGATATTATGACAAACTCCATGCACGGCCCCGTCTAGGTCGACTGGTCATAAATGCTGCGGAACGCGGGGTTTGTCAAGGGGAAGTTGCCGATTTTTCGCAAATAGTCTTCCGGGTCGTTGAAATCCATGGTCTTGTCGTTGAAGAGGATGTACTTGTCGGCGATTCCCTTCCCGTTGAAGGGCAGGCCCTGGAACGACTGGTACACCTGCCATCCGATGCAGTGCTCTATCGCCCCGATCAGGAAAAGGCCCCGTACCCGGTCTACGTGCTCCTCGAAAAGGGCGCCGTCCTTTATCTTGATAGCCACGATCGAATCCCTGTTCCCAAAAAAGAGGATGTCCTCGGCCTCGGTCTGTATGATGCGGCGAATCGCGTCTTCGGTGTAGTAGGTGTCGCCGTAGAGGAAGCAGGTATCGTCGACTATGAGCTCTCGGGTGAACCTGTCCACTTCCAGGGTATTGTCAAGGGGCTCGTAGCGTGTGGAGCCCGCAAGCTCATAGTCCTTGTTGTGCGAGGTGACGATGACCTCGCTTTTCTGGTCATAGGCGTGCAGAAGGCGTATCGTGCGCTCGATGATGGGCTCCCCGTCGATCTCTATGAAATGCTTGGGGACAGACAGGTAGTTGTCCCACCTGTCGCTCTTCCCATCTGCCATAATAATGTACTTCATATCACCTCATGTATCCGTATCATCCGACATGCGCTTTTAAAGCCGACCTCTATTGTTAGTTGATAATGTTATGGAAGCGGTAAAAATTACCGAGCTCCCGGTTTCTTTGCCCTCCCCAAAGCTGGATGATGTTCACCCCCGAAGAGGTGTTCGCCTCGATAACGCATATCCCTTTCTGCGTCATCAGGATATCCCAGGCGACAAAATGCATATAGGGGAGCTTGTTCGCCAGGCTGAGGACCTGTCTTTTCGTCTCCTCCCAAAAGGGAACGACCACTCCCTCGATCTGACTGTGGGAGTCGGGGTGCTTCGGGTAGGCGGCAAGGCCATGCAGGGAGCGGGCTTCGGAAAGCACGCCCGTCCCGATGTCGATCTTCGAGATCAGCCCGCCTTGGCTGCCGTTGTCAACCGGTATGGTCTTCTCTGTCCCGATCCTTTGGACTGCGAAGAAAATGACGAGCTCCTTCGTCTCTGGGGACCTCAAGGTGATGATCCTGATGGTGTTTGCCGTCTTCTCGAACAGGTTTGAGGCATAGTCGCTCTGTTCCACGGATTCGCTCATATACCAGTTCTTCCTGCTTTTCAAAAGGGCTGCCAGGGACTTGTCGGAGCAGGGCCTCGCATCGACATAGAACTGCCCCTCGCGATACGAAAGGAGGTTGATGTCGGTGCCCTTTCCTTTGTCGAACGGCTTTATGAAAACCTGCCCTTTGGCCTTAAGCACTTCGATCGCCTCATTATACCCAAGCATCCCGCCTTTGAGGTCCACGAGGAAGTCCCCGTTCTTTATCACGTAGTTCTCCGGGACCCGGATATGCTGCTTCAGCATTTCCGAGGCGATTATCTTGTTGTTCAGCAAAAAGCTGAAGGGCTCGTTTATGTAGCGGGAGCGGTACCAGTCGTATTCGGACAGGTATTCCCTCCTGTCGTTGTGGTCCAAGTCGTACAGGATCCACTGGTCGGCCAGAAAGCCCCCGGACAGGTTTGCCTTCAGCTTCTTGTACCACGGGCACTTTTGATGGTTCTTTGCAAGGAGGATGCGCCGACAATAGACGGCGGTGAGCCTGATTTTCCTGCCTATAGCCTTCTCGATGCCGCTTATTTGCATGTTTGGGCTCATCCCTGCTCCGACAAAACACCTGAGACCTGTGCGAGGAGCCTCAAGTGCGGCCTGTCTTCAATATGTCCTTCATCGGCAAATCCGGGGTATTTTCCCTTGGGTCATCCGACCCGCCTATCCGTTTTTACACCTGTGGAAATCGTACAACAACACGCCCCTTCCAAAATGTTAGTCACTTGAAAACCATTTTTCCCTTGAGGTGGGAGGCGCGGGGTGCCTTGTGCTATTCTTTGCTCATGAGACCGACTGTTGGAAACGGCGCAAGGGCTCGATCTGGGCTGGAGACATGTCTACCTTAGGGATAAGGGCGGCATGCTCCTGTTTGCGTTTTCTCTACTTCTTCTTGAAGCTGGTTCCGACGCGCAAGAAAATAACATTCATAAGCAAACTGGGAGACGGCCCCTCTGTGGACTTTGCCTTGCTCCAGGCGGAGCTGGAAGCCCTGTTGCCGGATTATGCGTTCGCAACAAAATGCCGGAGGTTCTCCAGCGGCCTCGGCAGCCTTTTGCGCTACGCTCCCGCCATGCTTGTGCAGATGTTCCATATTGCGACGTCAAGGCTCGTCATACTCGACTCCTATTGCATCCCCATCAGCATCTTGAGCCACAAGCGCGGCCTTAAGGTCGTACAGATATGGCATGCCCTCGGGCTCATGAAGAAAATCGGCTATGCGGCGGTCGGGACCGAGGAAGGCTGGAGCAAGGAGAATGCCCGGGTGCTTTCCATGCACAAGGGGTATACCCATATCCTGGTAAGCTCGGAAGCCGCCAAGGATGCCCGGCTGCGGTGCTTCGGCTACACAGAAAGCCCTTCCGAAGGCCGCAAGGCCCACCCCCTCCCTCTCGAAGAGGCGCTTATCGGCGCCCTTCCCCGCGTCGACCTCCTCCAAGACGAGGAAGCGAAAAGCGCGGCACGTTCGGCGGTCTATGCAGCCTACCCCTTCTTGCGGGACAAGAAGGTCATCCTCTATGTCCCGACATTGAGAAAGAACAACGACGAGCTTCCCGGGAGGATCCGGGAGCTTGTCGAGGCCGTCAACGAGGCAAACCGGGAGCATGGCGAGTATGCCCTGGTTATCAAGCCCCATCCCAGGCAGCGGAAGAACTGGAAGAATCAGTCGGGGGATTCCTACGAAAGCCCCACGGAAGGGCCTGCCAGCCAGGGCAGCTGCGTCCTGTTCGACAAGAGGTTCTCAACAACCGAGATAGGCATGGTCGCCTGGGCCTGTGTGTCGGATTACTCCTCGCTTATCTTCGAGTCCATGCTTTTGGGGCTGCCGACCTACTTCTTCGCATTCGACCTCGACAGGTACGAGCATGAGCGTGGGCTTATCATCGACTACGCGCACGAGATGCCGGGGGGGATCCACCGGGATGCCCGCAGCCTCGTCGCAGCCCTTGTCCACGAACGGCATTCCCCTCAAGAGCAACAGGCCTTCCTCGCCAAGTATGTCTCGTTCAACGACGGAGGGAATGCGCGGAGCCTGGCCCAAAGCATCGTCCGAATCATCGAGGGCAGCTCGAAAGGGTAGGCGGCACAGCCTCAGGAGACGCCTCGGAACAGGTGGCCGGTCGTCTTGTCCGGTGCCTTTGAGACCGCGTCGGCGCTCTTGAGCGCGATATCCCGCGCACGGACGGCACGCCGGACAGCCTTCGTCGTCTCATCGACGGTCATGAGCGTCGTGTCGACCATGAAGGCCGAGATGCCGGCACGGATAAGCTCGGGCGCCGCATGTGCCGCATCGAAGGCGACCGCGTTGTACAGGCGGCTCCTTCCCAGGCAGTCGGTCATCACGGGGAGCTCGTAGCCTTTCCGGTCCTTGAGGTAATGAGGGCTTTTCCGCCGCTGGCAGGACACGCAGTCCTCGTCGCAGGGGCCTTGGCTCATAAGGAGACAGTGCTCCGTCACCATCAGCTCCTGGCTGCCTATGAGCGTCAGCCCGAGCGGCAGCGGCGAAAGTGCGCCCATGTCCGCTATCTGGTCGAGGGTAAGCTCCGGCGGGAGCCACACCCGGCACGCGCCCATCCGCGCCACCACCTGGAGCGCCAAGGGGTTTGTCACCGGCAGGTGCGGGCCGACCTCGGCAAGCGAGCCTTCGCGCACCGCCTCGTGAAGCTGCCCGAGGTTCTCGACAAAAAGCGGCTTGTCCGCCTTCATGAAGGAGCGCAGGTCGAAGCCCTGCCCGAGCTCGCGCGTCCCGGGGGCCGGGTCGTGGGCAACTGCCGGCAAGGCGATGATGCCCTGTTTCGGATAGCCCGCCGACTCGACGGTCGAAGAGACCTGCCCGGCGACGGCGGCCTGCCCCCTCCGGTAGTTCAGGGCGGGAATGTAGACCTGCTCGGCTCCGGCACGCTTCGCCGCCCGCGCACAGGCGGGGTTTGTCGCCCATGCCACGACCACACACCCCCTGTGCCCGACGGGCAGCAGCATCTCCTGGGACTCAGCGCGGTGGAGCCTGCGGGTGCGGTAAGGGGCGAGCAGGGCCTCGTGCAACTCGTCTGCTGCCTGAGCGCGAGCCTTATGGAGCTGCGAGAAGCCGATGCCGACCCCCTTTCCCAAGGTAACCTGCAGCTGCGAGAGTATGAAGGGCGTGTTGCCGAACCTCCCGACGTGCTCTTCGACCTCTGCCGCCTCGACGGGCTTCGTGCGTGCCGCCTCGACAGGGGCACTCTCGACCTCAACCACGACCTCGCCCGGCTCGGCAGTCCTGCCGCGCACCGCCCTGAGGGCCAGGCGCAGGGGTTCCCCCTCGATAAGGGACACCTCGCCGCAGACCGGGACCCGGGGCGCAAAGGGGTCGTCGGAAAAGGCCATCTGCACGTTGCGGACGCGGAACACCCGGTCCCCCTTCGAGACGGGCTCCGAGAGGGACAGGGAATATGACCTCGAACCCTGTTCCTGGTGCTCCTGGTGCGCCGGGCAGTCGGCGTCGCTGACGGTATGGGCAAAATGCCCCTTCCGCGTCCAAAACTCAAGGACGTCCCCCACATGGAGCGCCGCCTCTGTGGCGATGGCCGCCTGCCTCCCCTCGGTGGCTGTGACCCGGCCTATGAACACGCCCCGGTTGTTGGGGCGGCCGTAGCTCATGATGGCGTTGTCCCGCCTCCCCTCAAGGTAGGCCGTCGTGAAGCCGCGGGAGAAGACCTCTGCGAGCAGCGCACGGCCCTCCTCCGCCGGTGCCGGTGCCGCTGTCGGCGCTGTATGCGTCCCTTCGCCCCCTCCGGGGCCCTCGGGCCCTTCTGCCAGGGCGGCGTCGAGGGCCGCGCGATAGACCGACGTCACGGCAGACACGTACTCGGGCGACTTCATGCGCCCCTCGACCTTGAACGATGCGACCCCCGCCAAAACGAGGTCGGGGACGAGGTCGATGGCGCACAGGTCCTTCGGCGACAAAAGATGCTCCCCTTCCGATGCCAGGGTCTTGCGCAGGGCGACATTGTGGAGGCTGTAGGGAAGGCGGCAGGCCTGCGCGCACAGCCCCCGGTTCGCCGAGCGCCCGCCGACCATCGAGGACAGGAGACACTGCCCTGAATAGCAGACGCACAAGGCACCGTGGACGAAGGCCTCGGCCTCCATACCGTAAGCGGCAGCGGCCCGGGAAAGCCCGGCGACCTCCGGCAGGCCGAGCTCGCGTGCCAGAGTGACCCGCTTGAACCCGAGCCCGTGAAGGGCCTCGACACCCGCGACCGTGTGCGTGTTCATCTGGGTCGAGGCATGGATGCGGGCCTCGGGGATAACGCGCAGCAGCTCGCTTGCGATGCCGACGTCCTGCACAATAAAGCCGTCGACGCCCCGGCGGTAGGCCTGCCGCGCCATCTCGGTCGCCGCCCCGACCTCCGCCGGGAGGATGAGCGTGTTCAAGGTCAGGTAGACCAGCACGTCCCGCACATGGGCGTAGTCGCAGGCGTCTTCAAGCGTGTCGAGCGTGAAGTTGTCGGCGCCCCGCCGCGCATTGAAGGACTCCAGGCCCAGGTAGACCGCATCGGCACCGGCACTCACGGCGGCCCGGAGGCAGGGGGCGTTGCCTGCGGGCGCAAGGAGTTCTGTTGGCTTGTTCTTCATGGCAAGACACTATAGGGCAATCAAGGCCCCAAGTCATGCCACCCCGCGAAAAGAGCAGAACACCCAAAAACCCCCGAAAAACAGTATGCGCGCAATGCGGAAAGCGAGGAAAGCGGACGGAAAGCGGCGGGGGCAGTTCCTCTGAGGGGTGATTTAGTATATAGTGGTTCTGAGTACAGTTTGAAGGAGTTATATGAAGCGTCGCCGGAAAATACGCCAGAAGAGAACCCATGGCTTCAGTTGGAGCCTGTTTGTCGCAGTCCTCGCGGCTGTCGTTATCGCGTATGGCGCGGTACAGGGAGTCTTCGGCATCATCAACTCATGGCTTGAGGATTTGCCGAGCGTCGAGAACTCGGATGCGTTCAACTATGCCCGCAAGACCTATGTGTACGCAAATGACAAGACCACCCTGTTGGCAGAGTTCTTCCTCGAAAACCGCGAGCCCGTCTCGATAGAACAGGTGAGCAACTACGTCTTGAGGGGCACGGTCGCCACCGAGGACGAGCGCTTCTACGAGCACAACGGCGTCGACCCCCAGGGCATCGCCCGCGCCCTGTACGTGAACCTGCAGGGCGGCGAGCTTGAAGGCGCCTCCACCATCACCCAGCAGTTCGTCCGTGCGACGCTGCTGTCAAACGAGGCGAACGAGATATCCCTCAAGCGAAAGATACGGGAAGCCCAGCTTGCCATCAACCTTGAGAAGATCCATGAAAAAGACGAGATACTGATGATATATCTCAATACCATCAACTACGGCGACGGCTGTTACGGCATAGAGGCTGCCGCACGCAACTACTTCCAGAAGTCCGCCTTGGACCTGAGCCTGGTCGAAGCGGCGACCCTGGTAGGCATCCCGCAGTCGCCCAACTACCTTAACCCCAAGACGAACCCCGATGCCTGCTTCGATCGCCGGAACCACGTCTTGAGCCGCATGCTCGCAAACAAGATAATCACCCAGGAAGAGCACGACGCTGCTGTCGCCGAGCCGCTGGCCCTCAACCCCGCGCCGGCAGAGGCACCCAACGGCATCTATGCCTTCCCTCATTTCACCAGCTATGTGCGCGAACAGCTTATCGAACAATTCACGATGGCCGAGGTCTTCAGGGGCGGCCTGACCATCTACACGACCATTGACCCCACCCTTCAATACAAGGCCGAACAGGCAACCGCCGAACAGTACGCCCTCATGGACGACGACCTCGACGTCTCGCTCACTGCTGTCGACCCCTCGACCGGCTATATCCTCGCCATGGTGGGTGGCCGGAACTTCTATGACGAGGCTGACGGCCAGTTCAACCTGGCCACTCAGGCAGCGCGGCACGCTGGCTCTTCCTTCAAGGTCTTCACCCTCGTCACCGCCATCGAACAAGGCATCAGCCCGTCAACAAAGATCGACTGCAGCTCTCCGGTGGACATCAACGGCTGGCGGGTCGAGAACTACGGTGGGGGGAGCTACGGCATTCGGACCATCCAGGGAGCGACCGCCATATCCTCGAACACCGGCTATGCCCGCCTGGTGCAGGAGGTTGATTCCGTGGAGGTCTACCAGACCGCCCGCCGCATGGGCATCGTGTCCGTGGACACCGGAACCGTCAACCTTTCAGCGGATGAAGCCGTGCTGGGCGTGGGCGACGCTATCACGCTCGGCGCCTACGGGGTCAACACGCTTGAGATGGCGAACGCCTACGCGACACTCGCAACGGGCGGGATCAAACGCAACGCCGTCGCCATCACCACCGTCATCGACCACAACGACGACATCATCTACCATCATGAGGACGCCCCCGAGCAGATACTCACCCCCGAGGTCTCCTACGCGGCCACGCGGGTCTTGCAGACCGTCTTCACCGAGGGCACCGCATCGGGCTCGGGCCTTTGGAGCGGGCAGCCCTGTGCCGGCAAGACCGGCACGTCGGAAGACTGGCGCGACAGCTGGCTGTGCGGCTATACACCCCAGCTCTCCTGCGCCGTCTGGATAGGCGCCCCCCAGGTAGAGCGAACCATGCCCGAGTCGCTCACCGCCTCGGGCGTGTGGCACAACTTCATGACCATGGCCTTGGAGGACCGCGAGATAGTCAACTTCGACACAGCGGTGGACCCGCCCTACAACAACCCCTTCAACGAGAAACAGAAGGGCCTCTTTGACACGGGTACCGATAATGCGCCGAAGGTGGACGGCATGACGCTTGAAGAGGCAATCGCCGCACTGGAGGGCTTCGAGTACGAGATGGTCGAAGAATACTCGAACACCGTTCCTGCGGGAAAGGTCATCAGCCAGAAGGTGTCCGACGACACGGTCATTATCATCGTCTCCAAGGGCAAGGACCCCAGCAAGGCGGAGCCGACACCCAAGCCTGACGCCAAGCCCGATACCAAGCCCGACCCCGAGCAGGACCCTGACCCGGACTCCCCCGATCCCTGATATAAGCCTTCTCGGTAAACGCAGCAAGAAGGCGGGTGGCGCGGTGGCGAGAAGGGCTATTCTGCCTCTGTGCCCGCGTCCGCTTCCGGATCGACAAGGCTCGTCAAAAGCTGGTCTGCCTTCTCCAAATGAGAGATGCCCTTCTCATAGGCTTTTTGGATGTTCGATACCCGTGGCTCATAGGTCGAGAAGTCGAAGGGCCGGGCCTCGGTTGCTGCATCGATTTCCGCAAAAAGGGCCCGATAGGCGTCCAGGGCATCCCGCAGCTCGCGGCACCCCTTCGCATGTTCCGTATGGACGTCCACAAGCCCGCTCGGCGGCTCAAGCCTCAACAGCTCGTCAATCGAACGGGAGGCGCTGTCCGCCTGGGCGTTCATGCCCACGACATCCCTCTGGGACACCGCCTCGCTGAAACGCTCCAGATCGGTCGTCAAAGCGCTTATGACACGGTTGACCGAGGCGAGGTAGTCCCGGTTTGCGGCACGTTCGTCGGCCGCGGGATCATCGGGGGACATCATACATGAGGCCAGGGCTGCCAACATTACCGCCACCAAGGCGAGGGAGGCCGCCCAACGTAAAGGAAGATACTTCTTCATAATCACCTTTCAAAAAACCGACAGACGCTACTGTACCATAAAAAACCGCCGCATCCCGTAGACGCGGCGGTGGTTGTGTAAGATGTGATGGCTGCCTGCGGCAGGGCCACGCCCGCCACCGTCCTAGTCGTCGTCGCCGTCGTCGCCGGAGCTGCCGCCTCCGCTTCCGCCGCCGTCGCCGTCGCCGGAGCCGCCGCTTGGCGGCTTGGTGTCGTTGGCCCCGTCGCCAGAGCCGCCGCCTCCACCGGAGCCCCCGCCTCCGCCGCCAGAGCCTCCGCCTCCGCCGGAGCCGCCTCCGCCGCCGGAACCCCCACCGCCGGAGCCGCCTCCACCGGAGCCGGAGCCGCCACCGGAGCCGCCTTGGTTCTTATTGGCCTCTTCTTCCTTCTTCTTCTTGTCCTCTTCCTTCTTCTTTGCTTCCGCTTCCTTCTTCTTCTTGTCCTCTTCCTTCTGCTTCCTGTCTTCTTCCTTCTTTTTCTTGTCCTCTTCCTTCTTGCCGTCGCTGTATCCGCCGGAGCCGATATTGAGGGAGGCGTTGACGAAGGGCTGATAGACAGGGTTGGCAGCCTGCGGGAAATCGCGTATCGGCTGCCCGTTGAGCACCGCGCCGACGAAGTCGCTGAACACGCTCGATGCCGTATAGGCCGGGGGCATGGAGCGCTCTTCGCGGGCCCCCAGCCAGATAGCCACTGAGAGCTGCGGGGTGATGCCGACGAAGTAGCTGTCGCGGTAGTTCTCGGAGGTCCCGGTCTTGCCCGCTACCGGCTGCCCGTTCCACAAGTTCGCGGCCGTTCCCGTGCCACGCAGGACCACGCCTTTCATGACCTCGGTCGCGGCATAGGCGACCTCGGGCGAGAGCACCCGCTCCCCCGTCGTGTCTGCCCGGTAGATGACCTCGCCGGTGTGGTCGAGGATATACTTGATTCCCGTCACGTCGCGCCGGATGCCGCCTGTGGCGATGGTCGCGTATGCGCCCGCCATCTCGGCAGTCGAGACCTCGACCGATCCGAGCGTGACAGCAGGCAGCGGCCTCAGCTCGGACTGGATTCCCATACGGTAGGCTGTCTCGACCACCCTCTCGGGGCCGAGCGCCATGATGAGCCGCGCGAAGGCGGTGTTTGAGGAGACCTCGAAGGCCCCCGCGATCGACCTGGTCCCGTATTCGCTGCCGCCGTAGTTCTCCGGCGTCCAGTCGCCCAGCTGCACCCGTGCCGAGCAGCTGATGCTCGTAGTCGGCGAGATGCCTTCCTCGAGCGCCGTGACCAGGGTGAAGGTCTTGAAGGACGACCCGCAGGAGCGCATGCCCTGCGTTGCAAGGTTGAACTGGCCGTACTGGTCGTTATTGTAGAAATCCTTGCCACCCACCATCGCACGGATATAGCCGGTGTCCGGCTCGACTGCGGTGATGGCGACTTCCAGGTCGTCGTCGATGGCCTCTTCCTTGTTCCGGGCCGCACGCTCCGCCTCTGCCTGAATGCCAAGGTCGAGCGTGGTATAGACCTTCAGCCCGCCCTTGAATATCTCGTCCATGGAATACTGCTCGACCAGGGTGTCGCGGATATAGGTGGTGAAGTAGGGGTAGAGGTATATCCCGTCCATGGGCCTATTCTGCACGTTGAGCACGAGGGGCTCGGCAAGGGCAGCGTCGTATTGTGCCTGGTTGATCCGGTGGGCCGTGAGCATGCGCTCAAGCACGTGGTCGCGGCGCTTCAGGCAGTAGTCGTAGTTGTCCACGGGGTTGTTGTAGGTCGGCGACTGCGGGATTCCCACCAAGGCGGCCGCCTCCGCAAGGCTCAGGTCGATGGCATGCTTCGAGAAGTAGGTCTGCGACGCCGCCTCTATCCCATAGGCGTTCTGCCCGTAGTTGATGGTGTTGAGGTACATGAGCAGGAGGTCGTCCTTGTAGTATATGTCCTCAAGCTTGACGGCGATATACATCTCACGCACCTTGCGCTTGAACGAGATGTCGGTCGCCTCGTCATTGAGCACGGTTGCACGCACGAACTGCTGGGTGATAGTGGAGGCGCCCTCGAGGCTGCCGCCGCCCATGTTCACGAACAGCGCACGCCCGATGCCCCACAGGTCGATGCCCTCATGGGCAAAGTAGCGCTCGTCCTCGGTGGCGATGGTGCCATCGAGCACATAGGGGCTGATATCGTCAAGGGTGACCGGTATGCGGTTCTCGATATAGAACTCGCCCAGCAAGGTGGTCTCGTCGTTTGCGTACACCTCGGTCTTCCGGGCGCTGTTGTAGAGGGAGACGTCCTTGTAATCGGGCAGGTCTTCGAGCCACGAAGAGCCCAGCGCGTACACGCCGACGACCGCCGAGATGCCGAGCCCCGCAAGGACCGCAAAAACCACCAAGAGGCCCACGATGGGGTGCTTCTTCTTGATGCCTTCCCTGTTTTTAAGCGATCGCGATGCCACGGCTCACCTCCAAGTCTTTTGCGTATTGTATCATTCCCGCGGCGGTATTCGCCAATAAGCAAGAATTCTGTGGGGAAACCGTGAGGAAAACCCCAGGCACCACAAAGCAACCGGGGCAAACAGCCTCGAACAACCAGAAGCTCACATTGGGGGCTCGCGGCCCTTTACAGAGGCTCACTCCTTCGCGGGGGGCACGGGGACTCGCAGCCCTTCTCAGCGGCTCACAGCCCTTCGGGGCCCTGCGATGCCAGGGTTTCCTCGGCAAGCGCTATCTGGGCCTTTACGGCCTCATGTCCCGTCCCCCCGAAGGTGTTGCGCACAGCAACGATGGCCTCGATGTCGAGGGAGCCCACGATGTCGGCCTCGAACAGGCTGCTCGCCTGCTGAAAGTCCTCAAGGGCGAGGTCTTCGAGGCCGCAGCCCCGCTTCTCGCACAGCAGGACGAGGCTTCCCACGACCTCGTGCGCCTCTCTGAAAGGCACCCCCCGCTTCGCCAGGTAGTCGGCGACGTCGGTCGCCGCAAGGAAGCCCTTTTGGGCCTGGGCCCGCATCGCCTCGGCGTTGACCTGCATGGTGGCAAGCATCCCCTCCATGCAGACAAGCGCGTCTGCCAGGGTCTTCGCCGCATCGAAGCTACCCTCCTTGTCCTCCTGGAGGTCCTTGTTGTAAGCAAGCGGTAGCGCCTTCAAGACCATGAGCAGGGCGACGAGGTCACCTACGACCCGTCCGGTCTTTCCCCGAACGAGCTCCGCGAAGTCGGGATTCTTTTTCTGGGGCATGATGGAAGAGCCGGTCGAGAACGAGTCGGCAAGCGTGATGAAGCCGAACTCGGAGCTTGACCACAGGATAAGCTCCTCGCACAGCCGCGAGAGGTGGACCATCGAAACCGAGCAGGCATAGCACAAATCGAGCAGGTAGTCGCGGTCGGACACGGCATCAAGCGAGTTCGGCGACACTGCGGCGAAACCGAGCTCCCCGGCGGTAGTCTCCCGGTCGAGCGGGTAGCTCGTCCCCGCGAGGGCGGCCGCGCCCAAAGGACACAGGTCTGCGGAACGATAAGCCTGCTCAAGGCGGGCGTGATCGCGGGCCAGCATCCAGAAATAGGCAAGCAGGTGGTGGGAGAACAGGACGGGCTGCGCATGCTGGAGGTGGGTGTAGCCCGGCATGACGACTCCGAGGTGGATCTTTGCCTGGGCCAGCAAGGTCCCCCTCAAGGCGGCGTTGTGCCCCATGAGCGAACGGAGCAGCTCTTTCACGTAGAGCCTTGTGTCGGTCGCAACCTGGTCGTTGCGGCTCCGGCCGGTATGGAGGCGCGCACCGGGGTCGCCGATGGCTTCTGTCAGCGCCTTCTCGATAGCCATGTGGATGTCCTCGTCGTTGACGTCGAAGACAAAGTCGCCGGAGTCGATGGCATGCTCGATCGTGGCAAGCCCCTCGACAATCCGCAGCGCATCCTCGTCTGTGATGATCCCCTGGGCCGCAAGCATGCGGGCATGGGCCCGCGAGCCGGCGATATCCTGCTTGTACATCACCCGGTCTACCGCAAGCGAGGCGCCGAATTCCTGCGTGAAGGCATCGACACCCTGCTCAAACCTCCCTGACCACAGTGCCATGGGGGTCCTTCCTTCCTCTTAGGTCTCTCACATGCCGGAAAGAGCCTTGTCGGCGCTCGTTCCTTTGGCCTTGCGCTCCAGCTGCTTCATCGCCCAGACCTTGGTGGAAAGGCCGTGCAGCGCAATGAAGCCTTTGGCTGCCCCATGGTCGAAGGCGTCTTCCTTGTCGTAGGTGGCAAGGGCGTAGTCGTAGAGCGACGAGACGCTTTTTGAGCCGACGACGAGGCACGAGCCCTTGAAGAGCTTCAGCCTCACGGTGCCGTTCACGTCCCCCTGCGTGGTGGCGCAGAAGGCGTCGAGGGCGTTCTTGAGCGGCGAGAACCACTGGCCGTTGTAGACCGCGACCGCCCAACTCTGCTCGATGGAGAGCTTGTAGTGGAGCACGTCCCGCTCAAGGCAGAGGTCCTCAAGCGCCCGGTGGGCCATGATGAGCGCAAGGCCGGCGGGGACCTCGTAGCATTCCCTGCTCTTGACCCCGACGAGCCTGTTCTCTATCATGTCGATCCTCCCGAAGCCGTGCTTTCCGACCAGGGCGTTCAGCTCGTAGATGATGTCGAGGAAGCTCATCGCCTTTCCGTCGAGGGCACAAGGGATGCCCTCCTTGAACTCGACTTCGACGTACTCGGGCTGACCGGGTGCCTCAAGCGGGGAGGCCGTGATGGTGAAGATGTCCTCAGGCGGCTCGTTCCAGGGATCCTCCAAGACCCCGCACTCGATTGCGCGGCCCCAGAGGTTGTCGTCGATGGAATAGGGGGAGTCCTTCGTCACCGGAACGTCTATCCCGTGCGCCTGGGCCCACTCGATCTCTTCCGCGCGCGTCTTCAAGTCCCATTCCCTGACCGGGGCGATGACCTTCAGCGTCGGGTCGAGCACCGAGACGCTCGACTCGAAGCGGACCTGGTCGTTGCCTTTGCCCGTGCAGCCGTGGGCTATGTATTTCGCCTTGTGCTGATGGGCCGCCTCCACGAGGTACTTCGAGATGACCGGCCGGGACAGCGCCGAGAGCAGCGGGTACTTGTTCTCGTACATGGCGTTGGCGGCAATCGCCTTGGTGAGGTACTCGTTGACGAACTCCTCCTTCATGTCGATGACCTCGCAGGCAACAGCGCCGCTCTTCAAAGCCTTTTCCTTGATGGCCTGCAGGCCGTCGTGCTCCTGCCCCACATCGCCTACGAGGGCGATCACGTCGAGCCCGTATTCTTCTTGGAGCCATTTGATGCACACCGACGTGTCCAGCCCGCCCGAATATGCGAGTATCACTTTGTCTTTTGCCATGTCAAACACCTTTCTTGGGATCCTTTCGTTTTATATTGAGGTCCGAGAGGCCTTGTCGGTCTTCCCGCCTGCGGTCTCGCCGTCTGCGGCAACCTCGCCAAACCTTTCGGGTGCCTGTGCCCGGCACAGGCTCTCACCTCTCAGTCCAAGGCGCGAAACCGACCTTGGGCAACACGGGGTAGTACGGGGTGGGTGGTGGGGCGCAGCGGCCCCAGAAACAGTATAGACGACTAACGTCGTCGCAGTCGGTCAATGGCGGCTTGGATGTTCTCGGCCGCTTCGGGGTTCTCGGCCGCCAGGAAAATGGTGTTGTCGCCGGCGACGGTTCCGAGGGCGCCCTTGAGGTCTGCCCGGTCAAGTGCGGCAGACACGCCCGCTGCCCCTCCGGAATAAGTCTTCACCACAACCATGTTGCCTGCAGCATGGACCTCTTCAACCAGTTCGGAAACCATCCGCTGGAGGCGGATTTCCTCGGGGAGCGCATAACAGCCCTCCTGCGACTTGATGAGCCCCATCTCCATAATGTCTCGGGATATAGTTGCCTGGGTACACTCATAACCAGCAGCTTGAAGCCGCTCGGCCAGGTCTCTTTGGGTCCTGATATCGTAGCTCCGTACGATATGGCGTATGACATCATGTCTTTGTTGGCGTTTTCTTATCACAGAACCGTATTCCCACCTCTTAAAGACGAGTACAACCTTATCAAGGTTATCAGAATATGCAAGAAACTGCAATGCTCCTTATTGTTACCACGATACCACATTTATGGCACAGTTTCGTGGTTTTTGAGTGAAATTCACAACTCGGCACAGACGACGGGCGGGCGGCACGCGAATACCCCTGTTTTCATGCGCTTCGCCGCCCCGTGAGTGGCTGCACGGGGGCTCCTGTGCAGCCGTCGCTCGGGCCTGCGGGTCCGTGATGCTGGTCTGTGCCCCGCCCTGAAAGGAGCCGGGGAGGGTCACAGGGCTTCCTCGTCCTGCTCCGCGTCATACTGACCCAAAACTGCCTGCAGCTTCTCGATCATCTCGTCGACATGCTTCTTCTCGCAAATGAGCGGCGGGAGGAAGCGGAGGGTCTGCGGCCCCGTCGCGTTGAGCAGGAGCCCTGCTTCGAGGCCTTGCTCGACGATAGTGGGCGCGCTCAGCCGCCTGTCCAGGTCGCAGGCCGTCATAAGGCCCATCCCCCGAACCTCGGTCACCTGGGGCAGGGCCCGCAACGCCTCGCGCAGATAGTTCCCCGTCTCTTCGATGCGGCCCGTGACCCCCGTGGTGGCAAGGGCCTCAAGCGTCGCCTTTGTGGCCGCGACGGCAAGGTTCGACCCGCCGAAGGTCGTGCCGTGGTCGCCCGGCTCGAACAGGTCCGCCACCTCGCTGCGTGCCGCGCACATGCCTGTCGGGAACCCTGACGCGACCCCCTTTGCGATAGTCACGATGTCGGGCTGGATGCCGTAGCGCTGGAATGCGAAGGGCTTCGACCCGCACCGGTAGATGCCGGTCTGAATCTCGTCGCAGATGAGAAGCGCCCCGTTCTCATGGGCAAGGCGCTCGACGGACCGCAGGAACTCGGGAGAGCAGGGGTACACGCCCCTCTCGCCCTGCACGCATTCGACCATGACGGCGCAGATGAGGCCCGAGGCGTACTTGAATACCTTCTCAAGGGCGTTGATGTCGTTGAAGGGGATGTTTGCGAAGCCCTTCGGGAGCGGCGCGAACTTCTCCTGCTTCGCCGGCTGGCTGGTCGCTGCCAGGGCGGCAAGCGTCCGCCCGTGGAAGCCTCCCCGGAAGGTGAGGATTTCCCGGGACTTCCTGCCCTGATGCCTGGCATGGGCGCGCGCGAGCTTGATGGCGCACTCGTTGGCCTCGGCGCCCGAGTTCGCAAAGAAGGTCTTCCACGTGTCGGGCTGCACGGCGGCGGTCGCGCCCTCAGCGGGCGACTGCACGGCGGCGGCGTCGGCGGTGGGCGGTTGCACGGCCGCGTCGGCAGCGTCGGCAGCGGGCGGCTGCACGGCGGCGTCGGCGTCTTCGGCGGGCAGTTGCACGGCAACCAGGTCGCCCGCCGGAGGGGCGGTGAAGGTCACAGGGGGCTCGTCTACGTCCTTCGCGACGACCATGTCGGTGTTGGCGGTGGCGGCGTCGGCAGCCTTGGCGGCGTCGGCAGCCTTGGCGGCGACCGCGTCGGCATCGATGCCTGTCTCAGTAGCGGTATCGGTGTCGGCGGCCTTGGCGGCAGCTTTGGCGGTGACAGACGAGGTCTCGCCTTTCCCCTTGGTCAGGGTCTTGACACCCGCGACCACGGCATCGATGAAGAGGGTCCTGTCTATCTCGTCGGCGGCGAGTACCTCGGCCGAAACGGCACGGGGCACATCTATCCGCACGGCCGCCTCAACCGCTGCGGCCACGTCAGCCACTTCGACCACTTCAGCTGCTGCGGCCTTTGCGGTCGCCTCGGTCAGGGCCACAGCAGCCGCCCGCGCCTCGACCGCCGCCTTGGCCTTGGCAATCGCCTCGGCCCTGGTGATCATCTTAACCTTGGCAGTCGGCTCGATAACAGCGGCTGCGACAGCCCCGTCCACCGAGCCTGCCGAGCCTGCCGGGCCCGCTTTGTACACCTGGCCCGCCGAAGCTGCCCTGTCCGCCGCGCCTGCCGAGCCCGCCTGGGCGGTTCTGCCCGCATCGTCCGCATCGGCTGGAACAGCATCCACCTCGACGAAGTCGGCCATATCGACCTTCTCGCCTAAGTCGAGTAGATCGACCTCTGTTTCGCTCCCGTCGGCCTCGGTCACTTCGTCCGTCTCGCTCAAGAGGTCCGAGATCATCTTGGCAACCTCGCCGCGGTTCTCGATGTAGTAGTAGTTGCCTACATGGATGAGCTTTGTGGCCTGGTTCGAGAGCGCTTCGACGACCATCGGGTGGCAATGCCCGAGGCTCAAGACGCCGATGCCTGCGATGAAGTCGAGGTAGGGCTTCTTTTCCGCGTCGTAGGCATACATGCCGCCGCCGAAGCTCAACTCGACCGGCTTGCGGGCGAAGGTGGGCATGACATAGGCGGCTTCAAGCTGTTGTTGTCTTTCAAGACTCATAATCATCACCTGTTCTCAAAAAGTTTTGAAGCGAAATTACCAAGAGGATGAGCATCGAAAACGCAGGCCTCATCCGTGGAATGCATAGTGGTCCCGATGCCGATATTGGTCAGGAGCTCCAAGAGCAGCGAATGCGGCACCGTGCCGTTGATGATGTGGGTGCGGAACACGCCGGCCTCAAGGGCGCTGATGCAGGCCTTCAACTTGGGGATCATGCCCGTCGAGACCGACCCGTCCTCAAGCATGGCCTTCACCTCGCACAGGGTCAGGTTCGAGATGAGGCTGTCCTTGTCGTCGAAGTCCTCGAAGAGGCCGTCGACATCGGTCAGGAAGATTATCTTGTGTGCGCCCAGCGTTGCGGCGACCTCCCCGGCCACCATGTCGGCATTCACGTTGTAGAAGCCCCCGTCCTCGCCACGCGCGATGGACGCGACGACCGGGATGTAGTCGGCGGCGATCAGGTCCTCAAGGTAGGTCGAGCTGATGCCGCTTATCGTGCCGACACGCCCCAGTTCCGGGTCGTATTGCCGGGCCTGGATGGTTCCGGCATCGCTGCCCGACACCCCGACCGCAAGGTTCCCGTGCTCGTTGACGGCCTCGACCAGCTCTTGGTTGACCTTGCCGACGAGCACCATCTTGGTGACCTCCATGCCTGCGTCGGAAGTGACCCGCAGGCCGCCTTTGAACTCCACCGGCATGCTCAGGCGCTGCATCATTTCGGTAACGGCATGGCCGCCGCCGTGGACGATGACGACGTTCACGCCGATGATCTTCAGCAAGACGATATCGCTCACGACGTGGTCTTGCAGCTCCTTGTCCACCATGGCAGAGCCGCCGTACTTGATGACGACGGTCTTGCCGGTGACGTTCTTGATCCAGGGAAGCGCCTCGATAATGACTTCCGCAGTATCGTCCTTGTGGCCCGCCGGCCTGGTATCCTTTGCGTATTTCATGTCCGGTAATCTCCATTTATCGTGACGTAACCGTGCGTCAGGTCGCAGGTCCACACGGTGGTAGCCGCAGGACCGGCACCCAGGTCGACGTCGATGACGACCTCGGGCGCCTCGAAGCGCCGCAGCGCCTCCTTTTCGTCAAAGGCCACCGACAGCCCGCCTTGGCAGACAGGCAGGCCCATGAGGTCTATCACGACGTCCTCTTGGCGAAAGCGCGCGCCGGACTTGCCGACTGCCATGGCAATGCGCCCCCAGTTGGCGTCGTGGCCGAACACCGCGGTCTTCACAAGCGGGGAGTTCGCTATCGCGCGGGCGGCCCTGTCCGCATCGGCCTCGTCCGCAGCACCCCTGAGGTTGACGGTCACGAGGCGGGTCGCCCCTTCCCCGTCTGCGGCTATCTGGCGTGCGAGGCTGATGCAGACCGCCTCAAGGGCGCCTGCGAGCTCGCAGTAGGCGGGCGAGCCTTCCGCAAAGGGGGCGAAGCCGTCCGCAGCAGGCGCGGCCTGGCCGCTTGCCATGAGGAAGCAGCTGTCGTTGGTGGACGTGTCCGAGTCGACCGTGACCTTGTTGAAGCTCGTGTCGGCCGCCGCCTTGAGCGCCCAGTAGGCGAGCGCCGGGTCGAGCGGGGCGTCGGTCGTAAGGGCCGCAAGCATCGTCGCCATGTCGGGCATTATCATGCCCGAGCCCTTGGCCATGCCCCCAACCGTGAACTCCCTGCCCTCGTATGCGGGGTCGGCGCTCACGTATGAGACCGCGCACTCCTTCGGATGGGTGTCGGTCGTCATTATGGCCCGGGCGGCCGCATGGCCGCCTGCGTGCGAGGCGCAGCCCAGCAGGGGGGCTATATGCTCTTCGAGGGGGCCGGGCGGCATAAAGACCCCGATGACGCCCGTGGAGGCCATAAGCACCTCGCGGGGCTCACAGCCGATTGCCTCGGCGGCCTTCCGGGTGCTCTCGCGCACGTACTCGATGCCCGGCTGCCCTGTCGAGGCGTTGGCGTTGCCCGAGTTCATGAGGATGGCCCGCGCATGGCCGAAGGATGCTGTGCCGAGGTGTTCGCGGGACACGAGCACCGGTGCCGCGCAGAAGACGCTCTTCGTGAACACCGCCGCTGTCGGGCAGGCCGCATCCGCGAGGACGAGCGCCAGGTCGAGGCTTTCGGCCTCCTTCTTGAAGCCGGCATGGATACCCGCCGCGGAAAAGCCCCGCGCAGATGCGACGCCGCCGCCTTCGACTACACGGTAGGGCGCCCGTAGCGCCTCGGTGGCCCTTGTCGTTTTCCTGGTCGCCGTCATCCTCTGCGCATCCTTACACATAGCAGGCCAAGGCCGCAAGGCCCCGGTCCTCTGCCAGCCCGAACACAATGTTGGCGCACTGGACGGCCTGGCCCGAGGCCCCTTTGCACAGGTTGTCTATCGCCGACACCGCAACGAGCATGTTGGCGGGCTCCTGCAAGGCGAGCCCGATATGCACCCGGTTGCTTCCCGCCACCGACGCGGTCTTGGGCAGGACGCCCTGGCCGAGCACTTCGACGAAGGGGGATCCCTCGTAGAAGTCCTGGTAGAGCTGCCCGATGCCCTCGATGCCGCCGAGCGAGGCGGCGTCGTGCGCAAGCGGCAGGTACACCGTCGCAAGCAGGCCACGGTTCAAGGGGGCCAGGTGCGGGGTGAAGGCCACCTGGCCGGGAAGCCCGAGTATCTGCTCTATCTCGGGGGTGTGGCGGTGCTTTCCTATGTTGTAAGCCTCAAGGCTCTCGTTCGCAAAGCAGAAGTGAGTGCGCTCGTTCGCCGTCTTCCCCGCGCCGGTCACCCCGGAGATCGCGTCGATGATGACAGGCGGACGGACGATCCCCGCCTGGAGCGCAGGGAAGGCCGCAAGCGTCGAGGCAGTCGGGTAGCATCCGGCACAGGCCACGAGCACGGCTTCCCCCTGGGCGCAGCGCCTATGTGCGTCGAGCAGCCCGTCTGGGAAAAGCTCGGGCAGGCCGAACGCGGCAGAAACCAAGAGCTCGGGGGACGTGTGCCTCTTCCCGTACCACTTCTCATAGGCGTCCGGGTCGCGCAGGCGGTAGTCGGCAGACAGGTCGAACACCGAGACCGCGTGCGCAAGCAGCCGCGGCGCGAAGTCGAGCGCCACGGTATGGGGGACCGCGAGGAAGACCGCGTCGCACTCAAAGAGCCGGGCGTCGTCGTGGGCAGAGAAGCACAGGCCGCCCGAACCGGCAAAGGTCGGGTTCACCGATGCCACCGGGGTGCCTGCCAGCGCGTCGGAAGTGACGGCATGAAGCTCAAAATCGGGGTGCGCCTGCAAAAGCCGCATGAGCTCGGCCCCCGTAAAGCCTGCCGCGCCGACTATTCCTGCCTTTCTCATCACGCTCCTTAATGAGGGGTTTCCCCCGTCAATACCTT
This sequence comes from Eggerthellaceae bacterium, assembly GCA_009782605.1. Lineage (GTDB taxonomy): Bacteria > Actinomycetota > Coriobacteriia > Coriobacteriales > Eggerthellaceae > WRIS01. The sequence goes on along the minus strand of WRIR01000012.1, from coordinate 20,495 downwards.
CTTCACAAAATACCCAAATCATCGTATGAAAGAATGGGGGATTTGGCAATAGGTAGCCATCGTAAAATCACGGCAAAGTGTCAATAATATGAAGGTATTTCCCCTCGGTAATGGTAGTATGGGACGCATTGCACCCGCTTTCAGGAGTCCGTTATATGAATCACACGAGAACAGCAGCCGCTGCAGGCGAGGCCTCGGACCAGGAGCCGGGCCGGGTGTCGGACCAACCGTCATGCCAGGCGCCCTGCCAGCACGCGGGCCAGCCCGCCCGAAAAGACAACGTTGCCGCCTTGGTCGCCTGCTTCGAAAGCGGCATCACCGCGCACCCGGAGAAGCTGGGGATCGAGCTTGAGCACATCATCGTGCGCGACCCGGGCCTCGCGCCCGTGGGCTACACCGACGAGCAGGGGGTCCGCTGGCTGCTTGAGCAGCTGCGGGGGGACTACCCGCAGGCCATCCGCGACGCGGACGGCGACATACTGGGCCTCACGCGGCCCGGCGAGGCCGTCACGCTTGAGCCCGCCGGCCAGCTTGAGCTCTCGGCGGGCCCCTTCACCGACCTCGCCGAGGCCTCGGCCTGTTTCGATGCCTTCAGCAAAAAGCTCGCCCGCCTCCTTGCGCCCGTCGGCCAGCGCGCGCTGCTCGTCGGCTACCACCCCACCGCCGTCGCGAGCGAGCTTGAGCTCATCCCCAAGCGCCGCTACAAGTTCATGAACTATTACCTGGGCGACATCGGGGCCTTCGGCCCACGCATGATGCGGGGAAGCGCCTCGACCCAGGTGTCGATAGACTATTCCTCGGTCGAGGACTGCCTCCGGAAGCTGCGCCTTGCCTTTGCCTGCGTGCCCGTCTTCTCGCTCATCACCGACAACGCGCCCGTCTTCGAGGGGAAGGCGCGGCCGCACAAGGCCGTGCGCACCAAGATATGGCTTGAGTGCGACCCCGACCGCTGCGGCCTCGTGCCCGGCGTCATGGACCGGGACTTCACGCTTGAGCGCTATGCCGAATACGTCCTGGACACGCCCGCCATCCTCGTCCCCTGCAGCAGCCAGGAATGGTGCTACTCCGACAAGGCCTTCGGCGACATCTATGCCGACACCGCCATGGAGCGCGCCGACGTCGAGCACGCCCTGTCCATGTTCTTCAACGACGTCCGCCTCAAGACCTATATCGAGATCCGGCCGGCCGACGCGATGCCGATACCCTTCGTTATCGCCTATGCGGCGCTCATCAGGGGGCTTTTCTACAGCGAGGCGAGCCTCGACGCCCTCGACGAGCTCTTCGCCGACGTGGACGCAGGGGCTGTCGGCGAGGCAAAGGAGCGCATCATGGCCGCAGGCTATGAGGCCGAGGTCTACGGGCAGCCGGTCGCTGAGGTCGCCGACAGGCTTATGACAGTTGCGAAGGAGGCATTAGACGACCGGGACCGCCGCTGCCTTGCCCCGCTCGACGACCTCGTCTCCCGCCGCAGGACCCTCGCCGACGAGGCAGAGAAAATTTAGCAGTTATTGCAACATAATCGAACTTGGAGGGAAAGTCCGCTAGACTGGACTGGATACCTACGAAAGGAGCCCTTCTATGAGCAACGAAGGCAAGAAGGTCAAGGCACATTACACCGGCACCCTCGACGACGGGACGAAGTTCGACTCATCCCTCGACCGCGGCGAGCCTATCGAGTTCACCTGCTGCGCCGGCCAGATGATTCCCGGGTTCGACGCAGCCGTCAAAGACATGTCCGTCGACGAGACGAAGACGGTGCACATCCCTGCGGCCGACGCCTACGGGGAGCACAACCCCGACCTCATCCAGCGTGCCCCGCTCGCACAGGTCCCCAACGCCGACGAGCTGCCCGTTGGCGAAACCGTCTACCTGCGCGACCCCATGGGCCGACCCTGCCCCGTGTTCATCAAGGAGAAGACCGAAGACGAGGTAATCTTCGACATGAACCACGAGCTGGCAGGCAAGGACCTGACCTTCGAGATCACCCTCGTAGAGGTTTGCAACTAAGCCCTCCCCTGTCTTGATCAGCCTTTGTGTCCCCCAGATCCACGCCAGTCAGCGAGGGTTTCTGTGGCACCCGAGATTGCCCCGTTGTGCGGCTGAGCGTACTTCGGTACGCGAAGGCAAGCGCAAAAGGGGCAAGACCGGATGCCACAGGAAGCCGCAGGTTACGTTGATTGTAAATCAGCGTAACCCACCACGCCGGCTGGCACGTCGGCGTAATCCAAAAACTCCCAGCTGATCACAAGCTGCTTGCTGACTTTGAGGCGGAGGTAGTCCCCGGGCTGCGGCTGTTCCTCCCCGATACTGATGTCGCTGTCGGGGTCGTGCACCCGAAACGAGACGGAGACGGCCTCGCCCTGCTCGTTGTAAGCTGTCAGGTTGTACTCGACAGCGGTCCCTATTTCCTTGCCCTCCATGTTGCGCACGGACACCGAAGCCATGTCGTAGTCAAGCGGCACCCTGGCGTAAAAGTCCGTCCCCACGTAGCGGTCCTCGTAATACTGCCGTCCCCAGAAGGCCCCCGCCACCACAATGACGGCTACCAGGGCCAAAACGACCCACCGGGCTGGTTTCTTCTTCATGGCTAAAACTCCATTTCCTTCCGGTGGAAGACTACCGCCGATACTGCGACGGCAAACGCCACGTACGCGATGTACTCGACAAGGGCCCCTGCCACGGGGCTGCCGAACACCACGCCGGATACAATCCGGTCGGTGATGCCGGGTATGAGGTGGTCCCTGAGAGCCGGGTCGATCAGGCCGAACAGGCTCGCGGCCAGGCCGCTCACCACGTTGAAGGCAAGCAGGACGAAGGCCACGACGGCGAAGGTCGTGCGCTGCAGGCCGTATACCACGATTCCCGACAGTGCGGAAAATGCCACGGTCGTCAGGTAGAACTTGAAGGCAACGGCGTAAACCGAACCAAGGGCATCCGTGGTCGCTGCCGACCCGAACAACGCATAGACCGCGACATGGAAGAGGGGAACGAGAGCGAAGGCAGCCGCATTGAGAACTGCCGCACAGACAAGCTTGGCAAGCACAACCTTCGTCTTGCTGATGCCGAAGCCCACGAGCACCGCAAGGTTTCTTGCGTTGAGGTCGTCGGTGTAGACTGCGGCGAACAGGAAGCCCCCGACCAACACCGGCAGGAAGACGAAGGCATTGAGCGCGTCGTCCACCACCGACTGGGCGGTGAAGCCGCCCGAGCGGACGAAGGCAACCAGGAAGTAGCCGACGGCAAGCAGGGCAAAGTAAAGGTAGGTGCTCTTCTTGTGGAGCAGGCGGTAGAACTCCCCGCGTATCAGTCTAATCACCGTGCCCGCCTCCCACCAGCTGCATGAAGTATTCTTCCAGCGTCGTCTCCTGTCGATGGAGGCCCTTCAAGCCTATGTTGCCGCTCACGAGGATGCGGGCTACCCAGGGCGCACGGTCAAGATGGGACTGCAAGACCAGCTGGTCGCCCTTGGCGGCTATCCCTTCGATGCCCGCCGCGTTGAGCAGGGCACAGGCCTTCGGGACGTCATCGACTTCGATGACCAGCGACTTCTTCGTCCTCGCGTGAAGGTCTTGGTGGCTGATCTCTTTAAGGAGCACGCCTTGCTCTATGAAGCCGAAACGGGTCGCCACCATGTCGAGCTCGCTTAAAATGTGGGACGAGACGACGAGGGTCGCCCCCGTCTGGGCATGGACGTTCTTGATGAGCTCGCGCATGTCGATGATCCCTTGCGGGTCGAGGCCGTTGATCGGCTCGTCGAGCACCACGAGGGAGGGGGAGCCGAGCAGGGCCCCGGCAATGCCGAGCCGCTGCTTCATGCCGAGCGAGAAGGACTTGAAGGGCTTTCTCACCCCGGCGAGCCCCACGAGCCCGAGCAGCCGGTCAACCTCCCCCGCAGGCGCTATCCCCTTGACCCGGCAGAGGTATTCGAGGCTTTCCCGCGGATCCAGGTAGGGGAAGAAGGACGGGCTTATCATGAAGCCCGTGCGGCGGCGTGACACACTGAGCCTGCCCGTGTCGCCGTCTATCTCGATCTCTCCGGCGGAAGGCCTGCAAAGCCCTATGACGCACTTGAAGAAGGTGGTCTTCCCGGCGCCGTTCCGGCCGACCAGGCCATAGATGTCGCCCTCGTATACGGCGAGCGAGACGCCGTCGAGCGCACATGAGCCGCCGTATTTCTTTGTCAGGGCATGCGTCCGCAGAACTGCCTGTGTCATAGCCGCCCTCTCTTGCATAATCCTGGCTCTACTGCGTCACGAGCCGCGAACCTCTGCGCCGGTCGCCCCTTTGACCTTGTTGATGATACGCTCGTGCGCCTTGTCGGCCTCGGCGCTGGTGAGGGTCCTGTCCGCCGCACGGTACACGAGCGCGTAGGCCATCGACTTCTTGCCCTGCCCGACACGCTGCTCGTCGCGGTAGACGTCGAAGAGGCTCACCTGCTCAAGGAGGCTCCCGCCCGCACCCACCATGCACTGTAAAAGCCGCTCGTGGGTCACGTCCTCGTCGACCACCAGGGCCACGTCCATCGTGACCGCGGGGAATACGGGGATGTCAATGTAGTCGCGGGCGGGCCGGGCGGCCTTGACAAGCGCTGCCAGGTCGAGCTCGAAGGCGACCACGGGGGCGACCGCGTCGAAGGCCTCAAGCGCAAGCGGGTGGAGCTCCCCCACCCAACCCAGCAGGCTGCCGCCCGACCAGAGCGCGGCCGCACGCCCCGGCTGCAGGTGGGGCGCTTCCGCGCTTTCAAGCGCCTTGAAGCGCAGGCGGGGCACGGCAAGTTCGCGCATGAGGTTTTCGAGGGCGCCTTTGCCGTCGAAGAAGTCGAAGCCCGCCGGTTGCGTGTTCCAGCCGACTTCCCCCATCGCACCGGCAAAAAGGCCTGCCACCTTCTGCTTCTCCTTCGGCTGCTTTTTGCCCTCGGCACCGAAGAACACGGCGCCCACCTCGTAGAGCTGGATGTTTTTCACCCCATGGCTCTGGTTGTAGGCGACCGACTTCAAAAGCCCCGGGATGATGCTTTGGCGCATGACGGACTGGTCGGCGTTTATCGGGTTGATGAGCTCGACCGCACAGCCCATCTCGTCGGCGGCCATGCGCAAGCGCCCGAGCTCGCCCGGCTCCGCAAAGGAATAGGTCATGGTCTCGTTCAGGCCGCTTGCCCGCAGGCTCGCGTGGACGGTGGCCAAGGCCTGCTCAAAGACGCTGCGCACGCCGATGCGCCCCCGCCCGCCCGGCAGGGTCGGCTCGACGCGGTCCATGCCATAGATGCGCAGGACTTCCTCGAACAGGTCTATCTCGCGCTCAAGGTCGGGCCTGAAGGTGGGCGCGACGACCCGCAGCACCTCTGCCTGCTTGCCGTGCAGCCCTCTGCCCGGCTCGCCCGCCGACTCCGGCTCTCCCAGGGCCTCGCCGACCTCGCAACCCAGGCGGGCAAGGGTCTCGCACACGAACTCGCGGGGGATGTCGGCCCCGACCATCGCGTTGAAGCGCTCAAGGTGGAACAACAGGTTTACCGGCTCGGTCTTTACCGGCCACACATCCACGATGCCGCTGCACACCTCGCCGCCGGACACCTCCGCCAAGAGGGCCGCCGCAAAATCCGTGTTGAATCCAATAGGATTGTCGTCAACTCCGCGCTCATAGCGCATCGAGGACTCGCTGATAAGGCCGAGGTTGCGGCTCGTGCGGCTGGTGTGCGCAGGCGAAAAGGTCGCAGCCTCAAGAAGGATGGTCGTCGTCGCCTCGGTCACCTCGCTGTCTTGGCCGCCCATGACCCCGGCAAGCGCCACCGCACGCTCTGGCGTGGCAATCACGGTCATGTCACCTTTCAGGCTGCGTTCCTCCCCGTCAAGCGTGGTGAAGCGCTCCCCCTCCTCGGCGGGACGCACAACGATGTGCGCCTTTCCGTCGGGGCTTTTCAGGCTGTCGAAATCAAAGGCATGGAGTGGCTGTCCGAAGAGGAACAGGATGTAGTTCGTCACGTCGACGACGTTGTTGATGGGGCGTGCCCCAGCCGCCGTCACGCGCTCGGCAAGCCAGTCGGGGCTCGGCCCCACGGTTGCGCCCTTGATGACGCGGGCGGTGTAGCGGGGGCACCGCGCAGCCTCGCCCACCTCCACGGTCACGTAGTCGGATGCCGCTTCACCGACCTCGACAAGCTCATGGCTCGGCCAGGTGACGTCCTCGTTGTAGAGCGCCCCTATCTCCCGCGCCATGCCGACCATGGACAGGCAGTCAGGGCGGTTCGGCGTGATTTCCAGATCGAGCACCACATCGCCCATCTGCATATAGTCGGCGAAGGGCAGGCCGACCGGCGCTCCCGCAGGGAGGATCATGATGCCGTCGTGCTCGGCGCCCAAGCCCAGCTCCCGCTCGGAGCAGTTCATGCCGCAGCTCGTGACCCCACGCAGCTTTGACTTCTTTATCTGGGCGCCGCCCGGCAAGACGGCCCCCACCAAGGCAACCGCCACGTGGTCGCCCGCGTCGAAGTTCTGCGCGCCGCAGACTATCTGCAGCGGCTGGGGGGTGCCGTCCTCGCCGAGGTTCGCCTCTCCCACATCGACCTTCGTCACCCACAGGTGGTCGGAGTCGGGATGGGCGGCCTTCTCGGCGATGCGCCCCGTCACTATCTTGTCGAAGGCCGCGCCTGTCTTCTCGACGGCCTCCACGCCGGTGCCCGTCAGGTCGAGCCTATCGCACAGCGCCTTGACGTCGTCGGGCAGCGCCACGTACTCTTTCAGCCATTTCAGTGATACTTTCATCGTTTTACATCCTTATGGGCTTGAGAACAGGGAAAATCAGAACTGGCGCAGGAAGCGCATGTCGCCTTCGACGAGCATACGCAAGTCAGGCACGTTGTACTTCAGGCAAGCGATACGCTCGACCCCCATGCCGAAGGCGAAGCCGGTGTATTCCTGCGCGTCGATGCCCACATAGCCGAAGACGTTCGGGTCCACCATGCCGCAGCCCATTATCTCAAGCCAGCCGGTGCCCTTGCAGAAGCGGCAGCCCTCGCCCTGGCATATCCCGCAGCTCACGTCCACCTCGGCGGAAGGCTCCGTGAAGGGGAAGTAGTGGGCACGCACCCGCGTTTTGCGGTCCTGCCCGAACATTTGTTTGCAGAAATAGTCGAGGGTGCCCTTGAGGTCGCCGAAGGTGATGCCCTTGTCGACGACAAGGCCCTCTATCTGCGTGAACTGCGGCAGGTGGCTCGGGTCGGCCACGTCGCGCCGGTAGACCTTCCCCGGCACGATGACATAGATGGGGGGCTTTTGCTGCTCCATCACGCGCACCTGCACCCCGGAGGTCTGGGTGCGCAGCAGCACGTCGCTCTCGCCCGTCACCGCGGCGGCCGCGCCCGAGAGGTCGCGCACGTAGAAGGTGTCGGCCAGGCCGCGCGAGGGGTGGTCGGGCGGGGCGTTGAGCGCTTCAAAGTTATAGTAGTCGGTCTCGACCTCGGGGCCCTGGGCAACCGAGTAGCCGATGCCGAGGAATATCTCGGCAACCTCGTCGGTGATGCGGCTGATCAAATGGCGCGTGCCCATCTGCTGGGCGCGTCCCGGCAGCGTGACGTCGACCGCGCTCGCATCGATCCGGGCAGCCATCTCAAAGGCGGAAAGCTCCGCCTTGCGTGCTTCGAGCGCGGCCTCGACGGCGACGCGCATCTCGTTTGCCGTCTTGCCGACGAAGGCCCGCTCGCCCTGCGGCAGGCTGCCTATCGAGCCGAGGTAGGCCGTGAGTATCCCCAGCTTCCCCAGGGTCCTGACGCGCACCTGGTCGAGGTCCTGCAAAGTCTTCGACCCCGTGATCGCGTTGAATATCTCCGTCCTCAGCGTGAGGATCGCCTGCTGGTTCTCTTCCTTGCTGATGACGGCCAGGACCTCGGCTTTGAGCCTTTCGAGTATCTGCGTGCTTTCCGTCTTGCCTAAGACGCCCTGTATCTCGGCTTTCAGGGCGTCGATCTCTTCACGTACCGCCACGTCAGGTCCCTATGTTGTTCTTCTGGTCGTCGTCCTTCGAGCCCGGGGAGGCGGGCGCCCCCGCAACAGCGACAGGGGCTTCCGAGGTGATCTCCACGGCAATGAAGGTCGGGTCGGACTCGAAGTAGGTGAACTCGATGTGGTCGCCTACCCCGTAGGCGACGATGTCGAGCAGGGCGGGCAGGGCGAAGTCGTAGATATTGGTGTCGCCCGCAAGGCGCAGGTAGAAGTGCGAGTTGCCCTCGACGACCGCCGTCGCCATATGGACGATGGTGCCGCTCGCCTCAGCCGAGCCTGCCTGCAGCGTGCCCTCTTCCTCCGTCAGCACGCCGTTGGTCACGAGCAGCTGCGTGTAGGCCTTCTGGGTGCCGCTCACCGTGTCCGCGACGGCGACGTTCTGGTAGCGCTTGATGTCGAGCATCGCATACATCTTGACAAGCCCCGCGTCGTCCTTCAAGGCCATGAAGTAGGTGGGCTGGTTGTTGATGTTGAGCAGTATGGGGAAGGTCGCGCGGTAGCGGAGGTGCTGCACCTGGCCTTCGGCCGAGTACATCGCCGATTCCTCGGTCGCGCCGGCGACCGCGTAGAAGTGCGACTGCGCCGTGCGCTGGTTCACCAGCACGAACCCGACTATGGAGTTGTCGGCCGTCGCGGAGGTCACGCCGGAATAGACCCAGACGTCGTCGTCCTTGGCGATGTAGTTGTAGCCCAGCTGCCCGCTGGTCCCCGGCGTCGTCTGCACGACGCCCTGCTGCCCGAGCCAGGAGTTCAGCCAGCCGCTCATGTAGGCGCCGCTCCAGTTGTACTGCTGGATAACCAGCTCGGCGGGATAGACGCGGTCGACCCATTGCGGGCATTCCTCGATGGGTATGTCGGTGCACTCGCCGGTCGCCGCGTCGCACAGGACGACCCGCGAGATGGTCAGGCCGCCGAAAAGGCCGATGGTGAACTGCTTCACCGGGCATATCCACCACGGATGCCCCTCGTCGTCGATCTCAAAGGACTTCGAGTCGAACATGTAGAAGGGGTACTTGAGCTGCACGTAGCGGTCGATGTTGCGCCCAAGGGGCTCGGATTGGGAATACTTGATGCCCTCGTCGAGCTTGACGATGCTGGTGTCTTGCGTCGTCATGTTCACCAGCACGTAGGCCGGGATGCCCGCCTGCCTGTTGGCCCACCATTTGAAGATGTCGGCATAGCCCAAGGGGCTGACGCGCACCGGGTTCTGCTTGTAGTTGATCTGGCTGTACAGCGGCGATATCTCGAACTGGCTGACGTATTCCGGGATCATGCCCATGGCCCGGTTGCCCAGAAGGGCCGCCGAGTTCCGGTCGATGATCGGGACCTCCGAGTAGTTGACTTCCTTGATGTCCTCGGCGAAGTCGAGGCGGTCGGTCTGCAGGACGTGCGCGTAGCGCTCGGCGTTGCCCGGGAAGATGGGCATCGAGGCTATCCACCCGAGGATGCCGACAAGCACGATGGCGACCGGGATGTAGGAAAGCCCCCTGTAGGCCTTCGCCTTCCCTTCGTTGCGCGTGACCTTGGCCGTGCCCTTCTGGTAGGCCTGATAGCGCGTCATGAGGAAGAAGAATATCGGGATCAGGATGAAGATGATGACAAAGTACCAGGTGTCGGCGCTGTGGATGTTGATGGGCGGATGGAACCACCAATAGCAGCCGGCGACGACCAGCACCAGGGCAACGGCGGCAATGATCAGCGCGCGCCTGCCCCACTGGGCCATCTGTTCGCCGAAGGGGAAGTTCACCTTTATCTCCGGCGGTTCCTGCGAGCCGCCGGACGATGAGGCCCTTGCCCGCCCCTCGCCACCGGTGCCGGCGCTTGCGGAAGGGCCCGACCCCCCGTCGAATTCGGCGCCTGCCTGCTTGAGCGCGTCCAGCAATGCGTTGATGCCTGTCTTTTCCTGTGCCACGATCAGTCCTTCCTCGGTGATGCGAGACTCCGTATAACATAGGGGAGGATGCCCCCCTGGGCATTATAACAACCTTCGGTCGGCGTGTCGATTCGCACGAGCGCCGTAAATTCCTGGCAGGAGCCGTCCTCGCGCAGGGCGCTGACGGCAACCCGGGCGGGGCGGGGAAGCCCCTCGGAGAAGTCGATAGGCGCAATGCTCAAACGCTCGCTCCCGTCGAGGCCGAGGCTTTCGGCGTTCTGCCCCTCCTCGAACTGGAGCGGGAGGATGCCCATGCCGATGAGGTTGGAGCGGTGGATGCGCTCGAAGCTCTCGGCGAAGACCGCGCGGACGCCGAGCAGCGCCGGGCCCTTCGCTGCCCAGTCACGCGACGAGCCGCTGCCGTACATCTTGCCCGCAAGCACCACCGAGGCGATGCCCAGCTGCCGGTAGTGCTGCGCGGTGTCGAAGATGGTCGCGGGGCCGCCCGCCTCGAAGTCGTAGGTCCAGCAGCCGCGCCTGCCCTGGGCCAGGAGGTTTTGCAGCTTGACGTTGGCGAAGGTGCCGCGCATCATGACCTCGTGGTTGCCCCGGCGGGCGCCGTAGGTGTTGAACTGCGCGTCGGCGACCCCGCGCTCGCGCAGGTATGCCGCCGCGGGGGAGTCGGGCGCTATCGTGCCGGCGGGGCTGATATGGTCGGTCGTGATGAAGTCGCCGAGGCTGACGAGCACGCGGGCGCCGGCGACGGGCTCGGGCGGGGCGGGGACCGCCTGCATCCCCTCAAGGTAGGGCGCGAAGCGCACGTAGGTGGAGTGCTCGTCCCAGCCGAAGGTGGCGCTTGCCGCGACCTCGATGGCCTGCCAGGCGGGGTCGCCCTCGAAGAGGCCTTCGCGGCCGGCCGCGAAAAGCTCCTGGGTGGCATGCTCTGCCAGCACCCCTGCGACCTCGGCATCGGTGGGCCAGATGTCTTTCAGGTACACGGCGGCGCCCTGAGCGTCTGTGCCCAGGGCCTCGGTGGCAAAGTCGAAGTCGACGGTCCCTGCCAGGGCGTAGGCGACCACCGCCGCCGGCGGGGCGAGGTAGTTCTGGGAGACGTCCGGCGATATGCGCCCTTCGAAGTTGCGGTTGCCGGAAAGCACGCTCGCCAGCTCGATGTCCTCGGCAAGGGCTTGCACCTCAGGCGCGAGGGGCCCGGAGTTGCCGATACAGCTCATGCAGCCAAAGCCGCAGTTGAAGAACGTGAGGGCACGCAGCCCGTCCGCAAGCCCCGCCCGCTCAAGCAGGAGCTCGGCCGCACGCGAGCCGGGCGCAAGGATGCACTTCACCCAGGGCTTGGCCGTCAGGCCGCGGTCTGCGGCATGCTTCGCAAGCAGCCCGCAGGCGACCATCATCGCAGGGTCGGTGGCCGTCGTGCAGCTCGTAACCGCGGCGATTGCCAGGGTGCCGTGCGAGAACTCGTGCACGGTGTTGCCGATGTGCGCCGTGACGGTGTCGTCGCGCACAAGCCCCCTTTCGGCGCATATCTCGGCGAAGCGCTGCTTCGCCCCGCCCCAGGCGAAGCGGTCGTGCGGTCGGGAGGGGCCGGCGAGGCTCGGCTCGACAGTCGCGAGGTCAAGCTCCATGACCTCGGCATACACGCGCGGCGGAGCCGCCGGGTCGTTCCAGAAGCCCTGCGCCTTGGCATAGGCCTCCACGAGGGCGACCTGCTCGGGGCTGCGCCCGGTCAGCCGCAGGTAGTCGAGCGTCTGGCCGTCGACCGGGAACAGGGTGCAGGTGCACCCGTACTCGGGAGTCATGTTGGCGATGCAGGCACGCTGCGTCGCGCTCAGGGCGTCAAGGCCGGGGCCGAAGCATTCCACGAAGGCCCCGACGACACCCTTCGCACGCAGCATCTGGGCGAAGGTCAGCGCCACGTCCATGGCCGAAACACCCTCGGCGAGGGCTCCCGTCAGCTTGACGCCGATGACCGGGGGCACCAGGGTGGTGATGGGTTGCCCGAGCGCCGCGGCCTCCGCCTCGATGCCGCCGACGCCCCAGCTGAGCACGCCGATGCCGTTCGCGGTGGTGGTGTGGCTGTCCGTGCCGACGACCGTGTCGAAGTAGGCGAGGCCGGCGCTGTTGCTGCTGCCCGCGCTGGCGCTGCTGCCGTCGGCGGCGCTGCCGCTGCTGCCGGCGCTGCCGTCGGCGGCCTCCGTTTTGTCGTCCCCCACCATGACGACCTGAGAGAACTCCTCGACGTTTATCTGGTGGCAAATCCCCCCGCCCGAAGGCACGATGCGCACGTTCTCGAAGGACTTCTGCGCCCATTTCAAGAAGGTGTAGCGCTCTGAGTTGCGCTCGAACTCCAGCGCGAGGTTCTTTTCCAGGGCCTGGGGGTCGCCTGCGAAGTCCGCAATGATGGAGTGGTCGATGACCAGGTCGCAGGGTATCTGCGGGTTCACCTTCGCGGGATCCTTCCCCAGGGCCGCCATCGCTTCGCGCATGACGGCGAAGTCCACGAACACCGGGACCCCCGTGAAGTCCTGCAGCAGCACCCGCGCCGGGCTGTAGGGTATCTCGTCGCCGGTACGCCCGGCGCTGCCCGCCTCGACGATGGCCTCGGCGAATCGAAGCGCCTCTTCGGCGCTCTCGGCGCACCGCAAGACGTTCTCAAGCAGCACCAGGAGCGCAAAGGGCAGCCTCTCTGCCCCGGCCACGGACAAGACCGGGTAGTACCGGTAGTCCCGGCCCTGCGCCTTCAACGTCTTTTGCATGTCATTGCCCTTCCCCATCGCCGTCCTTCCTTCCTCCGCGGCCCCGAAGGGCCTCAGAGCTTCGCTATGATGGCGTCGGCGTACTCCGCCGTGCCGACCGAGCCGTCGGTGGAGCCCGTCAGCGTCCGCTTGATGTCGTAGGTCACGCTCGCACCCTCGGCCAGCACGGCGCTGACGGCCGCGAGGACCTTGTCCGCCACCGCTTCCTCGCCCAGGTGGCGCAGCATCAGGATGGCCGACAGTATCTCCGCCGTCGGGTTCGCGCGGTTCTTGCCCGCGTGGATGGGCGCGGAGCCGTGGACCGGCTCGAAGACGGCGCACTCGGCGCCGATATTCGCGCCGGGGGCTATCCCCAGGCCGCCGATAAGGCCGGCGCACAGGTCGCTCACGATGTCGCCGTAGAGGTTGGGCAGGACGAGCACGTCGAAGTTCGCGGGGTTGAGCACCAGGCCCATGCAGCAGGCGTCGACGATGCGGTCCTCAAACTCGATGCGGCCGGCGTATTCCTCGGCGACCTTGCGGGCCTCGCGCAGGAAGAGGCCGTCGCTGTGCTTGAGGATGTTCGCCTTATGGACGGCGGTCACCTTCTTGCGGCCGTTGTCGAGGGCATACTCGAAGGCCCAGCGCACGATGCGCTGGCTCCCCGTGACCGAGATAGGCTTGAGCGAGATGCCGGAGTCCGGGCGGATGGTCCCGGCGCCCTTCGCCGCGCAGAACTCGATGAGCTCCGCCGCGTCCGCGCTCCCCTCCTCGAACTCGATCCCCGCATACAGGTCCTCGGTGTTCTCGCGCACGAGCACCAGGTCGACGTCGTCGTAGCGCGCGCCCGTGCCCGGCAGGGAGAAGGAGGGGCGCAGGTTGGTGTAGAGGTCCAGCGCCTTGCGCAACGCCACGTTCACGCTCCTGAACCCCGTGCCGACCGGCGTGGTCACCGGGCCCTTGATGGCGACCTTGTTCTTCTTGATGGACTCGATGACATAGTCCGGCAGCGGCGTCCCGTGCTCGTCCATGAGGTGGGCGCCAGCGTCGGCGACCTCCCATTCGATGTCGGCGCCGGCGGCCTCGACCACCCTGCACATCGCCGCGATAATCTCCGGGCCGATTCCGTCTCCCGGAATCAGTGTCACCGTGTGCTTTGCCATTTCGGCCTCCTTCGTTTCCGCATGTCCGTTTACGCTTATGTCCTTCTTCATGATTTTTCCACATGTCGCCCAGCGAAGCCACCTGTCCTCCTGCGGCGCATGCGTTACCCCTAAGACACGTTCGTTATTATCTGTTGGGCGCGGCGTTTCAGGGCACCCTTGCTGTTCTCGGCGTCGAAGGCCATACGGCTTGCCAGCGCCTCCTTCGTCGAGGCTGCGATCTTGCCCTGCGAGAACTCGACCACCGCCGCCATCATGTCGGGAAACTCGAGGTCCCCATGGTAGCACTGGATGCCCTCGTCTATCAAAGACCACAGTTTCTCGGAGCGGTTCTCGGTCGTCGAGCCCAGGCGACACAGGAAGCGCATGGCGCCCAGGCGCACCGGGCCGCTCTCATCGTCGAACAGGGCCGCCTCGACGCCGCTTATAGCCTTGTCGCAGGCGCGGGAATCCAAGCTGACCAGCATCGTGAGCATGTCGAGGCATTCCCAGCGCGTCTGGGCCTCGGGACGGTTGAGGGCGTCGATGAGGTCGGCGCTGTGATCGACAAGGAGCGAGGGGTCCTCCTTCGCGACGAGGCCGAGGCAGGCAGCGGAATACTGGCGGAGGCGGCGGGAGGCGCCGCTCAGGTTCCCAACCAGCTCCCGCAAGACGGCAGGCTCCTTTTGTGCCCGGAGGGCAAGGTCCTTCATATCCTGGTTCTTCTCGCTCACGCGCCCGACGCTCCGTCCTCTCGGCAAAATCCCTCCAGCGCCAGGGGGCTCAGACGCGGCCCGGCCGATGGAGGGGAAATCTGAAAACTGACTTTTGGTCCGTTGGCTATTATACTCCACCTCTGCGGCGGTCCCGATGGACAACATAATTTTTCGATGACGATACCCTTACCTTTTGGTAACCTTCGGGAAATCCCCTGATATGGTGATATAATGGAAATATTCGGATGGATGATGGAACCGATGCGACCGATGTAAACCGCATGGCTAGGGGATGTGCACCACATGGCTAGAGGTTACAAACCGACATATCGGCGTGCGCCGAACCGCAAGTCCGCCTTCTCGTTTGCCACAGGAAAGCTCGTGGCGGCCTGCGCTGTCCTCGCCCTCGTCGGCATGGGCGCCCACCTCGCCCTCGCAGCACCCGACGGCGAAGGCAGGCAGCGGACCGGCCTCTTCTCCCCCTCGAAACCCAAGGCCACGGATGAAAGCCGGGTTTCTTTCGTGGCGGTGGGCGACAACCTCCCCGACGACGTAATCGGAATGTATGCGAACTCCCAGTCGGGGGAGACGGGCGACGGCCTCTACGACTACCGCCCGATCTATCGGGCCATCAAGCCCTACATCCAAAAGGCCGACCTTGCCTACATCAACTTCGAGACCCATGCCGGGGGCGACGAGATCGGGCCCCGGGGATGGCCCTCCTTCAACACGACCGACGCCATGGTCGATGCCATCTGCGACACGGGCTTCAACCTTATCGCTTCCGCCACGAACCACAGCTATGACTGGGGGCAGGAAGCCATCGAGCATTCCATTGCCCTGTGGAAGGACAAGCCCGTCGTCTATGCGGGCACCGCGCTCACCCCCGAGGAAGCCTATTCCATCAAGCCCTTCGAGAAGAACGGCATCGTGTTCACGTTCTTGAACTACACCTATGGCATCAACGGCTACGACGAGGCGGACATCCCCTCCCATACCGTCAACTACGCGACCGAGGACCGCGTCCGGGGCGACCTCGCCCAGGCCCGTGCGCTCAGCGACATCGTGATCGTTGCCATGCACTGGGGCACCGAGAACCAAAGCGAGCCCGACGAGGGCCAACTCTACTGGGCGCAGCTGCTAGCGGACGGCGGGGCCGACCTCGTCCTCGGCTCACATCCCCACGTGATCGGCCCGCTTGCCTGGGTCGAGGGCGCCGGGGGCAACCGGACGCTGGTCGCCTATTCCCTGGGCGACTTCTTGAGCCGCTACGACACCCCGAACCCCATCAACGAGCTTGAGGGGATGCTCCGCTGCGACTTCGTGAAAAGCGCAGACGGCACCCGCATCGAGAAGATACACTGGACGCCGCTGGTCAACCACTCGGAAGAGGGGAACTACCGCATCTATGCGCTCAAGGACTACACCCCCAGCCTCGCCGCCCGCCACCGTGCCTTCGAGGACCTGCCGAACCCCATCTCGTGGTTGAAAGAGGCAGACGCCCAGATAGTCGGCTCCGAGTTCCGGGTCGACCTGTCGGTCGACATGTGAGGGAGCGTGTCAACGGGGACGGGTGTCAACGGGGACGCCCTCGATCAGCAATCCTGCCGAATCCCTTGCTTGAAGATTGCGGGTCAGGCCCGCGATGACGGTGGGGGGAGCAATGAGAGGCTAGCGGGAGGGGGCTTGGCCGGTTTCGAGGATGGCGAGGAAATCGGCTTCGCTGAGCACCGGCACTCCCAGTGAGACCGCCTTGTCGTACTTCGACCCTGCAGCCTCGCCCGCAACCACGTAGCTCGTCTTCGCCGAGACGCTGCCCGACACCTTCGCGCCGCGCGCTTTAAGCGCCTCGCCCGCCTCTGTGCGCGTCATGCCGCTTTGCACGAGGCTCCCCGTGAGGACGAAGGTCAGGCCGGCAAGGCGCATGTCGCGGCCTTCGGCGGCCTCAGGCCCGGCCTCAAGGGTGAGGCCCGCCGAACGCAGGCGCCCGATGACGGCCCGGTTGTCCGAGGCCCTGAAAAAGGCCCTGATGCTCTTGACGATGGCGACGCTCACGCCCTCTATCTCCGTCCAGGGCTCGAATGCCGGGCGGAGCGGAGAGGACACGAGCAGGGGGTCGCGGCTCGTGGTGCCCAGCCAGTCGCGCGTCTTCTGCTCAAGCTCGTCGACCGAGTAGCGGTCAAGGAAAACCAGCACCGGGCAGGTGAGCGCACGTTGTTCCAGCAGCTCTATCGAAGGGCAGTGCGCGGCAATCTGCTCGGCCATGGTCTTTCCCACGTGGCGTATCCCCAGGCCGAAGAGGACGCGGGCGAAGGGACGGCCCTTGCTCGCCTCGATGGCGGCGACGAGCTTCTTTGCCATCGTCTCCCCCAGGCGGATAGGCTCGCCCTTCACGTTCACCCGCCCCATGTCGAGAGAGGCAAGCACCCCTTCGTCGAGCAGGTAGTAGTCGGCGACGTCCCTCAGGTGGCCCGCCTTGATAAGCCGACCGACGATTTCCTCGCCCATCCCCTCGATGTCGAGCGCACCGCGGCTTGCCCAGTGCATCAGCCGCTCAAGCGACTGCGCGGGACAGTCGATCGAGACGCAGCGGAAGGCGACCTCTCCTTCCTCGCGCACGATGGGGGAAGAACAGCTCGGGCAGTCCCGCGGCATCTGCCAGGACGCGGCGCCGTCGGGGCGCAGGCGCAGCACCGGGCCCAGCACCTCGGGGATGACGTCGCCCGCCTTCCTGACGATGACCGTGTCGCCGATGCGCAGGTCCTTGCGGCGCACCTCGTCGAGGTTGTGCAGGGTCGCGCGGGCGACCGTGGAGCCTGCGACCACGACCGGGTCGAGCTCGGCCACGGGGGTGCACGCGCCCGTCCGCCCGACCTGCACGGTGATGTCGAGCAGCCGCGTGGTCTTTTCCTCGGGCGGGAACTTGTAGGCAATCGCCCAGCGCGGCGCACGGGCGGTGTGGCCCATGCTCGCCTGACTGGCGAAGGAATCGACCTTCACCACCACGCCGTCTATCTCGTAGGGCAGCTCGTCGCGCTTGGCCAGCGCCTGCTCGCAGAAGCTGTGGACCTCTTCGGCGGTCTCGCAGCGGGCGACATCGGGGTTCACGTGGAAGCCCGCGCTGCGCAGCCATGCAAGCAGCTCCCACTGGCCCGATACCGCAAGCGTCGCCTCGTCGGCAATCGCGTATATGAAGGTTGACAGGTCGCGTCCGGCCGTGACCGCGGGGTCCTTCTGCCGCAGGCTGCCCGCCGCCGCGTTGCGGGGGTTGGCGAAGGGGGCCCGGTCTTCGGCCCGCGCTGCCGCGTTCAAGGCCTCGAAGCTCTGCTTGGGCATGTAGGCCTCGCCGCGCACCTCGACCGACACGGGGCCGGCAGCAGGTGCGGCGGCGGCCTCGTCGCGCAGCCGCAAAGGGACGTCCTTGATGGTCCGGATGTTCGCCGTCACGTCCTCGCCGGTCGTGCCGTCGCCGCGTGTTGCGGCCTGCACGAGCAGGCCGTCGGCATAGGTGAGCGCAAGGGACGACCCGTCGATCTTCAACTCGCAGACCACGGGAACCATGGCACCGAAGGCGGCTTTCAGGCGGTCGATCCACACATCGAGCTCGCCGAGGTCCATCGCGTTGTCGAGCGAGTACATGCGGTGGCTGTGGGTGACGGGCGCGAACTGGTCGCCGACGAAGCCCCCGACCCGCTGCGTCGGGGAGGCCGGGTCGACGAGGCCGGGAAACGCCGCCTCAAGTTCCCGGAGCTCTCGCATGAGCGAGTCGAAGGCGGCATCGGATATCTCGGGGGCGTCTTGCACGAAGTACAGGTAGCTGTGGTGCTCTATCTCTTTCCGAAGGCGCTCGGCCCGCGCCGCTGCATCAGCTTCACTCACGTCGGAGGCTTCCTTACCGTCTTTCCGGGGTCATCGTCTTGCCGGGGCGAGGGCCCTGATGGCCTCGGGAAGGTACTCTATCACGTCCTCGGCGGTGACGCACAGCAGGGTCAGCGCGGCGGCGGCGAGGCAGCCGGCCTCGGCATGGAGGCTCGTCCCCAGGATAGCCGCGTCGAAGGGGTCGAGCCCCTGGGCCAGGAAGGCGCCGATGATCCCCGCGAGCACGTCGCCGGTCCCCGCCTTCGCCAAGGCCGGTGTCCCCTGGCTCAAGGCGAAGACCTCGTAGCCGTCCGACACATAGGTCACAGGCCCTTTCAGGACCGTTACCGCACTGTAGCGGGCAGAAAGCTCCCGGGCGACCACGGGAAGGTCGTTGAAGAGCACGTTGGTGCCCACCAGCAGGCCTTCCGCCTCGCCCGCATGGGGCGTGATGATCGTGGGGAAGCCGTCGGCGACGCGGTTCTTGCACAGTGTCCTTCCCGCTGCCGAGTTCAGGGCCGAAAGTGCGCCGCCGTCGATGAGGACGGGGGCCTTCGCCTTCCCGAGCACGATATAGGTAAGCGACGCGGTGCTGCTCTTTTCGAGGTCGAAGCCCGGGCCGACGACATAGGCACAGGGCCTCTTCTGCTGCGTGGCCTGCAGCTCTTCGTGGTTGATGCCCTCCCAGGAGCGGACGACCAGGGAGGGGCGGAATACCTGGACGACCTGGACGGCCCGCGGTGCCGTGTAGACCTCGGTGTAGCCCGCGCCCGCCTGCTGGCTGGCAGATGCCGCCAAACAGGCAGCTCCCGGATAGACCGAGCTTCCCGCGAACAGGATAAGTCGTCCGCGCGAGTACTTGTTTGCTTCAGCATCGGGCCAGGGGAGAAGTGCCGCAAGCCCCTCTTTGCCATAGCGTTCCATGTGTTCCTACCCTTCGTCTCCAGGCTCAACGGCGGCTTCGGCTTCAAGCCCGGCCTTTGATTCTTCCTCGGCCGCGCCTCCCGCCTCTTCCTTGGCCGTTCCTATCTCATCCAGCAGGTTCCGTGCTTCCTTGAACTGCCGTGCAAGTTCCTCCATGGGGTCGATGCGCTCCTGGGAGGATTTAAGCGACTCTGCGGTGATAGCCATGGCGCAGGCTATGGCGTCGCGGTGCGTGTATGAAAGCGACAGGGGGACTTCCAGGACGCCGTAGGTGTCGGCAAGCTCCTTCGCCCGGCCCCGCAAGACGACGTAGGGCCTCCCCTTCGTATTCCGGCCCACTTCTATGTCGCGCACGCCGATCCCTCCGGAAAAGCCTGTGCCCAATGCCTTTAGCACCGCCTCCTTCGCGGCAAAGCGGGTCGCGTAGTGGACCTCCGGCGTGACCTTTGTCTCGCAGTAGGCACGCTCGTCTTCGGAAAACACCTTCCCGGCGAAACGCGGCGTCCGTGCAAGGATGCGCTTCATGCGGGATATCTCGACGATATCGACACCGAGGCCGACCTGCCCCTGGGCAATCGCGTCCGCAAAAGAACGGGCGGGCGCCGGGGTGGCGGCGCTTTCGTCTTGCAGGGCCTCTTCCCCGGGTGAGGGGGTGTCTGTCGTCGCTTCTTCCATCGCTTCCTTGTCCTTGCCAAAGCTTTCATAAGACATTGTACCGCAAGCATCAAACTCTGCGAAAAGAGATTTCGCTTGAGGGGGGAAAGACCAGGAAGAAGGGGACAAGCCGCGGGCTGCGGACCGGGGCGGTCAGGATTGCGGGCCGTGTGACAGGGGGCCGGACTGTGACAGGGGGCCGTATAGGGTGTCACATTTCGTATATCCTCTTATCCAGGAAAGCGAATGAAATGTGACACCCTATACGGCCCCCTGTCACAGTCACGAGGGCGGTGGAGGTAATGAATCACCGCCCCCGTAACAATCCTGTCACTCCGGGCGCTTGGGCAACGCCCTCCTGGAGCGGACAGCAAGGAGAAGGAGCGCCGCGCCGCTCAGGGCCGTCAGGGACGCCCAGAGCACGAGCCCGGCCGTGTCCCCGGTCTTGGGGGCGGGCTTGGGCTGCTCCGGCGGGGCCGGGGGCGGCGGGGGCGGGGGGTCATCCGGCTCCGGCGGGGGCGGGGGCGGGGGGGCATCCTGGAGCTCGGCCGTCCACACCCAGTGGATGAGGCCCATGAGGTCCT